>CAZSIV010000101.1:0-1086 GCA_964607135.1 uncultured Oscillospiraceae bacterium | reverse complement strand
CTTCTTTCTCCCAGAGTCTGCAAACTAATTTGCGAAAAACTCTTGACACTACCACCGATTTTCATGTGGGGAAATCATCCGTATTCAGCAGATTGTAGGCTCCGGCTTTTGGTAGATGGAGTGCTTCTGCAAGCTGCTTTGCATTCAGCACATCCGGCAGATCTTCAAATGGTGTATTGCTCATTGCGTTTCCTTTTCCGCACGAAAAAAACAGCAGCTACCACTCGAATAACTGCTGTCTGCTCTGCGTATTTTATTTGTCAGATATTTGCTGTATTCACTTGTCACAAAGTCCTCATAGGCACTTGTGATTTTGGCAATTCTCTTGTGTACCGCACTGGCGGTCTTGTAGTCAACCTTGTCTGCAATTTCCTGTTCGGTATATCCGTCCATCCGTAGTTTCAGTATTTCCCGGTCTTTCTCAGTGATATTTTCCTCTGCAAAAGTGTTGATCTGAATTTCGGAAATAATATCATGTTCAAACTCTGCCCGTGGGTCAGCTACATCGAAAATATCCCTGTCCTCGCTCTCCATCATTTCTTCCAGAGAAATCGGCTTGCCGGAACGGTTGCGATGCCATTTCCGCATAAAATCGGTTTTAACGGTGCTGCGCCGTGTCTTTTAGGGGTGGATAGGGAACTCCCTAAAAGAAATCGGTTATTGCTGCCGATTCAGGTGAAAACTATCCGCACAGTTTCCCCGCTTGTCATGATATACGGCAGTACACCTGCGCGCTTCTACTGCTTTTTTTCGGCTGCTTTATAATCAAGCGTGATGTTCGTTCTCCGATTGCTCTGCTGTCAATTCTTTGTCTGAGACATGCTTGGCAACTTCTGATAGAGAGCAGCCCAGCAAATTGCATAAGTCATCCAAAGTGTTGGTAGAAACCGACATATTTCTCCGCAAACGCTGTACGGTACTTCCGCTGATCTGAAATTTAACTCTCAAAGTATAGGTAGAAAGGCCTTTTTTCTTTAACGTGTCCCAAAGCGGATCATAAATAATCATAGAGCGCCTCCCAAATATCTTGCACGTACTGTAAAGTTAAATGAAAGTTGAAGACCCGTCAGCCTAGATGGTACAATG
>CAZSIV010000100.1:0-1155 GCA_964607135.1 uncultured Oscillospiraceae bacterium | reverse complement strand
GTTAAGTTTATAACTGGGATTTTTTAGGAGGATCAATGTATCTCATAGAACGGATCGAATTTGGAACGGTGACAGGGCGCTGGCGGTATGACTCCTTTGAGAAGGCGAAACGGAAGTGGATCAGCTTAAACGAAAGCCCGCACCTTTATCCCTTGCTGACCATCGAAGGGGAGCCCTATACCATTGTACGGGCTGAACGGCTGTTTTGTGTCAAAGTGGAGAACAAAAAGTGGGGTTGGAGGAAGGGTTGAAATGCCGAGAAAAAGAGACTTGAAGCTGACACAATATGGAATCTCAAAGGAGGCTTACCGGGAAATGAAGCATTTCTGTCTGCAATATGAGGAAAAGAAGCGAAAGCTGGGCGCCTGCTATTCAGTAGCCTCCTATCCGCTCTCTAACACCCCGGTGCCGAAGCGGACAGCTGTGAGCGACGTGACTGCGGTGCAGGCGATGAATGCGGTGAAGCTTAGAAATGACCTTGAATTGATCGAGCGAACGGCGGTGGAGGCCGCAGGCGAGCTTTATCAGTACATCATCCTAAACGCTACAAACGAAGGCTTTACCTATGAAAAGCTGGGTCCTCCCTGCGGAAGAAGGCAGTTTTACGAATATCGCAGGCTCTTCTTTTATCTGCTCTGGAGAAAAATGGGTAACACAGGGGACGTACTTACGTGATATATTGGTAGTATAGAAAAAAGTGGCAGAGAGGATTCTTGGTCATTCATTGTCGATTTTTTATAGGCGCTGGTTTAGCGCTTGACATTCCTATTAAAAAACAGTATCATAAAAACAGAAAGGCTGCCGATAGACGGTTAGCCCTCTGTAATTTGGTTTAAGAAATAAACCGCAACTTTTGAGAGGGTTGGCGGTTTATTTCTTTTTATGCGTTAAAGCTACAATCAAGCTGATTAAACTGATTAACAACGTACAGAACTGAGCCCGTGGCCGGGCAGGACGATTCGCGCACAAAAGTGATTCAGGCTTTAGGCTTGTGTCCCGCGAGGTGCGCCGTATTTATTTTATTCTACTCGTCTCGCAGGTCTAAAACTCAAAAACCAGTAAAACGTCAGAGTGCGAACTGCCAGCGGGGGGCTCCCCGCCCTACCGTTATGGCAGCCCTTAAGGGTACTTGCGTACCGCCTTGATTCTACAACA
>CAZSIV010000099.1:0-1173 GCA_964607135.1 uncultured Oscillospiraceae bacterium | reverse complement strand
ACTGTAAAGTAAAGATGAAAAAATAGGGCCCGAAAACAGCGAATATGGTCAAGCAACGAGAAAAAGCTCACGCTTACGCTTTTTGGAAAGCTTTAGGCCGGCACACTGAGCCGGAGTAAGATTGTTGAGAGCGGAATGAGGGCGGACAAAATTGTAAAAGAAGATAAACAAGGAAATGAGATTGTTTGCAGAAGCAAAAGAGGAAAAGCCCTGTTTGGTTTTGTACCAGGCCTTGAATTGCTTGTTAAAGCACTCGATGAGGTTGTTGGTGATGTCATCGTGGAAGCTCTGAACACGGATATGCTTAACCCCATGCAGCGTTTTAACAGGCATCAGGTAGGCAAAGTAGCGGTCGCTGACAATGGCTTGGGGTGTTCCCAAAGGTTTCACGGCATTCAGTATGGTAAAGGCCTGCGGGCTGTCCCTATGGGGCGAGAGATGGAAGCCGAGGACAAAGCGTGTTTCACAGTCTAAGATCAGCCAGAGGAAGTATTTCTTACCCTGTATCTTTACTACGGTTTCATCGGCGTGCCATTCGTCAGAGTTGAAATTGAGGGCCGGAATGAGCTGTAAGGCAATGTTTTGGAACATGGGAGCGAAGCGTGTACACCAGTTGCCGATAGTGGTGTGAGACACTTGGATATTCATCGCGGTACGCAGGATCAGAGCGATATTGCGGAAAGAATTCTTGCCCAGATAGAACATGCTCAAGGCCATAAGGATCACATGGACAGGATAGCGCATCCGTTTGAAATCTGTTTTGCCGAACAATTTGGTCATGGATGGCGCTGAGATGGCAGTAGGCTTTGGAACGAACAGGGAGTGATTGCATTTCCTGTCGCAGCAGCGGTAGTTGCTGTAATGCTCCCTGTCGTGATGTAGGAAAGTAGCTTTCCCGCAGACTGGACAGGTAGGATAATTCGGATTGCGCTCCCTGGGTGGTGTTTCCGGTGCCCACTGATGCTTACACTTTTTGCACTGATACTTTTGATGTCCGTGTTTGTCTTTGCCAAAGCGATAAAAGTCCGTTTTGTTGTTGCACTTTGGGCAGCTTACCTGATATAATTTTGCCATGAAGACTCGTCTCCTTTCGGGAGGTACTTGGGTTTGTGGTAAAACCATTGTACCATCTAGGCTGACGGGTCTTCAACTTTCATTTAACTTTACAGTACG
>CAZSIV010000098.1:0-1325 GCA_964607135.1 uncultured Oscillospiraceae bacterium | reverse complement strand
CGACCGTCACAACTCCCCATGCGAGCATGGTGCCGTCCGGGAATTTGAGGTAGCTGCCCGCCTCGCTGCTCCCGCTTACGAGGCTCCCTGCGTTCCACTTCGTCCGTTCTGCGGCGGTGATAAAATACTTTTCCGTCTCGGTGATCTGGTCGGCGGTGTAGTCCCCTGCTTTGGGAAGCACCCGCCCGCTCCTGCCGTTAAAGGAGACCATTGCCCCCGCGTCGATCACCGACTCGTCGATATACTGCTTTAGGCTGTTCAAAAGCGACTGTACATTGGTACCATTCAGCCCATTCACCGCCGCACCGATCTCCCCCGCGCCGGTCTGGGCGGTGAGCCCGTCCACCAGCCCGTTGACCGCCTGGGCCACGACCTCCCGGATCAGCCGGTCAAAGACCGCCTTGTTTTCAGCCGCCGTCCCGGTCAGCTTGTCCGGCGCAGCGGTTACGCCTTTCGCCGCAATCTGCCCCGGCTGTATTTTATAATCGCTCAATGCCACTCGATCACCTCTTTACATAATTGCCGCGGGTATACCGCTTGATGATGCCGTACACTCCAAACCCCTCGTTGACCGCTTCGTTTTTTGCGAAAATCTGGAGGGTGATGTACTTTTTAATCCGGCTGTTGAAGGGGACGACCTGGGGGGAATCGCTGGCGTTGAAGGTGAAGCGGGAAAAATCGATGTCCTCCCAGTTGAGGATATCCATCATCGCGGAGCGCACATCCTGCTCCCCCTGCTCCGTTCTGACCGCAACCTTGACGCTGGAACGGGCGTAGGGCTTGATCATCACGCCGGAGCCCCGCTTCATCATGGTTTTGCGGGCCATAAAGTCCCCGTCGTCATCCGCCTTGGTCGCCCAGCAGCAGCGGATCGCCGCACCGTCGTCACTGAATCGCTCCATCCCGTCAATGTCGGTGTTGAACCGGCAAAGCCGCCCGTCCGCCGTCCCGAAAAAGAGCGCCCCGTCCCGCTCCAAAAAGCAGACGGCGGGGATATTCTCCCAATAATAGCACTCGTAAACGTAGTTTCCGTTCGACTGCGCCTGGTAGGATTTGCTCTGCCTGCCGTCGAGAATGTAACAGCGGCTGTTCAGGCAGAGCAGGTAGTACCCGTTCCACTGGACAGCCGCCGCACTTTCGAGCCCCGGTTCCCGGGTGAGCTCAGCGTCGATATAATAGCTCCGGTTCTGAACCGTCCGCTCCGCCGTAATGGTGGAGGATGTCAGGGCATAGATCCCCGTCCGCGCGAGAAAAAGCGGCTCGTCGATCAGGTTGGCAAACGACCGGGGCGAGACGGCGCCGATCCCTGAAACCCCCTGACGGAT
>CAZSIV010000097.1:0-1370 GCA_964607135.1 uncultured Oscillospiraceae bacterium | reverse complement strand
CAAGCATCGGGATGCTCATTACCTGAAACTGTGCCGCAAGTTCCGGTTGTTCGTCAACATTGATTTTGCCGACTTTTACATCATTTCGCTCATTTGCGATTTCCGATACAATCGGACCTACCATACGGCAGGGACCGCACCAATCGGCATAGAAATCGAGAAGTACGGGTTTATTGGAATTCAAAACTTCACTTGCGAAATTTTCTTTACTAATTTTAATTACAGACATTTTTGTGGCCTCCTTTGTTTTATTGTATCTTTATTATATCCGATTAGAAATCCGAGTTCTGTGATGTTATCACTTATCGCTTACCTCTTTTTCTGTTCCTTAATTTGCAGATTGCCTGTGTCATCGTTCCCATCGGACAGAAAGCACACCATGTTCTCGGCTTAAAGAAAATCATAACAATAAAACCGATTAAAAGCGATGTAAGCATCAGGCCGTAAAACCCGAAGCTGAATTGTGCCACCCAATCCGGGAACATACTTCCCGAATATGTCCATCCCCAAGGAACACGGAAAGTCCAAAACAGCTTGATTGCCTCACGCAGATTTTCCGCACCGCTTGCCACAAGGCAGGTCTGAAAAACCATATTGCCGAACATGGCAAGAAAAAATATCAGAAAACCGTATCGAAACCATTTGGAAGCAATCCATTTCGGTGTAGGCTTGTTTCGGGAACATTTCAGATCTTCGCCCAGCTTGCAGTATAATTGCCCTCTGCCGCAAAGATGGTTACAGAAAAACTTGTTGCCGCCAAATGCTGCGAACATGATCGGCAGCAAGAAATCAATCATACCGAGCCAGGCAAAAAGAATATTGAAAAATCCGAGTGCGAAATATATGATGGACCATATCCATAAGTAATCATACCAATGTTTTTTCTTTGTTTTCATATGTTCTCTCTGCTTTCCATTGTAATGCTGTTTGCCGGACAGACCTTTTCGCACTTTCCACATCCTGCGCATTTGTCCTGTGCAACCTTTGCAAAACATCCTTTATGTACTTTTATTGCTCCTAACGGACAAATTTTCTCACAAGCACCACAGGCAACGCAAATTGTTTTATCTACGGTCGCATATCGTTTAGACGCCATCCTCATTCCTCCGATTAAAAATAAGTATATTAAATTTTATTTAAGTATCCGATGTTAATATTACTTTTCCTTATAGTAGAGCATACAATGGCAAAAGCCTTCGAAATTGGGATCGGCAATCTGATCTTTGAATTCCCTGCACATACACTTGGTATCATCTGTTTTTTCTCTGCGGCAAGGGCAGTAACCGCCCGTCTTTTTCAGTCCTTCTTTTATGGTGTTGACAATTTCCGTATCGGGATTTAATTTGATTTTCATTGTTCTTCTCCTATCA
>CAZSIV010000096.1:0-1587 GCA_964607135.1 uncultured Oscillospiraceae bacterium | reverse complement strand
TCTGTCGCTTCGGATGTCCATCCACTGTGCTCCTTTCATTTCCTGACTCCCTTTCTGGACGCTTTTTCCGTCCTATTGGGAGTCTATCTTTTTTTCCTCCGCTCCGCCACAAACCTACATTTTTTCCTCGGCGTTTTTTTACATTTTATCACTGGCGCTGACAATGACGAAAAGGTTCAGGAAAGCATTGCAGAGATGGTGGAACGGATGCGGAAATTTCAGTACAAACCGCCCCCAGTGCGGCGAACATATATTCCCAAGGCCAACGGGAAAATGAGATCACTGGGAATACCGGTCAAAGAACGTATGCACAGGCCAATAGCGGAAACGATGCAGATTTTAGCGTCCATCGTCTGCGGGCACTGCAACTACTACGGGGTGAGTGGGAACTTTCATGCCGTACAGAGTTTCTGGAAGTATCTGAAATACTCCACCTACTGCGTACTGAATCGCCGACATCAGAAGCGGTCCTTGAAGTATGGAAAGTATCTCCGTATTTGGAGCTACTACGTCAAGGAGCCGCATTTGACCACGGATATTTGGGGCTGGCAACCGAAGATTGCTTGAAGAGCCGGATGCGGGAAAACTGCACGTCCGGTTCTGTGAGGGGCAGTAGGCAAACCCTTCACAGCAGAAATATTGTGAAAGGAGTGTCGAGACTGCCTACTCGACTAAGACAAAATGAAAGAATATTATCTAACAAAAGGACTTATACAAAAGTTTGAAAAATATCTGCAAGAGGAGGAAAAGAGCGAGAATACTATTGAGAAATATTTGCGTGATGTGCGGACGCTTATGGCATACTTGAACGGAGCAGAGGTTACAAAGGAAACAGTTATTGCCTACAAAAACAAACTAATTGCTGAAAACTACGCTGTCCGCAGTATCAATTCCATGCTGGCGAGTATCAACAGCTTTTTTTCTTTTCTCAGCTGGGCGGAATTCAAGGTGAAAGCCATCAAGCTTCACCGGCAGCTCTACTGCCCCGAGGAAAAGGAGTTGACCAAAGCAGAATACATAAGACTAGTCAATACGGCAAAACAGAAAGGCAACGAGCGGCTGAACCTGATTCTGCAAACGATATGCGGCACGGGCATCCGTGTGTCGGAGTTGCAATATATTACGGTGGAAGCCGCTCAAAGCGGTGAGGCGACGGTTTCATGTAAAAATAAAACCCGAACGGTGTTTATCGTTCGGGAATTACAGAATAAACTGATTGCGTATTGTAAAAGGCGAGGTATAACTTACGGGAGCATTTTCGTCACAAAAACGGGCAAGCCCATGAGCCGCACAAACATTTGGCGGGAAATGAAAAACCTATGTGTTGATGCAGGTGTTAATCCGTCAAAGGTCTTTCCGCATAATCTGCGACATCTATTTGCCCGTGTGTTTTACGGCATCGAAAAGGATATTGGTAAGCTTGCCGACATTCTCGGTCACAGCAGTATTAATACCACAAGAATTTATATAATCACAACCGGCAATGAACACCGCCAGCGTATGGAAAATATGCGGCTAATCATTTGAAATTGGAAATAAAAAAGCCGCCCCATGGACGGTGAGCACATAATCGGCATTATGTTGTAT
>CAZSIV010000095.1:0-1634 GCA_964607135.1 uncultured Oscillospiraceae bacterium | reverse complement strand
ACAAATGGCTCAGAAGAAGTTGTTGACAAACGGAAAAACCTTTAAGCGCACGGACAACCGCTGGTGTGGTGTAGTCTGGTATATGGACGAGCATGGCGAGAGGAAGCGCAAAAGCTTCTCCGGCACGACCAAGGCCGAGGTCAACAAGAAGATGACGGACTATATTGCAGACTTTGAAAATCAGGCAGTGGAGTCAGACGAGTCCAGAAAATCCTTGCAGGACAGTATGCAAAATTGGCTTCAAGTGTTCAAGTTTCCATCGGTGGAGCAGACCACCTATGACCGATGTGAATGCAGTGCCAAAAATCAGATTTATCCTTTGCTCGGAGAGAAAGCCGTAGGCGATATCACGGCGGCAGATATTAAAAATCTGCTCAACTACTGGATGAACAAGGGTTACGCTTACACTACTGTGAAAAAAGCCTATGTGGTGCTAAACGAATATTTTCGGTACCTTTACCGCGAGGAACTGATTCCGAAAAATCCGATGGCGAATGTGGAGATGATGAAGAAAAGCAATTTTCTATCGGCGCAGAGCAAGGAAAATCTGCCCGAATCAGAAACCGTGACCATCTTCATGCCGGAGGAAATTGAAAAGTTCAAAGCGGAAGCCTTCAGTACCTTCAAAGACGGCAAACGGAAATATCAGCAGGCGGCAGCCTATATCCTCATGCTGAACACTGGGCTAAGAACCGGCGAACTGCTGGGCTTGCTGAACAGCGACATCGATCTTGAGAAGAAAACGCTGACAGTCCGGCAGGGAGTAAAAGAAGTATCGCGGCGGGATGGAACAGAGTTCACCAGCGGTCGGGAGATCAAGGTCGGCAAGCCCAAGAGCGCCGCCAGTAAGCGCACGGTGCCGCTGAACAGGACGGCAGTGGAGATGATCGAGGATCTGCGTAGGGAAGCGTATTTCGGCGAAAATACGCCCCTTGTGGCCGACGGAAACGGCGGCTACACAAGACCAGTCAACTTCCGTAAGAGATATTACCGCATTCTGAAAGCGGCGGGAATTGAGCAGAAAGGTTTGCACAGCCTGCGGCATACCTTCGCCACCAATTTGGTCAATGGGCAGAAGCAGCCCGACGGAACCATAAAAGCGTTGTCGCCACGGCAGGTGGCTGACCTACTTGGACACAGCACCTCGCAGATCACGGAGTTGTACTATGTAAAGAAGGATACCGCAAGGCTCGGCGGCATCACCGAGGGATTCGAGATGTAATAAAAAGGCCGCCCAGACGAAAATCTGGGCGGTCAAAATTTGTGATGCAGTAAACAAAGAAAAGGCGGGAATTCCTCGAGAGCAACGCAGCTGAATGATGCTTTATTGATGATGCAGCAGACGGAATCGTTGCAAACAGATACCACTAGACACGAAATCGACACCAATTTTAGCGCATCAAATCGGGTAATTCAGACCGTGCGCCACTCATAAAAAAGCGCAGAAAAAACGGCTCAACTCGCATGGTTGAGCCGTTTTTCCGTGGCAGGGGCAGAAGGACTTGAACCCTCGGCACGCGGTTTTGGAGACCGCTGCTCTACCAACTGAGCTATACCCCTTTATTTATAATTGGTGGGCCATCAGGGACTCGAACCCCGGACCGACCGGTTATGAGCCGGTTGCTCTAACCAAC
>CAZSIV010000094.1:0-1764 GCA_964607135.1 uncultured Oscillospiraceae bacterium | reverse complement strand
ATCTGTTTGATCTGCTTTTCATAATACTCCGGCTTTTCTTCCTCGGGCGGCCGGGTCCTCTGAGCTTCTCTCTTCTTCCTTTCGTAGTCCTGCCAGCTATTCATATCCCGATACCTCCGTAAACCGTTGATGTTCCCCGTCGAAATGCAGCCGCTTCATCCCGGTTCTGCCGAATTTGTTCTTGTCGAGCAGCACCTGCGCGTCCTCCGGGCGGACGTCGGGGTTGTCCTTGCAGAGAACATAGGGCCGGTGGAGAAGCAGGATATAGTCCCCATCCTGCTCTAAGGCGCCCGACTCCTTGAGGTCGCTCATCCGCGGCGCGTCCATCCCAGCCCTCGAAATCTGGGAAAGGCACATGAGATGACAGCGGTACCGCTTGGCCGCCCGCTTCAATTCCGACGATATATAGTCTATTTCATTTCGTCGGTTTTGGAATCGTTTGACCGTCCTGATGAGTTGGATGAAGTCAACCGCCACAAAGTCCGGTCGGTATTCCGCAAGCCTTGTTATGATCCCCTCGATGGTGTAAGCATTGTCCTCCACCTCAAGGAGCCCTGTCTCTGCAATTCCGCCAAGAGCTTGGACAATCCGGTCTTTTTCCGGCTCTGTGAGCTGGCAGAGCTCGATTCGGCTGTAGGGGATGTTTAACAGGTCTGCGGCAAGGCGGTTGTAAATCTGTTCCCTGCTCATCTCAAGGCTGAACAGCAGGCATTTGTTCCCCGCTTCCAGCTGCTTTTTGACAACGTTTAGGGCAAAAGCCGTTTTCCCGGTGGACGGCCTTGCGCCGACATAGGACAGCGTTCCGGCTTTCATCCCGCCCGTCGTCCGGTCGAGCCCAGAAAGGCCGGTATAGGCCCGTTTCACCCTCTCCGGATGGTAGAGCTGTTCCGCGTATTCAACCACCGACCTTCCCATGGCAGCCTTCCCGGATTCCCGGAAGCTCTCCACAATTTTTTCAAGGTCTGGATAAGGGTCGTCCGCACCGGACAATAACAGCTGTTCGAGCCGGCCGTTGAGCTTCCGGCGGCGGCTTTCCCTTTTGACGATCCGCACATAAGAAGGGAAGTTCGACATCCCGACGAGCCATTCCATGCACCGCATGGCGGTCTGGGCAAGGGTTTTGTCCTTTTTTTGAATTTCGGTCAGGATGACCACCCCGTCCGTTTCCTGGTTTTTCCGAAGAACAAAGCAGGCGGTTTTAAAGATTTCCCGGTAAGGCTCCAGCGAAAAATCATCCTCACAAAGCCCGTCAAGCGCCTCGAAGGCATCCTTCGGAAAGGTCAGCAGTCCGCCGATCACCCCGCACTCCGCGTCGTTGATTATTTCATTCACAGCTCGTTTACCCCCTCATAGCCGCCGCAGGGAGGCTCCTGTTTTCTCTGCTCCCAGGTTCTTACAGCGGCTTTCCAGTCTTTCATGCGGACTTTACCCGCCATCCAGCCCCGGGCCTCGTAGAAATCATAAAACCGCTGCGGGTCAATCCTATTCTGTCGCTCGGCGCAATAGGCCCCGATCTCTTCCACGCTCGGTTTCGTAAACCGCTCTCTTTTGGCTTCCGCAGGAAGCTTTTCTTTAAATGTTTTGTTTCGTTTCGTTTCGTTTAGTTTATTTAATGCGCTACTGTTTTGACTACTGTTTTGAATACGATCTTGACTACTGTTTTGAATACTATCTTGAATACTGTTTTGACTACTGTTTTGAATACGATCTTGCAGACTTTTTACCATATACCGTGTCGTTTTGGTGCCGTTCGGGACAAAATCA
>CAZSIV010000093.1:0-1873 GCA_964607135.1 uncultured Oscillospiraceae bacterium | reverse complement strand
AAACCTGGGTGTCACCCGTCCCGACTCGGCTTTTTCAGACAGCCTGCGCTACTCCTACGGCGAAGGAAGCTTTACCGACAGCTACCGGGAGTATCTGGAGAAAAAGTATAGCTACAATGCGCTCGTCCAAAAGCCGGAGATGAAGGTTACACCGATTGACATATCACAGTTTACTGGAAAAAGCTTGACAAGGTCAGACTTTGACAGTATTGTACAAAAGTCGCTTAATAATGTTCGCCGAAAAGGAAATCCAAAAAACACGGAGAAAGAGGTTTTTGTACATAATATTGATTTAAATGTTGATATTCAAGTGACAAAAAGCGGGTTAAAACATGGACTTGACCGCAGAGCAACGAAAAACATTGTTTATGTGCCGCAATTTGGAGATTTGTTAGAACAAGCCGTTTCAGTCAATCAGCTTGAAATTGATGAGTCTAATGTGATTCGGGGCCATGTATTAATTGGTACAGCGAAAGATTCTGACAATAAAATTCACATTGTTCGGATTATTGTCAAGGAACGGATAGACGGACGAGCTTTTGTTGATGACTTTGAAATGTTGGCTCAAAAACATCTGCTGTACGCCCATGATGGTAAAAAAACAGAAGCCGCTGTCCAGATGGACCCGGGTGGCAGTGCCATAGCCCGAACGACTTCTACTGTCAGTATATCCGATTTACTTGATATCGTCAAGGACTATTACCCGGAAATTTTACCGCGCGACGTACTGGAGCACTACAGCCTTACCCGTCCCAACTCGGTTTTTTCGGACAGCCTGCGCTACTCCTACGGCGAAGGGAGCTTTACCGACAGCTACCGGGAGTATCTGGAAAAGAATGAACCGGATTCCGGTTCCTCCAAAAACCCAACCTATGAGCAGTTGATCCACAGCAAGGATATGACCGTCTCACAGGCGGCGGAGAAAACCATACCATATAACAGCAAAGGGCAGATCGACCGTGACAAGGTTGCGGCGATTGCCAAAAGCTACGCCCGCACCCAGTTCCCTAGCCGCTATAATACAGGCCAGCTTACACTGGTGGAAAACCGCTACAGCGGCGAACAGATCATTTTGGGGAACAAGGGAATCCTACACGGGATAGACGGCTCGAAAGACCGGCGGATACCCAATGCGCTGCTCGGGATGAACGCCGCCCAAATCCTCGCAAACTCCATCAAGATCAACGAGCTGAAGCCGCGGACGGCGGGCGGAGAAAATTCGTACCTGCTGATCGGGCTGTTTCAGGACACGGACGGCAATATGCGGGTTGTGTTATCCAACGTTTCCAGAGTAAAAAACGGATTTTCTCAGCTTTCCGGCCTGCAAGTGCTCAACAGTCTCTATTCGTTAAACAGCAAAAAAGTAGACCCTGCTGCTTCCAAGGAAGCCCGGGAGTACCGCAAAGCGGGTTCCCTGGCAGGGTCTACGGCTACTACTATATCAAATTTATCCAATCTTGTCAAGAAAGACCCTGCTGCTTCCAGTGAAGCCCAGGAGTACCGCAAAGCGGGTTCCCTGGCAGGGTCTACTGTTAGTATATCCGATTTACTTGATATCGTCAAGGACTATTACCCGGAAATTTTACCGCGCGACGTACTGGAGCACTACGGTCTTACCCGTCCCGACTCCGTTTTCTCAGACAGCCTGCGCTACTCCTACGGTAAAGGAAGCTTTACTGAATACTACCTGGAATATGTAAAGCGGAAACGCAAAACCGCCCCCGCCGAAGAGGACGCGGGGCGAAAGGATTCGGCGCCGGAACAGGTAAAGAAGGCGGATGGAACCGTCCAGTACTCCTACGGCGGGCCCAGCGCCCGGACAGCCAACATCGACCGTCTGGACGTGGCCCTCGAAAACCGGGGAAAAGGGATG
>CAZSIV010000092.1:0-1941 GCA_964607135.1 uncultured Oscillospiraceae bacterium | reverse complement strand
CAATATTTTTTAAAAGGGCTCTGGAAAAACCTGAAAATACATTTTTTTGAACGAATTTTCATTATCAATGTTTTTTTACTGTATATCCTCAAGCTTTCTGAACAAATAAAAAAACTTCTATGATCGTCATTTAAAAATCAGTTATTTTTTCTTTGCGTAGAAATAACTTTTCTTAACTTCATGGGATTTAATCCTATCATATATATCGGTTCATGTCAATCTGCGGCGATAATTCAGAGAAGACACAAATGTAACTGAAAAGCAGTAAAATCAGGAGAAACGCCCGTTAATTTGTACTTCTTTAACGGCAAAAATCACCTGATTTTTACTGCTTTTCATTATCCGTTTGGATATATTTTTATTATATTTTTGTGCTAAAACTCCCGAATTAATTGTTTTTATAATGGCCTATAGCACAAAAAACAAATTTATTCTTGGGATATTTTTACCAAATTGTCAAAATGTTTCAGTTCTATTTTATTGAAGTTCATTTAGCAGGTTAAGAGACCAACGAAATAAATCATAGAAATCTGATCCGGTTTCACTTTATCATATAGACGTAAAGCTTGGCTTTATTACAAATTTATTATTTTAGAAAGGATTGATTTTGATGTCTAAAAGCGGCGGAACGATTCACTACAGGATGGAAAGAGACTGGAAAGAACGGCATAAGAAAGAGGGTGAGTTTAAAAAAAGGCACCATAAAACAAAGGAGCTGTCTAATCCCTTATCACCGCTTTCTTTTGCTTCGATTTCATCAAAAAAAAGAGAAAAAACTTTTGGAGAAATTATAAACCTGTGGATCGAACACAACAGAATGCGGCTCAAGGGTGGATCAATTGGAAAATATCAAAACCTCATCAATTCCCACATTATGCCCCAGCTCGGCAAATTAAAATTATCGCAGCTATCTGCGGCCGTAATCAATTCCTATTTGAATGACAAACTGCGTGGCGGCCGTGTCGATCAAGCGGGAGGACTTGCCCCCAGCTATGTCAACAGCATCAGAACTGTAATTAATTCTGTCATACGGTTTGCAGTAAACGAGCAGCTGATGCCGCCTTTCAACACAGAAATTACCAAAGCGGCTTTATCTAAAAATCGGGACCTGCATATTTTTTCAAAAGAAGAACAAAAAAAGCTGGAGTCTTCGCTCATAGCCCAGATCGACCAAACCAAACTTGGCATCCTGATTTCGCTTCACACCGGAATGCGGATCGGAGAAATATGCGCACTGTCTTGGAACGATATCGATCTAAATGAAAAAGTTATCCATATCCGCCACACGGTTGCGAGAGTTCTCAACGATCAAGCCGGTTCGAAATCCAACACGAAATTGATCATCGATACGCCGAAAACACGTTCGTCCAAACGCGATATTCCAATTTCATCGTGGTTGTATCCTCATATCTCCCAGGTCAAAAATACTGCGAGCTCTCCCTATGTCATATCGGATTCGGAAACATTTATAAGCCCCAGAACATTTGAATACCGTTATCATAGAGTTCTCACGAACTGCGGCATTTCGTCGATCAACTACCACACGCTCCGGCACACCTTTGCGACAAGATGCATAGAGGTCGGCGTCGATGTAAAATCTTTGAGCGAGATTCTTGGACATGCCAATGTCGGAATCACATTAAATACCTACGTTCATTCATCCTTGGAGCTGAAGCGGATGCAGATAGAAAAGCTCGCTGCAATGCCTGCGTAATTATGGGATGCCAAGCAGGAACCGATTGTAATATTTGGTTAAGAAAAGTTATTTCTACGCAAAGAAAAAATAACCGATTCTTAAATGACGATCATAGAAGTTTTTTGTACTTGTTCAGAAAGCTTGAGGATATGCAGTAAAAAAACATTGATAATGAAAATTCGTTCAAAAAGAGGAAGAATATCAAGATAAAATCTGGAGGAATTTGCAGCAGTGAATACGAAGGA
>CAZSIV010000091.1:0-2464 GCA_964607135.1 uncultured Oscillospiraceae bacterium | reverse complement strand
TTCTTTCTCCCAGAGTCTGCAAACTAATTTGCGAAAAACTCTTGACACTACCTTCTTTAAATATGGATATAAGACCTTATATGCTTTTTCATTTATAATATATGAGCTGGTATTTACGCTAAATACGTCCCCAATAGGTTTGTCTATTTCATCTTTATATTCACTTGGACGAATTAAATCAAATTTTCTATTTTCTACTGGTTTTCCTTCAAATTCATAAGTCCTATATCCACCTTTTGTTAAAGTTTCATAAGTTCTGTAAGTATGATCTAGCCATAATTCATAAATCTTTATATTCGATTCATTATTTTTATCAATGTTTCTTTTTATCCGCAGCGCCAGCTTTGATATTGAACTAACTGTATGTCCCAAATCAAATCCCATACCATCATCCCACTTTTAAATTTATCGCCTATATTCTCGGCCGACATGAACAAGCCATCAAAAAAAGCGCACCGACTATGCTCCAAGGCTGATTTTGTACCAGGCCTGCATCTTGCGACCTTATCACCCCACAATGATCTTTCCTTCCGGGATGATTTGGCTTTTATTTTTTGTAGACATATTCGCCGTAATGGAAAGCGCCAGCGAAAGAGGCCCGACCCGTCCTAAAAACATAGTCAAGATCAGGACAATGCGCGAAATGCCATTTGAAACGGCAGTGACACCGGTTGACAGGCCGACAGTCGAAAAGGCCGAAACGGATTCAAACAAGGCGTTGATCCCTAAAATATCCGCTGTATGGCCCATATCATTTGTAAAATAAATCGTCAAGGTGGCAAGTCCAATGGCAAAAACAGCAATTACCGTTACAGTAATTGCCTTGTAAACTGTAAACTGCGCCACCCGCCGTTTTCCGACGACTGTGTCGCTCCTGTTTCTGATAACGCTGAAAACCGTCATCAGGATGACAATAAAGCTCGTCACCTTAATGCCGCCGCCGGTTGACCCCGGTGCCGCGCCGATAAACATTAAAAGGATCGAAAGCATCTTCGACATCGAAGTCATTCCGTCAATACTAATTGAGTTAAAGCCGGCTGTTCTGAGTGTGACAGACTGAAAAAACGCATTATTTAATTTATCCCCAAAGCCCATCTCACCTAACGTAACGGGATTTCCCCATTCAAAAATCAGAATAAAGACCGTTCCGACAGCCAACAGCACAAAGGTCGTAGCCAATACAACCTTTGTGTGAAGAATCAGACGGCGGTTTTTATGGAACATAACCAGATCATACCAGACGATAAAGCCAAGGCCGCCCAAAATGATGAGCGCTGCAATAGGAAGCAGAACGGCCGGATTATTTGCAAAGGTAGTTAAACTCGAGAACTCTCCCATAAATCCAAACTGATCGAATCCCGCATTGCAAAAAGAGGAAACCGCTATAAAAATTGAATAATAAATTCCATTCGAGCCGAATTGGGGAACAAAGGAAAGTGCTAATATGACCGCCCCGACCGCCTCGCAGGAAAGCGTGATGACGAGGATAGAAGAAATCAACTTTCGGGTATCAAACAGATCGATGGCGCTGACCTGTTCTGTCGCAACCTTCATTGTGTGGAGTGCCATCCTTTTCCTCAGTGCGATATTAAAAAAGGTCGCAAAGGTTACAAATCCGAGCCCGCCGAGCTGAATCAACGCTAAAATTATCCCTTGGCCAAAAGGGGACCAGAACGTATAGGTGTCGACAACCACCAGACCTGTGACACAGGAAGCCGAGGTTGCCGTAAATAACGTGGTAAAAAGATCAGTAAAGGTTCCGGCACGGCTACAAACCGGAAGGCACAGCACCAATGCTCCGACCAAAATCAACAACGCAAAACTGGTCACGATGACTCGGGCCGGATTATTCAAAAAGTTCGGCCGTTTTTTGCCAAATCGCTTCAAAAAAACACCTTCATTAAATTTATTGTTAGGAATAAGGAGCAGCTATTAGCAGACACAGGTAAAGCAATAAAGTTCTCTCAAATGCCGGGAATTCTGACTCCATTGGTGTCATAAAGATATTACTCCATAAATACAAGATAGAATAATAAATCGTCCCGGCCATAAAACAAAGTATAATAGCCGCTTCGCGGCTATTATACCGCACCCGTAACAAAATATCAACCGCCTATTCTCCTCACGCATCAAAAATAGTGTTTGCATTTTCGCGTAAAATTTTGTATACTAATTAAGCAATCCCATTCAGCAGCCGATCTGCCTTTGTTAGATATGCCCCCGTAGTTCAATGGATAGAACAAGTCCTTCCTAAGAAGTAGTTCGTTCGTATCCATTTGGCTGAGCTGGGTGCTTGAAAACTTCATATTTATTCACATGTCCCAGTAGCTCAGCTGGATAGAGCACCGCCCTCCTAAGGCGGGTGTCGGGGGTTCAAATCCCTTCTGGGACGCCAGAAACAACGCCGAAAGCCTTTATTTTCAAGGGTTTTCGGCTTTTCTTATTTCTCCCGAAGGTTTTAGCT
>CAZSIV010000090.1:0-2495 GCA_964607135.1 uncultured Oscillospiraceae bacterium | reverse complement strand
AACAATGTTCTCTCAGGACTCGGAAATCTTCGATTTCCGTCCAGTCCGTGAGGTTATTATACCATATTCTTCCCTTATAATTGTTGGTTTTACGCGAATGTTAATTTATTATTCATAAAATTAACACTCTTTTTTCTCAGTTGATAGATGCGGGGAAAACATCTTTCCACAGTTTCAACATTTTGGTTGTTGAAAAATAAAACTTATCAAAGGGATCTCTCTTCCGTCGCAGTTCTCCCAAACCTTCAAGCGGCGGGATAAAAACGAATCGTCCGCCGCTGATTCGGCGACAGATGGGCTTTCTGTTTTCGTTGTGACGGCAGAGAGACAGCACAAGAAGAAAGGCCGATGCCGCGCATAAAAAGGAGAGGCTTTCTCCCTTTTGTGCGGATTTTGTATCGGATGGTGATCGATATGGAACGTTACGCTTTGACCGGGCATCCGCTCGGACATTCGGTTTCCCCCGCAATCCATGAACGGCTTTTCGCCCTCTCCGGGCGTTCCGGCTGTGATTACCGGCTGATTTCCATCCCGCCGGAAATGCTTGCCGGGGAGATCGAAACGCTCTCCCGGTTAAATGGGTTCAACGTCACCATCCCCCACAAGCAGGCGGTGATCCCTCTCCTTGCCGCTCTGGACAGCTCCGCCGCACGGTACGGCGCGGTTAACACCGTCCTTTGCCGGGGTGGGCGGACAACCGGCTACAACACCGATGTCACCGGCTTCCTCAAGAGCGTGGAACGGCTGGGGCAGGACTTTTTCGGCAAGCGGATTCTGGTTCTCGGATACGGCGGCGCCGGACGGATGATGGCGATGGAAGCCGCTTATCAGGGCGCGTGCGAGGTCTTGATCGCTGCGCGGCGGGGCAGCTTGAACCGAGCGGAAACACTTGCTGCGGAGATCAGGCAGAAGATCCCCGCCTGCCATGTCTCAGCCCTGGCGATGGATCAGGTGACGGGCGGATACGATCTCGTCGTCAACTCCACCCCTGCCGGGATGTACCCCAACGTGGATGCCGCCCCCCTGCGAAGAGAACAGCTGGAGGGGTGCGGCGCGCTCTTCGACGCTGTCTACAACCCTTCCGAGACCCGGCTGATGGCAGACGCAAGGGCTCTCGGCATCCCTGTCACAGGCGGGATGACCATGCTGGTCTGGCAGGCGGCGGCCGCTCATGAAATCTGGTACGGAGCCCGCTTTCAAGCGTCGGAAATCGAGCGGCTGATTGCTGAGATGGAGGACTATGTCGTCCGGTATTTTCAGGAAAAGCCTGCAAAGGAGGGGCATTCATGAACCACGTTTTTTTATGCGGCTTTATGGGGTGCGGCAAAACGACGGTGGGGCGTGCCGCGGCCCGGCTGGCGGGGGTTTCCTTCATCGATCTGGACAGGGTGGTCGCCGCGCGGGCCGGAAAGACGATCCCCGAAATTTTTGCAGAGGACGGGGATGCCCGTTTCCGGGAGCTGGAGGCTTCCCTGCTCGCTGAGGAAGCGGCTTCCGCCCGCCCCTCGATCGTCGCAACAGGGGGCGGCGCGCTGGTTTCCCCCTCCAATGCGGCGCTCTGCCGAAAGCACGGCAGCGTCGTTTTTCTCGACGTGCCCTTCGATGTCTGCTACCACAGGATTTACCGGGACCCCAACCGCCCCATCGCTGCGGCGCGGAGCCGGGAGGAGCTCTCTGAGCTCTTCGAACAGCGGCGGGGGCATTATCTCGCCGGTTGTTCCGTAACGCTCCCGGACGGGCCGCTCGACGAACTCGCGGAAAATGTCGCCGAGCTTCTTTCCCGACAGGACGGCTGAGCTTTATTATGTGAAAGGATGAAACGCAGAATGCGCCTTTATTTTAAACAGCGTTTCTTTTCCTGGTTTGACAGCTACGATATCTACGACGAGGCCGGCCAAACCGTTTACACCGTGCAGGGAAAGCCCGCATGGGGGCACCGCCTTGAAATTTTCAATGCCGCCGGCGCTTTTTTAGGGCAGGTAAAGGAGGATGTCTTTACCTTTCTTCCGCGTTTCCGCCTCTATTCAGGTAAAACGCCGGTCGGGGAGATCCGGAAAAATTTTACCCTTTTCAAGCCCTCTTTCACGCTGGACTGCTGCGGATGGCAGGTGAGCGGCGATTTTTGGGGGTGGGAGTACCAGGTGCTCGACTCCTCCGGCGGACTGGTGATGACGGCGTCCAAGGAATTGTTTCGAATGACCGACACCTATGTCCTCGATGTTGTCAACCCGGCCGACGCCCTTCTCTGCCTGATGGTCGTCCTCGCCATCGACGCGGAAAAGTGCTCCAATGGCTAAAGCGGCCGGGCGGTCCCGGCTGAACAATACACGCCCGATCGTTTCATTCGTCTTTCGGGTAACCGACCGGCAAAGTATTCATTATATTTAATTCCATCCGCTTATGATGCATACAGCGCCTCGCGGGGCGGAGAACCGCCGCAGGGCCTGTGCCCAGGCGGGGCAATGTCCGTGGCCGGGCCGGGTGGCCCCGGTGCC
>CAZSIV010000089.1:0-2564 GCA_964607135.1 uncultured Oscillospiraceae bacterium | reverse complement strand
TCGGCCATCAGGACGGGAGCGAGCAATACGAGCGGATCGTCCCGGCCATAAAAAGGTATAATATCTGCTTTGCAGATATTATACCATACCCTCAATCAAACGCAAATTAACTTTTTCTAAATATCTATATTATAAGCATAGTAAATTGACTATAATATTATTTTATAGTACAATATCTTCGTCTAATACAAAAATGAACTGATTTTGAATAAAAATAAAACCAAAATAACAACAGAGGTGAAAGGTTATGTGTGGAATTGTTGGCTATATTGGTATGCAGGATGTGACGGATGTTTTAATAGACGGCCTGCAGCATCTGGAGTATCGTGGCTATGATTCAGCAGGAATTGCTGTTTTTGAGGAGGGTGAAATCCGGGTTGTAAAGTCGAGGGGCCGCCTGACCGATTTAATCCAAAAGATGGAACAGGAAGGGAAGCCGTCCGGAACCTGCGGGATCGGTCACACCCGGTGGGCTACCCATGGGGAGCCGTCCGACGTCAACTCCCACCCGCACGGAAACGAAAGCATTTCGATCGTGCACAACGGTATCATCGAAAACTATATGGCTGTGAAGGCGTTTCTGGAGGAAAAAGGCTACGTTTTCGAGTCGCAGACCGACACGGAAACCATTGCAAAGCTTTTGGATTATTATTACACCGGGGATCCGTTAAAGGCGATCCGCTCCGTTTTGGCGAAAATTCACGGGTCGTACGCGCTCGGAATTGTCTTTCGCGATTTTCCTGAAAAGATATTCGCCACCAGGAAGGACAGTCCCCTGATCGTCGGAGTCGGCAAGGGTGAAAATTTTATTGCTTCGGACGTACCGGCTATTTTGAAATATACCCGCGATTATTATCTTCTGGAGCAGGATGAAATCGCTGAGCTGACCGCTGACAGCGTGACGATTACGGATATAAACGGCGACATCCTTTCCAAAGAACTGATGACCGCCGACTGGGACATGGAGGCTGCGGAAAAGGGCGGATATCCCCATTTTATGATCAAAGAGATCAATGAACAGCCCGCTGCTATTGTCAATACAATTTCTCCTCGAATCGAGGACGGCGTTCCGTATTTCCACCTTCCCAACCTGCCCGACGACACGTTTGGCCGGTTCAAATCGGTTCAGATCGTCGCCTGCGGCACGGCGATGCATGCGGGGATGATCGGAAAGTATTTGATCGAGCGGATGGCGCACCTTCCGGTCAATGTGGAAATCGCCTCGGAATTCCGTTACCGCGACCTGCTTTTAGACAAGGACGACCTGGTCATCATCATCTCACAGTCGGGCGAGACGGCAGATTCTCTGGCGGCGCTGCGTGCGGCGAAGGAAATTGGAGCCCACACCCTTGCGGTTGTCAATGTGGTCGGTTCCTCCATTGCGCGGGAAGCGGACGATGTGATCTACACCTATGCGGGGCTGGAAATTTCGGTCGCCAGCACCAAAGCGTACACTGTGCAGGTCGCTGTGATGTACCTGCTGGCGATTAAGTTCGCGTTGGCGAGGGGCAGGATGACCGAGCAGGAATCGGCCGAATTCTGCCGCACTCTCTTTGATATTTCGAAATCGATGGAAGCAATGCTCGAAGATACCCATGAGTGCCAGTATTACGCCTCTCAATTTCAGAATGCGCACAGCCTGTTCTTTATTGGGCGCGGGCTGGATTACGCGCTGTCGCTGGAGGGGTCTTTGAAGCTCAAGGAGATTTCCTACATTCATTCCGAGGCTTATGCGGCCGGAGAACTCAAGCACGGAACGATCTCGCTGATTTCACAAGACGTACCGGTGATAGCGGTTGCCACCCAGTCCAGGATTTACGAAAAGACCATCAGCAACGTCAAAGAAGTCCGGGCGCGCGGGGCAAAGGTTTTGCTGATCTGCAAGCAGGATGCCGTTGTTGACCCCGAAGTTGCCGATTATATCCTGCGAATCCCCGTCTACGACGATATTTTCATGCCGCTTATGACCATTGTTCCGCTCCAGCTCTTTGCTTACTATACCACAATTCTGCGCGGATGCGATGTGGATAAACCGAGGAATCTCGCAAAGAGCGTCACCGTAGAATGATCCGGACAGGCGGCTGTTAGCCAGGCCTGAATGCTTTTACACCCCTGAAAAGTATGATCTGGAGCCGGTTTTTAAAACAAAAAAACTGACAAATTTTCCGATAATTACCTTTTATATTCGCTGTTTGAAAGAACATAATACTATTGCAAACGCAATTAAAAAACATTTCAAAAACGAATGTAAGTAAGGAGTGTAAACAAAAATGGCTAGCAATAAAATTGTTGTCCCGCAGGCTCGTGAGGCGATGGATCGCTTCAAAATGGAAGCTGCGACCGAAGTCGGTGTAAACCTCAAGAACGGTTACAACGGTGAGCTGACCTCTAAGCAGGCTGGTTCTGTCGGCGGTCAGATGGTTAAGAAAATGATCGAAGCTTACGAAAATTCTGTGAAATAACGAAGCTTATTTCTTAAAAGACCGGATGATTTCATCCGGTCTTTTTCTTGTATTCTGAAAACCACGCGATAGTCGCGTGGTTCAAAAAAGGTTAACCGATGA
>CAZSIV010000088.1:0-2579 GCA_964607135.1 uncultured Oscillospiraceae bacterium | reverse complement strand
CCGTTGAGCTGGTAAGAAGCTGGCCGGAATTTGACGCAGAGATATTCAAAGAAATTACTGGGATTGAGGTGACGGAATGAAATCGAAGATATTAGGATGTTTGGCTCTGATATTTTTTCTGCTTCTCTTCGGGATGGAAGGGCTGCTGGAAAGCGGGCTGGGATTCGGCTGGGGCGCAGCACTGCTCTTGCTGAGCGTGATTCTGTTCGGGGCGGGGAGCCCCCGCCGGCAATCGCGACCCATAGGCTGTGCGAAAAGCGACATTGGAATCCCGCGAGGCACATCTTTTGTACAACGCGCCTTGCAGGCCTATTACCCAAAAGCTGGTAAAACCTTAGGGTGCGAATTGCCCCGCCCGGCACGGACAAGGAGAATGAGCATGCGGCTTAGAATCAAGGACAAAAAGAAAGTTCCCCGCGGAACCGGCATTCCAACGGAGAACAAAGGCAATAACACTACATATATTTTAGACCAAAAGGAAGGGGATGTCAATGACCGAAGCGCAGTACCTGTCGCCGCCGGAGTGGGATGAAGAGGCGAACCGGCTGGCAATCGCCTGGGACGAAGAATCAAAACGGCTGCGGCGGATGAAGGAGCAGCTCTGTACCCTGGGGGAAGCTCTTGAAAATGCGGATGAACTCAGCCGACCGGTTCGGGATGAGATCGGCACACTGTTAGATCGGCAGGAGGAGAGAGCCATCGCGCTGGAAAGCTGGGTCGAAACGCTGCGGGACAGGCTGGAGAACAGGGGGGTGCGGGTGTAATGTTCGGAGAAAAGACGGAGGAATTCAACCCAAAAACGAAAGGATGTCAACTGTGTCGGGAATCACAAAGATAAAAACTGCGAACCGTGAGGAATGGTTAGCACTCAGAAGTAAATACATAGGCGGCAGCGACGCTGCGGCAGTTGTGGGGCTGAATCCGTGGGTATCTCCCTATCGTTTGTGGGCTGAAAAGACCGGAAAGATTCCGGGATTTACGGGGAATCTCGCTACAGAGGTCGGCACATACCTTGAAGAATTTGTCGCTGAAAAATTCAGCTCAGAGACCGGAAAGAAAATCCGGCGGGTTAATCAAAGTTTTCTAAACAGCAGGTATCCTTTTGCAATTGCCAATATTGACCGGGAAATTGTAGGAGAAAATGCCGGGTTGGAAATCAAGACTACGTCCGAATTAAATTTGAAGCGGTTTAAAGGAGGAGAGTACCCAAAAAAATATTATGCGCAGTGCGTCCACTATCTGGCTGTAACCGGAAAACAATGCTGGTATTTAGCAGTTTTAATCGGGAACCGGGAATTCAAATGGTTTGCCATTGAGCGAGACGAGGATGAGATTGCCGCTTTGATGGAGGCAGAGGAGAGGATGTGGAAGCTGATACAAAGTAATACGCCTCCCGCTGTTGATGGCACACAGGCCACCACAGACGCACTTGAGACTACCTATTCAGGAACCAGTGACGAGAATGTAGACTTGTATCCTTATGCCTCTGTTCTTGAGCAGTATGTCTCGTTTGGAAAACAGATAAGCGAGCTGGAAGGAATGAAACGCGAATGCGCAAACCGTATCAAAGAGTATATGGGAGAAGCTAAAAGCGGAGAATGCGATTACTATCGGGTTTCATGGAACCCGTCTTTGAAGCGAACTTTTAACAGCAAACAGTTTTTCAAGGATCATCCTGAGATAGAGCCAGCAGGATATTACAGGGAAACAAACACCCGTATTTTTAAAGTGTCTGAATTAAAAAGGGAGGAATAAAACTGTGCCGAATATCATTCAAAAACAACAGGCCGAACTGAAAAAAACCGAACGAAAAACGATGCAGCAGTACATCAAAAGTATGGAAAGGGAAATTGCAAAAGCGTTGCCTTCTGTCATTACGCCGGAACGGTTCACCCGGATCGTGCTTTCTGCAATTTCGGTTAATCCAAAACTGGGGGAATGTACCCCTGCCAGCTTTTTAGGCGCGATGATGACGAGCGCACAGCTGGGTCTGGAGGTCAACACACCGCTTGGGCAGGCATATGTCTTGCCGTACAGCAATAAAGGCAAACTGGAGGCGCAGTTCCAGCTTGGATATAAAGGACTGATCGATCTTGCATACCGTTCTGGCGAGGTGGAAGTCATACAGGCCCATATTGTCTATGAAAATGACGAGTTTGAGTGTGAATATGGCCTTGCTCCGAAACTGACCCATAAACCGGCGGACAGCGACCGAGGTGAAGCGGTTAAAGTGTATGCCGTATTTAAGACGAAAAGCGGCGGCTTCGGGTTTGAAGTTATGAGTATGGAAGATGTACGAAAACACGCAGCAAAATACAGCAAAGCTTACAGCAGCAGTTTTTCACCTTGGAAAACCAATTTCGAGGAAATGGCGAAAAAAACAGTATTAAAGCGTGTCCTGAAATATGCCCCGCTAAAATCTGATTTTGTTCGTGCCGCTGTACAGGATGAATCTATCAAATCAGAGATTTCTCCTGATATGTACGAGGTGCCGGATCATGTGATTGACGTTGATTTTTCCGAGGCCGAAATCGATGAAGAAACGGGAGAAATCAAGGATGTATAAATGCTCAACCGAG
>CAZSIV010000087.1:0-2673 GCA_964607135.1 uncultured Oscillospiraceae bacterium | reverse complement strand
CTCATCGGTTAACCTTTTTTGAACCACGCGACTATCGCGTGGTTTTACTATACAAGAAAGCCGGGAACACAACGGTTCCCGGCTTTTTTAACTGATCTTAAAGAATAACTCTTTGCTCTTTAGAAAACAAGATTACACAATGCTGTGTTTTTTGTGGATCGCCAGGCCGAGAACAGCCGCAACAGCCAGAGCAGAAACAACCAAAACAACAACACTGTCGCTGCCAGCCGGTTTTACCGGATTCTTGGTATCGTTGTTGATCGGATTCTTCTCATTATCAACGGCCGGCGTTTTGTTCTCTACGTCGTTTTTAATCTCGTTGTCCGATGTAACGGTAGCGTCAACAGCAACAGGTTCATTGTCGTTAACTTTAATGGACGGAGCAATCGTCGCAACGGTTTTGCCGTCTACAGTCGTAAGGGTGACTTTGACGTCGGTAATAGCGATGCCCTCAACGCCGTTGTCTTTCATAATGGTTTCAGCCTTTTTGACAAGAGCCTGAATTCCAGTGACAGTCGTCGCCTTGTCAATGTCGGCCTTCAGAGTCTCAGCTTCAGCCTTCAGGTCTGTCTCAGCCTCAGAAATCGCAGTGAGCTGAGCATTGTCGAGAGAGTCGACAACCTGATCGATTTCATCACCTTCCACACCCATTTCAGCAAGGTAAGCTTTTACCTCAGCAATTGCCTTGTCACGATTTGCATCAGTGATCTCAGCCGCAAAAGCAACAACGGACATTGTGCAAATCAGCAGGGCAGACAGAACGAATGCAACTACTTTTTTCATTTTGTGTCTCCTTCTTTCTTGATAAAATGGATAATTTGCACACCCATTATACCCCCCGAAAAATTTGTCAAGTGTTTTTCGGAAGTTTTTTCAAGAAAAAATGTCAAATTTCAGCTGTAGAAATAGCTGAAATTTGACATTTTCACAAAGGAATCCACTGATGATTTTTATCGCTCAAACGCGATTTTTACCGTCAAGCCAAGGGCGTCATAAATTCAGAGCCGATAATGGTGTTAAAGACCTTTTTCGCGTACTCATAATTAAACTGGGACTGATATCCCCGCACGCCGTGTTGGTTGGCAAGCTCCGGCGTATACTCGGAAAACGGGATAATCCGGATGTCGTTGTAGGAGGAATTATAATGCCCAACCGTTGGAATAAAGGTCGCATTGGTAATGGAAACCGAATCGTTTTCATAATTCTTTTCATAGGTGATGTCGAGGATGCCCCCGCACATGTTGGTCGCCTTCTGTTCGGTCGAGATAAAATTCCCCAGGGAATAGGCGACCAGCGCCCTTCCGCCGTCCGGCTTCTCCATATACTCGATGGGCTGGAGGACGTGCGGGCCGCTGCCGTAAATCACGTCGGCGCCCCAGGATACCAGTTTTTTGACGAACGCCCTCTGACTGTCCGTGATCTGGGTGTTGCACTCCTGCTGCCAGTGCATAAAAACGCAGACAACGTCGGACTCCTGCTTCGCCTTGACGATACGAGCCTGAATATCCGCTTCGATCTGGTCTCTCGTCCGGTACGGGTCGGCCAGATTGAGCAGCTTGAGCTGAGAGTCCTGCGGCATCTTGTTCCCATTGGTGTATTCCGTCACCCCGATGTAGCTGAAGGTGATGCCGTTGACCGTGTGCTTCTTGACCGTATTGAGATCTTCTTCTCCATCGTAGGCGCCGGTGAGGACAATCCCCTTATCCGCCTTTCCTTTCCAAAACTGGATGGTTTCGAGAGCGCCGGACACCCCCTGGTCGAGAATGTGGTTGTTCGCATGGTTAAAGACCTCGAACCCGATATTCACCATGTGGTCTCCCAGCTGGGTCGGCGTATTGAAAAGGGGCCAGTTGGACGGCGGTTTGGAAGCCGCCAGAGGAGTCTCCTGGTTGATGACGCCAAAATCCGCCTTGGCGATGATCGGGGCAATATGCTGGTAGGTATAGGAAAAATCATAGCCGTTTCCGCCCGCCTTATTTGCCGCCTGGGTATAAATTTTCGAATGGATCAGGTTGTCGCCCGCCACCATGACGCGGACGCTGGTCGGCTCCGGAACCGTGCTGCTGTCGGGCTCACTCGAATCGGAAGCGGGCTCCGACGCCGGCTCCGAAACATCGGGGACATCCACCGGAACCGCATTCATTTTATCGACGATCGCCCAGACCGACACGCTCATCGCCGCCACTAAAACCAGGGCAACTACCGAAACAAAGATATTTCTCCGCTGTTTCCTTTTGCGGTTTGTCCGTTTATCCTTATATAAAGCCACAGAATCCCTCCTGAAAATGAAAACATTCAATATCTATTCTCGTTTTTCAATTGTAGCACCCCGCAAAGAAAATGTAAAGAACCCGAGCCCTGTCAAGTTTTGTCTGGAACAAAACATCCCATAAAATTAATCAGTTCTTTCGTTTATCTTCTTCGCTTTTCCGTCGATATCGTCGTGACCAAATTTGATTTAACGACAAAATATGATATAATACTTCTACCCGCAGACGCAATCAGAGATTGCTGGCGGGTACCCAGAAGTCTTGTTACTCGCTGGTGCTCGTAATAATAACCCCACGCCGTGGGCGCAGGCAGAGCCTGCGACGGCTGAGGGAACCTTGTTACCTTCGGTAATAATAACCTCACCCGTTGGCGAAATCGAAGATTTCGAACGGGTACCCGAGA
>CAZSIV010000086.1:0-2831 GCA_964607135.1 uncultured Oscillospiraceae bacterium | reverse complement strand
TTGACCATATTCGCTGTTTTCGGGCCCTATTTTTTCATCTTTACTTTACAGTACCATCTTGCACATTCTTATTATGCTCGATATAATGGTCATATAATATACTCTAATATTGGGCATATTTTTTGGAGGTTGCTATGACTACTTGCATATTTTCAGGCCATTGAGAAGTGCATCAGTCCGCCATTGAAGCACGATTAGATGCGGAAATTGAAACGCTGTTACAGACGAATAACGAGTTCCTATTTTTGACCGGTGGTATGGGACAATTTGACGATATGGCAGCCGACGCAGTCCGGGCGACAAAATGCCGTCGCTCGGAAAAGTGTATTGCCCTGGCCTTGGCGTTGCCCTATATGTCAAACCGACTGAACATAGACAAAGAATACGATCAGGTTTATTACGACCAAATCATCATTCCGGAAGAACTAGATACTGCCTATTACAAGGCGGCGATACAACGCAGAAACCTCTGGATGGTAGATTGGACTATTGTAATTGCCTACATATGTCGGGACTTCGGCGGCGCTCTGCCTATAGTCAGATACGCCCAAAAACAAGGCAAGCCGGTCATCAACCTAGCAAAAAAAGTAAAATCGCACATTTCATATTATCCTCACAAGCGGGTACGAGCATTTTGCATTTCATATCCCCTTTGCCTGCATTGCAGCAAAGAGATTTTCATTTGACGAATGTGCAATTTGGAATTTAAAAAGACAGCGTAAAAAGCATTTCTTGAACAGAGCCGTCCAAAATAGACATTGAAGAAAAAAGCCTCCAGTCGTAGGATAGAAATACGATTGGATGTTTTGTCATGGCAGGGAAAAAGAGAAAGAAGCATTACCCGGATGAATTTGGAGAAGGGTAGAAGCAGAGCATAAAATGAGAGCTGGGATACGAGAATTAAGCCGGAAATATGGTGCCGGTAAATATGCAGTGGAAAGCGGGTGCGGGTTACGCAGAGAAGCAGAGCTACGCCATGTAGCACCGTTACCGAAAGGACGCCGGAGAAAAGAAGGAGAAACACAAGGGCAACGCATACGGCGATTGGAAAGGAAAGATTTTTCCTGATTTTTGGTAAAACCA
Organism: uncultured Oscillospiraceae bacterium; assembly: GCA_964607135.1. Taxonomy (GTDB): domain Bacteria; phylum Bacillota; class Clostridia; order Oscillospirales; family Ruminococcaceae; genus Metaruminococcus_A. The sequence continues at coordinate 1,748 of CAZSIV010000086.1, read as the reverse complement.
TATTGACAACGCAGTTTAAATATATTAGAATAATTCTAGATTAATTAAAATGATTCTAATCAGTGAGTGGGAATGAGTTTGTCATGACGAGATATGAAAAAGTAATATACGATATCATCTGTGCTTCCCACGAACATCCAAGCGTGGAACAGGTGTTTGAAGAACTTCGGGGGCGGTATCCAACGGTAGTCCTTGCGACGGTATATAATAACATAAAAAAGCTGTGGGAAAACGGTCTGATCCGCAAGCTCTCCACCCCGGGACTGCCGGACCGTTATGACCGGCTTGAGAGGCACGACCATCTGATCTGCAAAAACTGCGGTGCTCTTTCGGATCTTGTATTTGACGATCTAACAGAGCTGCTGCGTGAAAAATTAGAGGACGATTTTTTCTCTTACGATTTAAAGGTTTACCATCTTTGCCCGGCGTGCCGGGCAAAGCAGCAAAATAAATAAACAGGAGGATCATATGATGGGAAACAAATACGCAGGAACCCAGACGGAAAAAAATTTGGAGGCAGCTTTTGCCGGCGAATCCCAGGCGAGAAATAAGTATACATACTTTGCATCCGCCGCAAAAAAAGAGGGCTTTGAGCAGATTGCGGCTCTGTTCCAGAAAACCGCAGACAATGAAAAAGAACATGCGAAGATATGGTTCAAGGAACTGAGCGGCATCGGCAATACCGCGCAGAATCTCGGCGCGGCGGCCGACGGCGAAAACTATGAGTGGACGGATATGTACGAGGGCTTTGCAAAAACTGCCGAAGAGGAAGGTTTTCCGGAGCTGGCGGCGAAGTTCCGCATGGTCGCGGCGATTGAAAAGCATCACGAGGAGCGCTATCGTGCACTTCTGAAAAACGTGGAGACTGCTGCTGTATTTGAAAAGAGCGAAGTCAAGGTGTGGGAATGCCGCAACTGCGGACATATCGTAGTTGGTACAAAAGCGCCTGAAATTTGCCCGGTCTGCGCACATCCGCAGGCGTATTTCGAAGTCCACGCAGAGAATTATTGACCGTTTTTTGGCTCCTGAATAGCAGAAGCGGTGGTCTGTCATTGCTTTAAATTACGGAAAGGAGTTTGGAATTATGAGAAGCGTTACAACGTTGGATTTACAGTATGCGCATAGATTTTATGGATTTAAGGGCGAAGCGCAGTACCTGCATGGACACACGGGCGTTCTGACCATTGAGGTTGAGGATTCTGTTGAACCTGGGGTGAATATGGTGTTTCCCTGCAACGAGATTCAAAAGACCGCATGGGAGGTTTTAAAAAACTTTGATCACGCTTTGATCCTGCGGGAAGACGATCCTTTGCTGCCCGCCGTTCTCAAGGTCTACGAGGAACAGGGCATCAAAGACGGCGCACCCCAGAACAAAATGAAGGGATTCGCTTTTAAGACGGAACTGGCTGCCGCTTATCCGGACTGCCGCCTGGTTGTCACCAAAGAGACGATGACGGTGGAGGGTATGATCAAGATCGTTTATGATCTTTTGAAGGATAAGCTCAACATTGCAAAAATCACTTTTACCAGCGGTGTGAACACAGCGACCGAGGAGTACGCTCCAAAGAATAAAATCGACCGCTGCCCCTTGTGTGGCATTGCGCTGAACGAAAACGGCGTCTGCCCGAAATGCGGGTACAAAAAGTAAATAGGCTCTTGGAAACATGGCCGGACGCTCCCATAAGGGAGCGTCCGGTTTTTTGTATTCTGAAAACCACGCGATAGTCGCGTGGTTCAAAAAAGGTTAA
>CAZSIV010000085.1:0-2943 GCA_964607135.1 uncultured Oscillospiraceae bacterium | reverse complement strand
AATGTCATCGGGCCGGATGGGATCAGCATTTTCGACGGCAATGACTACTCCGACCGGGAGTACGTCCGTCAGGCCATGGCGGGAAATGTCTATGTCTCCGAGCCGCTTATCAGCAAAATCACCGGCGAGCTGTCCATCATGGTGGCCGCCCCCCTATATGACGGCGGAAGCCGGGGGAACGACATCGTGGGCGTGGTCTATTTTGTCCCGCCGGAAACCTTTTTGAACGACATCGTCTCCTCCATTCAGGTCAGTGAAAACTGCCGGGCGTATATGATTAACAAGTCCGGCGTCACCATCGCTGACACCACGCTGGACACCATCACAGTCCAGAATATTGAACAGGAAGCCCAGGGGGATAAGTCCTTGGAACAGCTGGCCGCCATCCACGCTGCTATGCGCCAGGGCGAGAACGGCTTCGGCAGCTTCGAAAATGACCAGGGTTCTTGGTACGCGGCCTACGCCCCCGTAGACGGCACCGATGGCTGGAGCGTAGCCGTCACCGCCATGGAGAAGGACTATCTGGCGGGTACATATTTCGGGATACTGCTGAACGTGCTGGTGATGGTGGCCTCTGCTCTGGCATCCACCGTGGTGGCGATGAAGCTGTCCACCAACATCAGCGCACCCATGCGTTCCTGCTCCGCTCGTATGAAGTTGTTGGTGCAGGGCGATCTGACCTCTCCGGTACCCAAAGCGGTAGGGAAGGACGAGACGGCGGAGCTGACCCGATCCACGGCGGAGTTGGTGGCGGGGCTGAACACCATCATCGGCGACATCGGCTACCTGCTCAATGAGATGGCCGGCAAGGACTTTGACATCCAGTCCTCCCACCGGGACGCTTATGTGGGCGGGTTCCAGAGTATTCTGGAGTCCATGCGTGCCCTAAAGCTGGAGCTGAGCGGCACCATGCGGCAGATCGACTCCTCCGCCGGACAGGTAGCCGCCGCCAGCGTGCAGGTGTCTACCGGCTCCCAGGCGCTCAGCCAGGGCTCCATGGAGCAGGCCAGCGCCGTAGAGGAGCTGGCAGCTACCATCAACGAAATTTCTACTAGCGCGAAAACGACCACCGCCGCTGCGGAAGAGGCGAACGGATATGTGGGCCAGGCCGCCGCACAGTTGGGCAGCAGCATGGAGTATGTCAAGGAACTGAACGCGGCCATGGAGCGCATCTCATCCTCCTCCCAGGAGATTTCCAAAATCATCAGCGCCATTGAAGATATCGCGTTCCAGACGAATATTCTGGCGCTGAATGCCGCAGTGGAGGCCGCCAGGGCTGGCAGCGCTGGCAAGGGCTTCGCTGTGGTGGCCGATGAGGTCCGCAACCTGGCGGCAAAGTCTGACACGGCGGCAAAAGCCACCAAGGATCTGATTGAGGGTTCTATCGTTTCCGTCTCTGAGGGTGCAAAGATTGCGGATCAAGTCACCGGGGCGTTGGAAAAGACCGCTTCCAGCGCCGCCAATGTGTCCACCCAGATGACCGTAGTGGTAGAGGCCGTAGAGAAACAGACCACGTCCATCGCTCAAGTCACAGAGGGTATTGATCAGATATCCTCTGTGGTACAGACCAACAGCGCCACAGCCCAGGAGAGCGCCGCCGCCAGCGAAGAACTCTCCGCCGAGGCCGCCAGCTTAAAACAGATGGTGGATCAGTTTACCTTGGCGAAAGAGTAAGGCCAACCGGGAGCGTGATCACAGCACTCAAACCTGCAAGCAGGACATTTGTTCCCCAAAATGCTCAAAACAGACTTCCGGCAGAAATCCCCGATTTTCCGCATCTGTGGCCACAGATGTCCAGCTTGCCGCCTCTATCAGCGCCTATAAATACGTGTTGAAAGTTGACGGTATCAGTGGATATACTTTGCTCATATCAATTCGATATAGAAGGCGGTGTGTGTGACTTTTAAGGGACTTTCCTATTATTGGGGAGCGATTGCGGAGACTAAACGGATAAGAGCTATTTTATTTGCCTTTCTGCCTGGAAAAAGCAGAGATAAGGTCACTTTGGATACCTGCACCGGATGGGTCAGGCATATGGGAAGGTTCTCTGAAAACAGGACATATGCATTTGTATTCGATGCCCGATTGACAAAAGGAGAGGCTGAAGTTCTGTTGCTGGACAAGGAAAAGCAGATACTATTTACGTTGGGAATTTCAGAGCGCCTCCGGTACATGCGAGTTGCGTTGGTAAAAACGAAATTCCTCTTGATAAATGTTTTTTTGTAAATCGTTTTGCTTGCCGCATAGCGCATCGCCATAGCTTGTGCCAGCCCTCGACAAAATTTCTCCAAAGGCATTGACAGGAACATCTGTTTGTTCTGTTATGATAGCGAATTGAATACTGCACATATTTTTTACGCAGATACAGAGACCGAACCACAGCGTTTTTGCTGGGGTCGGTCTTGTTGTATCTGCGTTTTTTGTTTCTGAAGGGAGGCCGGACAATGGAAAAAGTCAAAACGGAGGGAGTCAGACGCAAGCGGGGCAGGCCAAAGCTGGACGCCCACATTACCGAGGAATACGCTCCCAGCAGGCAGCAGGCGTTGAACAAAATGTATATGTACGAGGGTGTTCACCGGTTATCGGTAGCGGCTACCGATATTCAAAACAGCGAGGCTTTATGGCGGGAGGACAGAACGGCCGTCACCTTAAAATCACGGGACAGCATTCTGGAGCAGCTCGGCAGAATGGCGGTGCAGGACAAGCTGGGACGTACCGATTGCGTCTATCTTGCCAATCTTGCCATCGCCGCCGTCCAAAATGGATACACCACACGGGAGGTGGATGTTGCCCTTCGGGAAATCCGCATGGCGGCGAAGTCCAGCATGAAAAATCCAGACAATGAGGCGCTTTATTGTGCGCTGGGAAACATCGTGGACATTCTGCGGAGGCACTGTAAAGTAAAGATGAAAAAATAGGGCCCGAAAACAGCGAATATGGTCA
>CAZSIV010000084.1:0-3055 GCA_964607135.1 uncultured Oscillospiraceae bacterium | reverse complement strand
AGGAACTGTATGCGGAGATTTTCAGACAGCGTACTTATCATTGCGCCGAGTGCGGGGCGGCTTTTGTGCCGAACTCCAACCGACAAAAATACTGCCCGGCGTGCAGCCGAAAGGTTCACCGAAAGCAGAAAAACGAGAGTGCAAGAAAGCGCCGAGCGGACAGTTAGGGGTGCTGAAATGCCCTGTTTATAAGGGCTTTTTTGAGCCTAATCGGGGCTGTTAGGGTAAATATATCAAAGCCCCCGATTTCGGCTTTCTAACTGTCCACACAAAAATGAAAGGAAGATTTTTATTATGGAAAACAAACTAAAAACCATGGACGCGGAAACGCTGTTATCCACACCGATGAGCAAAACAATGTTCATCGTCGACAACCTTATTCCGCAGGGCGTCAATGTCATCAGCGGTGCGAGCAAGATCGGCAAAAGCTGGCTGATGCTGTGGCTGGGACTTCAGGTATCACAAGGTCTGCCCGTTTGGGGGCTTACGACACAGCAATGCGATGTGCTGTATTTAAGCCTTGAGGACACGAAGAGGCGCATTAAGGACAGGCTCTATAACCTGACCGACACAGCGCCGAGCAATCTGTATTTCGCCGTGATATGCGGTCTCATCGGCGGCGGACTGGAGGAACAAATCACCGATTTTTTAAGCGACCACCCGAAAACAAAGCTTGTGATTATCGATACGCTCCAAAAGGTGCGTGACACTAAAGGCGGCGCCGGCAAGACAGGAATGTACGGAAACGATTACGATGACATTTCCTCTATCAAGAAGATTGCCGACGAATACAACATCGCCGTTCTTCTCGTTCACCATCTGCGAAAGCTGAAGGACAGCGACGATCCGTTCAATGAGGTCAGCGGCTCGACGGGAATTATCGGTGCGGCGGACACCAATTATGTGTTCAAACGAAAGCGAAGCACAAATGCCGCCACGCTTTTAGTCAGCGGTCGTGATATGGAATATCAGGAGCTGACCTTGCAGTTTAACAACCTCGTTTGGGAACTGGTGGAGCGAAAAAACAGCGAGGATATTCACAAAGCGGAGCTGCCGAAATTCCTTTTTCAGGTGGTGGATTTTATGGAAAGCCGAGCCGAATGGGTAGGCACGGCAACCGAATTACTTGCCGAAATGAAAGAGACCGAGACCACACCCAATGTGGTTACGAAGTACTTAGGGCAGTTTTCCTGCGAGGTGTTGGAACCTGTGGGCATTGAGTACCGAACAAAGCGCACAGGCAAAAACAGGCTAATAAAGCTTATACGAAATGACGGCGGTGACGAAAATGACAGCGATTTCACTATATAGCAAAAATGCCGTCACAACCGTCATTGCCGTCACAAAGCTGTGGGAGGAGGTGAGATTATGCGAAGCAAAACGCTCGGAATCAATGTGCGTGTGACCGCCACCGAAAAAGAAAAGCTCAGCGAAAACGCATTTTACTGCGGACTTTCTCTGTCGGAATATTTGCGAAGGTTAGGGCTTGGCAAGAACGTAAAAGCCGCAACCGATGAGAAAATCTACAAGGCTTTTCGGCTGGTTAGACAACTGAAAAAGGATTTCGATTCACTCGAAAAAAGCGAAATTCTCTATCGGATTAACGCAATAGAAAATTTGCTTAAGTAATAAAACGAAGCGGAGGTTTTAGGTTGCACAATCTTTAGCAAGCAGACCCTTTATACTCCCAAAAGTCGTAAAAGGGTAAATAGCTTGTTAGGAAGTCTCCTAAAACCTCTTTCAGAAAGGAAAGATTATGAACAAAAGAATTAAAAAACAGTTTTGGCTGTCACCTATGGACGCCGAAGAACTGAAACGCAAGGCAGAGCTTGCCGGACTTACCGAAACGGCGGTCGTTCGATTGCTTATCCGAGGCTACGAGCCGAGAGAAAAACCGGACGGGCGCTTCTATGAAGCAATGCGGAATTTATCCGCTATCGGCAACAACATCAATCAGCTTGCCGCCAAAGCGCATACGCTGGGATTTATTGATGTGCCAATGCTGAAAAACGAAGCCAACCGCTGGCACCGCTTTCAGGCGGACATTGAGGCGACCTTCTTACGTCCCGCCGAAAGCAAACTTAAATGGAAATAACGAAAGAGAGGAAAACGACAATGAGAAAAACAGATTTTATTTTACCAAAGCTGGACGATTTATTTACCACGCAGGAAATGCGGGACGATGCAAAGCTGGAGCGTGTGCAAAATATTCCTCTTTCCGAACTGCACCCGTTCAAGGATCATCCCTTTAAGGTGCAGAACAACGAGGAAATGGAGCGAATGATTGAAAGCATCCGCAAGGTGGGCGCAATCACTCCGGCACTTGCAAGACCTCTGCCTGACGGCGGCTATGAGCTAATCTCCGGGCACAGACGGCTTGCGGCGTGTCAGGTGCTCGGGATTGAAACTATGCCGGTTATCGTCCGTGAGATGTCCGACGATGAAGCGGTGATTGCAATGGTGGACGCAAATTTGCAAAGGGAAACGATTTTACCCAGTGAAAAAGCGTTTGCCTATAAGATGAAGCTGGAAGCGATAAAACATCAGGGTGTAGCTTCTGCCCAAGTTGGGCAGAAGCTGTTGAGTGTAGAAATTGTGGCTGATGATGCAGGAGAAAGCCGTAATCAAATTAAAAGATATATCCGCTTAACTTACTTAATTCCCGAACTGCTTTCAATGGTAGACGAAAACAAAATTGCTTTCAATCCTGCGGTGGAAATCTCATACTTAGAGCAATCTGAACAACGAGTACTGCTGGACGCTATGGAGCTAAACGACTGCACGCCGTCCCACGCACAAAGCATACGGCTTAAAAAGCTGTCGCAAGATGGTGTACTGGACGATCAGATGATTTATGCGGTGATGTCGGAGGAAAAGCCGAATCAGCAGGAGCAGATAAAGTTCAAGCGTGAGGATTTGAAAAAGTATTTTCCGGCAGGCTATACCGACGAGCAAGTGCGCCGGGACATTATCAGGGGCTTGGAGCTGTTAAAGCGACAGGGTAGTGTCAAGAGTTTTTCGCAAATTAGTTTGCAGACTCTGGGAGAAAGAAGTC
>CAZSIV010000083.1:0-3063 GCA_964607135.1 uncultured Oscillospiraceae bacterium | reverse complement strand
GCGCCTCGCAGGGCCGGGTGTCCCCGGCGGGACAATTCGCGATCCATAAGTTGCGCTGAGAGCAGAACTAGTATCCCGCAAGGCAGGTTGGTTTATTGATAAAATGAATCCCGCAGGAAAAAACCTTAAAACCGGTAAAGCGTTAGGGTGCGAATTGCCTGGTCCGGGCACGGACATTGCTCGCAGGGGTACCCTGCTCCGCGGACAGAATCAAAAGGATATAACCGCGGTTTTATGCCGTTCAGCTTTTTGACATGCAGGATTCTGCAAACCGGCGTTCGGCTGCGGATGAATATCGGGACGAGTTCCTTCATCAAAAAAGTAAAGGAGTATTGCTATGCCATTTTTAAACGACGCACTGCAAAAAGGAAAAGAAACCGAGTGGCACGCCACCTGGATCCATCCGAATTTTATCGGACGGGACGGCGTTCACTATTTCTGGTTTTTGAAGCGGTTTGATCTGGAAGAGCTTCCGCAAACGGCTTCGATCGACATCACAGCGGATCAAAAGTATGTGCTCTATCTCAACGATGAATGGATTGGGCGCGGGCCGCTCTACGGTACGCCGGATTATTATTCTTTTGACAGCTATGACCTCTCCGGCAGGCTGAAAACGGGGGAGAACACGGTTTGGGTTCTGGTGATGCAGGACCGCCCGGGCGATTATTTCCAGAAGGAGCGTCCGCTGGCGATGCTGGCGCAGATCGAGCTGACGGACAAAAGCGGAAAAGCCTCCTATATCGGCACAGGTACGGACTGGCTTTGCTTTAAGGACGAGGGCTGGAATCCGACGGCGCCCCGCACCTTTTACGACATCGATTCCCAGGAAATCGTCGAAGTCTACGATGCGCGCAAAAGCGTCAATAAGGACAACTTTGCATCTTCTGGGGCGGAGGCCCTGCACGCGAAAACCTACAGCCATGTCAGAGGGATTCGGGAGCTGTTCGAAGAGTCGACGATCACCCATCTCGGTATGATGTGGCGGTATCTCCAGCCGCGAGAAATCCCTTATATGAAGGAAACGGAGGCGGACGGCAAGGTTATTTCCTATGGCGAAGTGGAGCCGGGAAACGTCGATAAACACGCCTTCAAGGTCGTGCCTCAGATGTTCCAGAACCTTGAAAATATAGAGCCGGTCAAGTATACGAAGGTCGAAAATATCGGCGCAGTGACTTCCCGCGATGATTCCTACGCCCTTTTGCAGGCCGCCACCCAGCCGGAATACCCCTTCCGCAGCTGCTACCCGGCCTTTATCCTGGACTTCGGCGAGATTATGAACGGGTACATCCAGCTCGACCTCGACGCGCCGGCGGGCTGTATCATCGACGTCGCCTATGCTCACGTCTTGGATGACGGAAAGATTTATTATAAGACCGGGCATCAGTACCGGAACAAGCGCTACATCTGTAAAGAGGGCCGCCAGCAGTGGGAGAGCTTTGAATTTGTCAACACCCGCTATTTGCAGGTGACGGTCCGGTTCCCGACTCCGCCTGTTTTCAGGATTCAGGAGTTCCGGCCGGTCAAGTTTTACCATGCGGGGTTAAAGCGGACGGATTATCCCATCGAGCGCACGGCAAAATTCAGCTCGAGCAGCGACCTTCTCAACAAGCTGGTAAAGGCTTCCGACAACACGGCGCTCACCTGTGTCAACGACAAGCTGGTGGACAACAACTACCGTGAAAAGAACAACTGGAGCGGGGACGTCAGCACTGTCATCCTCCCGCTGCTCTACACGCACGGGAATCTCGATATTTTCCGCAGGTATTTCCGCTCCTTCTGTTATGAGCAGAATCCGTGGGGCAACTTCAATATCATGGTTCCGAGCTCGGACGACTGGGCCTGGTTCGACCATTCCTTCAATTTGGTGATCCGGATGGAGGAGTACTGCACTATTTCGGGAGACACCGCCTTTGCCGCGGAGCTTTATCCGCATGTCCGCCGTTACCTCACCTTCCTCGAGAAGTATGAGAACCAGGACGGAATCCTCGCCTATGTGCCGTACTGCTATTGGTTCGACTGGGCCAATCTCAATCGGAAGGATATCAACTCGACCCTGAGCCTTCTCTATCTCCGCGTCCTTCTCGCCGCCGAGCGGCTCGCCGGCTGGGCAAAGGCGGTAGACGACCTTGCGATTATCAAAGATAAAATCGCGGTGCTGCGGAAATCCTGCGTGGATTATTTCTGGAGCGAAGACGAGGGCTGCCTGATGGAATACCGCGAAAACACCGGCTTGAGCAGCACGATCTGCGAGCACTCCAATGCACTGGCGGTTTTGACTGGCTGCCTCGGCGAGACGAAACAAGGCCGGATGATTGAGCGAGTCTTTGGGCGCGGCCTTGCCCTCAACGACAATATGAGCGTCATCAAGGTTTCGCCGACCTTCCAGTATTATGCGATGAAAGCGCTTGCGGCTGCTGGGCGGGAAGACCTGCTGATGGAATTCTTCGAAAAACGCAGCGGGATATTCGTCAACACTTTGGGGCTGGACACAATCCCCGAGGTCTGGGACATCGATGTGCGCACCCACGACAGCTTTGCCCAGGCGACCCCGCCGGAGTCGAATATGATCCTCAGCGAAATTGTCGGGCTCAAGCCGTTCGACGCGGGCTTCGACCAGTTCATTTTAGAGCCTCGTTTCGATCTGGTCGGACAGATTGAAGCGCAGATGCCCACAAATGCCGGGGAGATCGGCGTCTCCTGGAAGCAGGGCTCGGACGGCAGCTGTACGGTCTGCCTGACAAAGCCGGAGGCGTCGTCCTGCGTCGTCCGTGCGCCGGAAGGCTGGCGTGTCAAAGAAATCCGGCTGGATGGAAAATCGACCGGTTCTTTAGAGAAGGTCGGCGCCGGAAAGAGCGCGTGTATTACAATGATAAAATAAAATGTAATCCAAAGGGGCGCTTCGTCGGAAGGGGCGCCCCTTTTTTGCGTAATTGACAGCAAGGGTAAAAGACGGATAGGATTTAATGCCTTTCAATCTCTCTGGATTCTTATCAGCCTCTCAGACAAGTGGAAAGGGTTCAAAACACGTGACAAACTACAGTTTGGATTCGACTTAAATATTTT
>CAZSIV010000082.1:0-3395 GCA_964607135.1 uncultured Oscillospiraceae bacterium | reverse complement strand
TGACCATATTCGCTGTTTTCGGGCCCTATTTTTTCATCTTTACTTTACAGTACCTGTAAAAGATCGACGGCGAAGAAAATGGGTCAGCGCTTGAAAGAACGGGGATACGGAGTTTTGACAGAGGTAAGTCCCACCAAATAATCTATACTGACATGATAATACTCCGCCAATATTACGAGCGCCCACACCGGAATTTCCCGAATTCCTTTTTCATAACGCCGATAAACTTCCCGTTTACAATTTAAAATATCAGCTATTTCCTGCTGCGTTTTATCATGATCGATTCTAACATCTTCAAGCCTTTTATAGTACATCGGCAACGCCCCTTGATTATGCTACTATTTTGTGGCATAATCAAAAGAAATATGCTACCGATTAGTTGCAAAAAAGGCGCTGACAATGGCTGAATTTTGTTTGGACTGTTGGAATCGCATGAATCATTTCAACCTCAGTAAAAAAGAGGTTGTTTTGTCTAAAGATCTAAGGTGTTGCGAAGAATGCGGAGAGCGAAAACATATCATTATATCTTCCCGACGACGGCGGTTTCGGGATTCTCTTTCCAGGCGAAAGGGATTGAAGCATATTACGCTCTGTTTGTTTGAAAAGAAGAGGCCTTTTTCCCAGTTTCCCCCTTTTCTTCGATCCGCTTTAAATCCCGGAAGAAAAAGAGAAGGAACGGGATGCAGCAGCCAAAGGTGAGAACGTCGGCGATCGGCTGGGTAAGCTGCACCCCCACAAGGCCGAAGCAGGCGGGGAGGACGGCGATCAGCGGCAGGAAGAAAATCCCCTGGCGGCAGCAGGAAATAAAGGTCGCCTGGAGCGACTGGCCCAGCACCTGAAAGGTCATGTTGCTGATGGTGATGACCGGCTGAAAAAGCAGGGCGACGCACTGAGCCCGCAGGGCAAAGGCGCCGATCTCGATCACCGCCAGGTCGTCGCGGCGGAAGAGCGCCATGATCTGGGGAGCGAAGAGGAAGCCGATCAGCCCGAGGGATGCGAGGATCACAAGCCCCACCGTGACTGAAAACCGGAAGGCCTGCCGCACTCGTCCGTATTTTTGGGCGCCGTAATTAAACCCGACCACCGGCTGGTACCCCTGCCCGAAGCCGAGCATCGCAGAAAAGACGAACATGAAGATCCGCCCGACAATCGACATCGCGGCCACCGCGGGGTCTCCGTAGGCCGCCGCGTTGACGTTGAGGGCCACCGTCGAGGCGCTCGCAAGCCCCTGGCGGCAGAAGGAGGGGAGGCCGGTTTTCACAATGGAAAAGTAGGTGGAAAACTGCCGGGAGACCCGCCGGATGCTGAGGCGGACGACGCTCTTCCCCCGGAGGAAAAAGCTGAGCATGATGCAGAAGCTGACGCACTGGCTTAAGAGGGTGGCGATGGCGGCGCCGCCGGTCCCCAGGCCGAAGACAAAGATAAAGACCGGATCGAGCGCGATATTGAGCACCCCGCCGAAGGAGAGCCCCACCATCGAGAGAACCGCACGCCCCTGAGAGCGCAGGAGGTTGTTGAGGACGAAGGAGCCGCACATCACCGGCGCCCCCAGCAGGATGTACTGGGCGTAGTTCCGGGCATGAGGGAGGATGGTGGGCGTCGCGCCGAGGAGGTACATCAGCGGGTCGAGGAACAAAAAGCCCAGAACCGCCAGAAGGAGCCCAAAGGCGAGGGCGGTGAAAAACGAGGTGGAACCCACCCGGTTGGCCTCGTCGTATTCCTGCTGCCCCAGCAGCCGCGAAATCAGGCTGCCGGCCCCCATCCCCAGCATGAAGCCGACGGCCTGGATCAGCGCCATCAGCGAAAAGACGATCCCGACCGCCCCGGCCGCGCTGGTGCCGAGCTGGGAGACAAAGTAGGTGTCGGCCATATTGTAGACGGCGTTTGTCAGCATGCTGATGATGGTCGGAATTGCCAGCGAAACGATCAGCCGCGGAATCGGCGTTTCGACCATCTTCCGGTATTGGTTCTCTTGGTTGGATGTGTGCATCGTTTTCCCCTCCTATTCCGTTTCCCGGCCGGTCAGATTCCGGTAGACCCGGCAGAGGTAGGCGGCAAACTGTTCCCGCTCTTCCTCTGTAAATCCGTTAAGCTCCATCGACGCGATTTCATCGAACCGCTCGCGGGACTGCTTTTGGAGCGCCCGCCCCTTTTCGGTGATCACGACGCAGCCCGAGCGCCGGTCTTCCTTCGAGGGAACCCGCATGACCAGGCCGGATTCCTCCATCCCGTCGAGCAGCTTGGAGACGGTCGCCGGCTCGATCTCGCAGACGGCGGCGATCTCCTTCTGCATACAGCGGTCATTCGCGGCGAGGTGATCCAGAATTTTCGGCTGCCCCGGGGAGAGGCCGATCTCCGCCATCCGGGGGCGGAGTTGGTTGCGCTGGGCGTGAAAGACCTTGAAGATCAGCCGGTAGACGGGTGTTTTCATCGAATCGCTCCCATTTATTTAGTGATCTAACTGTTATATATCTAACTATAAAACCGGAGGATAAATTTGTCAAGCCTTGCCGAAGCGGAGAACAACAAAAAGGCGGCTATTGCCGCCTTTTTTGTATTCATATAAAATACATTACGAAAATCAAAAGTCACCGACTAATTTTTGCGGCATCTGCTTTCGCAGATTTTTGACTTCTTTCCCTAGGTCTCCTGACACAGTCCCTATTTTTTACGAATTCACAGGCACAAACGTCTTGTCTTGAAACTCATAAATTTGTGATATTTCAAAGGGAATTTCTTCTTCTCCATGAGTTGTAAAAATTAAAGTTGTTCCATTATCTACATACTCTTCTAAGATTTTCCAAACTAGAGAAACCATATCTTTATCCAAAGCGTTAATTGGTTCGTCTAATACTAAAATTTCTGGATCTTCCATAACCGCTTGAGCTAAACGTAATTTTTGTTTTGTACCAAGAGAATAGGTTTTATATTTTTTGTTTATAAATTCATCTAATTTTAAAAGTGATACTACCTGATTTATTTTCTCTTTCGATATTTGTTTATTAATGCCTGCCAGTAACAATAAATTGTCCATTCCCGTCATATAGCTGATAAACTCCGGAGAATTAATAGATACGCCAGCATTTTGAATAAAATCTATATCTTTTCCAATTTTAACCTTTTCTTTATATATAACTTCTCCGTCATTGGGAAGAGAAAATCCGCATAAAGTTTTTAATAATACGCTTTTACCACAGCCATTGTAGCCCTTGATAAGATAGCTTTTACCTTTTTGGAAGGTCAAATTAACATTTTGAAAGACCAAGTTATTTTTAAACACTTTAGTTAAATTTTTGGTTTCCAATATATATTTCATTGTTTTCACTCCATCCATTATAACTCGTACTGTAAAGTTAAATGAAAGTTGAAGACCCGTCAGCCTAGATGGTACAATG
>CAZSIV010000081.1:0-3751 GCA_964607135.1 uncultured Oscillospiraceae bacterium | reverse complement strand
CAGCTTTGTCGGAGGTAACAGGGATGCTATGTCCTGCGTGTAGTGTCATTCTTTATGAGAGGGTGGCATTGGAATAATAACTGTTGTTAGAAGAGATAGAGATTTATCGTTTTTAAATGATATTTTTTATACTTAAAAGCAAAATCCGTGTACCAGGCGGATATGCTTTCTTATACCGTTCTGCCATTCCTCTGTTTTGTTCCCATTTGTTCATATTTGTATCTCCCTGCTATTATTGAACTTTTTTCGCATTCATATTTTACATTCTCCCTAACTGCATTCCTTGTGATTTTTCAATACAATCGCCGAGTTCATCTTCTGTACAGAGAAAATAACCACCGCCGGAATGCCAAAAGGAAACATATAAATCTCCGTCATCGGTTTGAATAGCCCGCTGTTCAAAAGACTCTCCAAATCCATCGCTGTTTTGACCTCGAATGGCAGAACGCAGGTTTTCTGTTTCGTCTTTATTTAATTCGCCGGTCAAATAACAGTCAATCTTCCCATACAATTCGCCGTGGATTTCTTCCAATCCCTATACGGCGTATAAGAGCTTTTCACCAATGCCGCTGTGGTCTCCGATATATTCCGCCATATCTCCGAGATCGGGAAGCTGTTCTCTTCCAAGAGTATCTTCGATTTTGTCGCGGTTGTCCAAGATAATATAATTTGCAGCAGAACTATATTCCTCGCCGTCATCGATCGATGCTGTCAGCGGGCAGTAAAACGTAAGCTTTGCTTCAGCCGCGTTAATTTTCATTTGATTGATATCTTCAAGTACCTCTGAAAAAGTCAAATATTGTCCATACAGTAAATTCTGTTCAAGCTCTGTTTTAACTTCCTCTCTTGCATTTGTAACAGCAAGGTCGAGCAAATAGGCGTCATAAAGGGTATTCCTTTCGTTCAGAAGTAGGATCATACTTTGTCCGATATCGCTGTCGGAATAGAGCTTTACGCTGTATTCCTCATCTTCCTCGCCTTGTAGCTTCAGTCGTTTCAGAGAGCCACAATAACCGATTACCCGCAATTTCTGATATATTTTATGGTAATGTGCGGTTAAATCAATGATCACAGTCTCTCCAAGGTGATTTTGTACAACAGCGTTAAGCATTACAGATGTTCCTTTCCTTATTAAAATTTATTGCGCCAAGACCGAATCTTCGGATTGCCATTGCGTTGCAGATGAGATCGAATATCCTCGGTGCGATCAAATCTTTATCCGCAAGGTCTTTAATTGTCATATGCTTTGTTCCGAGATACAAATCCTTTGCACAGCAGAACAGAGTGTAGATATTCTCAGTGCTGTTTTGGAGCTTGAGGGCGTCAAAGCGGATTTCATTTTGCTCGATTCTATGCTTTGCTCTCATCCACAGGGCATGCTCCGCCGTCAGCAGATATACGGCAGACATGAGAGGGTAATCTTTTCTGTAAAAGCAATCTGGTGTTTTTCGTTTCTAAAGTCCATAGGCTCACTCTCCCTTTCTTTGATAGAGCGCTCAACTCGTTTCTGAAAGGAAGATACATTGACTTCAGCGGCTAACTCCATAAGAATTTCTTTGGTTGAGGCAATACCGGAAAAGATTCGTTCCTTAATATAGGGACAGCGTTTCAATAAACAGGTTTTTGTTTTTCCTTTATTATATAGACATAGCCCACAGTCATATATTTCAGGAGCCAATTCTTTTCTGCCGAAGATATATGTCCCGTGTCCTTTCGGCCTGAAGTTAGGAATTGCAGTCATCACTCTTTCAAAGGATCGGTCGCTGGGGGATTCTGCGAATATGGGCATTGTGGGTTTCTCCTTCCGTAAAAGACAAAATCCCCGGCTGTTTTTCATAAGCCGGGGATGACAGTTACATATTCAGCTGCGGTGATGCGTCCTGTTCAAAGGACGGTACTCCTTCTTCGATCTGCGGGTATCCGTTTGTCAGCTTCTCAGCAAGTTCCTTTAGCTGCTGTTCTTGGCCGTATGTCAGCGTTTCGCAATTTTCCATGACATATCCAATGCATCGATAAAGTTTTTCAGCTTCTTCCAGAGTAAAGACACGGTTTTTATCGATCAGTCTCGAACGGGTGATAAAGGATTCCTTTGCGTATTCAAAGTCTGATGAGTAATCGCCGTTTACAACATATTTTTTATCTTTGTTCTGCAGCCAGGTGGAGAACATAAAGCCGTATTTTTCACTGTACATAGCGCCGAGAACGACATCGTCATATTCGGCAAGCCTGCAGTATTCGGGAAGGTCGGCTACTCCGAGAGAAGGAGCAGACTCATAAAGGGAAACATACTCGCGGATAGATTCTGCGGCGTTGCAAAGTGTGCTAATTGTTTCCTTTTGCTCTTTGGTTACCAACTTGTTTTGATCCCAGTATAGGTCGGCCCTTTTTCCTGCGGTGCAGAGAGGAATGCCGTCCGAAAAGATATGCAGCATATCGGTTTCTTCATTAAACTCTCCTGCACAGTTCAGCTTGGGAAGTTGCCTTAGTAATTCCTTTTGGTAAATCGTCATATTTATACTCTCCTTTCAAGTAACAAAAAAGGCAGATAGATTTTTATTTCTATCTGCCTTTTCTGCTGATATTCTATTGTACGAGAGTTCGAGTCTATTCACAAAGGGAAAATAGCCTTTTTTCATCTACGGTTTTGACTATCGAAAAAACGCCGCCTAAAACGGCGAAAACCCCGATAAAATCGGGGTTTTCCGGGACAATATCTTTTTTATTGTCTCTTGATGGCAGGGGCAGAAGGACTTGAACCCTCGGCACGCGGTTTTGGAGTGGATGTGGAAAAAGCATTAGCGGACATACAACAGCCGATTTTCCGCACGGTTGAGCCGTTTGTGTTTCCACGACACACGCCCAAAAAGATTTTGATGATTTATTGATGATATCGGAATTTCTCAGCCCCCGAAAGGGCTTTTTTCTTTGTCTGCTTTTCAAGAAAACGACCAAATTGTTGACGTGATAGTACCATACAGATGACCCATTGTCAAGAGGCCACATAGCTCAAAATTTGAGCCGCAAAACAAAGAAAGCGACTCTTTAGCACAGATAAAAAGTAACCCACTTTTTTCAGTAGTTTTCACGAAGAAAAAAGTCTGGACTTCCGCAGCAGTTTCGGGTATTGTGGTGGCAAAGGAAAAAAAGAACCCTTGCCACGAAGGAGGTAGCCAGACAATGAAAAGTGTGATAAGCGAGCTATATAATGGCGAAATATCCCCGATAGAATCAGAAACACCCAGGGATGAAAAATATCGGCGTACAGTGAACAAGGTAGGCCGTGAGATTGAGGAGTTTGAGGAATTATTGACAAAGGAGCAGTACGCAAAGCTGGAACACATGATGGACATGAATGCGGAAATATTCAATATGGAAAACAGGGCAGTTTTCGCAGAGGGACTGCGCTTGGGGATTCTGCTGATGGTTGAAATTTATCGCATGGATGAACACAGAAAAAGATGATTGAAAGCAAATATTTGAGGGTCGCAAGAATACTGCGGCCCTTGACGTTTTCCACAGAAGATCGCGCAAAGGGCTGTCGAGGCGTGTAAGGGCCGTGTCGGGCGATTTGGGGCAGCGGTCGAGAAAGTACCGCCTGCAGGCAAAGAACGCCGTGTGGGGGCATTTGTGGCGATTTGTGAGGGCAGCGGTTGTTGGGCGAAATAGCATGGTCAAAATAGAGCCCATATCCTGCACAAACAGAGTAGATTCTCAGCCGTCCGATTTTCAAGCAGGAGAAAGAGTAGGGGTC
>CAZSIV010000080.1:0-4217 GCA_964607135.1 uncultured Oscillospiraceae bacterium | reverse complement strand
CTTCTTTCTCCCAGAGTCTGCAAACTAATTTGCGAAAAACTCTTGACACTACCACAGGATTTGGGCTCTTGCGAAACGGAGATGGATGATTTTACTCAAAAAGGTCTGGGTTCACCAGCGGGACAATCAACTCGCAGACCTCGCCTTCACTGTCATATCCCCAGTAGCTTTGATAAAAGCCGTCCCCAAACCCAGAGGCTGCCATGACCATCCGATGGCCGCTGTCCGGATTCGTCCATTCGATAAAATCGCCGCCCTCCCGCTGGTAGGCGGGATACTTTTTTTCACTCTCCGCAAAAAAGTGGGCAAAATAGTCGTCGTAATGGTTTTTATCGGGATTTTCCTGATGCCACCGCTCTAAAAAAGCCTGATATTCTTCCGCGGCCTGTGCATCGCAGAAGGACATCATTCCCGCTTCGACCGGGAATCCGGTGATAAGACCGTCGGCGCATCTTCCAACCGCGCTGTCCTGTGTCGGTTCGGCGCAGCTGTAAGACACCGCCTTCGTTTTTTTGACCTTCAGGCGGGCGGTGCAGATGCGGATGCCAACAGTTGAGTTTCTGAATAAGGAAACCTCGACAGGATAACTGCCCGGCCGGATGCGGACTGAAAGCCGCGGGCACATTTTTCCCGCTGCGAGATAGCACAGCGGATCGGAAACAATGATTTCACCGGTAGGGCAGTCTACCATTCCCACCGTCAAAAAGAACCGCGACCGGCTTTTCACAAATTGTGCTTCAATGAGACCTGCATCTGCCTCTGTCCGGCTGATGTACTTTAAATTTTCTCCAAATAACGCCCGGATATCAGACTGGCTTTCCTGCGTTTCGGGTTTCATATCAGGGCTGCCTTTTTGCCTCTTATGAAATAAACCCATCTGTTCAACTCCCTTTCTATCCCCTCGTTTGACAAAGACAGGAATGGTTCTGCGCGGCGGGAAAAACCGTGAGATGAAAAATCGGAACGAGTGAGATTCGTTCCAAGAGATCAAAAGACAATAAAAAGCTACCGGCTTAAACGAGAGCCCTCGAGCTTTTCTAAAACAAAAAGAGTCTGAACGCGAATTGCGTCCAGACTCTATCTGGTGCGGATAATGTGACTTGAACACACACGGTATTGCTACCACTAGAACCTGAATCTAGCGCGTCTGCCGATTCCGCCATATCCGCAGGATCAAATTGTCCGAAATTTATTATCTCATAAAAAGAATAAAAAGTCAAGCAGTAATTTTTAAAGAAAAGCATTGACTTTTACAGTTGGCGAGGGGGAGCATAACCGCTTTAAATTGGCACAGAAAAACTGCTCGGATAGAAATTGACAGGGCGGAGAAATATAAAAATCCCGGTTGTCAAACAATTGACAACCGGAATCGTCTCTGAGAGACATTTAGCGAGCCATGACAATCAGCTTGATTGCGGTGCGCTCCACACCGTCGATCTCCACGCTTGCAAATGCGGGGATGCAGACCAGATCGACGCCGGTCGGTGCAAGATAGCCCCTGGCGATAGCGATAGACTTGATCGCCTGGTTGGTTGCTCCAGCTCCTACAGCCTGAATTTCAACTTCATTGCTTTCACGGATAACTCCGGCTATTGCGCCCGCTACAGAGTTTGGTAAGGATTTCGCTGAAACTTTAAGCACGTTCATTTCTGGACCCTCCTTGCTTCTTAAATCATCGAATTATGACACAATAGTGATATAATTTGATATACATTCTCAGGATATTATTATTTTAGTATAAAAAAGCGGAATTGACAAGGGGTTGGCGGCAGAAATTTCTTAAATGACACAAATTCGTGAAATGTCACAGCACTTTCCGTTGTTTTTGTCTAATTGTAACAAGATTCCATCCATTTTGCAGGCAGATTCCGCAATTTCGAAACGGGTGGGGAGAATCGTAAGAAAACGGCTCAGTACGTTTTCCGGTTTGACGCCCAAAACCGAATCGATTGGCCCGGTCATCCCGAGATCGGTGATATATCCCGTTCCGTTGGGGAGAATTCGTTCATCCGCTGTCGGCACATGGGTGTGTGTGCCGAACACGGCGCTGACCCGGCCGTCCAAATAATAGCCCATCGCATTTTTCTCGCTGGTGGCTTCTGCGTGAAAGTCGACCAGGACCAACGGAGTGTCGATCTCTTTCAAAATTCGATCCATTGTCCGAAAAGGGCAGGGGAGGCTGTCCAGATAAACTGTCCCCTGCAAATTGACGACCGCCACCCGAAAACTTCCGGCATCGAAAACGCAGATTCCTTTTCCATATCCCCCCTCCGGATAATTGGCGGGGCGGATGATAAAAGGATTCTCGTCCAAATAGGAATAGATTTCCCGCCGTTTATAAACGTGGTTTCCGGTTGTAATGACGTCTACGCCGCTGGCATAGAGGCTTTCCGCCGAGGAGGGGAGGATGCCGTTTCCCACCGCAGAGTTTTCTCCATTTGCCACCACCATGTCCAGTTCATACTTTTTTCGAAGCTTCGGAAGATGCTCGCGCAGAAAAGCGCATCCTTCTTTTCCCACTACGTCGCCGATTGCTAATATACGAATCAAAATAATACTCCGTTTCTGTCTCTAGATTGTTTTTGCCTTCTCCCTGTGAAAGGCCAATATACGGGATTAAAACAGAGAACCCCAGAACGAGGCTGAGGTTCTTTTCTGGTCTGAAAAATTTCCGCGGTTTGGTTTAGTCTTTCGAGGAATCCTGCTTGGACGCCGGCTTTGGATCCTCTCCCTTTTTATGCCGGTGCAGGACTTTGAATTTGCGAATCTCCTTGGGTTCTGTCTCGACGATCACCAAGGCGTCCGGCGGCGTTTCGTGCGCCATCCGCATATAATCTCTTGTAGAAAGGGGCATCCCCTTTTTCTTCAACCGTTTTTCCACCAGAGCGCGGATCAGCGAGTAGATCACCGCAAAGACAGGAACGCCGATAATCATGCCGACAAAGCCGAACAATCCTCCGAACAGGAAGATGGAAAAAATGATCCAGAAAGAGGTGAGCCCTGTGTGACTGCCTAAAATCATCGGCCCGATGACATTTCCGTCAAACTGCTGCAAAACGCAGATCAAAATGACGAACCACAGCGCCTGGAGCGGATCGACCAGCAGAATCAACAGGGTGCAGGGAATGGCGCCGATCAGCGGCCCGAAATACGGGATCAGGTTGAAAACAAACATGATGACGCTGACAATCAGCGCGTAAGGCAGTCCCAAAATAGTGCACCCTAAGAGGCAGAGAGCCGCTACGCAGAAAGCTTCCACCACTTTGCCGAAAATATAGCCGCTGAACATTTTATCGGTCTGGGAGAGCAGGTCGATGATTTTGAGGGTGAGATTGCGGGGCAGAAGGGCGAACATCACCTTTTTGGCCTGCCCTGCAAAGCGCTCCTTGCTGTAGAGCAGATAGATGGCGACCACAAAACCGACAAACAGATTCATCAGCGAGGAGAATACGCCCATCACGCCTTTGGTTGCGTTGTCTAAAATATCAGAGAAGGAGGGGAGGTATTCCTGCACCATGTTGAACATATTTTCTAAGTTGTCAAACAGCTCTGAAATATTGATGCTGAACAGTTCGGATAGGGTTTTGTTTTCCTGAAAGAAATGATCCAGGTAAGATTTGGCGCTGTCGAGATAGCCTGGAATCTGTTTGGCAAGGGAAGTGACGCTTTCAACCAGCTGCGGGATCAAAAGCCAGAAAAAGCCCGCCAGTAACAGAATAATCAGAGCAAAGGTTGACGTGACGCTCAATCCACGCCGAATTTTGGAATACTTTAACTGGGGCTGAATCTTTTTAAAGCAAACCTGCTCGAAAAAATTTAAAAGCGGATTGAGAAGGTAAGCGATAACCATCCCCAAAATCATCGGCATCATAATATTGATGACCATGTTGAAGCCTGATATGATTACATCAAAGCGATTGATGACCATAAAAAACAGGATGCTGCAAGCGATGACGATAAACGCCGTCAGTCCAATACCGAAATAACTCTTATCCCATTTAAACTTCATAGTTCCACCCGCCTATTTAAATCTCATTTTAATCATAGAACAAAACACCGGACAAGTCAATCGAAAAAAGCCGTTCGTCCCCTGTGCTTCATTAAAATTTTTTAAAGAGCGCGCTTTCGATTCGATTGAAAAGTTGAAATTTCTGGAAATTGAGGGTATAATATCTGCAAAGCAGCTATTATATTTGATTTCATGGCCGGGACGATCC
>CAZSIV010000079.1:0-4660 GCA_964607135.1 uncultured Oscillospiraceae bacterium | reverse complement strand
CACGGCCTGGACCGAAAAACAAGGGTGATTCCATGACAGGACGGAAACATTTTGGCAATAGACCGAGGGGAAACTTTTAATTTTTTGTTGAATCTTGAAGAATTTTCTGTTATTCTATTAACTGTATAAAATATCCAGTTTAGATGCGGCGGTTCCGAGCCGGAACGCTGTATTTTGCCCGCCGATGACATCATCAGAAACAGGAGGAGCTTTTGTGAGTTCTCGTCTCAATATCCGGATTGCGCAGAAAGAGGATGCAGCCCTTGTCTTGTCCTTTATCAAAAAGATAGCGGATTACGAAAAGATGTCCGACCAGGTAGTGGCCACCGTGGAAACGCTGGAAGAGTTTGTGTTCGACAGGGGAGCGGCCCAGGTTTTTTTGGCGGAGTATGATGGGCAGGCGGTGGGCTTCGCACTCTTTTTCGAGAATTTTTCCACTTTTATCGGGCGCACGGGGCTTTATTTAGAGGACCTTTTTGTCGATCCGGACAAGCGCGGCCTCGGAATCGGAAAAGCGCTGTTTCAGGCAGTGGCCGCTGAGGCGGAACGCCGGGGCTGTCAGCGGATGGAGTGGACTTGCTTAGACTGGAACACCCCGTCGATTGAATTTTACAGGCGGATGGGCGCAGTTTCGATGGATGAATGGACCACCTACCGGCTGGCCGGCAAGGCTGTCGGGGAAGCGGTGCAAAAATAAACGCGTGTCGGATGATCTCTCTGACTGGTCGAGACAGATATGCTCAGCGCTTCGGAAAAGATGAGCTGGCGCTGCTTCTGAAGGCAGGTCTCTGTCTTTGACAGCCGGGGATCGTTCCGACGGCAAAAATGAAAGGGAAGGGGAAACATATGCAGGAAACCATATGGGCCTTAGTGCCCGCAATCATTGCAATCGTCCTCGCGCTGATCACAAAAGAAGTTTATGTTTCGCTGCTGGTCGGCATCCTGTCCGGCGCGCTGTTCTTTACCAATTTTCAGCCGCTGGACGCGTTGGAGACCACCTTTACGATTATGAGCGAAAAGGTGGGCGGAAACACCAACATCATCATATTCCTGGTTCTTTTGGGGATGATCGTCGCCCTCATGAGCAAGTCGGGGGCTTCCCGTGCTTATGGAAACTGGGCTTCGCGGAGCATTAAAAGCAGTAAGGGCGCCCTTGCTGCCACTTCGGGGCTGGGCGCGCTGATCTTTGTAGACGACTACTTTAACTGTCTGACCGTTGGAACGGTCATGGGGCCGGTGACCGACCGCCACCGGATTTCCCGCGCAAAGCTCGCTTACATCATCGATGCGACTGCGGCGCCGATCTGTATCATCGCGCCGATCTCCAGCTGGGCAGCCGCTGTCGGCTCCAGCCTGCCGGAGGGGAGCGATATCGACGGCTTCAGCCTCTTCCTTCAGACAATACCGTTTAACCTTTATGCGCTGCTCACCATCCTGATGGTGGTCTTTCTGATTATCTTCAACTTCGATTTCGGGGCGATGAAGCGCTACAATGAGACCCATCAGGGGGACGATGAATTTACCGCTTCGAGGGTCGAAACAGCCGCGGACGAAAAGCCGCGGCGGGGCAGGGTGTTCGACCTGGTGATCCCGATCGCCGCCTTGATCGTGCTCTGCATTGCGGCGATGCTCTATACCGGCGGCATCCTGGAGGGGGCGAACATCATCGAGGCGTTTGCAAACTGCGATTCCTCCCTTTCGCTGGTCTTCGGTTCGTTCTTTACCATTCTCGTGATCTTTTTCCTCTATATCCCGCGCAGGATCATCACCTTCAAAGAGTTTGCGGAAAGCTTTACAGAGGGCTTTAAGGCGATGGTTCCCGCAATCTTGATTTTGACCTTCGCCTGGACGCTGAGCGGTGTCTGCGGTGAAAATTACCTGAATGCGGGCGGGTTCGTCAGCAACTTTGTCCAGGAGACCGCTTTGGCAACCGCCATTCTTCCAGCTGCCTTTTTCTTGATTGCCCTTGGGCTCGCTTTTGCGACCGGGACTTCCTGGGGGACTTTTGGAATCCTGATCCCGATTGCCATTGCAATTTTTGGCGGCGTAGAAAGCCAGCTTCTGATCATCACGGTCTCTTCTATCTTGGCGGGCGCTGTTTGCGGCGACCATATCTCGCCGATTTCAGATACCACTATTCTGGCGTCTACCGGTGCGAACTGCAACCACATCGAGCATGTTTCCACCCAGCTTCCCTATGCGCTTTTGGTGGCAGCTTTCTGCTTCATCGGTTATATCATCGCCGGATTTACCGAAAACGGCTGGCTGGCTTTGGGAGTTGGTGCGGTTTTGTTGGTTGCTGCACTGCTGTTCTTCTATTATCGTTCCAAAAAGTCTAAGACGGTGGAGCAATCATAAAATTGAAATGGAATTATTCGGAAAAGGAGCGGGCTCGACTGAGCCCGCTCCTTTTGCATGAAGAAAGCCGCTCGCTGGGCGAATAGCTCAAAAGAGAGCTAATGCCGATGATGCAGACAAAAAGAGGTCTTTCGAGATGAATGACCAGAATTGTTTAACGCATATTACATGGAATTGTAAATACCATGTAATGCTTGCCCTAAAATACCGGAGAAAAGCGTTCTATGGAGCAAAGCGCCGGGAAATAGTAGAAATCCTAAGAACACTGTGCAACCGGAAGAAAGTAAAGATAGTGGAGACAGAAGTGTGCCCAGATCATGTACATATGCTTATGGAAATCCCGCCCGAAATTGCGGTATCGAGTTTCATGGGATATCTCAAGCAAGAGCGGTCTGGTGATATTCGACCGACATACAAAACGAAAGTGAAAAATGAACAGGCATTTAGTACTAAATGGACACAGTCGAAAAGTATAAAGGCGCCGTTAAAGGTATGGGCGAAACAATTACAAAAGATATGGCAAACTGCTAGGCCAGCATTAAAGAATTCACGGGTAAGCCGGTACGATAGAGCAAAAAGAGACAGCTCCCCAAGCGAGGGAGCTGTCAATAACAACGGTGCGATTATCCGATTTTTTCGATGCTCCCTTTAGGGAGCCGCTGCGGACATTAGGCCAGGCCTTTATGGAGCTGTTCATACCGCCTGTGAAGTAAAAGAAATTTGAAAAATTTGGGTTAAGAGCACAGCTTTGATTTTGAGAAATGACGGGCGAAGATAGAGATGAAAGAGTTTTTAATTGCTCTGTTCTTCGCCGTAGATAAAGCTGTGCAGCCGGTTGGTTGCCGCATCCAAGTCGTACACCCAAACCCAGGGATTTCCACCACCTATCGCATTGTCTTCCTTATTTGGAACGGTGTTTTGAATAATCGACAAATCGCTGCTCAAAAGCGGTACATAGCCCATCAAATCGCCGTAGTTCAGCGAGGTTTCACACATCGACATCATATTGCTGATCAGCGCAGGATATTCAAACACATTTTTTTGTTTGACTTTGGCAAGCATGCATTCCAAAACTTTTTTTTGACGGTCAGCGCGCACACTATCGCTGTCAATTTTACGGATTCTGGAGTAAGCGGTCGCCTGCTCACCGTTTAGATGAACCGTTCCTGCACTCATATTAGAACCCTTCACCATACTGTTGATCTGGCCCGCTTCAGCGCTCGTAATCTCTAAGTCGATGCCGCCTAATGCATTGATAATGGATGTAAGCTGAGCAAAATTCACTGTGACGTAATCTTTGATATCGAGATTGAAATTCTGGTTCAGCGTTTTAATGGCGAGCTGCGGGCCGCCATATGCGTAGGCGTGGGTAATCTTTTCTTCACCGTGGCCGTCGATTGCAACCTTGCTGTCCCGCAGGATCGAAGTCATTTTGATTTCCCCGGTATTCCGGTTAATCGACACGATCATAATGGAATCGCTGCGGCCGGTATGTGAGGTCGCACTCGTAGGATCAATCCCGAACAGCGCGATATTGGTGATGCCGCTGTTTTTATATTTTTCCGCTGTCAGCGCGTCGATTCCGAGATCCACCAAATCTTTTGAAATGGAATTCATCGAAAGACCGCCGAATATGTAGAAAAACAACGAGATACAAATCGCGAGGATTGCGCCGACAGAGCTGAGCGAAATGACCAGCGCCTTTTTCTTGCGGGACCATTTTTTTCTCCCTGACCTCGATTTTTTTCCGCGGCCAGAATCGCTGCTGATATCCTTGTAGCGGACGGGAGACGTACCGTTGGAACGGCTTTTGAGAATGTTCGATTTTTTGTTTTTTGCCATAACATACCTTCCCTTTTGGATAATGAAGCGGCGCTTCATTAAAAATAAAATTGACCGGATAGGCACAGGGCTGCTGGCTCTCTCGGTCAATCAACGGTTTAAATTTCACGACGCGTTCCTTAAGCTTTAAGCGGAAAACGGATCATCCTGAAAAACTAAAAGAAACGCAATACTTCTAAACGCTGATTTCAAAGCTGTCTTCCACTTTTGTCCCTTCACACGTGACATATTTTAACATAATCGTACTTCTTTTTCAATCTATCTTTTACATTTTTTCTTCTTTTTCCATCCCTTTCCTGAAGCTCTAAATATTCCTTCCTAGAGCGCATGTAAAATTTTATACAAAATTCTGTGTGTGTTAAAGTAAACATCATGGGATAAGTTTTGATCGTTGGGCAATATGAAGATAAGGTAGAATAAGTTTCGCAAAAAGAAAAAGAGACATAGTTTGCAGTCCTCT
>CAZSIV010000078.1:0-5015 GCA_964607135.1 uncultured Oscillospiraceae bacterium | reverse complement strand
AAAATTAAAATTGTATGAATACGCTGACTTTTCCGCTCGAATGTGTTATAATAAAGAAAAGGAATGCGGGAACCCCTGATATTATGGGATTTCCGCCTTTTTTTGTTACTAATTTGTTATTAGTTCAATGTTCATTTTGAGTTCTTCTATATTTTTGTGAGTGTAAACCCGCTCCCCTGTTCCGTTCGATTTATGCCCCATGATCCTATCAATGCAGACCTTATTTGCCCCGGCTGAATCAAGGCGGCTCCTGAACGTGTGGCGACATTCGTGGGGAGTGTGCTGCATTCCCAGCTTCCCCATGATTTCAGCCCACAAAGTCCTATATTGAGCTTGCTTCAGCTTCTTCCCGTTATACTCAAACAAATATCCACTCTTGGATTGTTTTACCCGTTTTTGAACGATGTACTGAATTTTAGAGTGGATGGGGACAAGCCTGTTCTTTCCAGCCGCCGTTTTTGTTCCGCCGGTCATGGTTCCGGCTTCAAGGTCAATGTTGGAGAGTTGCAGGTCGATCATTTCTGAAATTCTAAAACCAGTATAAAGGAAAAAGAGAATAGAATCAACCCAGGGAAGATTTTGATTCTCCCACAGCCGGGAAACTTCTTCATCGGTAAAAATCTTCTTGCTTGTTTCGGGTATTGGTTCAGACGTAAGTAGATCGGAACAGCGTTTTGATATGATATCGAGCTCCATTGCAAAACGGTCAAGGTGCCCGAAAAGATTTTTGATTGCCCCTTGTGTGGAGTAACTGCGGCCGCAGGAATCAATGCAGTCCTGCATTTGATATGATTTGATCTGCTTATACTTTAACGAATTCAGTTTGGAGCAGTGCTTATAGGCCGATTTTAAAGAGCTTCTGCTTGAATTTCCCAATTTCGCGGCTCGTTTTTCAAGCCACAGCTCATAGAGCTCCTGAAAGGTGATTTTGTCTGCTTCAATATCCCATGGGTTTGCGTTGTAATTGGCGAGCATTATCAGCCCCTCTTCCCGTGTGGCGGCGTACCCTATGGGCTTCTGCCTTCCTGATACGCCTTCCTTCACAATATAGGGCTTTCGCCTGTTCCCCGACAGCTTTGTTACAGTGCCGAAGCCGTTCGGATTCTTAATGGGAATCGCCCCCTCTCTTGTTACGAGCTTGTTCTTTAGGGGTTGCCCATCTGCAATTATTAGGTTCGTAATTACCATAGGGATTGATTCTGTCAATTGTCAAATTATCTTTGTAGCCATGAAGAATAGACCAGTCACGAAATTTGCAAAAGTTATATCTCCATTCATCACACACCTTGACACCTTTTGCCCCATACCACTTTTGATAGCTTTTGGTGTTAGAGTTGTAACATCTGGAAATCATATTCTTCCAAATCCTGTATAATCTTGTTTTGGATTCGCCGTGAGTCACTCTATTTGGTTGTAACGTATGTTTTTCTTTATCAAGACATCCACAAGATTTTGTTCTGCCTTGTTGCAAGGAGTTGGCGTTTACTGACTTTGAGTTTCCACATTCGCAGACACATTTCCACATTGCACGGTTGTACTTGTTTTTTCCTGCAAAAGAAACAACAGTCAATCGTCCAAATTTCTGACCTGTTAAGTCTTTGATTTTCAAATATATCACTCCATTTCTTGCATAACCGGAAATGAAGTGATATAATAAGAATGACCGTATGGAATCATTCATAATCGCTTCATCCGGTTTTGTTTGATTGGTCACTTTCCCCGTTGGTGTTGCAGCACTGACGGGGATTCTTTATTTTTGCTCTAACTGTGTGTAGTGGTTGTTGCAATTTACAATAACCACTTTTTCAGAAACTCGTTCATTTTATAGATCGGCATGTCTTACTCCTCTTTCCCACATCGTTTACACGGCCCGTAGCCCTGCCTGACAGCCTCGCTGAGCGTTACCCTGACCATATTCCCGTTTATGTATTGACAGCCCGGAAAGTGGTATTTTGAGCCACTCACGCTGATGTATACCATATCGCCCGTTTCCTCACCGGCAGGCGGCGCTTCGGAAGAGGACGGATCCACCGGCGCGGCGACCGAAACATTCTGCTGCTCCGAAGAGATTCCGGCCGGATCGGAGACAATCCGGCTTTCCCTGCTTGCGTCCGCTAAGACAAAGGTAAGGATTCCGGCAGAAAATACAAAACAAATAATCACAAAAATCCACAGGGAGCTGGACTTTATTTTCCGTCGGGCGTTTTGCTTTAATATCTTCTGTTCCAGCTCGTCATTTGTATCGGTGTTTTCCGAAATCATTTCGGAAACGGCCTTTGCCTGCTCTTTTTCCAGTAGTGTTAAAGCTTGGATTCGTTCAGGTGAATAAGCTCGTTTGTTCCGAAGAAGGCAAAGCGGCGCCGCCACATAATAAGCAAAAATATCGGCTTCTTTTTCTTGTAAATCCTCTTCCTCTTTGTCCTCTGATTTCCCCATGATTCCATTAAAAGTATGAAAGAGCTCAATATGGCCGATCTCATGCAGAATGGTAAAAATTTTGTCTCCATATGCCAGCTCGTCCTTGAAAAAGATCATACTGCTTTCCTCGCCAATAATCGTGAAAGCGTCATATGATTCGGTATATGCTTCCAAATGATATTTTTCGATTTTTGCCCGGGCGCGGTTGTAGGAATTGACTTTAATTCCCAGCTTCTCACAAAGTCTTAAAAGGGTTTCCACTCTGAGCGGGTACACTAACTCGTTCCTCAAAACAAACTCGTTGGCAATCCTCTGGATGTTTTTCTTATTATCCATGTGGTATCCCTCCAAATTATATTATATACCACAAGAATAATACATTTTATATCAAAAGTCACTGGAAAACTTTGTCAATATTTTACTTCTTACTTTTTCTTTTGACTTCTGCGAAACAGCCTGATTGCTTCGGCGGCGAAATCCGCTTCGTCGTCGTTCTCAGTGAGAATAATCCGCTTCTGCCCTTTACCGCCCTTTGCCATGATAACCCCTTCACGATCTTCGCCACCGGCTGCAATATCTTCAATCATCGAATCGAAATCCCGCTCTGCTATAGAGGGGGATTTTTTTGTGTCGGTATCGTCTTCCCAGCCCATGAGATAGGCGGGGGTGGTGTCGAGTATTTTGGCTATCGTTTCAAGCTTATCTAAAGGAATATTAGTTACAATACCATTTTCGTATTTATGAATCGCTTGCTTACCAATATTTAGTTGTTTTGCTATCTCTTCTTGTGTCAATAGTTTCTTTTTTCTTAGCATTTTAATGCGTTCGCCTATAGTCATTATAATCAATCCTTATATTTAGTATTTCGATTATAACAAATAACTTTTGAGTTTACAAGTGTTTTAATTTTATTTTAAAAAATCTCTTGACAAGTTACATATTAGATGATAATATATGAGTAGCCCAAAAAGTTACTTGTCAATAGCGGGAGGTGAGATAATGAATCGAGATTTACTTAAAGCTGAGATTGTAAAAAACAGGTTAACGCAAAAAGAGCTATCAAAACAATTGGGCTTTTCGGAGCAAACATTTAGCAGAAAACTAAAACGCGGGGTGTTTGGTACAGATGAGGTCGAAAAAATGATCAATATATTACATATCAGTAACCCTGTAGATATTTTTTTATCGTCCGAGTAACTTTTTAAGTTACAAATTGTGTTTCCTCAGCGTAGGTACATAAAAACCCCGCCGGAGCGGGGTAGGGGGATTCTGAAATTAAAGATAACGATTAAGTACGTCAGATAGTTCTTGTTTATATTTTTCAAGATCGTAAATATTTTCTAAGTGGTACTTAATAATGTTTTTATTTTCATCTGGTATCATTAATATTTTTTGCGTATCTGTCAAAATCAAGCGACAAATCCATTTTCGAGCATTGTCCTTATACAAAATATTGAAATAATATACGGTATCACGATATGCAATGTCGGACATTGGGACAACATCTTTTAACAAATTTTTTACGATGAAATAAGCTTCAAGCTCTTCATCAGTTGTAACGATTGATTTTTGTACTTGGCTTTCAACTTGTTCCGTATCATCCAACTCAGATTTTTCATCCGGTTGCGTTTTTTCCACACTATTATTAAGCGCCGACTGAATTTTGTCACTCATTAGCTCGCTTATGTAATTATTAAGGGCTTTTTTCAAAATTGGTCGGAATTTATCGATTACATTCTGAGTTTTCATACCCGTATAAGTAAACGCCAAAAAATATTTCACAAAATCATCAGTCGGATTTTGTAGTTCATCTGCTAATACTTTTTTGAATTCATTAGAGTATTTCAGCTCAGAAGCTGTATCGAAAATGGCGTCGATATCAAAAGAAGCTTTGGTGAACTTCTTTAATTCTGCCACTTGGTTGTCCCGGATGTTCAGCATGTCAATTTCTAAAAACGGGGTTTCATCCATTTTATTCGGAGCGTCAAGATCAGTGTAAAAGCGATATATGATACCATTAGTCAGAATCGCAAATTTGACATTAGTCGTTCCGAAATAGCGAAAGAGTTGAGAGTCATACTTATTCAGACTTTCACCGCACCATTTGGCCTCAATCAGAATAATAGGGCTACCATCCTTCATAATTGCATAGTCAACTTTTTCCCCTTTTTTAATACCAACATCCGCTGTGAATTCAGGCACAAATTCGTCTGGGTTGAAGACATCATAACCTAAAGTAGCAAAAAATGGCATAATCAAAGAAGTTTTAGTTGCTTCTTCCGTTTGAATACCGTCTTTCATTTTTTCAATACGTGCCGAAAATTGTTTGATCTGGTCAATAAAGTCCATGAACTCTCCTCCTTCTACAAAATTGACACGACAAAATAGATGAAAACTATTCCTATTTTGATAAGTTTAACTTATATATCAGATAATTACAATATATTAAATACTCAGTGATATAAGCTTAGTTCCTCACCTGTTGATCTCGGGCTTGTCGGTGCGCCCGCAGAGATAATCAAGGCTTACGCCGAAATAATCGGCCAGGGCAATAAAGGTAGCTATATTAGGTTCGCGTTCTCCGTATTCGTATTTTT
>CAZSIV010000077.1:0-5236 GCA_964607135.1 uncultured Oscillospiraceae bacterium | reverse complement strand
CATTGTACCATCTAGGCTGACGGGTCTTCAACTTTCATTTAACTTTACAGTACGGTGAGTTTTTCAAGGAGGATTGAAGATGAAGCGAAATATGGATTTAGTTAGAGAAATCTTGCTCGAAATCGAAAAGCAGTACGTATCAACCGCCATCTATAATTTGAAAGTCGAGGGTTATGATACTGAAACTATAGCCTATCATTGTAAAATTCTTTACGAAGCAGGATTAATTTCCG
Source organism: uncultured Oscillospiraceae bacterium (assembly GCA_964607135.1). Taxonomy (GTDB): domain Bacteria; phylum Bacillota; class Clostridia; order Oscillospirales; family Ruminococcaceae; genus Metaruminococcus_A. The sequence continues at coordinate 5,003 of CAZSIV010000077.1, read as the reverse complement.
ATTATAAAGCTCAATATGCTGACAACACAATTTATTCTTTTGGCGTAGGTCCGCTCACGTGGGCTGGTAATGATTATTTGGATAAAGTTCGTGATAACTCAATTTGGAGAAAGACAAAAGATGCCATTGCCAAAAAAGGCTTGCCACTCGTCTTTGATACGATAAAGACTATCTCAACTGCATTTATTACAGCAGCTGCAGAAGGTGTAGCAAATTCAATACTTAAAAACGGAGGTCAAGCATAATGCCGATTAAATATGTACCGTTTATACCGGAACCGATTGAGGGACAAGCTGTGCTCGGTAACTTTAACAGAATATTGAGATACAAGGGTGCTGACGATATTTCGATGACGCTTCAGCGTGGTATGCCCTTGTATGAAATGGAAAAACAGGAAACCGTGGGAGAAAATGCCGACGGCAATATGGTCATTCGTGGCGAATGTATATCTGCTTGTGCTTATTTGAAAGAGCAAGGTATTCAGGTTGACCTTGTTTATATTGATCCTCCTTTTGCCAGCGGTGCCGATTATGCCAAGAAAGTCTATATCCGCCGCAATCCAAAAGTAGCCGAAGCTATCGCTCAAGCCGAACAGGAGCTTGATATTGACGAATTGAAAGCTTTTGAGGAAAAGATGTACGGCGATGTTTGGGATAAAGAAAAGTATCTCAACTGGATGTACGAAAATCTTGTGGCAATTAAGTCCGTAATGAGTGAAACGGCCACAATTTTTGTTCATTTAGATTATCATATCGGTGCTTATGTAAAAATCCTTTTGGATGAAATCTTTGGGGAAGCAAATTGTATAAATGAAATTGTATGGCGTCGAAAAGGCGGCACTGCGTTAGGCTCGATGAATTCTCTTTCTGTTGCGTATGATAATATTTTTTGGTATGCAAAATCTTCCGAGTATATTATTAATCCGGTTTACACAGAAGCTTCCGAAGAATATATAAATCAACAGTTCAAATATGCTGACGAAGATGGCAGACGATATATGATTACTGTTATGCGAAGCCCAAATCCTCGCCCAAACTTAATGTACGATTATAAAGGTTACAAAATGCCACCTAACGGTTGGGCAATCACCCGTGATAAAATGGAAGAGTTAGATCGTTTAGGTTATTTGCATTTTCCAGACTCAAAAGACAAGCAAATATATAAGAAAATTTATCTTGACGAGTATCAAGGTCAGGCTATAAATAATTTGTGGACAGACATTTCAACATTAAAAGGTAGCAATAACGAAATAGTTAATTACGCCACACAAAAACCTGAAGAGTTATTAGAAAGAGCCTTAACGTTATCTTCAAACGAGAATATGATTGTTGCTGACTTTTTTGGTGGTAGCGGTGTCACCGCTGCTGTAGCTAATAAACTTAATCGTAAGTTTATTCATTGCGACATCGGGCTTAACTCTATCCAAACAACCCGTGACCGCCTGATAGCAGACGGTGCAGAATTTGATGTGCTTGAAATTAAAGACGGTGTGCAGCTCTATCGCAACCCTGTACAGACTATGGACAAAATCAAATCGCTGATTCCGGGACTAAAAAATGAAGATTCTCTCGATTCCTTCTGGGAAGGTGCAATTTCCGATAGCAAGCTCGGTACAGTTCCCGTATATGTACCAAATCTTATGGACAGCAGTTCAAAACTACTTGATAAGGTCATGATGAACCGAATTATTCATCAGGCTATACCCGATTTGGACAGCAATATCAAGAAAGTTATTGTCTACTACATAGATATTACCGATGAAGCCGAGATTCAAAAATTTATAAAAGAAGATGACAGCACAAATATTGAAATTGAACTGAGAGACCTCAAAACAGTTCTTGATGATGTCATAATCGAAGATTATGCGGAATTTCACATCCAAGAAACACACGATGATTTATTCGGAGGGTATGCTGTTGCCATTGATAAATTTATAAGTGACCGTGTGCTTTCAAAAATAGCTGAGTTCAACCAAAAAGCACTTCTTAATTCTTCGGCAAAGAAGCCCTATAAGCCGATTGAAATCAGTGAGGACGGATTGGAACTTATAGAGTTCTTGAGCGTTGATTGCACTGCCAGCGAAGGTGAGTGGCATTCCGACGGCGAAATCAAGATTGACAAAAACGGTTTTGTCGTTGTAAACGGAAATAAAACAAAGGACTTCTGGGACGGAAAAATCCGCTGCGAACAAAAACCGCTTCGCCTAAAAATCCGCAACATCTGCGGCGACGAAACGGTGTGGGAGGTATAAGTAAAATGTATTCACCGTTTTCTGATAGCAAAGGGCGACCATTGACAATTGAAAAAGTTAAATTCAGTCATCTGTCGCAACTTGTAGATTGTGATGAAGGACATCACGTCGAATACAAATTATTGCTTGAAGATGGCGGAAAAGCGCAGTTGGCAAAAGAAATCACATCGTTTGCTAACTGTGAAGGCGGTTGGCTAATTGTAGGCATAGATGATAAAACAAAAGAAATTAAACCGATAGATAAACAGGACTACAGCCAACGCATCGGAAAAATTGCGACACGTATATCACCTATGCCGGAGTTTAGCACTCGTTTCTTGACAATGCCTGAAAATAAAAAATCTGGTGTACTGCTTGTCTATGTATATGAAGGTCGCAATGCTCCTTATGTTTGCAATGGTAGTATTTATGTACGTAGTGGAAGCAGCAAAGAGCCAATTAAACCCGCAGATAGAGGCAATATTGAATATCTATACGAGCGTTCAAAAGAATACATAAAAGAAATAGAAGATTTCTGTCAAAGAGACTATTTCTATTCGTATAACAATCTGCTTCAACGAAAGGTAACATACCCCATAGCTAATATATATCTTAAAAATATCAGTTCTAAGCGGGATGGTTTCTTTAATGTATATGCCAATAGAGATAAAGTTATCGACTTTGTAAAATCCAAGTACAAAGTTTTTGAACATATTAGTTATTCAATGCGATCGATAATCTTTATGCAGAAATTTGTTTTACCTGGTTCTAATTCAGGAACTTTTATATTTGAGTTATTTTATGATTGGTCCTGCAAAATCACTGTGCCGATAGGACTTTCAAACGGAAGCAGAAAAGATGACTATTTAAATATTTATACAGAACTCGGTTATGACAAAGAAAGCGTTGAGAATTTTCAATTAGCAAGCGGTTCAGATATATTTAATGCACTGTTCTTTGGAATGTGCCTTTTTGAGAATATTGCAAATCAATATAAACTAAAAGAGAAAGATTATGCTTTTTGTCTTGAAATTGAAAATGCAGGAGATACTGTTGTTGCTTTTGACGGAGATAAATACAAAGAATATATTGAAAAATATGGGATCCCTTATGCACACAAGGAAATAAATAAAGGCAAAATTTCTTTCTTGCGAGATTTCCCTAAAGTGAGTTTCAATGATTTGTCATATTCGCTGATTGCTGATGACTTGGGTGCTGCTTTCGGTTTTAGAAGTGATTCTGTTTTTGAAATCCTGCAAGACTCTAACAAAAAATACACGTAGAGACTTTGTTCGAAAAGGTAAGGTTTTGCAGATGACGAAATGTCCAGAAAGATTGGGAATGGAGGTGATTATGTGGCCCATATAGATAGTTATTTAAGTCGAGTTCTTTCGGGAAACGGACTGAGCTTTCTGGATGATCTATACGAATTATATGATTTTGTGCCAAATGAAACATTACGTCAACTTCTTGCTGCATTTCATACTGGCTTAAACAAATGGTTTACGGTTATCAATAGTGACCTGAGATACCAACATGACGAAGAAGGAAATATAAAATATATAGGCGGATATTTTCACGCCCAAGACAGTAGAGATTACTTGGCTTTGATAGATGTGATAGATACACTTAAAAGTAAATTAAAATCTACAGAATATTCTTTTAGGCTATGTAGCGAACATTATGATGATATAATACGACGTTGCCGTAGATTCGTTGTTAAGAGTGGCGGTAGTACGATTCCAGAAGATTTTACGCCTATTGCAATTGAAGACTTAAATCCTATATTTCAAATGGAGAAAACAGTTGCAGTAAAGTCTGAGAAGAGAACGATATATGCCAATATGAAACCAATAGGCGGAGGATCTTATGCTGATGTGTTTTCATATCAAGATCCAAATTACGATATGAAAATTGCATTAAAGCGAGCTAAGGCTGATTTAGATCTTAAAGAACTTCGTAGATTTAAACAAGAATTTGAAGTGTTAAAATCACTAAAATCTCCTTATGTCGTCGAAGTATATTCTTATGATGATGCAAATAACCAATATACGATGGAGTGTATGGATGAAAGCATATATAAGTATATTAACCGAGAGAATGCAAAGCTCACCCTATCGGATCGAAAAAGGATAATAGCACAAATAGGTAAAGGATTATCGTATATACATAGTAAGGGACTTCTTCATCGAGATATTAGCTTAACCAATGTATTTATTAAGCACTATGATGATGTTGATGTCGTTAAAATCGGTGATTTCGGGTTGGTTAAGGTGCCTGATAGTACACTAACCAGTCTGCAATCGGAATTAAAAGGTTCTCTAAACGATCCAGATCTCATTAACGTCGGATTTGCAAACTACGATATGTGTCATGAGACTTTTGCACTCACCCGATTGTGCTTTTTTATTCTGACAGGAAAAACAAATGTTGAACGCCAAAAAGATAGCGATATCAAAGAGTTTTGGAATCGAGGAACAAATACAGATCGAAATAAAAGATATCAATCTGTGGATGATCTTATATCGACTGTAATGCGTCTAAAAGAAAACTCATAGTTCTATAGCGGTTTTAGGTGCAAACTTAACGGGTTTTACTGTTTGGGGCAAATCCGTCCATAAACAGTCTACTCGCTAAGGTGCTAAGATGATACAGAACAAAATGTCACCGCAAAAAAGGCACAACCAACGGATTTTTGCGATCCAAAGGTTGTGCCTTCGGTAGTGTCAAGAGTTTTTCGCAAATTAGTTTGCAGACTCTGGGAGAAAGAAGT
>CAZSIV010000076.1:0-5246 GCA_964607135.1 uncultured Oscillospiraceae bacterium | reverse complement strand
TTAGATTCCTTCAACAATCTGGACGACGGGACCAAGGACTTGATTATCAGGCTGGGGCTGGGAGCCGCCGCCGCAGGCCCGCTGATAAAAGGAATCGGAAAAATCACCGACGCAGGAAAAATCGCAATCGACACCGCTTCAAAATTGACTGGCAGGATAAAGGATATCGGGACAGCGGCTTCCGATTCTGCTGGCAAAACGGGTCTGTTGAACAAGGCGCTCGGAACGATTTTTTCTCCAACGGGATTAATCGCCGGGGCGACAGTCGGAGCGCTGGCTGGAAGTATTTGGGCTATTTCAGAAGGTGTTGCAGCCATGTCGAAACCCGGGGAAGAACTGGCGGAAGCACTTGGAAATGTGATGCCGAATCTGGAGAAATACCAGGGGTACATAGACGGAGCTGCCAGCGCGTTAGAAGGCTTTAACATCGAACAGACGAGCGCCGGGGAGCTGATCAAGACCTATGACGAACAGGTCGCTTCTTCAATCGATAGCATTCATACAATCATTAATACAGCCGCGTCCCAAAGCCGAACTTTTACCGAATCGGAGTACGCTGAAATTCAAAATTTGATCGGGATGATCGACGATTACACTTCGAAAAAGGTGGAAGCGTATCAGCAGCAACAACAAGTTGTTCAGGTAATGGCCGAACAAGAGGTTTCCATGACAAAGGAGCGTTCAGCCGAGCTGGTCAAGGCGGCAGAGGAGACAAGGGACGAAATGATCGCCGCCGCCAACGCACAGTATCAAGGTGTTCTCGGCGAAGCAGCGGCAATGTACGAGGCCGGGAATATTACAAAAGAGCAGTACGATGAAATGTGCAGAAACGCGCGGAACGCATATTATGAGCAGGAAAGGATGGCAGACGAAGCCTACGCAAATACAACTGCGACGATCTCTGAAGCGTACTACCAGCAAAATATAGCGAATAATAAAAATGTCGGACAATGGAAGGACTATTATGCAGCCATGGATATGGCTGCCGCCAACCACGAAGACCGGATGGCATTTTATAACGACCAGCTTCGCCAGGGGCTGATCACGCGGGAAGCATATGATTTACACGCTGCTGCTTCAGAAAGAGAAATTGCAGACGAGCGCAAGCTGATCCTTCGCGAAATGGTTCAAAACGGCGCGAAATTATTTGACGAAGCTACATCGGACAATCTTTCTTATTGGCTGACAATGCAATCGCAAACGAAGCTTTATGGTGGGAAGGTATGCGAGGAGGAGCAGAAATTTATAGATATGCTCACAGATTCGATTGACACGCTGCCCCCTCAAATGCGGGCCGCCGCCGAGGAAACCTGGAGAGGCTACGAGGAAAAGACGAAAGAGATGATGCCCCGTATTCTGCGGAACACAACCAACGATGCAATGAATATTATCAATACGATTAAGAATACGATGCAGATTCACTCTCCTTCCCGAGTCATGCGCCGTTTGGCGGGATATTTTTGGGAAGGTTGGGAAAGCCAGTCGGAAAAGTCCGGCAAAGAGGCGGCAGCTCAAGCATCCGTTCTCGCCAAAAGGATCAACGATTCATTTCAAAATGAGATCGGCCTTGAATATGGAATAACCAATTTTGCTGGAAGGGGCCGTCAAATCGCCGATGCGGTCGAGCAGCGGATCAATGCGAACATCAATCCAGCCCGGCGTGAGATTGTGGTGAGTATGCCGCAGGGAAATGCCGGGACAACCCTGAACCAGACCAACAACTTTTATTCGCCGGAAGCGTTGTCTCCAGCCGAAACTGCCAGGCTGAACCGAAACAATGTCCGAAACACAATTCGAATGCTGAGGAGTTGAGCGCTTGAAAATTGTTTGTATAAACGATTCTGGGGAATCTCTAACGGTTCAATACGCCTTTCCATTTTATTATGTCTCCTGTGACGGACTTATGACCTATACTTCCAACGTTGTCACAGCGGAGCCGTATATCCCAGGAGAAGTTTATCAGGGTTCTCATAATCCCAAACGGAATCTCGTTTTGACCTTTGCTGTCAGACATCAGGATTATTGGGCGCTCAGGGATCAAGTCTATTCCGTCTTTGGTATGCCGGGCCAATTCGTCTGGGAACCGGATACAGGAGAACGGCGCAGCATTCGCTACTATGTTGAATCAATCGAGCTTTCCGATCCGAATTCGCAAGGATTCCGGCAATTCAACGTCTCCTTGGTCTGCCCCTTCCCTTTTTTCTCAGGTGTTCAGAATACGGTCCAAATGGCATACTGGAAAAAATGTATGACCTTGCCTTTTATCATGCACTCGCCTTTTAAAATCGGAGAACGGGTGTCGGAACAGATCAAAAATATCTACAATCCGCAGTCGATCAACATCGGGATCAAGGCTGTTTTCACAGCGGTAAACGGCGAGGTGACAAACCCCAGCCTGCAAAATCTTTCAACCGGGGAGTCCTTCAAGCTGGATGCATTTCTTTCATCAGGTTCCAGCGTGTCGGTCAACACGCTGAACGGGCAAAAATACGCCGGATATCTGGATGAGCCGCAGCCGTTCAATTTGTGGAACTATCAAGTAAACGACTGGATTCAGCTTCATTCGGGGGATAATCTTTTACGATATGACGCCGATTCCGGGCTTAAGTATCTCGACGTCTCCATTTCATATTCGCAGCTTTATCTGGGGGGATAGCTTATGGAAGTATACTTACAACAGAAAACCTGGGCGACTATGCGAACTCCAATCGTATTAGACGAATTCATATCATTTCGCTGGCGGCGGAAATATTATAATGTAGGCGAGTTTGAACTGCATATTTTGAATACGCCGCAGAATCTATCTGAGATAACAACCTACAGCACATATGTTTGGTTTAAAGGCAGCGTTGAACGGGGAATGGTTGAAAGAATGGAGATCACCCGAGACAAGATCATTTTGTCCGGTCGACTCGAAACCAAAAAAATGAGTAAAAAGGTTGTGAGAAAGCTTATTGTCAACAAGGCCGTCCCCCTTGTGATGGCGGAGGCTTTTGGCTCCCCGGGGCTTGGAAGGCCGACACAGAACGATTCGTCCGTCACACAAAAAGCGAATGTGCAGTGGCGGTGGAACACCCTGCTCGATGTAGAAATGAGCCTCGCCCGAGCATATAACATCGGATTCTATCAGCGAGAGAATACGCTGTATCTTTATGATGGAATTGATCGTAGCGTGAATCAAACGGAAAACCGACCGATCGTTTTTTTGGACGAAGATCTGATAGAGCCGTCGTGGATTCTCGACGACAGTGACCATTACGATTATGCTTACATTGCTGGCGAAGGAGAAGGCGACGACCGTATCTATACCATGGCGGGGATAGGCGGAGAGGACGAGCTTTATGTGGACGCACGCGACCTCACACAGGGAGAACAAACGAAGGATGAGTACATATTGCAATTAAGCCAGCGTGGACTTGAAGCGCTGGCTGAACATGTCAGCGTCGATGTGTTTGAGGCGTCGATCTCGGCCGGTTCGCAGTATCAATATGGAAAAGATTATGGACTGGGAGATGTTGTAACGCTTCAAATGTCGAATTGGGGAAAACGTCAAGACTTTCGCATTACAGAGGTTGAAGAGGTTTGGGAAAATGGGACGAAAACAACTTATCCTGTATTTGGAAATCCTTTGCCTGAAACATTAAAGATACAGAGGTGATCGATCATGTCGGAATATTACGGATATTTTAACGGTTTGGAGTACGATGAAAAATTTGTCGCCTTGGTCAACAGAATCCTTGTGAAAAACGGTGTTTTTGACGACGGCTTAATGGTTTCGGCAAGCGGCGGAATGAGTGTAGACGTTTCCGCAGGCGCTGCGATCATGAACGGATTCATTTACTATAACGATGAGCCGAAGCATTTGACTTTGAAGGCCGCTCATGCGACGCTGCCGCGGATTGACAGCATTATGCTGCGGTGGGATATTAGCGCATCCTCAATCAATGCAGTTGTCATCGAAGGGACGCCGCAATCGAATCCGGTGGCCCCTGCGCCGGTGCGCAGCAGCACGATTTTTGAGTTTCAGCTCGCCACGGTGCGCGTCAGCGCGGGAGTGAGCTCAATTACCGCAGCCAATATCACAGATACGCGGCCAAATCAGGCGGTATGCGGGATTACATCGGGGTATAACGGCGTAAACATCGACGCAATGATGACACAGTACACCGCCGAATTTAACGAGTGGTTCGAAGCGATCAAGGATCAGCTTACAGAGGATGCGGCGGGGAACCTTCAAACCCAGCTGGACGCCCACAAGGGAGATGAAGACGCTCACGTCGTGAACGGCAAAATAAAAGGGGGCCTGGAGGTAGAAGGAGAGCTGAGCCTGGGGAGCCCGTTGAGCGTGGCAAACGGGGGGACCGGGAGAAGTACGGTGCTTGGAGCGAGGGAAACCCTGGGGATAATGAAGCTGCTGTGGGAAGGCTGGTGGAGCGAGGGGAGCATAACCGTTGAAGAGATCCGAAGTTACACAAGCTATCTATTGTGCATAGGCCGCGACGGGGGGAAGAGCGGGAATTCAATCTTAGCAAACCGTGTGACAACAGACATACGGGGGATAGGAGGGGCGAACAGCGAGAGAGCCCAATTTATCGCGTCCTTTGGGTGTAAGATTAATGGAACAACCCTTTCATCTCCCAGCTGTAAATCGATTACCCACGTATCGGGTAAAGAGCATTTAGAGGAAACTCCGTATAGCGTATACCAGATATACGGGATAGTTTGAAGGGAAAGAGAGGGAGGAAGATAGGATGCAGCTACAGATAAACGAAAAGGGAGAAATTACAGGGTACGCGGTGACCGGCGGGTTTCCGGGAGGGGTAGAAATAGAGGAGGAAGAGCTGCCGGAAGGATTTATTGAGGGGTTCAGATGTGGGAAGTACCTGTGTGAAGGGGGAGGAGTCCGGGAGAACCCGGGATATGAGGAGCCGGAGGACATTAGCCCGGTTTTGGAGGAGATCGCGGGGCTGAAAGAAGAGCTTTCGAGGACGGACTACAAGGCGCTGAAATACATGGAGGGTTGGCTTTCGGAAGCAGAATATACCCCTATCAAGGCGCAGAGGCAGGCGCTGCGGGAGAGGATTAACGAGCTGGAGGAGCGGGTATAGAAAGGGATGGGGAAATGGAAGAAAACGAAAGGCTCTTAGTGGAGACGTCACAGCGTGCGAAGTCGAACCAGAGGCGAGTCGAAGAGCTGGAAAAGCGTGTAGAGGAGCACCATGCGCTGGGGATCCCGGTGAAGCTTA
>CAZSIV010000075.1:0-5396 GCA_964607135.1 uncultured Oscillospiraceae bacterium | reverse complement strand
CGAAAACATCGGGGTTTTAAGGTGTTGTGAATGATGGTGATTTATGTTATAATAACCTCACCCGTTGGCGAAATCAAGATTTCGGCGGAGTGCCTCCGCTGGCAGACGCGATTCACAGGCGGAGAAAATAACAGCGCTGGTAACCCGCGAGGCACGTTGTACTTGGTTTATCTCAGGAACCTCGCAGGATTACAATCTTGAGATTGGTAGAATGTCAGTGTGCGAAATTGCCCTGCCTGGGCACAGGCGCATCTCGCAGAACTGAAACCCAGAAACCGGTAAAACGTTCGGGTGCGAATTACCTGCGGCGGTTCGCCGCCCCGCGAGGTGCCTTTTCATATTTTTATCTCTGGCATCTCGCAGGATTACAATCTTGAGATCGGTAGAATGTCAGTGTGCGAAATTGTCCCGCCGCGGCCACCCGGCTGAAAGGAGTTTTATGAAATACAGCGATTTTATCTTTGATATGGACGGGACTCTGGCGGACACATCCCCCGGCGTTTTTGAAGGGGTGCGGCGGACGCTCCGCCGGATGGGAGAACCTTCCCTGCCCGAGCAGGAGCTTCGGCGGTTCATCGGACCGCCCCTTCATCTCTCTTTCCGGGAGATCTGCGGGATGGACGAGACAAAGGCGATGGAGGCAACCCTCCTCTTCCGGGAGTATTACAAAAAGGAAGGGGTTTTCAACAGCACCCTTTACGACGGGATGGAGACTCTGCTCCGCAGCCTCAAAGCGGAGGGATGCCGCCTGATGGTCGCCACCCTCAAGCGGGAGGCACAGGCGGTCAGCCTGGTCGAACACCTCGGGATTGCGGACTGCTTCACGGCGGTCATCGGCTCGGACGATGCGGAGAAACGAACCAAAAAGGACGTGATTGAGCTCGCGATGGCGCTTTCGGGGATTTCCGGACCGGCCGGCGTTCTGATGATCGGCGACAGCGAATTCGACGCGGTAGGCGCGGAACAGGCAGGGGTGGATTTCTGCGCGGTGACCTACGGCTTCGGCTTTACGTCCGCCACCCTGAGCCGGTACCGGCATCAGATAGCAATTGCAAGTCCGCTGGAGCTTCTCGACGCAGCCGAGTAACCTCGACAGGACAAACGCGCCGGGTGTCCCCGGCTGGACAATCGCGGCGGAGTGCCTCCGCCCGCAATCGCGATTCACAAGCGGAGAAAAGAGCAACGTTGATAACCCGCGGGATACAATGTTCCTGCTTTGCTTCAAGGCACCTTGCAGGACGCGAATCCTTAGAGACTGGCAGAACACCAGTGTGCAAATTGCCAGCAGGGGCACCCTGCCCCGCGAGGCACATTGTACTTGTTTTATCTCAGGAACCTTGCAGGACTGAAACCCAGAAATCGGTAAAACGTTCGGATGCGAATTACCTGCGGCGGTTCGCCGCCCCGCGAGGCGCCTTTTCATATTTTTATCTCGGGCATCTCGCAGGATTACAATCTGGAAACTGGTAACGCTTAAGTGTGCGAACTGCCAGCAGGGGTACCCTGCCCGGTGGATCGATTGAAAAAGGAGAGAAAGAAAATGGGAAAAATCACCATCCAAAAGGACCGTGTCATCTTCACCCGCAAAGACGAGCTCACAGTGCTCGAACCCTATGGGAAGGACTGCATCCGGTGCCGCTTCACCAGGAACAGCAGGATCCTCGACGAAGGCTGGACCCTTCAGCCGCCTGTCGACAACGACCACTTTAAAATCACGGGTGACGAGAACGCGGCAACCATTGAAAACGGGATCCTCTCGGTCACCGTGACCGCCGGGGATTATTTCACGGACGGCAAGGTGACCTATACCCGGAAGGGAAAACAGATCCTCCGCACCAAGCACGAAGGGGATTACGTCAACCGCACCATCCACACCGAGGGCGACCACTATAAAATCAGCATGATCTTTGAAGCAAACCCGGGCGAGCACCTTTACGGGCTCGGGCAGGAGCAGGAAGATCAGTTCGACCGGAAGGGCAGCACCAGCACCCTCCTCCACTACAACACCAAAACCGCCATGCCGGTGCTCTGCTCCTCGCTGGGGTACGGCTTCCTCTGGAACAACCCCGCGCCCGGCCGATGCGAAGCCACCAACAACCACACGATGTGGGTTGCGGACAGCGCCTATCAGGCGGATTATCTGGTCTACGCCGGGGAAACTCCCGCGGATATCCTCAAAAGGTACTGCGATCTCACCGGCTATCCCCCGCGCTTCCCGGAATGGGCGGCGGGCTTCTGGCAGTGCAAGCTCCGCTATGAAAGCCAAGAGGATTTCTTAGAGGTCGCGCGGGAATACAAAAAGCGTGGAATCCCTGTTTCCGCCATGGTGATCGACTTTTTCCACTGGACGGAGCAGGGGGACTGGAAATTCGACCCGGAATTCTGGCCCGACCCGGAGGGGATGTGCCGGGAGCTGGAGGAGATGGGGATCCACCCCGTCGTCTCGGTCTGGCCGACCATCAACCCCAAAAGCGAAAACTGGGCTGAGATGAGCGAGCGCAACCTGCTCATGCACAACGAGGACGGCACCTACCCGACGCTGGACTTCCACGGGATGCAGACCTCGATCGACCCGATGAACCCCGAAGCGGCGGCCTTTGTCTGGGACAAAATCAAGAAGAATTACTACGACAGGGGGATCCGCACCTTTTGGCTGGACAACACCGAGCCGGAGGTGCACCCGGAAAACCCCTCGAATTTCAAATACTACCTTGGGAACGGCGCTCAGACGGCGCTGCTCTACCCCTACTACTACACCAAGCTGGTCTATGACGGCTTGAAGGCTGCGGGGGAAACGGAGCCGATCAGCCTGGCGCGGGCCGCCTTCCCCGGGAGCCAGAAATTCGGGACGGTCGTCTGGAACGGGGACGTCGACTCCACCTTCGAAGCGCTCCGGATGAGCGTGAAATCTGGCCTGTCGATGGGGATGTGCGGGATTCCCTGGTGGAACAGCGACATCGGCGGCTTCTTTAAAGGGGACACCGAGTCGGATTACTTCCGGGAGCTGATCGTCCGCTGGTTCCAGTTCGGCCTCTTCTGCCCGGTCATGCGGCTGCACGGCATCCGCAAACAGCCGGCGGGCCACGTCGACCGCCATCCCGGCATCATCGAACCGAGCGGCGGGGACAACGAGCTCTGGAGCTTCGGCGAGAAAAATTACCCGATCCTAAAAAGCCTCGTCGAGCTGCGGGAGCGGCTGCGCCCCTACATCATGAAATACATGCGGATTTCGAGCGAGACCGGCGCGCCGGTTATGCGGCCGATGTTCTGGGAATACCCGGACGACGAGGTCTGCTACACGCTGGAGGACCAGTATTTCTTCGGGGAGGAAATCCTTTTTGCGCCGATCGTAAACGAGGGGCAGACCGAACGGAGCGTTTACCTGCCGGAAGGAGACTGGATCGATGTCAACGACCGGAAGGAGTACAGCGGCCGCCGGATCGTCTCCTGCCATGCGGAGATCGACGAATTCATCGCCTTCGTGAAAAAGGGCAGCGCCGTGTTATCGGCGTTTTAAGGGAGAAGCGGCGCGCCGACACCTTCCAAGCGCCGGATGAAATTCTAAAGAAAGGGGCGGTACCGAGGGCGGCTGGTTGATCCGGTTTTGATCCCCGGTACCGCACAGCAGAAAACGATGTTGACCACAGAGAGCAGGATCGTCGTCCGTTACGCCGAAACCGACCAGATGGGGGTGGTGCATCACGCCGTCTACCCGGTCTGGTACGAGGTCGCCCGCACCGATTATGTAGAGCAGGCGCTGGGGCTCAGCTATGCCGAAATGGAACGGATGGGGGTAATGACCCCGCTGTCGGAGCTCCGCTGCCATTACGCCGGTTCCGCCCGGTATGGGGATGAAATCCTCGTCCGGGTCTGGGTTTCCCGGCTGACTCCGGCGCGGATCGAATTCTGTTATGCCCTCCGGCGGGAAGGGGAGGAGAATCCCTTCCACACCGGGACGACCCTGCACGGCTGGGTCGACACCAGGACCTTCCGCCCCCTCAACATGAAAAAGAAATACCCGGCACTCTACGAAAAAATCGAAGCGCTGATGGGATGAACGGCGGTTTCCTGGGAATACTCCGTTTCGGCAATTCAGGATATAGACAGGCCCAGTCAAAAGCCCGCTCTGCGATGAAGCTCATCGCAGAGCGGGCTTTTGTTTTATATTGATGTTGTATCGCTCACCATTTCCCGTCCCGGTTCAGCGGCAGCAGGAGAAGAGCGCTTCGACGAAAGCTGTCCGTCCGACCGAGGTGATCCAGCGGACATTCGGGGAGCCGCCGGGTTTTCGGACACATTCCCCGATCCGCTCCCCGGAGGACACTACCTCGAGGGAGAGCTCCTCCGCCCCCGGAAAAAGGGTGGACTCCGCTTCGTAGAGGACGGCGGAGGCATCGTGAACCGGCGTTCCCGGCAGGCCGGTCTTTTTATAAGAGGCGGCATAAAACGCCATCAAGTCGCCCACCATCCCGCCGTGCTTTGTGCCGAGCCCACCGAAGGCCCGGATTTCCTCATCGGTCAGGTAGGCCTGATGGGTCACATCCAGGCCGAGAAGGTGGATCGGGACGCCGGCGCAGAGCACTGCCTGGGCCGCGTCGGGGTCGGCGCAGAAGTTGAATTCGGCATAGGGGGTGACATTCCCGCCCGAAAGGGAGCCGCCCATAATCGTGATATGGTCGATCTTTTCCTTCACCCCGGGCTCCTGTGCAAACAGCTCTGCCAGATTGGTGAGCGGCCCGGTGGCGATCAGCACGGCCGGTTCCTCCGCTGCGGTCAGGGAATCGCGCAGGAATTCGACCGCGGGGCGCGGATCTCCCGGCAAAAGGACGTCCCCTGCCCGCATCCCGGCGAGCCCATCTTCCCCGTGGACCTCCCCGGCGGTCAGCGGTACCCGGCAAAGCGGTCTGTCCGCGCCGCGGGCGACGGGAACCCGCAATCCCAGATAGGCGGCAAGCCGCCGCGCATTCTGAAAGGTTTTTTCTCCGGTCTGGTTCCCGGCAGCAGTGGTGATCCCGCGCAGGGAAAAGACATCGGGGCGGGAGGCGAGCACCATCAGGGCGATCGCATCATCCAGCCCCGGGTCGCAGTCGATCCAAACCTGCTTTGCCATCCTGTTTTCCTCCCTTTCCTCCTGCCCGTACCCGGACGGAATGCTTCCGCTGTCAATCGCGATTCGCAGGTGGTGCAAATAACAGTGTTGATAACCCGCGCGGCACATCTTTTGTACAACATGTCTCGCAGGACAATAACCTAAAAACAGACAAAACGTTGGGGTACGAACTGGCCGCCGGGGCCACTCTGCCCGGCCACGGGTGCGGAGTGCCTCCGCTCTCAATGCGCGGTCTGTGGCCAGACCGGCCAGTCGCGATTCACAGGCAGAGTAAACAGCAGCGTCG
>CAZSIV010000074.1:0-6200 GCA_964607135.1 uncultured Oscillospiraceae bacterium | reverse complement strand
AGGGCTTTGCCCGCATATGAAATACCACCCGCTATGCGGGTGGATTTTTATTTCTGAACAGCTGGAAAATTTGCTTTTTTCCTGCAACGTGATATGATATAACTTGTCGGCAGGCGGCAAAACGGAAGAAGGAGAGTTCCTCGGCGGATGCCGGCCGCCTTTTCGGATGCCGACGAAGCCCGCGGCGGCAGGCTTTCTGCAAACCGGATCGATAAAAATGATTAAGGGGCTGTGGCCGGAGCCTTTTTGGAACCGTCTTGCGGTAGGAGGAAACAACCAACCCACAGCAGCCCTTTCAGTGTAGCACAACCCTTGGAGACGGGCTATATAAACTACGACTCTATAATACAAGGAGGAAACGCAAATGAATCTGGAACAGATGAATGCGGCGAGACAATCCCTGGCGGAATGGCTTTCCCATCCTCAGGAGCTGGGAAAAGCCCCAGCCAAAATCGAGTGCGCCGGAACGTTTGAACTGCATGGGATGAACTATTACATTTTTAAGTATAAGAAAAGCCTGCTGGGAAAGTGGCTGTTAGGAGTCTGCGGCGGCTATGAGGGCGATGAACCGGAACACTGCGGTCATGTCTTCAGCGAGATGGAGGAATACGATGAATCCACCGCCCGGGAAAAGGCGGCCGCGATGGTGGAAATGGTGCGAAAGTACTGGATGGAGCAGGCGAAAAAAGCCGAGGAGCGAAAACAAAACCCCGGAACGTTTTTGAGCTTTGTCCTGCTGGAAGAGGCGAATTGGGACAAGGAGGCTCTGCTGCGGGAGCTGAAGGAAAGCTGGCAGATCGAAAACGAGCCCGGCGCAGACGATTCGGAGCAGGCGGAAAACGACGAAACGTTCATCGTCGGCTATCATGGGGCGCTCATCGCCGTCTCCCTGATGCCCGGCCCTATCCCGGATGGTGAGGCGGAGCGCTGCGCTGAAAAAAGCTATCTGTGGAAAAACGACATCGAGCCGGTGAGGCGGCATCAGGCCCATCTGCTGGTGGCGGTGATGGGAAAAGAGCTAACGCCTGCTGAAGCGGGTGAACTGCTGGTTAAAACCGTGGCATCCTGCTGTAAACAGGAGGGCGTGCTGGGCGTTTATGCCAATGGGACAGTCTATCCCCGGGACTATTACCTGCCTCTTTCCGGGATGATGAAGGAGAATCTATTCCCCATTTACAACCTGGTGTGGTTTGGACTGTACCGCAGCGAAAAAGGCGTCTGCGGCTATACCTGCGGGATGCGGCAGTTCGGCTATGACGAGATGGAGATCGTCGACAGCAGCGCCGACCCGGAAAGCGTCCTCGACTTCCTGTCGGATATCGCCAATTACGTCGTCACCGAGACGGTGGTTTTAAATGACGGCGAGACCATCGGTTTTTCCGCTGAACAGAAGCTTTCCATTGTCAAAAGCAAAGGCATAGCCGTAGAAGGCGAGTCGCTGAAGATTGAATTTCCGGGATAGAGGGATGCTATCCTCGGTCGATAATAGAAAACACGCTCTGGAACGTCGAAAAGGAGAGTCGAATCGGACGGCTTTAAATTGATGTTCGGCGATTGCGGCAGGCAAAAGAGGATGGAGTTGAAGCCCGGCTGGTTTACTGGAATGAAACCAAAAATCGGATCATATCCTTTGCGCCGGGAGAATATTAAGGCGCCGGAAAAGAGACGGGCGGAATTGACCGACAGACGCTCTCCCTTCGCTGAAATCTGAGGGGGCAAACGCGTTCCTCGTGACTGAAAGGGAGATAGAGCACCGGCAGCGGAGA
Source organism: uncultured Oscillospiraceae bacterium (assembly GCA_964607135.1). Classification (GTDB taxonomy): domain Bacteria; phylum Bacillota; class Clostridia; order Oscillospirales; family Ruminococcaceae; genus Metaruminococcus_A. Next base: position 4,434 of record CAZSIV010000074.1, on the reverse strand, counting down.
TTCACTGGGCAGACGGTTTTGTAAAGCCGGAAGCCGGTGAAAAGCAGAAAAAAGAGGCGCCCGGTTTACGGGCGCCTCTTTGTGCAGACTTGCGATATTCATTGACAAACAAGGGGAAGCGATTACGCTTTGCCCACGGAACCGAAGAGCTCCATCTTCTCTTTGACGGTCGCTTTGATCGCCTCGAAGCCGGGAGCGAGGAGCTTGCGCGGGTCGAAGCCCTTGCCTTCGAGGTCTTTACCGGCTTCGACATACTTCCGGGTGGCGGCCGCAAAGCTCAGCTGGCATTCGGTGTTGACGTTGATTTTGGAAACGCCGAGGGAGATCGCGGTTTTGATCATCTCCTCCGGGATGCCGGTGCCGCCGTGGAGCACCAACGGCATTTCGCCGGTCAGCTTCTGAATTTCAGCCAGAACGCCGAAGTCGAGGCCCTTCCAGTTCGCCGGATATTTGCCGTGGATATTGCCGATGCCGGCGGCCAGCATGGTCACGCCCAGGTCGGCGATCTGCTTGCACTCGTTCGGGTCGGCAACCTCGCCTGCGCCGACGACGCCGTCTTCCTCGCCGCCGATCGAGCCGACCTCAGCCTCTAAGGACATCCCCTTTTCCGCGGTGATTTTGACGAGCTCCTTGGTTTTGGCGATGTTCTCTTCGATCGGATAATGGGAACCGTCGAACATGATTGAAGAAAAGCCCGCTTCGATGCATTTCATGCAGCCCTCGTAGGAACCGTGGTCGAGGTGGAGCGCCACCGGCACGGTGATCTTGAGCTCTTCGAGCATCCCGTTGACCATCCCCACTACGGTTTTATAGCCCGTCATATATTTGCCGGCGCCTTCGGATACGCCGAGGATGACAGGGGAATTCAACTCCTGCGCGGTCAGAAGAATGGCCTTGGTCCATTCCAGATTGTTGATGTTGAACTGGCCGACAGCGTATTTTCCAGCCTTCGCTTTGGTCAGCATCTCTTTTGCGGAAACTAACATCATAATATCCTCCGTTCTTATTGTTTCTGATACGTCCATTATAAACGAAAAAGTCGACAAAAGCAAACCTTTTGTAAAAACCCCTCAGAGTAAATGGGCACTACTGGCTGAACCCCTGCCAATTCAGCTTTTAGACATTTCGATGAGGTGTGTGGAAATCCGGCTGCAAATGCTCATGTACGGTAAAGAAGCAAGCAACCGAAAACAAGAGATAGACCGCCAGCACCACACTATTCCGTAACTTATCAATCAGATAATCGGTCTAAGGTTTGATATACCATTGACACTACTCAAAAAGCATATCACAGCATTTTTATTGTATGAGTACCTGATGAGTGGTAAAATAATATATCCGGGAAAAGAGGTGATTGTATGCTTTATGTTGCAATTTGTGACGATGAACAATATGTGCTGGGAACACTTAGAAATTTGGTAAAAGATTTCTTTGTCAAAAACAACATGGAGATAGAGATTACAATGTTTACAAGCGGGGAAGAATTGTTAAAATATAGAAATCACATAGACATTCTTTTTCTTGATATTCAGATGAAAAACATAGACGGCATGGAAACAGCAAAAAAACTGCGCCAGTCAGACTTCAAAGGTTTTCTGATTTTTGTTACTATCTTGAAAGAACTGGTGTTTCGAGCATTTGAGGTACAGGCTTTTGATTATCTGCTGAAACCAATCGGGGAAGAATGTTTTCTAAAAACTATGTATCGTTTGCTGGACTGTATAAAAAACGCAAAAAATGAAAATCTGCTTATCCGAATTGGGTATGAAAGCCGACTGATTCCTTTTGACGATATTGTATTTTGTGAGGTAATAGACAGAAAAATATATCTGCATTTATTATCGTCAGAAGTGATTGGCTACTATGAAAAAATAGAGGATTTGGAAAAAAGATTAAGCAAGTGCTTCTACAAATGCCATAGGAGTTTTTTAGTCAACCTAAAATATGTGAGAAGTTATAAAAATGGAGTGGTGTTTATGGAGGACGGAAAAGAAATACCTGTATCACGTTTACGAAGCAAAGAATTTTCAAATGTTATCTTACAGTATATGAAAGACTGGAGGACATAGGCTATGGACTATTTAGATTTTTTCAATCGCTATATCATGGGAAGCGTACAAATGTTTGCTGGCTTTTATTTCTACATAAAATTTCTGAAAAAGAGGATAAGACCAATCTATTATTTGCTGTTTCCTGTATTAGAAATTGCCATAACTGCAAAAGTTGGAACTGGAAATATTGCAGAATTTATAGTGTATGTACTACTGCTTACCGTTTGCGGATTCCTTATTTGTAAAATCCATAATAGGACTTTGACCATAGAATCTGCTTTTCGATTCTATGGTATCTCTGTTGTGTTATATGCAGTTATCACCGCTTTGATTATGCAGTTTATGTTTGGAATTTTCCACTCTGTTTTATGTATCTTATACCCGCTAACTAAAGTGTTCAATCAAGAAACGGTTGGCATTATTTTTATGTTGTTAGGGTATCTGGCATTGCCGGCAACAATTATTTGTTATCACATGACGGATAAATTCTTTTTGTGTGATGAAACGGCAAACAGTAAATATACGCTTATGATTTTGACACCTACTTTGATGATTTTCTTAATCAGTGTATATATCAAATATGCAATTTATGGGAATGCAATCATAACGGACAACAGAATGACAATTATGAACGCAAACCATTATCAGATGCTTGCAATACAATTTTTAGGCATTGCAAGCCTGTTCTGTATCATGTTTTCCTACAAAAAACTGGTAGAGAATTTTCACTTGAACACCAGATTATCTCTGCTTGAACAGGAGGAGTATTTTTTAAGCCAGTATGTTACAGAAGTAAAAACCCGGTATGAAAAAACAAAATCATTCCGGCACGACATAAAAAACCACATAACCGTATTACAGAAACTTTTACAGGACGGAAAATCAGAACAGGCAGCCGGGTATATAGAGGATATGGAAGAAATGGCAGGGGAATTGTCATTTCCTTACAGTACAAATAATCCCATAGCAGATATTCTGATAGGGAATAAATTAGGCATAGCGGAAAATATGGGCATTGATGTCTCCTGTTCCCTTGTTCTGCCTTATCCCTGTTCAATCCGTGATATTGATTTTGCAATTATTCTTTCAAATGCTTTGGATAATGCAGTAAATGCCTGTAAAAGCATGGATTCTGGTTCAGGAAAATATATTCATGTAGCCGGGAAAATACAGGGAGATTTCATTTTGATTAAAATTGAAAATAGTTGCCAAAAAAAGAAAATATTTCCAAAAGGGACAGGGCTGTTAAATATACAAACTGTCGCGGAAAAATATCATGGTGCAGTGAACATAAAAGAACAGGACAATTTTTTCCTTCTTAGCGTGCTGCTTATCATTCCACAGCATTCAGAAAGCATTCCACTGCAATTGGGTTAAATGATACCTAATGAATGACGAAGAACAGAATATGTATTATGAGTTGCAATATATTGAAAAAAAGGAGGACAAAATTATGTCAATGGAAATTAAAGGAAGCTTCAATGCCGATTATGCAGAGCAGATGAGAGAAGCGCAAAATGCAAGAATGGCAGAAAAAGCAAAAGAAGCAGAGAAAGAAACCGAAAAAAAGGAAAGCAATAAACTGTCCGAACCACATGATGAATACATCAGCAGTGAGAAATCGGGCAAAGAACCTACTGGGCTGTATCGGGTAGGTCAAGACAGCGACGGCCGGCGAAAAATCTTTTTTGATGACCCGAAAAAGTCCGACCGTACAGGCGGACAGGAACAGCCGAAGGCAGATGAGGATAGTAAAGAGCCGAAAGTAGGCGAAGATAATCAAGAAAAGCCTGCAGAAAAATGGGTTGGAAATACAGATAAAGTTGACAGGGAAATTGAAAAACTGAAAGAAAAAAAGCAACAGTTGGAGCAGCAGATTCAGTCAGCTTCTGGTGATGAAAAGAAAGTGAAAGAGCTTGAGGCAAAATTAGCCCAGATAGAGAGCGAATTAAGCCAGAAGGATAATGATACATACAGACGGCAGCACGCAGAAGTTTCAAGACTTGCCTAAAAACGCAATCCTTAGCTATGCACCGCCCCATGAATAACCGCCGTTACATAAAACGGCACATCAAGACAGGAAATCAAGAAAAGGTTTCCTGTTTTTTTGTGCCCATTTTTGGCATTTTCAAAAATCGCCAGTATTATGCCGTGCAAAGGGGATAGAAAGAAATTCCCTCTCCCGTTTGGCAAATCCGCAGGCTGTTCGTGGAAGGCAGGCAAAGGAAAATCCCACCTGTTTTGTGTGGCAGTTTTCAATTTTCGGTGGTGTGGGAACTGAAAAGAAAGTGAAGAAATTTCCGCAAATCTCCATCAATTTTGCTTTGCGTGGTGTTGTAGGTAATAGGGGGAGAAATATTTCCGCAGCTTTGGCAAAATCCCC
>CAZSIV010000073.1:0-6520 GCA_964607135.1 uncultured Oscillospiraceae bacterium | reverse complement strand
GGAGCCCTCACGGGCTCGTGGGTTCGAATCCCACCGCTTCCGCCAACGCGGCTTATGTCCGCGCAAAAATAAGCCGCAAGGAATTCCTTGCGGCTTTTACCATAAGTGTATAATAATATAACAATGGAGGTATATACAAATGTCTTCAATAAATCAAAACAGTTATAACCTTCTTCAAAAAATTAACTTTGGTGATATAGATGGTATGTATGATCCAAATTTAGACGATTATTTTTTGGATAGAGACTATACCAATAAAATATTAAACAAAACCAAGTATTTTGTAATTGGCAGAAAGGGCACAGGCAAATCAGCACTATATACATGGATTAATAATCGTTCGTTGGAAAAAGGTCATTTATGCAGTAATGTTAAGCTTGGTGATTTTCCTGTTGAAAAATTATATGGGTTAAAAGACCCTAGCTTTGCACTTCCTTATCAGTATCAAACAATTTGCAAGAATATGATATTAAATGAAATGGCTAAGCTAATTGTAAACGATGAGTACCATATAGCTAATGAACAATATAATAGCCTTCGTGACTATATTTCAAAATCAATTGGCACAGATTTGGATGATTGTTTTAGACAAACAATTCAAAAAGCAAAACAAATAAATGGCTCTTTAAGTATAAACGGACTTGGTCTTTGCGCTGAGTCTGGAGATAGCGAGACCTATAATTATCATTGTAATGAAGAAATGTCACATGTAAATACTATACTTCAAGATACAATTATTAAGTATCTCATATCTTATAACAATTGTGAAAAATCTCATTTTTTGGTTCAAATTGATGGTCTTGACGAGAATTATAATCAAATTACTACTAATTCCGATCGTTCATATGATTATTTGCAGTTTTTAATTAGTTTAATGAAAGCTAATTATTCAATAAATCAAATTATACATCAGAAATGTAATGATATTGCAAGATGCATAATTTATATTCGTTCTGACATATTTAACATAATACATGGATATGATGCAGAAAGTGCACGATGGGAACAGTATTCTGAAACTCTTTCTTGGGTTGTTGAGGGACATCGGTGGCAGCATAATGATTTGCGATCACTTATTAACCGACGTATTTATGCTTCACTTGGTGCAATGACAAATGATGGATTTTCACAAGTATTTCATTATAAGGCTATTGATATTGAATACCGAAAAAGGCATGGAAACCGAGATAATGGAAATATCTATGAAAAAAATATTTTTAAATATATTGTAAATCGTAGCTTTCATCGTCCTAGAGATATTATTCAATTCTGTATTAAAATTCAAGAAGAAAGTTGCAAAGAAGGAACATTAAACTTTAAAGCATTTAATTTAGCGGAGCGCGAATACTCTTTGTGGTTTTTAAGTGAAATCACAAATGAGATAGCCCCAAAAATTAGTAACTATAAAGTGTTATTTGCTTTCTTAAGAACCTTAGGTTCAAAGCCTACTACCATTACTACATTTCGTAATCTGTACGAAAATTATGAAGAAATTATTGGAATGAATTCGACTGAGCTTTTGAATTATCTATATGATACAGGAATAATAAGTAACATCAATGATAAAGGAGAGTGGTTTTCAATAGTTCGTAATGAAAAATCAAGACTTAATCCTGATATTAAAATAATACTGCATCCGGGATTTTGGAAGGGACTGTATACTTCGACTTTCTAGAATTCCCATAAGTGTTTAGGAACTTGATAATATTATGCTCATCTTTTATTTCGTTTTAAACCTGCGTATCAACTCCCGATATACATCGCTTGTCGGCTTCTCTAACTTCTCCGGTGAAGCCGCATAGGCGATAAACTCCGTTTTAGGTATGTACTGTACTGCACCGATTTTAATTCCGTGCAGTACAGTTTCTTTTATAAGTTGTGGATTATGTCCGACGAGTACCGCCGCTGTTTGTGTGGGCAAAGCCTCGGGCAACTCTGCCCACTCTTTCTCAAGCCACTGACGGAAGGCATTGCAGTTTTCCTCTGTCACCTCAATCAACGGTATCGGATGCCATTCGGTACGGTTTGAAAACATACCGTTTAATTCGGCAAGGAAACCTACCTCATTATCCATACGGAATTTGAATTTTTCTGCATCCTCTACAAGCACCCGATACTTATGCGTTGCGTGTCCCGTGTTTTGGTGTGGGATATACCCATTCTCCAGCAGGTATTTCATTTTGCGCTTGGAGATATGTAAGAATCGGTACAGCTTATCCCCGCTCATGTAGTCTTTCATAAAATCACCCTATAAAAATATGTAAGGCGGCCCACGCGGGCCGCCTCATTTTTTCGCTATGCCGGTTTCGAAGATGCCAGCGATAATGTTGGCGCTTTCCACTTTGCTGGCCTTGTCGAGGTGGGCATAGATATTGGCCGTGGTGGAGATATCGGAGTGACCGAGGAAGTTGGAAACGTTGATCAGCGGCACGTCGTTGTTGATGAGAATACTGGCGAAGGTGTGCCGCAGATCGTGGAAACGGATTTTCCGCAGTCCCATCTTTTTCAGCAGATCCCCAAAGTGGCTGGTCACATACGACGGCATCATCAACTCCCCCAGTTGGTTGACGCAGACGTAATCGTCAAATTTCCGGTTGTAGGAGCCCTTGAACATCTTGCGGTACAACTCCTGTTTTGCCTTTTCTTCCTCCAGCATCTCGATGAGCATAGGCGGCAGCGGGAGGGTACGTCGGCTGGACTGGTTTCTCATTTCCTCCACCGGCAGGGCGACTTTTTTATGATCTTCGGTGTACTCTACGATCTTGGTATCCAGCAGGACGGTCTTCCGTTCCCAGTCGATCCGCGACCACCGCACCCCCAGCGCCTTGCTGCGCCGCAGGCCGAGGCATCCGGCCAGCATGATGGCCGGATAGATGTCGTCGCCCCGCGACAGCTTGAGCAGGGTCAGCCATTCATCCTCCGAGTAGTTCTCACCGTGGAACTTGTTTTTCTTGGGGCGCTCGATCCGGTCAAAGGGATTCGCGTCGATCAGCCCATTCTTGTACGCCTGCTGGAAGGCCTTGCGGAGCACCGCGTGGTAATGGATGACCGTATTTCCCACCGCGCCGCTTTCGTAAATCGTGGCGTAGAAGCGTTCGATTTCCTGCGGCGCGAGGCTCCCGACTGTGATGTCCTTGGGCTCGAAGTACCGTTTGATCCGACCGTAAACCATGGTGTGGTAGCTGTTGTAGGTGTTGAGCTGGAGGTTCTGCTTGGCGGCGTTCAGCCACGAGACCATATACTCGAACACCGTAATGTCGGCCGGAGGGCGTTTCCGCCGCTCGATTTCTTCCGCCAGCTCCGCCTCGAAGCGGTTGACCACCTCCCGGGAGGCCTTGGTGATTTTGCTTTTCTGCGCGCCGACTGGGAGTCCTAACGCCCGCCATTTGGTCTCGCGCCTGCCATCCAGCTTGTACTGAATGACCGCGTAGAGGCGCTCCTTCTTTTCCTGTACGCTGTAGGTCAGCTGCGATTTCATGCCTGCCATTTTATCAGTCCTTTCCGCCTTGTCGCCAGATATTTGACGGTTCCATCGCCGTCCGCGACCTTTTTGGCAGGAACATACATATCACACAGCGTGGCGGAAGTCCAGCGACTTTGCGGACTGTTATCAGAAAGAACACATTTGGGGTTCGAAGCCGGCTGCTCTTTTGCCCGAAGATAGCTGATCAAATGACACTTGGCAATCCGTTTTTCCCGCCCGATCTTGGTGGCGGGCAGCGTCTTTTCTTTGATCATCCGGTAAATGAGTTTGGTGCTGACGCGCAGAATTTCAGCGGCTTCCTTCACGGTCAGCGCCGCCGGGTAGTCTTTCAATTGCTTTTCAATCTCTTTTTTATTCAAGCTTTTTGCCTCCTGCTGATAAAAAATTTGTTTTGTTAGGTCTGTAAGCCTCTCAGAGAGAGTCCGTATCTTTCCGGTTGAAGTAGCTGTCCAATCGGACCTTCCCTCTCGTCCGGCGCACATTGTTGACTGCCTCACGGCGGAAAGCAGTCAATGTTTCTGGATCAAATTTGCCGCTCTCGGCCATCATCCGCATGATAATTTCCAGTTCCACCGCGTAACGGAACAGCCCTTTGGAGATTTGAATGGTCTGTTTTTCCATGACTGTGTTGATGGCGGACGCCAGCTTTTCACAGAAAACATCGTCGTTTTCCTGCAGCTTGAGCGCGGCAATATAATGCCGGATGGCCGCTGTAACAAAATCATTTCTGGAATAGCAGCCGGCCTCTGCCTGATAGCGGTCGGCCTGTTTCACCAATTCCCGATCCATATAAATGCTGATTCTTTGTTTGTCTGCTGAATCCATAATTCACCTCGTTTTCCGGGCGACACCAACGTGCAACCCCTAGTTTTTTGATACGAAGCGGCGCATTCCCGCCCTTCCCCATATTTTACGGCACCGAACCTGACACCAACAGCGTTCTCACGGCACCGAATCGACCCACACTTTTCGCCGAGGGGAAAAGCGCCAAGAAGCCCGCAACGCTGCGGTTTTCGGCCGGCTCTGCCGGACGATGTGGTCCGCAAAGGCGTCGGCACGACGCCTTTGCTTTCTCCTGCTTCAATCTCGATCAGCCTCTTGCACGCAATCGCCGTCTACGTCCGCCCTTAAGCATCTCTGGCGATCCGGCACACCCCGCGGTAAATCCCCTGTTGCAGATCGATCATTTCCTGTAACTCTGCCGAGGATAAGGCGTCGCTGGTGTTCCCTTCGACCAACCGGTCGAGCGCGCGGCCGATGCGCCCCAGCTCCGCGAGCAGCGGCTTTATATTTTCTGCCGCGTCCAGCTCTGCCCGCAGGGCCGACGAGGCAACGAAATCCGTGAGGCTCATCTTTGCCCGCGCGGCCTTACGACGCAGGGCCGCCTTTTCCAATTCGGTCAGGCGGATGGTAAGGGTCGCGGTTCGTTTTCTGTTGTTCATCGTTTCCTCCGTTCTATCATGTCGCTGAAATCTAACAGCTTCAAACTTGAAACACAAAACGTCCTAATTTTGGATAAACGGCAAAAAAGCAGAATACGGCCGTTTTCCCCCGCAGCCACGCGGTTTCCGACGGCGTTTTCCCATTCGGCTGTTTCGGCGAAACCGCCCCAAATCGGGGCTTGTTTTTGTGCGGTGGGGTTTACCCCTACCCGCTGGTCTTCGCAGCCGAAACGCGGCGACAGCGCCGTTGTTTGAGTGCTCCTCTGCGGCAGAGGTGTCGGTACCCTGCCCGCCGTTTTCACTTCTCAAAAAGCCCGGAACGCACTGCGCTTACGAAGGTAAAAACCCGATCCGTACCGGGAAGCTTTGAAGCTCCGCCAATCCTTCCAGCTGTGTGACGCAGTGACGGTGGTGACGATAGTTTTGAAAGCGGTCTCCTTTTCCAACCGTCATAGTGCGGAACACAGTTGTACCAAAGGGTTTCACCGTTCTGACGATCCCGTCAACTCCCGTCCGCAACCGTCATACCGTCACTTGCGTCATCGGATGTGTATACGAGCCGCAACTCCCGACGCTCGCCCGAACGGGATTTTGAAAACGCAATCCCGGCCCGTTTAAGCTCCATATGATACTTGTTCAGCTTCCGTGACAACATGTTACCCTTAACTCCGCCGCCGATCCGTTCTGCCAGTTCTGAGGCCGTCCCTGTGAAGCCGCCCTCCCTGCGCAGGTAGTCCATCAGCAGCGGGAAGACCGGATCGCTTTTCATAGAATCGTTCATTGGCGTGTCGCTGGAGAGAAACAGCCACTCGTTACTCTCCTCGTCCCGGCGGATGTTCAAAATCTGTTCCTCGATATCCCGGCCCTTGATATACAGCTTGGCGTCCCGGTCGCCCACATTCTCGCGCTTCAAAACATAACTGCCGTCCGCTGCGCCCAGCAGGCCGGTGGAGCCGGTGACCATGGCGTGGGGATCGCTGTCGAACTGCTTGCGCAGGTGCTGCACCACGATGATGGCGACGCGGTGCTTGTCGGCCAGCGCTTTCAGCAGGCCGATGTCCTTGTAGTCGGCGGCGTAAGGGTTGGCGTCCATGATGTTGGCGCGTACCTTTTGCAGTGTGTCGATGATAACGAGATTGGTACCGGGATGCTCGGTGATGAACTGCTCGATCTGCTCCAGCAGCCCGTCGGACAGAGTTTTGGTAAGGGTGGCGAAGTGCAGGCTGGACGGCGCTTCCTCGGTCAGCTCGGACAGCCGCTGCTGGATGCGCGCCAGACTGTCCTCGAGGCAGAGGGAGAGCACGGTTCCTTTTTCTGTGGTCAGGTCCCAGAAGGGTTCGCCCTGTGCCACCTTAAATGAGAGCAGAAGCAGAAGCCACGATTTCCCTGTCTTTGCCGCGCCGGCAAGGATGTGCAGGCCCTGTGGCAGCAGCCTGTCCACCACAAAGCGGATGGGCGGCAGCTTCATATCCATTAAAGACCTGCCGTCGATGGTTTCGATTTTTTCTGTTTTCATGATCCGTCTCCTTTCTTTTTCGCCCGTACTGTAAAGTTAAATGAAAGTTGAAGACCCGTCAGCCTAGATGGTACAATG
>CAZSIV010000072.1:0-6634 GCA_964607135.1 uncultured Oscillospiraceae bacterium | reverse complement strand
GAGGAAGAATATCAAGATAAAATCTGGAGGAATTTGCAGCAGTGAATACGAAGGATGGTAGCTGACGTTACCCGATTTTGAGATGGGATGATTTTTCTGATGAAGATATTCGTGGCCGGTGTGCGGGACCATATCTACGTGGTAGCCTTGGCGCTGGGGCGTTTGTCCGCCATCCGGTATGTATTGGAGTATACCGGCATAGAGGCGGTTAATCTCAGTACAGGACGAGGAGTCGGCCGCCTATTCCAAAGCATATGAGGAGAAGCTTCCCCGCCGCATTGTTCCCAGGATGCCAGGGGTATTATCGTCTGTTATGCCGAGGCAGAAAAAGCCCGTCGATTTTTTGGGTAGGGCGTCCGGAGAAATCCAGGTCAGATGGGCGCGGATGGCGGAATTTCATCAAAAACCGCTAGGTGAAATAATCCTTGGTTGTTTAAGACACAGAATTTTTTGTCTGCGACCTTCAGCCTTGTTCTGAATCAATCATATTCGCTATCAAGCGAATCAACAAAAACAGTGGTTATCAGGTAATTCGGAGGAGCGAATCCTTATGAAAATTGTCTATATTGGGACGGGAGACGAACTGGCGAAAACGCTAGTCGAACGGCTGGGGCAGGAGGGAAACGATGTCTACCTTCTGTCAGACAAGGAGCTTCCACGGAAAGCAAAGGGCGGCTCTCTGCATCGCTTCTACCGCAGTCCCCGCAAAGGGGATGGCTTTGGGAAACTCCTGCGCTCCATCGCGCCGGACTGCGTCATATTTGCCGGAAACGATTACATAAGCAGTTCCCACGGGGAGGAATCGGACGAGGATGTGACCCTACTGACCCGTTCGCTGCGGGCGGCGGTCGCGTTCCCACGGATGAAGTTTGTCCTGCTGTCCTCCACACAGGTGTACGGAAATACCGGAGAGAAGGCCGATGAGTCCACAGACTGCGCCGCCGTCAGCGAACGGGGCATCCGGTTTATCCAGGAGGAGCAGCTCCTGGAAATTTATCAAAAGCAATACGGCATGGATGGAGTGATCCTGCGGGTATCCCAGCTTTATTCCGACCGGCCGAGAGAGGATCAAGACGACTTTTTGAGCCGGATCTTTTCCGCCGTGACACGGGGGGAGAACCGTATGTCGGCCAGTGTGTTCCAGCCGCTCCACGTCTCCGACCTGGCAGACGCCATCAAGCGGGTGATAGACACCGGAACACAGCGTGTTTACAATGTCTGCGGAGACGGTAAAATTTCCGCGCAGCGCCTATACCAGCTGATCTGCTGGCAGCAGAATCTTCAGGAGAAAGCCGTTCAGTGGGAAGAGCCCAGCTGTATCACATTGGCGGACAGCAGTCGGATCAGACAGGAGCTGGGATGGAGCAATTTTCGAAACCTGGATGAGCAGCTTAAAAAGGGCGAGATCACCTATGAGCGGGTTAAGAACAGGGGCCGGAATAAGAAAAAATGGACCATTCCGGCGAATATCCGCCAGTTGGTGGAAAACCTTGTGATTTTTGAGGCGTTTTTTTTCCTGAGCTCCCTCTGCAACTCCCACAACCTGTTTTCTCAGATCGACTGGCTGATGATCTACGTCATTTTGATCGCCATCTCATACAACATTTACCAGAGCACCTTGGCGGCGCTTCTGGCCAGTGCCGCCTATCTCTACAGCCAGAACCTGAGCCTTCTGGCGATGACTACCTTCTCCTCCTATGCGGGCGCGATACAGACATTTGTGCAATATGTATCGTTGGGCCTCATCGTCAGCTACACCACCAATACCCTCAAGCAGGACGCCTGGAACGTCCGCCTGGATCTGGACATGCTGAAGGAGGAATATGATGACCTCAAGGCCATCAACGATGAAAACGTACTCATAAAAAATGAGTATGAGGAGCGTCTTTTGACCTCTAAAACCGGCTTTCCAAAGCTGTACGACCTGGTCAGCCGCCTGATGGTTCAGGAACCGGACCGCATCCTCATGGAGACCGTGCAGGTCATTTCCGAGCTGGTCCGCACGGATACGGTGGCCGTCTACCAGGGGCAGGCGGGAAGTCCCTGGCTCCGGCTGGTGGGCGCGCTGAGCGACAACTCCGTCATGGAGGGAAGGTCATGGAATCTTTCCAACTTTCCTTGGATTTATACCGCGGTGACCCGGGGCGAACTCTATCAGGGCAAGCTGGGGAGTGGGGAGCCCGCCATTGTGTTGCCCATTGTCTGCCGGGACGCCCCCGCGGCGGTGGTACTCATCAAGACGCTGCCCTATGAGTGCGAGACGCTGTACCATGTCAATCTACTGAAGACCATGTCCCTGCTGCTGCGGGACTCTATGGAAAAGGCGCTGCAATATGAGGAGCTGTCCAGGGCGGAGCGCTATGTGGATGGCACGGAGATCATGAAGCCGGATGCGTTCCGCAGGCAGGTCGATCTTGCCCGGGAGAAGGCGGAGAAGGGCATGGCGGAATACTGCGTGGTGGAGCTCGCGTATTCCGGCTCCCTGACAGAGACTGCGGCCGCAGTCGGTCGGACGCTGCGCGTGGTGGATCGCCTGGGGACCGATGAGAAAGGGCAGCTGTTTGCCCTGCTGAACAATACCGGCCCTGAGAGCCTCGAGTACCTGCAAGAGCGCTTCTCGGCTTGCGGTGTGGATGCCCATCTGGTTTCGAACAAGCCGGATGCGGTCCTGAGCGCATCGACGACAGTCTAAGCCCCCTGGGCGGAAAGTGAGCTTACAGTGATGTTGATTTGGTTTTTAGGAGCGAATTTTGCCCTGACGGTGCTGTATGTCGTCATAAAGAGAATCCGTCGGGAGGGGGCTGGGATAGCGGCTTTTTTCATCTTCTTCCCGGGGCTTGGCTTTTTCATCTATTTTCTGCCGGGACTGCTCCAGGCTTTCTGGAAGAGGATCGGCGTAGACCGGGATGCCATCCTGATCCGCGCCTTCGAGGTCGATCTGCAGCCGGATCACCCCAATGTGCGGGAAGCGCTGAACGTAGTGCCGGTGGAGGACGCCATGGCCATCAGCGCCAACGAGGAAAAACGAGACCTTTTGCTCAAGCAGCTGAAGAAAGACCTAACGGAGAATTACAAGGTGCTTCTGGCGGCGGAGCAGGATGAGGACTCGGAGGCGGCCCATTACGCGGCGGTAGCGAAAACGGAGATCTATCGTCTCCACCAGACCCAGTGGCTGGAGTGCCGCAGGGATTACGCCCAGAACCCCGACGACCCAGAGAAGTACCACGCGGCCTGCGGGGCCCTCATCAATATGCTGACCAGCGGCATCCTCTCATCCAGGGAGCAAAGCGCCTATCAGAAACGCCTGTGCGACCTGGTGAACGGACAGATTGGCGCCGGGGAGAGCGAGGTTTCTCAGCGAGAGTACGAGGCGTATCTAAACTCCCTGGTGGAGCTTGGCCGGTATACGGACGCGGAGCGCCTCTGGCAGGAGCGCGCGGACCAGATACGCAGCGAGGCCGTCTATCACAGTATGCTGAATATGTTCTATCGGACAGGAGAGCCGCAGAAATTCGAGGATATTCTGAATGATCTGTGCAAAAATCGACAGGTCCGCCTCTCCCCCAAAGGGCTTGAACAGCTACGCTACTGGAAGGGCCGCCTCTCCGACGCGGCGGCGAACGGCTGACTACGTATTTCCCTTCATGGAAAAACAGATCGTTTCATACAGGGAGCAACAATATGGTATCATTTAAACGGTTTCTGTACATTATTTTCATCATTGCCGGCCTGGGCGGCATTTTTCTCGTTTACGATGTTCATGAGAGCCAGCCGGCCAGCGTTCAGGCCGTGACCTACTCCGCCCTGGAACGGGAGTTTATGTCGGCCAGACAGGTGAGCAAGGGGGATACGCCCCGGGTCTGGATTCTGGGGGATTCTGAGGACGGACGCTATGGAGAGATTTACGGCAATGTCCGGCAGCTCTGCCAAGACCTCCAGTTTACGGTGGCCGGGGAGGGTCGGCTGGACGTGGAGCAGGCGGAGCTGGATGACCTGGTGATTTTCTGCCATAATTCCATTAGCCGCTGGGTGGACCCGGAGGAGCTGACCGGCTTCATCTCTGAAGGAGGTCGGGTCATTCTGGCGGCGGGCTTGGCCGAAGGAGAGGATGACGCCTCTCTGTGGCCGGTATTCGGCGTCCGGGAGATCACCCCAGGGGATGATTTTCATTATATGCTTTTCGAAAAGCCCCTGCTTCCCCTTCAGCCGGAGAAGGCCTGGTACGACGGAGACAGCGGCTCCGTCCGGATGACGATCGATGAGGATGCGTATGTCTATCTGCGAGTCGTGAGTGAGGATTACATCCCCATCCTCTATACACATGACTGGCAGAGCGGAAGCGTCTGCGTGATCAACGGGACCTTCCTGGCCGACGTGCGCTGCGCGGGGCTTCTGACCGGGGCTATGACCGCGCTGCTGCCGGACTTTATTTATCCGATTTTGGGAGTAAAGGCCGTATTTTTAGACAATTTCCCCATGATTACGGAGGAAGATGAGGAGCTGTGCCGACGGGTATACGGCTATTCCGCCCAGGGCTTTGTCCGAGACGTGATGTGGCCTACCTTCCAGGGCACCTCCCTGCGCTCCAATACCCCCTACACTTCCAGCATCCTGGTGGCGGCATCCTCCGAGGAGAGTTTTAAGCTGGGGAACGACGCGGCCCTCATCACCATCTGCAAGTCGGCCCTGCAATTCGGTGGGGAGCTGGCCTATTCCGTCGACTGTCAGGATGATGGGGAGATCGTTTTTAACCTGGATTTTATCGACCGCTTCTCCGGGCTCTTCACCGGCTACACCGTCCAGGGGCTGACCCTGGAAACCGACAACTTTTTTCCGGAGATGCTGGATATCCCCGGCGCGGAGATTCTGGCTGTCCGGGGGATGCTGGACAGCCGGGATACCCGGCTGTCCTGGCAGGGGGAACGCACCGTGTTCCCCCTGGCCACCGCCGGGAACACCATGGACGACGGCAATCTCTTTGCCATTTACTCCACGCTGGGGGCCTATGGCATGGTCTCCCATGCCTTCGATGTCCGATCCCTGATCACCAATGAGGATGACCCCGCCGCCTGGGATGAGTGCAAGCTGCAAATCGGCTATTTTGAGTCGGAAATCCTGTCCCGCGCATACTGGCTGGATGGCCGGACGCTGACCCAGACCGAGGACGACGTGAGAAGTTATCGAGAGATGGAGTACGGCTGGATACGGAGCGGCAACCAGGTAGAGCTGGACTGCGCCGGCGCCGTGAAAGGGCAGGCGTTCTTTTTCCACACCGACGACCTCATCGTGGATGCCACAGGCCTGACCTATCTGGATTTAGGAGAAGGCTACTACCTGCTGCGCATGCAGGAAGACCATGGAACACTCACACTGGAGGAGGAGAAATAATCAATGCGGGTATGCCTGATCTGTGAGGGAAGTTATCCCTATGTTCCGGGAGGAGTTTCCAGCTGGGTACAGATGCTGTGCAGCCAGTTTCAGGATGTAGAGTTTGTGGTGTGGGCCATCGCCACCACCAGAGAGGAAATGTCGGAGTATAAATGCCACATACCTGACAACGTCAAGGAGATCCAGACGCTGTACTTAGGAGACGTGGTATTTAAAAAGACCGGCCGGAAGATTCAGCTGACCAGGGCGGAAAAGGAGACCCTGAAGGGGCTGCTGATTGGCAGCGTAGACACCATCAACTGGAGCGGCGTGCTGGAGCTTGCAAAGCAGCACCGCCAGCATCTGTGCGACCTGTTGATGAGCGAATCCTTTTTTGACATCTGCATGGAGGAGTACCGCAGGCTGAAATCCAGAAAAGTATTTCTCCAGTTCCTCTGGAATTTCCGGGGAATCTATTTTCCTCTGATGTATACCCTCTCCCAGGATATCCCCAAGGCGGACATCTACCATGCCATCTCCGCCGGCTACGCGGGCATAATGGGGAGCTGCGCGTCCTATGTGGAGGATGTCCCCCTGATTTTGTCCGAGCACGGCATCTATACCAGGGAGCGGGAGGAGGACATCATCCGCTCCAACTGGGTGGAAGGGGAATTTAAGGAGCCTTGGATCGACTTTTTCAAAAAGCTCTCCTTCACCGCCTACCAGCAATCCAGCGTGGTCACGACACTGTTTGAGGCCAACCGCGCCCTCCAAATTGAGCTGAAATGTCCGCCGGAGAAGATCGCGGTGATCCCCAACGGCGTGAACGTCAGGGATTTTGATTGTTGCCTGAACAAGAAGGATGGCGGCCCCGTGACCCTGGGGACGGTGCTGCGGGTGGTGCCTATCAAGGATGTGAAGACCATGCTCCTGGCCTTTGACATCGTGAAGCGGACGGTGCCGGATGCCCGGCTGAAGATCATGGGCAACTGCGAGGAAGACCCGGTGTACTATCAGGAGTGCGTGGAGTTCCTGGATGAGCTGGAGACGCAGGACGTGGAATTTTTGGGTCTGGTCAATATCAAGGAGCATCTGCCGGAGGTGGACCTGCTGCTCCTGTCCAGCCTCAGCGAGGGTCAGCCGCTAGCCATCCTGGAAGGTATGGCGGCGGGGATTCCCTATGTGACCACCAACGTGGGCGACTGCCGGGCCCTGCTGGAGGGCGAGCGGGAGGACGACCACTTCGGCCCCGCCGGGCTGGTGGTGC
>CAZSIV010000071.1:0-6675 GCA_964607135.1 uncultured Oscillospiraceae bacterium | reverse complement strand
GGCATTTCGCACACTGGCGTTCTGCCAGTCTCCGGGTCTTCGTCCTGCGAGGTGCCTCGCGGGTTACCAGCTCTGTTTTTAGAACCGCCTGCGGATCGCGATTGTCCCGCCGGGGTCACCCGGCCGCGATTTTTGCAATCGAGTGGTTTTTTGTCCTGTCGGCGCATATAGATGAGACAGGTGATGAAAATGAAGAAGAAACGTTCGATCAAAAGGTTCGCTATGCCGGTCGCGAGCATCGTCTTCGCCTGCCTCGTCGTCGCGGTTTTTACAACCATCGGGGTGCTGGAGGAAGCGGCACAGACGATGGCAGGGGCCCGCCAGCTGCCGGTCTACTGTGTGGAGACCGGGAAAAAGGAGATCGCGCTGACCTTTGATGCTGCCTGGGGGAATTCCGACACCGACGTCCTGATTGATCTGCTCGAAAAAAATGGGGCGAAGGCCACCTTTTTCACCACGGGGGAATGGGTCGATAACTACCCGGAGGACGTCCGCAAGCTCTTTAACGCCGGGCACGAAATCCAGAACCATTCCGACCGGCATCCCCACCCAAATGAGCTCTCCTATGATGCGCTGGTGCAGGACACCGCGGCCTGCGACGAGAAAATCTACGCGATCACCGGCGTCTATCCCACCCTTTACCGCGCTCCCTACGGAGAATACAACGACAGCGTGATCGAGACGATGAAGAGTATGCGCAAGCAGGTCATTCAGTGGGATGTGGACAGCATCGACTGGAAAGACCCCAGCCCGGAGGAGATGGTCGAGCGGGTGCTTTCCAAGGTGGGAAACGGTTCGATCATACTTTTCCACAACGATGCGAAAAACACCCCGAAGGCCTTGGAAAGCCTGCTGCCGCAGCTCAAGGCGGAGGGATACGAGATCAAGACGGTCAGCGAGCTGCTGCCGGCGGGCCGGTTCCAGATGAACAACGAGGGCAGGATGATCCCGGAAAAAGAACCGGCCCCGTCCGCCCCCGGAAGCGAGGACGCCGCCTCGAAAATTCTGGAAAAAGGGCTTGCCGCACTGGAACAGGCGGCCGGAGGAGTCAACTGAACAGCCGGCCAAAAAGCGGATGAAAGCCGGGTATACAAACAAAAGCCCCCCTGTTTTAAAAACAGGGGGGCGGGGCCTGTGCCCAGGCTGGGCAATACGCGATTTATAAGCGGTGCCTCGCGGGTTACGGATCTATAAGCTACTGCTACTTAGGGATCGCGTTTGCCTGCGGATGTACTCCGCCACGGGCCTCAGCGGTCGCAGTCGTAGGAGAGGTATTTGACCGGGTAATCCTTCAAAATTTCGGTGATCTCCGCAACCTCTTCCTTGGCTTTGGCGAGATTATGCTCCTTATAGTTCCCGCATTCCTTCGAGCTGGCGGTTCCCGGGATCTCCCCCTCGAACCCTTCGATGAAGCGGAACGCATCGTAGGTGAGCTTAATCGCCGCCTCTTCCGGGACGTTCCGGGTCAGCAGGTAGAAACCGGTGCGGCAGCCCATCGGCCCCACGTAGATCACCCTGTCGCCCCACTCGGAATTCCGGGCATAGGTCGCAAAGAGGTGCTCGATGGTGTGCATGGCCGGGACATCGAGATAATCCCCCTGGTTGGGGCGCTTCATCCGGATGTCGTAGGTGGTGACGTCGCCGTCGATCCGGGAGGTGTACATCCCCAGCTTGAGCTTGTCGTGGTCTACGGTAAAACTAGCGATCTTTTCCATCTTGTTCACCCTGCGGTACCGCATGGTACCGGCCCTTTCTTTTTTTATATTTGCCGCCGCGGGGCGGCTTTCAGACAAAAATCAAAGCACTTTGGAGAGGAAATCCTTCAACCGCGGATTCTGCGGATGTTCAAAAAATTCCTGCGGGGTGTTCTGCTCCATGATGATCCCCTCGTCCATAAAGAGAACCCTCGTCGCCACCTCGCGGGCAAAGCCCATCTCGTGGGTGACGACCACCATGGTCATCCCCTCCTCTGCGAGCTCCCGCATGAGCTCGAGCACCTCGCCGACCATCTCCGGGTCGAGGGCGGAGGTCGGCTCGTCGAAGAGCATCACATCCGGGTTCATGGCGAGGGCGCGGACAATCGCGATCCGCTGCTTCTGGCCGCCCGAGATCATCGAGGGGTAGACCCCCGCCTTGTCCGCAAGCCCGATCCGCTCCAGCAGCCGAAGGGCGTTTTTCTCCGCATCCTCCTTGGTCTGGAGCTTGAGCTTGACCGGGGCGAGGGTGATGTTCTGCATCACGGTCAGGTGGGGGAAGAGGTTAAAATGCTGAAAAACCATCCCCATCTTCTGCCGGAGCTGATTTACGTTTGTCTTGGGGGCGTTGATCATCTTCCCCTCGAACCAAATCTCCCCTGAAGAGGGGGCTTCGAGGAGGTTGAGACAGCGCAGGAAGGTGGATTTCCCCGAGCCGGACGGCCCGATAATGACCACCTTTTCCCCTTTTTCGATCTTCTCTGTGATGTTGTTGAGAACCAGGTGGTCCCCGAAGGATTTGGAGAGATTTTTAACGTCGATCACTCTTCGCCAGCCTCCTTTCAGCCTTTTTCAAAAGCCAGCTGATCCCCATGACCAGGATGAAATAGACCACCGCGACCGAGACCAGAGAGAAAAACGCGTCGAAGGTGCGGCTGCGGACGATGTCGCCGGCCCGAGTGAGGTCGACAATCGTGATGTACCCGACAATCGAGGTTTCCTTGAGCAGGGTGATGAACTCATTCCCGAGGGCTGGCAGGATGCTCTTGACCGCCTGCGGCAGGATGATGCTCTTCATCGTCTGCCCCTGGGTCAGCCCCAGGGAACGCCCGGCCTCCAGCTGCCCGCGGTCGACCGCCAGAATCCCGCCCCGGACAATCTCCGAGACATAGGCGCCGGAGTTGATCCCGAAGGAGAGGATGGCGATCAGGAGGGTCATCTCATCCGGAAGCGCGGCCAAAATCAGGTAGTACATAATCAAAAGCTGAAGCACCATCGGGGTGCCGCGGATCACCGCCACATAGGCCGAGCAGATGGCGTTCGCAATCTTCAGCCGCCCTGTCTGGGCACAGTAAACCTTGATGATGGCGACAACCAGCCCGATGGCGATCCCCAAAAGGGTGGCGAACAGGGTGATGAGCAGGGTGTTCCCCAACCCCTGGAGAAAGAGCAGATACCGGTCTTTCTCGATGAAAGTCGCGTGAAAGTTGCTCGCCAGATCATCGAAGATGCTGAGCGGGAGAATTGGCATAGTATCACAAATCCTTTCGCATTGAAGGAGGACGGGAAGCCGGAGGGCCCGTTCTCTTTTTTGGGCCCTGTCCGACGGGTTCCTTCCTGAAAACGCCGGGGAACGATTCCCTCCGGGCGTTTCACCTATTCCAGTAGAATAATAACACAACCGCCCAGCGAATGCAATCCACTGGGCGTGCGTTTGTTATTTCAGCCGTTCGGCGGCTTTTTAAAGCTTAGGCGTTGGAATGGGCCAGAACGAAGGAATCGATCTTCCCTTCCGAAATCAGCCGGTTCAGGACTTCGTCGATCACCTTGAGGAGCTCCTCGTTGCCCTTTGCAACGCAGATGCCGTAGGCCTCCGGCTCGGCGTCCTCGAGCTTGACGCATTTCAGGCCGCTGTTGTTGTTTACAATGGACTCCGCCGGGAGCTTGTCGATGACGACCGCATCGATCCGCCCGTTCATCAGGTCCTGGGAGGCCTCGATGGCGTTGGCGTACTGCTTGCAGCTGGCGCCCGTCCCTTCGAGAACGCCCTTGACGTGCTCTTTGGTCTCTTCATCCTCGGTTCCGTCAATCGCGTCGCTGACAAGGAAGTCGCCGGTGGTGCCGAGCTGCACCCCGATGGCTTTGCCGGCCAGGTCTTCGGTTTTGGCGAAATCAGCATCCTCTTTGCAGATGATGTACTGGACAGAAGTGTAGTACTCGATCGAGAAGTCGACCGACTTCTTCCGGTCGTCGGTGATGGTGATGCCCGCCGCGCCGAAGGCGGCCTTTCCGCTCTCGATCCCCGGGACGATGCTGTCGAATTTTACATCCTTGACCTTCAGCTCCACGCCGAGCTCCTTCGCAATTTCGAGGGCGATTTCGACGTCGACGCCCTTGACGTCCTGCCCGTCGACATACTCGAAGGGGGCAAAGGCCGCGTTGGTGTACATGACGATTTCGCCGGCCTCTTTGATTTTGGCGACAGACTGGTTCCCGGCCCCGTCGCTGCAGCCGGCCAGCAGGACGCCGCTCATTCCCAGCGCGAGAACCGCCGCCAGAATTTTCTTTACAAGCTTCATTTGAGATTTCCTCCATATTTTTAGTTTGCAGGGGATGCGTTTCCGCCTTCCCGCCGCCTGAAACGGCCGGAAAGCCGTTCCAATTTTGTTGTTTTTACTTTAACACACTTTATTTTGAATTGCAATACATTTTTGCAAAAATATTCATAATTCCTTATAAATATACATTTTTGCAAAAAAGGGAGAAAATGCGCCCCCTCTTTTATGGAGTTTCACTAAAAGGAAGAGGCAGACGGCTGGAGAAGGCGGCGCATCTCCTCCGGAACCGGTGCGGAAAAAGAGAGAATCTCCCCGGTGATGGGGTGTGGGAACCGAAGCTCCCCGCAGTGGAGCGCCTGCCGGGGAATCAAAAGGCGGCTGCCGCCGTAGAGCTCGTCCCCGGCGAGGGGATGCCCGATGTGGGAGAAATGCACCCGGATCTGATGGGTGCGGCCGGTCTCCAGCCGGATTTCGAGAAGGGTGTGCCCGTTTCTCTGCTCCAGCGTCCGGTAATGGGTGACGGCGGGTTTTCCGCCGGGGCTGACCTGTCGGAGAATGATGCTCGCCTCAGCCCGTGCGATGGGGAAGGAAAGGGTTCCTTCCGGGGGATCGACCAACCCCTCCGCCACCGCGTAATACCGCTTCTCCACCCGCCCCGTAAGCCGTTCCGCCGCCAGCGGATGCTTTGCGATAAGGCAGAGCCCGGAGGTGTCCCGGTCCAGCCGGTTGAGAGGGTGGAAGCCCGCCTGCTCCCCCGTTTCGGCGCACCGGGCCGCGAAAAAGTTTGCAAGGGTGTCCTCCCTATGGAGGTGAGAGGGGTGAACCGGCATCCCGGCGGGCTTTGAAAAGGCAGCGATATCCTCATCCTCATAAAGGATGGGGACGGAAAGAGCAGGATTCGGGGGAAAGGGAAGGGGCTCCGGCTCGAGCCGCAGCTCCAGGATGTCCCCGGCGGCCAGCCGCTCCGTCAGCCGCTCGAGCGGCATCCCGTTGAGAGCAAGACTGCCACGGCCCTGCTTGAGGCGGGTGATCATCCGCCTGGAGCAGCCGTGGCAGTGCCTGAGATAGTCGGCCGCGGTCAACCCGCCCTGCCGTTTTTCCACCTGATAGAAGAGAATCCGCAACCTAGCAGACCTTGACGATCCAGCCGCGCTCGTCCGGGACGCGGCCCCACTGGATCCCGGTGAGCTCGTCGTAGAGCCGCTGGGAAATCTCACCGATCTTGTTGCCGTTGATCTCCATCTTGAGATCGCCGTATTTGAGCTCTCCGATGGGGGAGATCACCGCCGCGGTACCGGTGCCGAACGCCTCCTTGAGGTTTCCGGCCTTATAGGCGTCGACCAGCTCGTCGATTGAGAGCATCCGCTCGGAGACCTTGTAGCCCCAGTCCTTGAGGAGCTGGACGCTGGACTTCCGGGTGATGCCGGGCAGGACGGAGCCGTGGAGCTTCGGGGTGACGATCTCGTCGCCGAGGACAAAGAAGACGTTCATCGCGCCGACCTCCTCGATATACTTCTGCTCCACGCCGTCGAGCCAGAGCACTTGGGAGTAGCCCTCTTTCCCGGCGGCCTCCTGCGCCTTGAGGGAAACGGCGTAATTTGCCCCCGCCTTGACTTCGCCGGTGCCGCCCCGGACGGCGCGGACATAGCGGCCTTCCACATAGATGCTAACCGGATTTAAGCCGGTCGCATAGTAAGCGCCCGACGGGGAGAGGATAATCATGAGCTTATAGCTCGAGGAGGGATGAACCCCGAGGAAGGGCTCGGTCGCAAAGACGAAGGGGCGGATGTAGAGGGCCGCGCCCTCGCTGTGGGGCACCCAGTCCCTGTCGAGCTCGACCAGGGTTTTGAGAGCCTTCAGCATGAAGTCCTCGTCGACCGTCGGGATACACATCCGCTCGTTGGAGCTGTTGAGCCGCTTGAAATTTTCCTGCGGACGGAACAGCTGAATCGTCCCGTCGGCGGTGCGGTAGGCCTTCAAGCCCTCGAAAATGGTCTGGGAGTAGTGGAGGGTAGAACAAGACGGGTCGATCTCAATCGGCCCGTAGGGGACGATCTGCGCGTCGTGCCAGCCCTCTTCCCGGTTCCAGTCCATGACGAACATGTGGTCGGTAAAAATATGGCCAAACCCCAGCTTGGTCTCGTCTGCCGGCTTTTGTTTCGGAGAGGTCGTCTTAGTGATTTTGATGTTGATGTCGCTCATTCCAGCACTTCCTTACAATCGCGTTCTCCGGCGGCCCTTCAGATGCAGGAGCCCTCGCGCCGCGGAAGGGGTGAAAAAGCGGCAGTGCTTTTCGCCGAAAAAACGCCTGAAATTTTGTGAGTTTCTATTATACCATGAAGGCGAAGCCGAAATGGGATAATCGGCCATCAGGACGGGAGCGAACAGCGCGAGCGGATCGTTCCGGCCATAAAATCAAGTAT
>CAZSIV010000070.1:0-7579 GCA_964607135.1 uncultured Oscillospiraceae bacterium | reverse complement strand
TCGGAGAGGTGTCCGAGTGGTTTAAGGAGCTGGTCTTGAAAACCAGTGATCCCGCGAGGGACCGTGGGTTCGAATCCCACCCTCTCCGCCAATGATACCCCTTTACAGGCTGAATGAATATCGTATGTTATACTTCACCATTCGGAGATGTACTCAAGTTGGTGACGAGGCGCCCCTGCTAAGGGCGTAGGTCGGGTAACCGGCGCGAGAGTTCGAGTCTCTCCATCTCCGCCAATATCGAAAAAACCGCCTGTTTTAGGCGGCTTTTTCTTTTCCATCCACGATTTATCCACGAATTTTCACCTGATTTTATTTAGGACGGCAACCGCCCGCTCCTCTTCTCGGGGGTAAAGATGGCTGTATGTGTTCCATGTAATCTCGATTTTGGAATGCCCCAGCCGCCGCGCGATCTCCTGGATGTTGATCCCTTCGTTCGCCAACAGGGATGCATGGGAGTGTCGAAAATCGTGAATACGGATATGAGGCAGCCCCGCTCGTTCGGCAAACTGTTGGTTTTTTATATCGAGGCTGGTGTCTCTCAGGCACCGAATCCCACCGCATACCCGCCAATCTTCTGAGAAGGTGTCGAGCTGCTTCTGACGTTCCCTGTGCGCTTTCAATATCTGGATGAGCGGTTCCGGAACAGTCAAGTCGCGATATGATGATTTGTTTTTCGGCGGCGTTTCCCGGTCGCCCCCTTTTAGCTTTTGGGCAATGCTCCGCCGCACATGAATGATATCCCCTTCAATATCAGACCACTTTAAGGCGTTGATTTCGCCCTTTCTCATGCCGGTATAATAGGCGATAGAAAAGAATACATAGTAGCTCCAATCGGTCAGTGTGACACAATTTTCGCGGGCTGCGGCGATGTATTTTAGAAATTGATCGGAAGTGTAGTAGCGTAACTTGTCCTGGGTTGTCTCAAAATATACTTCCTTAAAATTACCGATAGTCAGAAGCGGATTTTTCGGAAGACATCCCATTTTTACGGCGAAATTCAGCATGGTGCGGAATTCGCGGTAAACATTTTGCTTTGATTTAATTGCAAGGCTTTTTTCTGAAATAGCTGATTTCCATTTCTGAAGAACCGGCGCGTTTAATCGATCGATTCTAACGTCCTTCAGATATGGAAGGACGGAATTGCTCAAAATGCTTTTCGACTTTTCCAGGGTTGTTTCCCGCACCTCATGCTTTTTGGCCGCCATATATTCATTATAAAGCTCCTGTACGGTGAGACGCTGAGCGGGAGTTTGTTCTTTGAGCTCCCTTCGGAGCTGGTCTTCGAGGATTTTAGCTTCCTGCGCGCCGTAGGCGACCCGTTCAATTTGCTTGGAGTTTCCGGCAAAATCGGTGTAGTTGATCCGCACCCGGTACTTTTGCCGCCCTTCCTTAGAGCCGTTCATTTTATAGATCGGCATGTCTTACTCCTCTTTCCCACATCGTTTACACGGCTCGTAGCCCTGCCTGAGGGCCTCGCTGAACGTCACCTTACCATATCCCGTTTATGTATTGACAGCCCGGAAAGTGGTATTTTGAGCCGTCCATCCTGTGCCAGCAGGGTGGGCGGCTTTTTATTTTGTTATGAGAGTTTGTTATTGGCTGAGCGATAATACCAAATCAAGTAAACAACGAAAATAAGAGCTGGGACGACCGTCCAAAACCAAAATTCTCTCATGATAGACAGCTCTTCCAGAACATTTGTCTCTTTTACATTCTCATTTTTCGCCTTTTGATTTAACAGGGTAACGTCCCATTCCATCCAATCCCCATCTTCTATGGTAGAGGATCTGTCCAAATAAAGTTCCGCCTCTGCTTCAATATATCCGCCGTTTGGCCAAAAAATTTTACACGCATAGTAGGTTTTGTCGCTTATCAAAATTTCTGCTGGCAAAGTATAGGGGCCATATTTATCGTTTTGAATGGTTACATAATAACAATAGATTCCATCCGGCTTTTTTGTTATATCCTCATTTCCGAGTAGCTCCCAGATGACGGGGCTAAGAATCAGGTTACAAATAATAGCGGCGATGGTAATCAGTAATGCGAAAATAGGAAATTTTTTTTGGGGGGTTCTTTTGGAGGAAGCGAATCCCCATATTTTTCCTTTAAATAATTTAAATAGTAGTCCTTGAAGCTTCCCTCGCCGTATGATAAACAAATGATATTTTGACTGTGAATCATAAGCCCTAACGGTTGCCGAAATCCGCTGCCCTTAAGCGATAGGAACGACGACCGTCCTCCTGTCCTTTTCCTTATTGTTAGACTTAAAAACCAAAACTAAGATTGCAAAAGTCCCTCATTCTGGTAAACACCAACCGCCGTCTCTATAAACTCCTTGGTCACTTCAAATCGTTCGGCGAGCTCCCAGCGTTCAACAACCCCCTCGGAAAATGCCCTCTGAAGCTCTGCAAACGGGACGAGCTTGTGAACGGCCCATTTTTTGGCGCGGTATTCCTTTTGGCTGATGCAGTTGAGGCTGCTGTAGCGGTTGTAAAAGGAACCGGTCATGCAGTGACCCAGCTCGTGAGCTATTTGCAGAATCTCATTCTGTTCGTTACCAAGCCGGTATGGGTCGATGGCAATGAAGCAATCTCCGTCGTCATCCATAAGCGATAATGAATCTGTCTTGTGCA
The DNA here is from genome assembly GCA_964607135.1 of uncultured Oscillospiraceae bacterium. Classification (GTDB taxonomy): domain Bacteria; phylum Bacillota; class Clostridia; order Oscillospirales; family Ruminococcaceae; genus Metaruminococcus_A. Next base: position 4,946 of record CAZSIV010000070.1, on the reverse strand, counting down.
GTTTGACGCAGTCCACAACAATATCATTCAGGTATGCTGTTTCGTACATCTCCGCCAAAACCGTCATATTATCCCTTCTTTTTTTCTTCTTTTCTTGCCTTCACAAAGGCGGCGTAACGTTTTACATCTTCAAAGGTCTCGTCGTCCACTTTACCGCCAAATAAGGCAAATTGAATATCCTCATCCGTTACATCCGGTTTTTGGCCGGAGTTTTTTTTTGCATCGGTATTGCCGAGAATGTAGTCAGTTGAAACGCCGAAAATTTTCGACATTTTTACAAGAGCGCTGTTATCAATATCGCGCTTTTGGTTTTCCCAGTTTGATATTGTGTTTTGAGCTACGTTTAATTGCTGAGCCAGATCAGACTGGTTCATGCCGATTTGTTTTCTCAGCTCTTTTATCCGGTTCATAACGTCACCCTCTTTGTTTAAGAATATCACAAAAAGAGATAAATAGAAACAAAAAAATAAATAATATCTCAAAATGGGTTGACAAACATTTTTATTTATGATATTATCACATTACGGGATATAAAGGAGATGAAACCCTTGAACTCAATTCAAAGAAAGCGTCAACAGAAAAATCTCACACAAGCAGAACTTGGCAAAAGGGTTGGAGTGAACCAGAATACGGTTGCACAGTGGGAAAGTGGAGCACGCAAACCAAGCATTATTATGCTTAAGCGGATTGCTGAAGTGTTTCACTGCACCACGGACGAACTGCTTGAAGGAATCCCAACACCGAAATAATAGCACATTTACTGTCCAAAAAAACGGACATAACCCTCCCCGCCTAAAGAGACGGGGTGAAAGGGGAGAAAAGATGGAGCGGGAACAGACAACGATCCGCCTGCTATTTCGATGTGGTTATTCGTAGTGTTTCCACATACGGATCACTTTTACGGTATGCTGTTCCTCTATGACTTCATAAACAAATCGGTGCTGAATATTGATCCTTCTGGAATACATGCCTTTTAAATCGCCAGTTAACTTTTCATAAGGCGGCGGTGTTTGGAAGGGATTGGCTTTTACGATATCGATCAGCTTTTGAGCTTTAAAAGATAATCCTGCTTGTTTTAAAAGTACGACATCCTTTACAGCTTGTTTGGTATAAACGATTTTGTATTCTACCATTCCACGTCTTCCTCGCTAACACATTCTGACAAGGGCGTATTCTTTCCGTCAATTAGCGATTGTTTATAAGCCGGATCGGAACTGAGATAAAGTGTTTCCAGCAGGGAATTGTAATCTGCTTCGCTGATAATGACCGCATTGCCGCTTTTGGTAGAGATATTGATGACCTCACTGTCATCGATTGCCATTTCCAACAGATTATAAAGGTTGGCACGAGCATTTGTGACATTCGTATTATACATATTTATCACCTCGCCTTTATAATAACATACGCTTTTCCGTACGTCAACAATAGATTATGCAGATACTGTCTATTTATTCACTTCCGGCTTGTCGGTACGGCCGACTAGATAATCGAGAGAAACGTCGAAGAAATCAGCCAGAGCGAGGAGAACATCAAAAGCGGGTTTGCGTCGCTGAGCTTCATAATGTTGAATAGCGAGTTCACTCATTTGTAATTCTGCTGCTAGCTGCTTTTGTGTCAATTTTTTTGATTTTCGCAGTTCTACCAAGCGTTCAGAAAAATACATGGCAATATCTCCAAAAAAATTTTTAAAGACTATTTACACATACAAATGTTAGTGTTGATTCTAGAAAGTGAGTAGGTGATGAAAAACACGGAGTTAAAAGAAGCAAGGGAAAAAGCAAACCTAACGCAGGTGAAGGTTGCTGAACGAGTTAGGATAACGGAGGTGAGTTACCAAAATTACGAAGCCGGCGAACGTATTCCGCGTGCAGATGTAGCTATAGTGATAGCCGACACGTTAGGAGTAAAGTCCTACAAAACATTTAAAAGGTTATTCAGCGCGGCAACGCCGGACAACACAAAGGAGCCTGAAGGCAATCAGGCTTAAAGCGAATACAAGCAAAGAATACCACAGTGAGGGAAAGAGGTCAAGAAAAACCCCGCCAAAGACGGGGTAACAAAAACAGCCGGTGATAGCGCACCGACTGAATTTGCCCTAATTTATTTATCCAAACCTTGTTGCAATCGAGGTGAAATATATTTTAACGTTGATTATAACGGTAATTTTTTGGCTGATATTTTTTCTGCTTCTCTTCGGGATGGAAGGGCTGCTGGAAAGCGGGCTGGGATTCGGCTGGGGCGCGGCGCTGCTCTTGCTGAGCGTGATCCTGTTCGGGGCGGGGAGCCCCCGCGGGCAATCGCGGCGGAGTGCCTCCGCCCGCAAACGCGATTCGGAAGTGGTACCGGTAACAGCGTCGGTAACCCGCGAGGTCCGTGACCGGACTGGACAGACGCGATTCGTAAGTTGTGCGAAAAGCGACATTGGAATCCCGCGAGGCACATCTTTTGTACAACGCGCCTTGCAGGCCTATTACCCAAAAGCTGGTAAAACCTTAGGGTGCGAATTGCCCCGCCCGGCACGGACAAGGAGAATGAGCATGCGGCTTAGAATCAAGGACAAAAAGAAAGTTCCCCGCGGAACCGGCATTCCAACGGAGAACAAAGGCAATAACACTACATATATTTTAGACCAAAAGGAAGGGGATGTCAAATGGAAAAACTGATCCAGCTGGTTTTGGTAACGTTTCCGGATGAACACAACGAGCTGTATTACGCGCCGCTGGGAAGCCTGGAGGAAGGGGATGAGGTTCTGTGTGAAACAGGGCGCGGGAAAAGGGAGATAGGAATAGTTTGCGCGGATGCCTGCGCCTTTGAAGGCAGCAGCGAATACCGGTTGATTTTAAAGGCGTCCGGGGCGGAAAATTTTCGGCTGCGGCCGGTCTTGAAAAAACTGGTGGACGTCGAATGGGATGAGGAGGCTTGTGAAGATGACCGAAGCGCGGTATCTATCGCCGCCGGAGTGGGATGAACAGCTAAATGCAGACGCCGCGGATTATGAATCAAAGGTTTGTTTGCTGCGAAGGCTGAATGAAGAAACCGACGCCATCGGGGAAGCTCTTGAAAATGCGCTGCACATAGACGCGGAAATTAAAAAGAGCATTGGAATTCTTTTGGACAGCCTGGTCGATTGTAACCTTGCGCTGGAGACTCGGGTTGAAGCGCTGCGGGACAGGCTGGAGAACAGGGGGGTGCGGGTGTAATGTTCGGAGAAAAAACAAAGGAATCAACCCAAAAACACAGGCGGAGGTTCCCGTCTGGAAATCGCCGAAATACCAGGAAGCGCGGGAAATGGCCGCTGAAATTCTAAATAAGGGAATGTACGGGATGTCAGAAAACAACTTCTGGATTCAAAAGAACCTCAGCAAGTCCGGGGATAAAATGATCTACACCGGATTGATCATCAGCCATAACGGGTGTCTTAAGATCAACGACCAGCTGCAAAACAAGTTTAAGCCGGAATGCGTTACAGTTGATAAAGAAGGATATGGCAATTCCCTTGTCTTTCTGTATCGCTGCCCAGAGCAGGGGATTTTTGAGGCCGGCGAGGTCAACCGGGAAAACTGCAAGATCGCCTACCCTTATGCGATGGCGCTGAAAAGGATGTTCGACCGGGTTGTTTTAAAGCTTTCCAAGCTGGCCTATGCCGGAATTTACGCCGACACCGAAAGCGATGAATTTGAAGAGGACAACGACGAAAGGCTCGAGGAAGAAGACCGCGAAAAGGAGCTTCTGAAACGGGTTCAACTCGAGCCGCTCGTCTGCCCTGTCTGCGGGAAGGAAGTAAAACCGGCCAGGAACAAAGAGGGCAAGGTCGCCGCGGCACAGGAAATCTTTGAAAAATATGGGATGTGCCTGGGCTGCGTGAGGGAACAAAATGAGCCTGCAAGTTGAATTTACCAGGGCGAAATGGTTTGAGGATTCAGAGGGGATCCACCTGACGCTGGCGGTTAAACCAAATTACCGGGCGGCGGTCAAGGCATTCTGCCTGAACATGCGGGACAAGGTACATACGGCGCTCCTCAGAGAATACCGCCCCCGGAGCCTCGACGCGAACGCCTATTTCTGGGTGCTGTGCGGCCGGCTGGCAGAGAAAACCGGAATTCCCAGGGAAGAGATTTACCGGAGCCTGATCCGGGAGATCGGCGGGAACTCCGAAACGGTCTGCATCAGGGAAAAGGCGGCTGAGAAACTGCGGCAGGGCTGGGAGCACAACGGCCTCGGCTGGCTGACGGACACCACTGAAAGCAAGCTGGACGGCTGTGTCAACGTCATCCTCTATTATGGTTCGAGCGCCTATGACACGGCGCAGATGTCGCGGCTGATCGATCTGATTGTGCAGGAATGCCGGGAGCAGGAAATCGAGACCAAAACCCCAAAGGAGCTCGCCCTTTTGGTGGAGGGATGGATGTGAAAAGCATTTTGCAGGATAAAAAGGAGTGTTATGTCTGCGGGAGCAGGGAGCACTTGCAGGAGCACCACTGTTTTCCGGGGAAAAACCGGAAGACGAGCGAGGAGAACGGCTTTAAGGTCTGGCTCTGCCTTGAGCACCACACCGGGAGCAATTACTCTGCACATGGAAAGAATGGTAAAATGCTCGCCTCAATGCTCAAAAAGCACTGCCAGCTGGAATTCGAAGAAACGCATACCAGAGAGGAATGGATGGCCTTAATCGGTAGGAATTACCTATGATTGACTTTTTCAAAAAGAAGAGCGAATTTTAAAAAGGGGGAAAAGAACCATGCTCAACCGAGCCGTATTAATGGGAAGGCTTACGGCCGACCCGGAGCTTAGAACAACCCCAAACGGGGTTTCCGTTGCGACCTTCCGCATCGCAGTAGATCGCAACTATACCCCAAAGGGCGGCGAGCACCAGACCGATTTTATCAGCATTGTCACCTGGAGGAATACGGCTGAATTCGTCAGCCGGTATTTCCGCAAGGGGCAGC
>CAZSIV010000069.1:0-7832 GCA_964607135.1 uncultured Oscillospiraceae bacterium | reverse complement strand
CCTACCGTTATGGCAGCCCTTAAGGGTACTTGCGTACCGCCTTGATTCTACAACATCCGACAGGGGTTGTCAATCTGTTTGGCCATGAGTTTTGATACGGAGCTGTTATATGAGCGGCGATTTATGATCTACACCCTGCAAATATATGCAAGGGTGTTTTTTATAGCTTATTTCACCCACAAGGATGACGAGAAAGGGGGATGAGGCCATGCCGGAAAACAGGGACCAGGCAGGGCGGTTTCAAAAGGGGAAGTCCGGGAATCCCGGCGGGCGTCCCAAGGTTCCGGACGCCGTCAAGAAGATGCTCAAAAGCGCAGCGCCGGACGCCGTCAGGCTGCTGATCGAGACCATCTCGAACGAAGGCGCAGCGATGAACCACCGGCTCGACGCGGCGAAGGAAATCCTCAACCGGGTCTACGGCAAGGCGACCCAGCCGATCGACGGCGAGCTCGACACGACGTTGAAGATCGTTTTAGAGGGCGAGCTGAAGGACTATGCCAAATAAACTCACGATGGAACAGCCGAACGAAAAGCAACGGCTGTTTTTTACTGCCGAAAACAGGTTTATCGCCTACGGCGGAGCCAGGGGCGGCGGCAAGAGCTGGGCTGTCCGAAAAAAGGCGTGGCTGCTGGCCTTCAACTATCCCGGAATTAAGCTTCTCCTTCTGCGGAGAACCTACCCGGAGCTGCGGGAGAACCACATCATCCCGCTGATGGCTGAGCTGAAAGGGGCTGCTGCCTACCGGGAGACCGACAAATCCTTTACCTTCCAAAACGGCAGCCGGTTAAAATTCGGCTACTGCGACAACGAAAGCGACCTGCTCCAGTACCAGGGGAACGAATACGACGTCATCTTTATCGACGAGGCGACCCAAATCCCCGAGCAGTGGTTCAGCGTTTTAAAGGCCTGCGTCCGGGGCGCCAACCAGTTCCCCAAGCGGATCTACCTCACCTGCAATCCCGGCGGGGTGGGACACGCCTGGGTCAAGCGGCTTTTCATCGACCGGCGGTATACGGAGAGTGAAAACCCGGACGACTACCTTTTTATCCCGGCGAAGGTGTACGACAACACCGCCCTGATGAAGGAGGACGCGGGGTACGTCGAAATGCTGGAATCTCTCCCCGGCGACCTGCGGCGCGCCTGGCTCGAGGGGGACTGGAACCTCTTTGCCGGGCAGTATTTTACCGAGTGGCGGGAGGAAATCCACGTCGTCGAGCCCTTCTCGGTTCCGGCCCACTGGCGGCGGTATTTCACGATGGACTACGGCCTCGATATGCTGGCGGGCTACTGGATCGCCCTAAACGAAGAGGGGAAAGCCTACGTCTACCGGGAAGTTTACCAAAGCGGGCTGATTATGTCGGACGCAGCTCGGCTGATCCGTTCCATGACGAAGGAGCCGGTTTACGCCTGGTACGCGCCCCCCGACCTCTGGAACCGGCGGCAGGACACCGGGCGGAGCGTAGCGGACGTTTTTGCCGAATACGGGATTCCGCTCGTCAAGGCGCAGAACCACCGGGCGCAGGGGTGGCTCGGCTTAAAGGAGTGGCTCAAGCCGGTTCCGGACGGAGCGGGTGGACAGACCGCCAACCTGCGGGTCTTCCGCAGCTGCGCCAACCTGATCCGGTGCATTCCCGCCCTCCTCTTCGACCAGAGAAACCCGGACGATGTGTCGACCGAGCCGCATGAATACACCCACGGCCCCGACGCGATCCGGTACTTTGTCGCAGGGCGGCCCGTTCCGGCCTTCAAGCCGCTGGAGCCGGACGAGGACGCGGTATTATTTGAGAAACAGGTCGACAGCCTGCTCTCCTTTGGGAGTTAAAGCGGAGTGCCTCCGCTGTCAGCCGCGATTCTTAAGTTGTACAAAAAGCGGGGCTGGTACCCCGCGCGGCGCCTCGCAGGATTAAAAACCAAAAATTGGTAAAACGATGGAGTGCGGATTGTCCAGCCCGGCCACGGGCCACAGATTGGAGGAAAGCAAGATGTTCCAATTTAAAAAGAAGAAAGAACTCAAAGCCGAAAACGAGGCGCTGCGGGCTGAAAACGAGGCGCTCAAAAGCCTTGTTCAGCAGACAGCCCAGCGGCTTGCAAAGCAGTGGGAGAATTTTTTCCATTACGACGGTAGGGTGCAGCCCGAGGTGAAGGATGAAGATTAAAAAAACGCCTCAGGAAATTTGGGGGGAATACGAAACGGGGATTTCCTACAAGCAGGGGCTTTACGAACGCGGGCTCTACGAGACGGTCAAGCAGAACGAAAACTTTTTCATCGGGAACCAATGGGAGGGTGTCAACGCTCCCGACCTGGACAAGCCGGTGATCAACATCCTCAAGCGGGTGGTCTCTTACTTTGTCTCCACCCTGGTTTCGGACAACATCGGGGTGAACGCCGAACCGTTCGGCGGCGCTTCGGACGAAGATGAAAAAAGGATGATGGAAATCCTTTCGCAGCAATTTGACGCGGTGATGGAGACCTGCGGGATGACCGCGAAAAACCGGGACGTGATCCGAAACGCCGCGGTGGACGGCGACGCCTGCCTCTATTTCTGGTTCAACCCCGATTCAAAGGCAGGGGGCGGCCAGCTGGGACAGATCGAGTGCGAGGAAATCGATAACACCAACGTCCACTTTGGCAACCCGCAGCTTTGGGAGGTTCAGAAGCAGCCCTACCTCATCGTCTCGCTCCGGCGGTTTGTTTCGGCGGTGCGGGAAGAGGCTCAGGAGAACGGCTCGCAGGACGCGGATTCCATCACGGCGGACGACGACCCCTATGGGATCAACCTGGATCGAGAGACGGGAAAATGCACTGTTCTTGTAAAATTCTGGAAGGAAGCGGGGGAGGTGCATTTCTGCAAAACCACCCGGAACGCCGTCGTCAAGCCGCCGACCAACCTGCAATACAGCCGGTACCCGGTCGCCTGGTTTTCCTGGGACAAGGTGAAGAACTCGATGCACGGGCAGGCCTGCCTGACCGGTCTGATTCCGAACCAGATTTTTATCAACAAGATGTTCGCCATGAGCATGCAGCATGTCAAAAACATGGCCTTTCCGAAGTATGTCTACAACGCCGCCATGCTTCCGAACGGATTTTCCAACCGGGTCGGGGAAGCGATTCCGGTCAACGGAGACCCGTCCATGGCGGTCAACACCAGAACCATCACGGCGGACATGTCCTCCCAGGTGCTCCAGATGATCGATAATGTAGTGCGCTACACCCGGGACACGATGGGCGCCTCCGACGCGGCGCTCGGCAATATCAAGCCGGACAACACCTCGGCGGTTATCGCCGTCCAGAAGGCATCCGCCATGCCGCTCGAGCTCCAGCGGATGTCCTTTTACCAGTTTGTGGAGGACTATGTCCGCATCTTCCTCGAAATGATGGCGGCGGACTACGGGGAGCGGGAGGTCGTTTGCCGGGATCAAAACGGAAGCTCGCAGAGGTGCCGGTTCGACTTCGGGCGGCTGAAAGACCTTGCCCTCAAGCTGAACATCGACGTCGGGGCGGCGACCTACTGGAGCGAGCTCATGCAGGTGCAGACGACCGACCAACTCTTTTCGAGGGGGATTATCTCCGACGCGGTGACCTACCTTGAGGCGATTCCGGACGGATACATCAAGAACAAGGGTGAGATTATCAAAAAGCTAAAGGAAAAGCAGGAGCTCGGACAGCTCATGCAGCAGGCGGCGGGAGGTGGACTGAATGGAGCTTTGCCCGAAATGCAGAACGGGGCTCTACCTCAAACAATGTAGAGAGACCGAAAAGGAGACGATCGTCGTCAAAACCTGCCGCAACCCCTCCTGCGGGAGCTGCGGGAAGGACGTGGAGGTTGTGAAGACGCCGCGGGAACCGCCTGAAACAGCGGAGAGTTAATCTGATTTTATAGATTTATATAGATATTTATAGGGATAGGATATAAATACTCCGTACTATAGTAGCAGTAATATAATGGTTGTTTTTTCATAAACGCCCGATACAGCTGGGGAAAAGCAGATCAATAGAAATATTTATCCTGCATATAAACACAGTGATATAGTAGCGGTACTATCATAGCGCTTTTCTATCAGCGCTGATAGAAAAGCGGCGATAAAAAGTCGATGATACAAAAGCGCCGGCAGAAGAGCGGCGGCAAAATGTCGTTAATACAAGAACATTTATGGAAAAACGATGATAAAAAGTCGGCAATACAAGATATTTGACAGAAAAGCGACGGTAAAAAGTCGCTGATATAAGAGCGCCGGCAGAAGAGCGGCCCCCGGAGAGGGGCGTTAAACCGAAAAAATCCCCGCGCTTTTCAGGCGCAGGGATTTTGATTAATCTTGAAACGCCGGGACAACAAACGGCAGAAAAGGAGTTTTTTAAAATGAATGAGGAGATCAATCTGGCGGAGGACACCAATCCGGCAGATGAACTGGACGAGCTGTTTGCGGAGGACGCCGACGGGCAGGACACCAATGCCCCGGCGGAGCCGGAGAACCGGCAGGAGAACGAAGGGGAACCAGCCCCCACCGAAGAAGAGCCGAAGTACAAGGTCAACTTCTTAGGCGAGGAGATGGAGCTTCCGGTCTCCGAGCTGGTGACAGCCGCCCAGAAGGGGATGAACTACGACCACGTCAAATCCGAGCTGGACCGTCTGCGGGCCTCAGCCGAGCAGAATGGAGCTGCCCGCGCGATGATGGAGCAGATGGCCCGGTCGAGCGGGATGACGGTGGAGGAGTACACCGAGCTTTGCAAAAACACCTTGGAGGAAAGCAAGCTGAGGGAGCAGCTCGACCGCGGAATCCCGGAGGACGCCGCGAAACGGTTGCTCGAGCTCGAGGAAAAGGAGCGCCTTAGAGGAGAGGAAGAGGAAAGACAACGGGAAGAAGCCCAAAAACGAGAGGCTTATTCCGAGTTGATCCGGGAATATCCCGATCTCACCAGCCTCCCGGACGAGGTTGCCGCGGCCGTCGCAGAGGGGGAAAGTCCCCTGAACGCTTACCGCGCCTATGAGCTCAGGCAGCTCAAAACCGAGCTTGCAGCCTTAAAAAAAACAGCCGAAAACCGAAGAAAATCAACCGGAAGCCTGCAGGGGGACGCGCCGGAGGAAACCGACGACTTCCTGATGGGCTTTGACAGCATTTAAGGAGTGAAAAATTTATGGCAATCAACCTGCTTGAAAAAGCGGCAAAACGCATTTCAACCTATTTTACAACCGAATCTCTGGCGGCGGGCCGTCTTTCGACCGAATACGACTGGTCGGGGGTCAAAACCGTCAAGATCATGACCCCGCAGACCGTCCCGATGGTGGACTACACCCGCAGCGGCTTGAACCGCTACGGCACGCCGGTCGAAATGGAGGACATCGTCCAGGAGATGACCCTGACCCAGGACAAGGCCTTTGCCCTGACGGTGGACAAGGGGAACAACGCCGACCAGAACGGCCTGAAGGCCGCGGGCCGTATGCTCAAGCTACAGCTTGCGGAGCGGGCGGTTCCGGCGATGGACCGCTACATCTTTGAAACCCTCGCGAACAAGGCTGGAACCATTGCCGGCAGCTCGACGGCGCTGACCAAGGCAAACGTCTGCGAACGCATCTCCGCCGGCACCGAGAAGCTGGACGACGCGGAGGCCCCGCAGGAGGGGAGAACCCTTTTCGTCCCGGCCGCCGTCTACACCCTACTCAAGCTCTCCCCGGAATTTTTGGGGCTGGAGAAGCTCGGCGCGAAGGCCGTGGCCAAGGGGCAGGTCGGCGAATATGACGGGATGGCGGTGGTCAAGGTGCCGAAGGGCCGCTGGCCTGCAAACGTCAATTTTATCATCGCTTACAAAAATTCAGCGACCGCGCCGGTCAAGCTCAACGACACCAAGCTCCACCAGGATCCTCCGGGGATTTCCGGCAACCTGATCGAGGGGCGGCAGTATTACGACTGCTTTGTCTTTGGGGCGAAGTGCGGCGGGATTTACGCCGAGGTCAACACCGCTTCCGGGGCGGGAACCGTTCTGGCGGCGCCGACAATCGCCGCGGCCACCGGTGCATTTTCCGGGGTGACGGGCGCGACCTATCACTACACCACCGACGGGAGCGACCCGCGGTACAGCAGCACCGCCAAGACCGGCTCTGCTTCGGATGTGACCGAGGCGGGAACGGTTGTCAAATGCTATGCGGCCAAGGCGGGGGCCTTCCCCTCTCCAGTGTCCGAGCAGGTGCTGGCTTCTTCGTAACAGAGCGCAGCGGAGCGCCTCTGCCGGTAATCGCGATCCACAAGTACATTAAAAACAGCATTCGTATCCCGCGAGGCGCCTCGCGGGACATGAACCTGAAAATTGAGAAAGCGTTGGGGCGCGAATTGCCCGCAGGGGTACCCTGCTTGGATAGGAGAAAAACGTGACAGGACAGGAAATTTTAAAAATAACCCTCGACCTGCTCTATGAAGAGACAAACGAGTATGATATCTACGCGGTTTCAATCCTCAATATGATGATCGCCGAGCTGTTCGAGACTGAGAACCACATCCGGCGGGCGGCGGGGAAGGAGCCGCTGAAGGAGACTCCTTATCTCGCCGAGCTGAAAGAAGAAGTCCCCTATGACGAGCGGCTGACGCGGGGGGCGATGCCGTTTGGACTGGCCTCTTACATCGTGCTGGACGACAACGACATGGGACGAGTCGGCTATTTTCGGCAGCTCTATGTGAACGCGGTGAACGGCGCATCCAAAACCCTTCCGGAAGGGGTGAAAGACGTTTATGAATAACATCAGCGTCCCATCCTCGAGCGCGGCGGTTTACACCAGTCGGTATGTGAACTTCCGGGGGGTGGATTTTTCGACCGACCCCTCCCAGGTGAAGGAGTACCGCTCGCCATATGCGCCCAACCTGATTTCGGACAGCGGCGGGTACCCGGAAAAGCGCCCCGGCTGGCGGACGCTCCACATCCTGCCCGGGCCGATCAACGGAATCTATCGGGGAGTAATCGACGGGACAGAGCGGATTCTCATCCACGCGAAGGATAAGCTCTACCGCTGGGACGGGCAGGGCACCCCCACCGCGCTGACGGGGACGGTGCGCAACGGGCGGGGAAGCTCCTTCTGCCTTGAGAATAGGCTTTGGATTTTGACCGGGGCGGAGTACCTCTGCTACGACGGGACGGCGTTAAAAAAGGTGGAGGAGATCGCCTACATCCCGACGACCACCATCGCGAAGAAGCCGGCCGACCCGGGGAGCGGCGTAATGTACGAAAATGCGAACCTCCTCCAGCCCAAGCGGATCAACAAATTCATCGGAGATGGGACGACCAAGGTCTACCAGCTCGACGTGACGGGGCTCGACAGCGCGTCGGTGACGGTGGAGGTCAACAGCCAGAAGCTCACCTCCGGCTTTACGGTGAACGCGAGCGCCGGAACGGTCACCTTTACCACCGCGCCGGGCAAACCGGCGGTGGATGGGCAGGACAACGTTTCGATCACCTTTTCCAAAACGGTGGCGGGATATGCAGACCGGATCAAAAAATGCACCGTCTGCGCCCTCTACGGGGTGGGGAACAACGACCGGGCCTTTCTGACCGGAAACCCTGACTACCCCGCGACCGACTGGTGGAGCTGGTTTAAAGACCCCACCTTTTTCCCCGACCAGAACTACGCCGACATCGGCAGCCAGGAGACGCGGATCATGGGGTACTCCAAGATCGGGGCCTACCTCGCCATCCATAAGGAGGACAATGCCCAGGACGCGACCATCTACCTGCGCTCGGCCGAGCTTCTGTCGGATGCCTCTCCCACTGCGGTGGAGCGGGTGGCCTTCCCGATCCGTCAGGGGGTTTCAGGGATCGGCGCCGTCTCGCCCCGGTCGTTTGCCAACC
>CAZSIV010000068.1:0-8527 GCA_964607135.1 uncultured Oscillospiraceae bacterium | reverse complement strand
CCTGAATATGTTTGAGGGGTACGCCGTTTGCAAGCAGTAAACTTGCACAGCTATGTCTAAGCTCGTGGAAGCGGAAAATGGGGACTCTCTCGTGGAAGTGGAAAATGACATATGGTATGATATTGTCGAGGCTGCGGTTGACGCCGTAGCCTTTTCCATTGAAAGGAGCTTTTCCATGGCACGAAGAAGTAGAAAGCACCAACACGCAGAACTGAGTAAACCTCCTGCTGCTGATGTAGTAGGCTACATACGACTTTCGGTTGTAAATAGGGAAGAAGCGAGTTCTATTCAAAACCAGAAATTTATTATCGAATGCTGGGGCGATCAGCATCAAATTCCTATATCACGGTATTATGTCGATAACGGCTTCAGTGGAAAGCGGTTTGACCGCCCAGCGTTTCAGGAGATGATTCGAGACATCCTTGCAGGCAAAATTAACTGTGTCATTGTGAAGGACCTCTCTCGCCTAGGGAGAGACTATATCACCATCGGTTACTATGTTGAAGTTCTTTTCCCAGCCAATGGAGTACGATTTGTATCTGTAAACGATCAATTTGACACTATTGATGGCATTACCAATCAAGAACATCCTTACAGTTCCAGAATCCGCATACCAATAACAAACGCATTTAATGAACAAGTATCTATTGAAATTAAAAAGAAAGTGGAGGCGACTTTAGACATGAAGGCACAACACGGGACATTTATTGGACCAAGAGCCCCATTTGGTTATCAAAAATCAGAATCTAACCATGATCAACTCATTCCCGATCCTAAAGCAGCTATTATTGTACGAAAAATCTTTGAGTTAGCAGCTAATGGCAATGGCGTAACCGCCATAGTTCGGTATCTGAACGAGAAAGAAATTCCCACACCGATCCAACATGCCAGATTAAACGGTTTGGCCGGAAACTATGATGATGGCAGCGGGGACTGGAATAGCAGATCAGTCAAGTATATCCTGACCAATCGAACTTATACCGGTATGCTTGTACAAGGGAAAGAAAAGCGGGCTGTTGCAGCAACGCACGAGCCTTTGGTAGATGCGGATACCTTTGACGCTATTCAGAAGTCGTTTCAAGCGAAAGCGTTTAACATCACAACAAATAGCCAATCGACAGATAACATTCTAAAAGGTAAAGTCATCTGCGGCTGCTGCGGCGGAAAAATGCAGCGTAAACGCGGAACCAATCATGCAGATTGGTACTTCTTCACCTGTATTACCAAGAACCGTTTAGGTGCTGGCAAATGCACTGGTATGTATGTGCGGGAGGAAGATGTTTTTAGTGCTATCTATCGTCAACTGACACTATACGTAAACGAGCATTTCATTTCTAATCTGCAACACAAGCAGGAACTAATGCGACTTAATGACGAGATTGACCAAGCTGATCAGCAATATCAAGAGGCTTTTAGGAATGCTGTTCATCATTACGAGAAATTTGTTTGCGGAGAGATCGGCAAAGAGGAATTTCGAGTAGCTCAGGATGCAGCGAACGAAAAGAAGGAGATACGGGATGGTATTATTGCGAGTAAGGCGGCCTATAAAGAACAATATCAGGTGTTTCGCAAGCTATTGAGGGCAAGCTACAAAGAAATTGCTCTCAATGAAATAATGGACTGCATTGATGAAATTACCATATACCCAGCAAAGAGTATTGTCGTAAAATGGACAATTTAAATTCTCATTTCAAGGCATTACTTATCACCTCACTTATATTCTTTAAGCTCGTTGCTGTTATTATCATGTATAGGTTACAAGATTTCAATTGGACCTTGACCATTTATTTTAACCGTGATAAAATATGACTAAATATGAGCAATAATGGCGAATTCAAAAAATTAGGTGTTTGGTATGAACAAGGAATATATTACTCTTTTGGAATTAGCACAAAGCTTAAAGATTAGTAGAGCAACCATCGACCGCTGGAGGAAAGAGGGTATGCCTTATTACAAAATTGGAAATGGTGTTCGTTTTATTGAAGCAGAAGTGTCCGAATGGATAAAACAAAATAAGTCACAAAGATAGTTTATTTTTCATGAATGGAGATTGGCACAATGTACCTTAAGCTTATTCGGCTTAAATTAGGTAGATTTATGCGAAGATTTTTACATAGACTGCCTATTATGCTTTCGTATATATTCTTGACTTTTAGTGTTTTGACTTCTTTGATGATTCTTTTGCCGAGTTGTTTTGATAAGGTTCCAGTATTGTCATATTACATTAGCGAGCTTGAGCTACCAATAACATACGAATTATGCGGCGAAGTAAAAATAATTGATAAAAATGGTAATATAGTTAATAAAAATGTGGAAGTGATTGTTGGCGGATACAGAACGTCTATTTTGATGTCAACGGAATTCAACCTGAAGTTCACGTCTCCAATGACCAACGAGGTTTTCGTCGTGATTAGGTATGAGAATGATGGAGAGATACACGAGTTTACTAAATGCCTGATAATTGAAGATAGTAACCATATACTTGAAGGGGAGTTTATTATCTATGTTTGATGTCTTTGAGTTTGGAATCGTTGGTATGGGGCCTGCAGGTATTGGATTGGCTATGAGTCTGCATGGTACATCCGAAATCAAGAATACGATATGTTTTGAACGTGGTAGCTATATTGCTGATTTAAATTGCACGGCATTAACGAAAAGTAAATGTTGCTATTCAAAAACATGCAACATTATTACTGGAATTGGTGGTGCATCAACCTTAAGTAGCGGAAAAATTAGTGACTTCCCAGCTGGGAGTGGTCTTATAGAATTTTTTAATTCTGAACAACAATTAAGAGAGTTGCTTAATGAAATAGTTCCATTTTTGGCTAAGAGTATTGAACTAAAAAAGACTGAAATTGACGCTGAGATCATGAAAAGCGCGAAATTGTTTTATGGGGAGAAAAATATAGATTACAAGTACTATGATGTTTATGAATTCGACGGAAGAAATTATCGAGATTTCATACACAAAACGGTTCAAGCTCTAAGAACCGAGGGACTTCAATTATACGACAACGCAGAAGTCATAGGTGTTGATCGTGATCCAGATACGCTGTATTTTCGTATCAAAGTTAAAACGCCTGAAGGTGAAACCTTATTTTTTGCTCGCAATCTCGTATTGGCAACGGGTGCACTTGATATTCAAGATAGATTAGTAGACCAAATTGTAGGGCTGGTTAATAATTGTTTCGAAATAGGTGTTCGCATTGAAGCACCAAGTAACGCTTTTGGAAATGTATTATCAACGCATGGTGATTTAAAGCTTAAGTTTGGTGCAGGTAGAACATATTGCGTGACAGCTAATGGGAAAATTATTGCTTACCAAACAGGAAAATTACATTTTTTAGAAGGCTGTATAGATACATCTGCTTCAACAGGTTATACGAACTTAGCGGTCCTAATAAAATATAATAACAATAAGGCTGTTTTGAACTTTATTAATCAATATCGCGAAAGATTTGACGGGATCCCAATCAAACAAAGGTTTGTGGATTATGCAAAGGGACAGATAAGTACTAGGGATATAAGAACAACATTGAATTTGGCCGTCTGTGGAGATATTAACAGCCTTTTTCCGTTAGATATTAACAATGCTATAAAAGATTTTATAAAAGAAGTTTTGGTAAATGCTATGGGTGTACCAGAAGATGTAATAACCCTTGTGGCACCGGAGTTAAAGATATTGAGGAATTTACAGATAAATAGAAATTTTGAATTGGATGACAAACTGTTTATTATCGGTGCTGCAACGGGAAAGTTTCGGGGTATTCTCCAATCACTTTGTTCAGGTATAAGATGTGGGCAGCTTCTAGTCAAGGGGTAAAATATAATGTATATTTGGGATGCACTTTATGGGAAAATTGAATTTAGTCCTCTTGTATATAAGTGTATGCTATCTCCAGAGGTTCAACGCCTTCGCGAGGTTAGACTGTGTAATATAAATTCGCTTTGCATTACAGGAAGTTCAAACACAAATCGTTTTGAGCATTCCGTAGGTACTGCGTATCTTGCGACAATCAACGCTGAATCAATAGCACAGAAACACTTGGGGCTCAGTAAACAGGAAAAAGAAATATTTATAATTGCAGCTTTACTTCATGATGTAGCAAATGGACCATTCGGGCATTCCTATGAATATATCATGGAGAAAAAAGGATTTATTCCTGAACAAGGCTTAGAAGCTGTATTTACTGATGTGGTTTCGGTAGGCGTAGACGCTCATAAAAATTCTTCGCCATTTGAAACCTTTTTCTTCGGAAAGCTTCGAACACTTACTTCTATACTGAATAATGAGCAAAAAGAAGAAATTTCTCAAATTATTGCAGGATGCCATCCCTTAAGCAAATTAATAAGCGATTCTATAGACCTTGATAATATTGATAATGTTTTTAGGATGGCTTATCATATGGGGCTTAGTTTTAGGAAAGAGGCTCCACGAAAACTTGCTGAATCAATGTCCATAGAGAATGGCACAGTGGTTTTCTTAGAAAGTGCAAAAACATATTTAGAAGAATGGTATTCAATTAGAAAAAAAGTATATAAATTTCTATTGCTAAACCCACAAGAATTTGCGGGAAAATATATGCTAACTGAAGCAATGGATATTTTGTTTGAGTGTATTTCTCAAAACAAAGCACATGGTCGAGATATAAAATGGAATTATACAGACTACCAATTGATGGAGGAGTTAGATTGTCTCAAAGAAGTATGGCTTAAGCGCAAGATAGTATTACTTGGAAATATTGATACCAGTGCAGTGGATAAAATAATCAGAATAGAACCCAACGAAAAGCAGAAAAGTTTGCTGAAAGAGTATCTTGAAAGTCTAAGATTAGTAGTTTCAATAAAAGAAAAAGGTAAGACTGGGGAAAGTTATAAACTTTCCTTAAGTAAAAACTTTTCTTATAACATTGAAAAGAATGGAATCATTACAATAATAAATCGTAATATGGAATTTGAGATAAACGAAAGCAAACTATACAAAGTGGTCAATATTCGTTATAACCCATCACAGATTGTTTCAAGGCTTATGACTGGAGATCTCTATCACTGCTTGATGATTTTGGAGACTACAGATATTGGTAAATACGGAGATTTCATTGAATACGAAAACCGCTTAACGCTTGAAGATGATCTAGTGTCCCGGATTCGAGCAACTAAAGAGTTTTCACGATTAAATATTGGCATTCATCCGATACTTGACATAAACAAGACCGAACGGCAACTTAGAGTGGCGTTTAAAGGTGTAACCGAACCTGTAGTTATTGGGAATGTGGCATCGAGGAAACTGCTCATTGGTGTATTTATAAAAAATGACCCTTATGGATTAAAGCATGCAAAATTTTCTTTAGAAAGAAAGCTAGACAAATTAATTGACATTGTGACAGAATACTTCACCTCTTATTTTGAAAACGATGTGAGGGTTATTCCGTTGTATGAGGAAGCTGACGAGTATGGACAATAGTGAAATCAAGAAAAAATTAAATAGCATAAATTGGAATTTTGATTTTACAATTAGTTATGAAAATGACGCACTTCATCCATTTAATTGTCGAAAGTATTATTCCTATCCTGCTACCTTTATTCCGGAAATACCTTATGCGTTGATTGAAATACTATCTAAAAAGGGAGATGTTGTTTTAGATCCCTTTGGCGGGATTGGTACTACATTTATGCAAGCATTAACATTGGAACGGGTGCCATACTCTTTTGATATTAATCCGATTGCTACGACTGTATGTAAAACTCTGTATATGCTTTTTGACCCATTATTAGATATGGATTCAATTAAAAACCAATTGTTACAGCTTTGTGAAGGATACGATGACACAGAGAATTATACAGATAGTCTTTCGTTGCAACGCAAAGAATTGATTGGATGGTTTGAAAAAAACACATTTAACGAAGTTGCGTTCCTTTTTAGTCAATTTGATCGAGTTCAAAATCAAATCGTGAAAGATGTGATGAAATTAATTTTGTCCAGTATTCTTGTTACTCTTTCAAGTCAAAATAAAGGTTGGGCTTATATCGCAGATAATGTGAAGCCCAAGAAAGATGAACTGAGGAAAAAGCAAGTTTTTGAACATTATAAAAGCTCAATTAATAGTTTGCTGAATGATATTATTGGGCATGAAGCGAAATTACCAGATACTTATAAATCCTATTATCTGGAGATTTCTCAGAATCCTCGTGTCTTTGGAGATTCTCTTATCAATACAACTATTACTTCGGAATCTATAGATCTTGTAATCACATCCCCGCCATATCCTCGGATGATTGATTATGTTAAGTCACAAAGACTTGCCTTTAATTTCTTTAATGAAGACTTTAGAGATTATGTTGACAAAGAAATCGGGGCTAGATACAGAAGAAGTCGTCGTGACTTTTTGATTAGCTATGAAGATTCAATAAAAGAAGTTAATACAAAAATAGTAGATTTATTAAAAAAAGACGGCTATTTATGTATTGTCCTTCCTGATTATGAAGTAAGTGACAATCGAAAAGAAACCATTGATAAAGTCGTTGAGGATTATATTAAACTTGGGTTAACTAAAGTGTTTGAGATTAGCAGATATATCCCTAGTCATAAGCGTACACTTAGTATACAATGGGCTACCCTTGTGAATGAACGAATATATATTTTTCAGAAAGGATGAGAGAGATGCTTTTTGAAAGTATAATTATTACTGGCACTTCTTGTGCCGGCAAAAGTACAATTTCCCAAGAGTTATGTAAAGCTATTATGAGTGACGGAACTCGTTTTGAGATGGTAAAAGCTGTTACAACCCGAGAAAAGCGTGCGGATGATACAAACTATGATTTTATAAATGATGATTCGTTCGATAAATTACTAAGTAATAAGAAACTTTTATTAAATAGTACATATCGAAACAAAAAGTATGGCATAAAAAAATCGGAGTACGATAAAGTAATTCAAAAGAAGAATGTGCCTGTTTTGGTAATTACCCCCGCCTCCGCTATTGAATTACTAACTGAAAAAAACTGCATGTGTATCTTTTTGGATGCTCAGGATGAAATACTAATTGATCGCTGGGAAAAGCGTTCGGGGATACAATCTGACAAAACAGCCAGAAAAGAATTTGACAGGCAGAACAAGGAAGATAGGAGTTATCAAAACAAGGCTCATTATATCTTAAATAATTCGGATATATCCGCATCGGTCTCGTTAATTGTTTCACTGTGGGACTATCAAAATCAAGGTGGAGCATTATCACAAGAATTAATCAAAAACATGCTTGATTGTGGCGTATTGTTAAGAGATGCTGACCCTAAAATGATAAAAGGAGCATCATATGATTTGCGTTTGGGCGATGAATATTATTATGATGGAGAAATACGAAAGCTGTCCGACGCAAATCCATTTTTAACAATAGAACCATATGACTACGCTATTGTTTCATGTAAAGAAATAGCTTGGATGCCGAGAGATGTTATTGCCAAATTCGGACTGACCGTTGGGCTGTTTTGCCAAGGAATAATTCTTTCAAACGGGCCACAAATTGATCCTGGATTTCGAGGAAAATTATTTTGTTTACTGTTTAATACCTCTAATCGAGCAGTTCATTTGAAGCGCGGTAAGCATTATGCTACAATAGAATTTAATAAATTAATTGGATGTGCTGAACCATATGAAGGCCGATATCAAGATAAAAAAAGCATAATAGACTATATTCCAGAAAACGCATTGCATGGAGCGATTAATGAACTTAAAAAGGAAGTAGAACAATTAAAGACAGAAAGCCGAATTATGCAAAATATTTATTTGGGAGTAGTTGCGTTAATGTTTGCGATTATTTCAATACTTTTGGTGCTTAAGTGAATTGGTGTCGAATCTTTGATGCCGCTATAGAATACTATACTATTTACTAATATTAAAATTTAATAAAAATGAAATAAATTTTTTGTCGTGGGCTTGACATACGGGTGCCGAAGATCGTGAAAGCGCATACGGCGCAGTCCGTGTTTCTCCAAAAATTTAGGAAAAGCACAGGTGAGATACTGCGCTCTCATACGCTCGCCCATTTCATCCACGAACACAAAGCCGTCGTATTCGTAGTTGTAACAGTTGCCGCAAACTTTCTTGTTCAGCTCCTGCGCTTCTTTCACCTGCATAAAGTAGTCACGGAAGCTACCGATAAGCGGCAAGGTGCGTAAGCTTGATTTTGTTTTAGCCGACTGCTGTTCAATTTCCTTATGCTTTCCGTCAACAGAAACTGTCGTTACCGTGCGCTTGATGGAAATTGTGCCACGCTCAAAGTCAATGGCGTCCCATTTCAGCCCCAGCACCTCGCCACGACGAAAGCCGTAAAATGCGGCGACCAGTACAGGGAGTTCGAGCCTTGTTCCACGGAGCGCCTCGAACATTTTCTGCATTTCGTCTGCTGAAAGGAACACAGGTTGAAAATCATTCTTCTTCGGTCGGTCAACCTTGTCCGCCACATTCTGCAATAGCATATCGGTCTTGACCGCATATTTGAGTGCCGAATGGATAATTGCGTGGTAGTGA
>CAZSIV010000067.1:0-8572 GCA_964607135.1 uncultured Oscillospiraceae bacterium | reverse complement strand
CAATATAGACGATGATATCGGCGTCGCACCACTTGGCAAGCTGGTGCTGGGTCATCGTCTTTCCAGTTCCGAAACCGCCCGGGACAGCGGCGGTGCCTCCCTTGGCAATCGGAAGCATCGTGTCGATGACGCGCTGGCCGGTGATCA
The DNA here is from genome assembly GCA_964607135.1 of uncultured Oscillospiraceae bacterium. GTDB lineage: Bacteria > Bacillota > Clostridia > Oscillospirales > Ruminococcaceae > Metaruminococcus_A. The sequence continues at coordinate 8,425 of CAZSIV010000067.1, read as the reverse complement.
GCGGCCGGGTGATCGATTTTCTCGTTTTCACAGGCCGCGGTTCACGGATCGGCCATTTCTGGCAGAGGGTCAGCTCATGGAGGTTCCCTAGATCGTCTTTCAGCGTTACAACGACATCGTTGATTTTATATTCTCCGTCCGGCGCGGCCTTCACGACTTCGCCGGACATTTTTGGCGGAACCATGCAGCGATGCTCGACGACCTGGGTTTCCGGGCAGGTGGCGTAGATGTCGCCGCCGTTGAGATAATCGCCGGGCTTTACACGGATAGTCACGCTGTACAGCTTTTCTTCATCGAGGGTAGAAACGCTGCACCCTTCGCCAATGAAGGCACCGGTCGCGTTTCTCAGGTCGCGGAGCGGGCGTTCGATCCCATCAAAAATATTCGCAATGATCCCGGGCCCCAAAGTGACAGACATGGGGGCGCCGGTCGTTTCAACAGGCTCTCCGGGCTGCAGGCCGGAGGTGCTTTCATAAACCTGGATGGTGGTCTCGGAATCGGTGATGCCGATGACTTCGCCGATCAGTCTCTTTTTGCCGACATAGACCATTTCCATCAAGGAGAAATCTTTTGTATCCTTAATTTTTACGACCGGCCCGTTGATTGAAAAGATAACATTTTCCAAAGTTGATTCTCACCTCTTCTGCAAAATAACGGGACGGCCTTATTCAGCCGCTATCCTGCAATTCTGGTTAAAATAAGGGATTTGCTCCTGGAGCTTCGATTCGAGCGTTTCATCGATCACATAACCGTTTTTTTCGCTCCGGATCGAAAAACCGCCGATTTTAACTGCGGGGGAGGACAAGAAACGGCATCCCCCCAATTCCAATTCCGCCTGGATTTCCTTCCAGAGCCCGGAATCCTCCTCTCTGAAGGAGATTTCCGAACCGCCGAGCGGATGATTTTTAGAAAGCTCCTTCAGCTGATCGATAAGATATGTTTTGTATTCGGGTGTCTTAGTAAAATCCTCCAAACGCCGGCGAACGGAGTCCACCATGGCTTTCCGGTAAGCTTCCCGCTGGAGGAGAACCTCCTGCTTTGCGGCAAGATCCGCTTTGGCGACGGCGAGCCTGTATTCAGCCTTGATTTTAGTCACGTTGCTCTGAATATAACTGTAAGCATCGTTGAGCTGCTCGTCCTCCGTCTGGGCAAGGGAAGTCTGCTTGAGTTCTTCGGCTTCCTTTTGAATCACACTGATCTTCGATTCGATATCCGAAAAAACGGCCTGTTTAAATTTTAAAAGTTTTTCCTGGTCCAAATAGAACCCACCTTTCCGTGAGAAGGGAATACTATAATGAAATTCCAACCGCTTCGTGGACGTACCGGTTGATGGTTTCACTGATCTGAGCCGTACCATGACGGTCTGGAATTTCCACAACCAGAGGGGATTTCCGGTTGAGCTTGATGTCGTACACCAGCTCGGGGACGAGCTTTACCAGCTTTTCAGTCATTAAGACAATGCCGACGTCGTTTAAACCGCAGGCAGCCAGAAGTGCGTTTTTAACCTCTTCCGGCTCGTGGACGACAACGCCTTCGATCCCCGCAAGCCTCATGCCGATCTGGGTGTCAATATTATCGCTGATTAAATAAAAGCGCATAAAACCACGACCATTCTCCGGCTTAGAGTTTGTTGATGATCAGAATCGAGATCAAAATACCGTAGAGCGCGATGCCTTCACCGAGCGCTACAAAGATCAAGCCCTTACCAAAGGATTTCGGGTCTTCACTGTAGAGGCCGATTGCCGCCGGAACAGCCGCTGCGACCGCGATGCCGGCGCCGATGGAAGCGAGTCCGGTAGAAAGAGCAGCGCCCAGATAACCCATGCCCGCGCCGCCGTCACCTGCGACAGCAGCCGCATCAGCGGCCAGACCGGTCAGCGGCAGAGCGATCGCGGCAAGGCAGACGCCCGCAAAAGCACAGAGGTTGAAAATAATGGCGTGTTTTGCCTTTTTGCCGGTTTTGACGCCGCGGTAAATCGGGATCAGCGGCATTGCGAGCAGAATGACGATTGCGAGGGGCAGTAAAAACAACATTGCTTCTTTCATAATGGTTTCCTCCTAAAAATCAAAATACAGTGACGAACTTAATCGTCTATTTTATATGATACAACGACGGGACAGAATTCTTTTCCGTCGCCCTCGTAAAAGCGACTGAAGATTTCGTAATATTCAAGCCGCAGAACCTGGATGCCTACAATCAGACCCTCCATCCCCATGACGAAGAGGTTGCCGATTACAAAGACGATCGGGCTTCCAAACCCTCCGATCATTTCCATCAGGCTCATAACAACCGCCATCATTCCTGCGTGGCTCAAAACGAAACCGCCGACACGGAGGAAAGAGACGGTGTTGGTGATATAACTCAGGACGTTTTCAAACAGCTCGAAAAAGTTGGTGATGATAAACCCGCCAACCCCGTCTTCCGGCTTCAAGTCTTTCCGCTTTGACGCCCATTTGGAAAGCGGTTCCCGCAAAAAGATGAAGAGCAGGGGAAGGGCGATGCAGAAGATGATGAAAAGGGGATTGAGAACGTTGACGTTAAAGATCATCAGCAGGGCCGCCGCCGCGATTACGGAAACGTAGAAAACCAATCCGGCGATCCCGTTGTGTCCGAAAACAGAACGCTCATAGTCCTTTTTCCGCAGCCCTAAGATGATATTGATCACCATCGAAACGATAATCAAAACTGCGCCGATACCGATGGCGGCGAACAGGAGCATATTGGTGGTCTCAGGATTGAAAACCTCCACGGGCTTTCCGGGCAGCCCCAGAACGTCCGTATAAAAGGGGGTGAGCAGATCTTCCAAACCAAAAACAGACCCGTAAACCGTGCCGAAAATCGCGCTGAAAATACCAACGCGCGCCAGAATCCGGCCGAGCATCATCTTTTTGAAACGCCACAGCAGGAGCCCGATAACGGAAAGCAGGATACCCTGGCCGAGGTCGCCGAACATGATGCCGAACAGGATGCAGTAGGTATAGGCAACCAGCGGGGTGGGATCGAAATCCCCATATCCCGGCAGACCGTACATGGTGACGAACATCTCGAACGGGCGGGTAAACCAGTTGTTTTTCAGCTTGACCGGCGGGGTCAGCCGCGGATCGGCATCCACCCCCCTCAAAACACAGTCGCAGCTTGGAAGCGATTTAAAGCCCTCTTGGAATTTCGCGCCCGACCGTTTGGGAACAAAGCCGACCAGGACGAACTGATTGTTTTTGACCACAACATATTTCCGAAGCTCAAAGGTATCGCTTTCGTATTTCAGCACGGTAAAAATCTGCCGGAGTGTCGTCTTGTTGTCCGCGATAAAATCTTTGAGCTCCCTTTCCACCGCTTTCAGCTCGGCCTTGTAATCCTCCAGCATTTTTGTGATGTTGACGATAGCGATATCCGGCGTCTGATGGGCGTAGTCGGGGATCCGGATTCTCTGGAAAAAGAGAGAGCGGAAAATTTCATCAATATCGTCCCGCAAAACTGTTGGGACAAAATAGACGCCCCAGTGGTACTGTTCGTCGACATCGAAGGTCAAAAAGAAAAACGCTTTATCGTTGTAGTATTTAAGCTTGTCGAAGCTGTCGTTCGGAAGGATGCCGAACCGGGAAGAGACGGCTTTGCAGGCGAAAATATCGTCGAATTTTTCAGCGAGCCCCTTCATGTGGTTGAGTTGGATCAAAACCTGTTCCTGGTTATTGACCTGCTGGGCCAGTTCTTCTCTTTCCGACCGCAGCTCCTCAAATTTGGTTTCAATCCGAGAAACCTCCTGGTCGAATTCGGATGGCTTTAGATTCTGCCCGCCGCCATCCTGGTAGGACAGCTTGAAATTCATCTTGTAAGACAGGTCTACAATCCGTTTGACCAGTGGATTAAACGGATTGGCATCCTGAAGCAGAGTTCCGCCGTTGAGGTCTTTGATATACTGCGAGGCGTTTTCCGGGTGGAAACAACCCGATTCACAGCAGACCTTCATAGCGGCGTCCATATCGTCAATATTGCCGACAATATTGACTAAGGACATTTTTTCGATTGACATTTTACTAAGAGCACCACCTTTGACACATGATCAAACCGGGACGAGTAGAAGAGACCGACGCCCGATATTTCAATAATGGACATCGCCCCGTCATTACAAAATCAGGAGACTCTGAATTTGGGAGATCGGGATTTGATACCGGATTCCCTCGATGATCTTAATGATGTTTTTTACTTCCGTGCTGTTGAGGATGATGAAGGCATACAGCACAGCGGGGGGGCTTGTCGAAAAGCGCATCAGTTTTTTATTGTAGAGATAAATGATCTGGCTTAAATGGTGTTCGAACCCTAGGCTTCCTTCTTCGGCCTTGTTGTTCTTTCCATAATAGCACTGATCGAACACGTCGAAAAAGTCGTCGACGGTTTTCGCATCAATCATCTGCTGCAGCGTATTTTTATTCAGCTTGAATTCAAAGGGGAGAACCGCCTCGCCGATATCCGCTTTATCCGCGTCAAAATAACGCTTTAACCGGTAGATCGTCATCAGGTTCGAAAGAGTGACGTTTATTTTGATAACCTTTTCCAGGTCTTTCTTTGTCTGTCCGTGAAATTTTTTTCGGATGACTCCCAAAAGGTAATCGTAATGATAGGTCATCAGCGCCTTTTCACAGGAAACGTAGTCGATCAGCTCGTCACCTTTCGGAGAAAACGGGCTGAGGATGTCACGGTAAGGCGTGTGGCCGAGCACATCCAGCAGCTCGTCGAAGCTCCTGACTTTTGCCAGGGCCAGCAGATCGAACGACGCGTGGCTGATCAGGAAAGCGGGGAGGTCGAGGATAAAATCCGCCATGGTTTTTGCGTTGAGTGAAAGGATGCATTTGAGAACCTGCTCGATTTCGTACTGCAAAACCAGATAGCCGTAAAAGCCGTTGTCACCAGTAAAATTATAGCGGCAGAGCTTGGTGTATTTATTGAACAGCTCCCGCATCAGGATATTTTCGAGCTGGCCGCGGTGGACATTGTGGATATCGATTTGAGCGAGGGCCGCGCTGTAAGCGGTATTCTCTTTCAAATAAGCCGCGATTTCCGTAACATTGCTCCGGCGGAGCATATCCTGATAATCCGCGTCTGTCAAGCGCTTGCCATACATGCTTTTGGCCTTGGCCGAAATGGTGTTGCTCGACATCGAAGTGAAAAACATATCAATCGCCATGCGATACAGGATTTGCACAAAACGCTATGAAAATACCAGCCTTTGTACCCGGTATCGTTCCTTTCGTTTTATTTGACAAGCAGGGTCACCTGCCTAAAACGCGGTGGAAAAGATCGTCTTCCCACGCCTGGCGGTTTTCTTCAAACGCCCGTTTCATCGCGGCGAGCTCAGCGTCTCTTTGTTCATTGAGAGCCGCGATTTTACCATCGGCATGCGTTCGTTCGGTTTCCCGCACCTTCTCAAGGCGAGACTGGACATGCTCCTGCATCTTTTGGCGCAGTTCTTGATTTTCTTCTATGATCTGCCTTTTGACGACCTCGTCTTTCATCCGCTCCGCTTCTTCGAGCTTGCGGCTGGCTTCTTTATCGATCCTGATAATTTCCTTAATGATTTCATCCATGAAACAATCACCTGGCTTCTTAAAATTTAATTTTTGAGGCTTTGGAGCGGCGCCGGAATCTGCCCGCCGCGCGCAATAAATTTGGAGGAGGAATTGGCGTTGACCTTCATGACCGGCCCGGAACCGAGCAGCCCGCCGAATTCGAGCTCTTCGCCTTCTTTTTTCCCGACGGCGGGAATCAGCCGGACGGCGGTCGTCTTGTGGTTGACCATCCCGATGGCCGCTTCATCCGCGATAATGGCGGCGATGGTGTCGGCAGGGGTGTCGCCCGGTACGACGATCATATCCAAGCCGACCGAACAAACGGCGGTCATCGCTTCAAGCTTCTCGATCGAAAGCGCTCCGCAGCGGGCCGCCTCGATCATCCCGGCATCCTCGGTGACGGGAATGAAAGCGCCGGACAGGCCTCCGACCTTGCTGGAGGCCATGACGCCGCCTTTTTTGACCGCGTCGTTAAGCAGGGCGAGCGTTGCGGTCGTCCCGTGTGTTCCGCATTTTTCGAGGCCGATTTCCTCTAAAATATGGGCAACCGAATCCCCGATTGCCGGGGTCGGAGCGAGGGAGAGGTCTACAATTCCGAACGGAACGCCGAGACGCTCCGAAGCGACCGAGCCAACAAGCTGCCCCATCCGGGTGATTTTGAAAGCGGTTTTTTTGATGATATCCGAAATTTTTGTGATATCGGCGTCAGGATATTTTGCAAGCGCCGCCCGGACGACACCGGGGCCGGACACGCCGACATTGATCATACAGTCCGGTTCGCCTACGCCGTGAAAGGCCCCTGCCATAAAGGGGTTGTCTTCCGGGGCGTTGCAGAAAACAACTAGCTTGGCAGCGCCGATGCAGTCGCGGTCGGCGGTGCGCTCCGCCGTTTCTTTTACGATCTTCCCCATCAATCCCACCGCATCCAGATTGATGCCGGTTTTGGTGGAGCCGATGTTGACAGAGGAACAAACGTGATCCGTGACGGAAAGCGCCTCCGGGATCGAACGAATCAAAGCCTCGTCCCCCGCGCTGAATCCTTTCTGTACCAGCGCCGAATAGCCGCCGATGAAGTTGACGCCGCAGGTTTCAGCGCACCGCTGCAGGATGCGGGCGAATTTAACAGGGTCTCCCTTTGCCGCCGCCGCAAGGATCGCGATCGGCGTGACGGAAATCCGTTTGTTGATGATCGGAATCCCGTATTCGGTTTCAATATCGTTCCCGACTTTGACGAGATTCTGTGCAAGCCGGGTGACTTTTTCATAAATTTTTTCACAGGAGCGGTCGATGTCCGGGTCGATACAGTCGAGCAGGGAAATCCCCATCGTAATGGTGCGGATGTCCAGGCACTGATCCTGGATCATCCGGATCGTTTCTAAAATATCGTAGGTGTTCAGCATCCGACCCCTCCCTTAAATCCGGTGCATGGAGTTGAAAAGGTCTTCATGCATTGCATGAACGGAGAGCTCCATCTGCTTTCCAAGCTCGTCTAAGGAGGAAGAAAGCTTTGCATACTCGACATTCAGATTTGTAATGTCCACCAGCATAATCATGCAGAAAAGCTCCTGCGAAACCGATTGGGTCACTTCGACGATATTTGCGTTGTACTCCGCGCAGATGCTGCTGACCTTTGCCAGAATCCCCACGGTGTCTTTTCCGATTACGGTTATGACTGCACGCATGAAATCTTCCTCCCGACAGTTGCATTTTTTCGCACCTAATTATAATAGCATATTCGCTGCAATAAGCAAAACATAATCTGCACAAAGTTTCTTTCTGGTAAATTCAAAAATTGTGAAATTTGTAACATGCCAATTTTAAATTTTCGTGTATAATATTTTTAAGGGTATTATGTACAGCGATTAATCTGAAATTTGCAGGAAAGGATGTGTCGATATTGCAGAAATATATCGATTTACATACCCATACGCGTTATTCTCCGGATGCGCACGACAGTCTGCCGGATATGTGTAAACGCGCGGAAACGCTCGGCCTTTTCGCATATGCCGTTACCGACCATTGTGAAATGAACGACTTCGAGGCCGGAGGATATCATGAAACCGCTTTAAAATCGATCGAAGCGATGGGACAGTACGCCGCCCGGGATTCCGACACGCTTTTTCTGAAGGGGATCGAGATGGGGCAGGCGTTGGAAAATAGGGAAGCTTCAGAGCGCTTTTATGAGGAAATTGATCGGCAGACCGATTTCATCATCGGTTCGCTCCACAATCTGAAAGCCTACACCGATTTTGCGTTTCTCAATTATCGCAGCGAAAATATTCCCGACCTCCTCAAGCGTTATTTTACTGAATTGAACGAGCTGGTCCGCTGGGGAAAATTCGATTCTCTTGCGCACATCACCTACCCGCTCCGTTATATCGTGGGGGAGATGGGAATTCAGGCCGATCTCGCCCCGGTGGAAGACCTCGTCGACGACCTGCTGCGGTATCAGGCAGAACATGAGAGGGCGATCGAGGTGAACACATCGGGGCTCCGCCAAACGATCGGGGAGACGATGCCGCCGCTTTGGATGGTGCGGCGTTTCCGCGAATTGGGCGGGCAGTACGTCACGATCGGTTCGGATGCACATTGTACTGCCGATTTGGGGAAGGGCCTAAAAGAAGGCGTGGCGCTCGTCAAGGCGGCCGGATTTGATCACATCACCTATTATGTAAGGCATCAGCCGGTTTTGCTTCCGATCGAAGTGTAGACAGCAGGGTGCGAAGCTGGTATAATAACCTCACGCCACGGACGGAAGCAAGGCTTCCGGTGGCTGAGAGAACATTGTTTTTCGCTGGCGCTCAAAATAATAACCTCACCCGTTGGCGAAATCGAAGATTTCGAACGGGTACCCGAGAAC
>CAZSIV010000066.1:1216-8612 GCA_964607135.1 uncultured Oscillospiraceae bacterium | reverse complement strand
TAGGGCTTTGCCCGCATATGAAATACCACCCGCTATGCGGGTGGATTTTTATTATTTTCGTCTCGCTTCTTGTGGAACAGGGAAACTCCCGCGGGCACTCCACATGGTCACAGGCGCATGGGGGTACTGAATTGCGATCCGGTTTTCGGGAGCGGCGTCAAAGAGGTAAAGAACGGTGAGGAAAAGCCACTCCGGCGGCTTCATGAGAAGGTAGATAGAGTCCGCCAGCCAGGGTGAACGGATTCGTTTTGCCACCGGATATCCCACCCGGTCGTAGAGTCCCCGCACCGCCCGGTGAAACCGCGGCGTCCGCTCCTCCAGAAGCTGTTCGAAAGCGTTGGCGATGCAGAGCTGCCGGTTGACAAGCACCCTGTGTCCATGCCGCTGCCCCGTCCGAAGGGGTTTTACGACCCGCCGGTGTCCGCCGGCGGCGACGGTGCAGAGATAGTGTTCGTCGTACTGGATATTCTGCGGGGCGATCTGCTGCGACATTGTCCAGTCCGCCGTCTGGGTCCAAGCCCGGATCACCGCATCCGGCGATTGCCCGAATAGGGTCAGAACGGCGACAATAAGCCCCAGGAGCGGAACTGCGGCCAGCAGCGCCAGATACGGCCAGGCCGCAGCGTTTTCAAGCAGCGCCGCAAGCCGGCTCAGCTTCGGGGATCCCCCCTCCGCCCGGAGCAGCTCCGCCTTTTGGGAAACGGTGAAGCGGATCGTCTTAAGGGCGATGACAATGCAGTTAAAGGGGAAGATGCACAGGAAAATCTCGAAATTTTCAAACAGCTGGAAACACCACAGGGCACAGAGCGCGATCCCGAGATAGACGGCGGCAATCGACAAAACGCTCAGAAGCGGAGGCTGTTTTTTGAGGGGGACGAAACGAAGGACGGCATAGCCCGCCGCTGCGACAGCCGCGAGAACGCCGATGGTGAGGAGGGAGCCCGGCTCGATCGGGGAGTGCAGCTCGCGGTTGTAGAGCTGGACGTTCCAGTCTGCAAAAACAATATCGGAGAGCTCAAAGTAGAGGGCGGACAATCCCGCACCGAAAAAAACGGTCAAAAGCTCGGCCGGGAGGGCGGCTTTTGACCGCTCCGGGGTCGGCCTCAGAAAGAGGAAGACGAGATTTTCGACGGTGAGGAAAACCGGCATGACGGCAATCACCCCGAACAAAAAGAGGTAGAATAAACTGTTCAGGTCCACCTTCTCATACCTGCCGACCAGGAGGAGAAATATCATGAGGAGCAGCACGCCCCCGCCTGTAGCCGCCAGGGGCATGAGAAGGGGGGACTGGTAAAAGGCGCGGCGGAATTTTTGGAATGCGGTTTCCTTCATTCTATACCGCCTTACCTTTCATCCGGCTCCGCGGCGTAGCGTTTCGCCAGCTCGACGCTCTTCTCAATGTGCTGCTGGAGGGTATTTTTTTCGGCAAAGGGGATTTGCAGGTTGCAGCGTTCAACCGGGATCAGGATTTTCCTGGCGCTGCTCTTGCCGATGGCCTCCGCCATCTTCGGGGTGAGCTCCCCGAGCAGGGAGTCAGGTGTCAGGATAGCAAGCACCCCCATGATGAGATCCGCCTTTTCCGCATTGCAGACGATGGCGTTTTCCCCGGTTGCTCCATCCTGCGCGCCCGCCTTGAGCATGGCGTTGGTGGCGGCGGAATTGGTTCCCAGGGCCCGGACGTGCGCCTCCGGGAGCTCGGCCCGCAGCCGGGCGGTGATCGTTTTCCCGATGCCGCCCCCCTGCCCGTCTATCACTGTAATCAAAAGCTTCCGTTTCATATCGGATGATCCCGCGGCCCCGGCGCGGAATCGGCATTCCGCCGCAGCCTGGGGCCATTCCTTTCTTTAAATTGTCTGTGGCCTACCCGGCCACGGTCGTGTAAGCACTCCGCGGCCGGAATATAGGCTGTAAATTTTTCGCCCGCCTTTTTGAAAAAGGCGGCGGGATACCGGGGCAGCGCCCCGGTTCGCCCTCCGCAGAGGGCGAAATCCCTTTCCGCTACAAAGCGCAGGAGAGGCGAAAAACATCCCACCGGGATGTTTTTCGGTGGAGAACCCTCGCCGGGGGTTCTCCATGCGGCTCCAGCCGCAAAGTGGGGCCGGGTGACCCCGGCTGAACAATCGCGGCCCGTGGCCGGGCAGGCCAATTTCGCACCCTAACGTTTTACCGGCCTTTCAGTGATCGTCCTGCGAGGCCTGTGCCCAGGCGGGGCAATTCGCACACCGACGTTGTACCAATTAAAAGATTTCAGTCCTGCGAGGCGCGTTTTACAAACTGTAGAGTAAGGGCCGCGCGGGTTACGGACTATCAGGTTTGGTATTACCTGCGGATCGCGTTTGTCCCGCCGGGGACACCCGGCGCGCCTCGCAGGATTACAATCTTGAGATCGGTAGAATGCCAGTGTGCGAATTGACAGCGGAGGCACTCCGCTGAATGGAAACACCGCGGATCACAGCATCCGCGGTGTTTTGGCGCATCTATCTCTTCAGGATGGCGTATCCATACGGCTTGAGCCAAACCTCGCCGCCCTTTATCTCGCCGCAGAGCGGGGTCATCTCCCGGAGCGGCCCCTCGAGCGAAAGGTCAACCGGCGCGTCGATGGTGTTGACATAAACCAGGCACTGGTGCTCCCCGTCCCGGCGCAGGTATCCAACAACATCCGGCGGGGTGTCGAGGAACCGGATTTCCCCTTTTTCCAGCGCGGGGCAGGCTGCCCGGATTCTCCCGAGCTCTTTTGCAAAACCCATCAGCTCGTCATTCTGATGCCCCCATGGGTAGCAGCCTCGGTTGAAGGGGTCGGTGTAGCCCTGCAAGCCGGCCTCGTCCCCATAGTAGATGCAGGGGATGCCCGGCAGGGTGTATTGGAGAACCATTGCCAGCTTCAGCCGCTTGACCCCCAGCTGGTACGCCTTGGGGCTCAGGGAGTGGATGACCTGCCAGAGCCGCCCTTTCCCGCCTTCGTCCGACCCGGCCAGCACGGTGATCGCCCGGGCCGTGTCGTGGGTGGAGAGGGAATTCATGGCGGTGTTGAGGGCAGGAGCCGGGTAGTTCTCGCAAATCGTGAGAATCTTTTCCCGGAAATCCTCGCTGTCGCCGTACCGGACAAAATGGAGAATCGCATCTTTAAAGGGATAATTCATCACCGAATCGAGCTCTTTCCCCATCAGGTACTGCCGCAGGACGCCGTAGCTCACCTTGTTGGTGGCATCCTCCCACACTTCGCCGATCAGGAGCTTGTCGTCCCCGTACCGCTTGACCGCCTTGCGCACCTCGGAGATAAAAGCGTCGGGCAGTTCGTCCGCGACGTCCAGCCGGAAACCGTCCGCCCCCCGCTCCATCCAGGTGTCGATCACGCCGCCCGGCCCGCAGATAAACTCCAGGTAGCTGGGGCAGAGCTCGTTGACATTGGGCAGAGTTTCAATTCCCCACCAGCTGGTATAGCGCCCAGGCCACTCCTGAAAATCATACCATTCGTAATAGGGGCTGTCCATCGAGTTTGCCGCCCCTGCGCCGGGGTAGCGGCAGTTTTCGTTAAAGTAGATGCTGTCGCTCCCGGTGTGGCTGAAAACACCGTCCAGGATGATCCGGATTCCTCTCTTTCTCGCGTCGGCGCAGAGGTTTACGAAATCCTCCTCCGTTCCGAGAAGAGGGTCGATCTTCATGTAATTTGCCGTGTTGTAGCGGTGGTTGGAATGCGCCTCAAAGATCGGGTTTAAGTAGAGCGCCGTCACCCCGAACTCCCGGAGATAATCGAGCTTTTGGCGGATCCCCTCCAGGTCGCCCCCAAAGTAGTCGTTGTTGGTGATCCGCCCGTGCTCGTCGGGAAGGAAATAGGGGGTGGCGCCCCAGTCGCTCCGCAGCTGCCGGTCGGGGGGGACGTTTTCCTTGTGGCTGCCGCTGTTGCAGAACCGGTCGGGGAAGATCTGATAAAAGATCCCGCCGCTCCAGCCCTGCGGCTCCTGGAAAGAGGGGCGGCAGACGGTCAGCTGGAAGGTTCCGCCGTTTTCCGGGCTGTCGGTCATGTGTCCGAAAAAATGCTCGAAGGAGCGGATATACCGCAGGCCGTGCTCAGTTTCGAGCCTGAAATAATAGAAGAAGGTTCCGCACATGTTGGGAGTGTAGTCGATCGAAAAGGCGTTGTAATCGGAAGTCGTCACCTCATAGGTCAACGGAAAGGCCCGGTCACAGAAACCGTCGTTTACAATGAGCTCCGCCCGATAGACATAAAGGTCGGGCGGCGTCGTGATCCGCAGGCGGACCGGGCGGTCCCGCCGCACTGCGCCGAAGGGTTTTTTGTAAAAGCTGTCCCGACTGAAAAACGCGACCATTTTTTTCATCCTCGCACTCATATTTGCGGTGTGGCTTCAAAAGGGCACCGCAGAACCCCTTTTTCCCGCTGTGAGCTGGGCGCGCGGTCAATCCAGATGCCAGATTTCATGCGCGTATTCGCGGATTGCACGGTCGGCCGAGAAAATTCCCGCGCCCGCGATGTTGTAAAGGGAGACCCGTGCAAACGCAGTCGGATCGCGGTAAAGAGCGCTGACCCGCGCCTGCGCGCTGCGGTAGCTGTCGAAGTCGGCCAGGGCCATGTAGGTGTCGCAGCTTTTGAGCTGGTTTGCAATCTCGTCGAACCGCTCGCCGCCGATCCCGCTCGTCAGCATGTCGACCGTCGCCTTGATCGTGCCGTTGCTCTGGTAGAGCTGGTATGGGTGGTAGCCGTCCGCCTTGAGGCGGTTTACCTCATCCGCTGTCATCCCGAAGGTGATGATATTCTCCGGGCCGACCGCATCGCCGATTTCAATGTTCGCACCGTCCATGGTGCCAAGGGTCACGGCGCCGTTGAGCATAAGCTTCATATTGCCGGTGCCGGAGGCCTCCGTCCCGGCGAGGGAGATCTGCTCGCTCACCTCGCTCGCGGGCATCAGCAGCTCGGAGAGGGTGACCCGGTAATCCTCTAAAAAGACCACCCGGAGCTTTTCCCGAATCTGCGGGTTGCCCTCGATCTCCTTGGCGAGGGTGCAGATCAGCTTGATAATCTGCTTGGCGAGGTAGTAGCCCGGCGCCGCCTTCGCCCCGAAGATATAGGTTTTGGGGATGAAATCCATCCCCGGATTCTCGAGGAGCTGCCGGTACTCGGTCATGATGTTTAAGACATTCAGATGCTGGCGCTTGTACTCGTGGAGCCGTTTGACCTGGACGTCGAAAATCGATTCGGGATTCAGGGTGATGCCGGTCGTTTTTTTCACATAGTCGGAGAACGACTTTTTATTTTCCAGCTTGACCCGGCTGAGTTCCTTGAGGAAGCCCATGTCATCCGCATATTTCTTAATTTTTTCGAGCTCGGCCCCGTCGGTGAGGAATCCGTCGCCGATGTGCTCCCGCAAAAGCCTGGTCAGCCCCGGATTCGACTGGTAGAGCCAGCGCCGGTAGGCGATCCCGTTGGTGACGTTTGTGAACTTCGCCGGCATCATCTGGTAAAAGTCGTGGAAAACGTCGTCCTTTAAAATCTGGGAATGGAGCTTGGAGACGCCGTTGACATGGTGTGAGCCGACGATGCACAGGTGGGCCATCCGCACCTGGTGGTTTGCGATGATCGACATCTTCTCCACCTTGCCGAAATCGCCGAAATAGTCGTAGACGTCGTTGGTAAAGCGGTTGTTGATCTCACAGACGATCTGATAGATGCGGGGGAGGAGCATTTTGAAGACCGGCTCGCTCCAGCACTCCAGCGCCTCGCTCATGACGGTATGGTTGGTGTAGGCAAAAACCTTGGAGGTGATATTCCACGCCTTTTCCCAGCCGTAGCCGCATTCGTCGAGCAAGAGCCGCATGAGCTCGGGGATGGCGAGGGTCGGGTGGGTGTCGTTGATGTGGATCGCCACCTTGTCGGCCAGGTTTTCAAGGGTGCCGTAGACCACCATATGACGGGTGACGATGTCGCCGATCGAGGCGGCGCAGAGGAAGTACTGCTGCCGCAGCCGCAGAAGCTTCCCCTCGGTGTGGTTGTCGTTGGGGTAGAGCACCTTGGAAATCGCCTGGGCAATCGCCGTCCGCCCCAGAGCGTTGACATAGTCGCCGGAGTTGAACATTTCCATGTCGAACGCCGGGCTCTGCGCCCGCCAGAGACGGAGGCGGGATATTCCCTTCCCACCGAAGCCGGAAACGTACATGTCGTAGGGGACGGCCTGGACAACGTCGTAGTTTTTATGGTTGATGAAGTGATGACCATCCTCCCAGCCCTCCTCCAGCTCGCCGCCGAAGTGGACTTCGACCGTCTGGTTGGGCTTTTTGTGGAGCCAGGTCTCGCCGCCCGGGAGCCAGTTGTCCGGAAGCTCGTTCTGCCAGCCCTCGACAATCTTCTGCTTGAAGATGCCGAATTCGTAGCAGATGGAATAACCGGTCGCGGGGTAGCCCAGCGTCGCCAGCGAATCCATATAACAGGCGGCGAGCCGCCCGAGACCGCCGTTGCCAAGCCCCGCGTCCGGCTCATATTCATAGAGATCCTCGAGCTTTATACCATAGCCGTCCAACACCTCTTTTACGAGGTCGACCAGCCCGAGGTTGTAGAGGGTCGTCTTCAAAGACCGCCCCATCAAAAACTCCATGCTCAGGTAATACACATTTTTTTTGCCGTCGGCCCTGGATTTTGAGCTGAAATGGATGTAATCATCCACTTCGATGTCGTTAATCACCATCGAAACGGCCCGGTAGAAATCTTTATCGCCGGCCATCTGTACGCCGGTGCCGATGTTCTGGTCGAGCTTTTGACGGATTCGGTCGCTCAACTGCGCCGCGGAAATCTGTTCCATCTTTCTCCACTCCTTATTCATTCATCTCGGTGAACGGCGGGGGGAATCCCCACCCCACTCACATTAATACAAATCTTGGGCGGCGAACCGCTGCGTGCCTGTGCCCAGGCCAGACAATACACACACCAACGCTTTGCCGGTCTCCGGATTTTCATCCTGCGGGATGCATCCGTGTCCGAACGGGGCAGCACGCACCCCAAGGCTTTACCAATTTAGGGGTAACTGTCCTGCGAGATACGTTGTATGAAACATGTGACTCGCGGGTTACGGATTTACAGGTTTGTGCTGCCTGTAAATCGCGATAATCTAATTATATAGGAAAACCGCTGTATTTTCAACGCGAATCAGTAAAAACGACGGATTTTTTCGAAAAAAGTTTTTTTCGGGATCGGCTGTGTTGAAAATCGGGCAGGATGTGTTATAATAATCGCAAAGTAACTATTATACCTGTTTCATGGCCGGGACGATCCGCCCGCGCTGCTCGCTCCCGTCCTGATGGCTGATTATATCATTTCGGCTTCGCCTTCATGGTATAAGAACCCCACGCCGTAAGCGCAGGCAAAGCCTGCGACGGCTGAGGGAACCTT
>CAZSIV010000066.1:0-1116 GCA_964607135.1 uncultured Oscillospiraceae bacterium | reverse complement strand
AGAACCCCACGCCGTAAGCGCAGGCAAAGCCTGCGACGGCTGAGGGAACCTTGTTCCATGCAAAACCGCGGCTGTGCACGGTTTTGTTGTAGGCGCTTCGCGCAATCATGGTATAATATCTGTGATTAGGACCGAGCCGTTTATTTCGCTCCTTGTCGTTTAAGGCGGTAGAATTTTCTCATCGGGCTACAACTCTGAATTGCGGAGGATTTCAGATGATTTTTGCAGTTGACGTCGGCAATACCAATATCGTAATCGGGTGTTATGAGGAAGGCAAACTCAAGTTTGTTTCTCGTCTTGCGACCGATACATCGCGGATGGAAGATCAATACGCCATTGAGTTTTCCAACATCCTTGCGCTTTATCGCTGTCCGCCGGACTGTTTCGAGGGGGCAATTATTTCCTCTGTCGTCCCTCCGCTGACCCCTGTTCTGCGCGAAGCGTTGATAAAACTGTTCAAATGCCGTGTGTTTGTCGTCAGCCCTGAGCTGAAAACCGGGCTGGATATCAAAATCAAACAGCCGTCTATTTTAGGCAGTGACTTGATTTGCGCATCGGTCGCCGCAATTAGCCAGCTTCCAATGCCTTGCGTGATCGCCGATTTGGGAACTGCCACTAAAATTATGGCGTTGGACAGCAAGGGGGCCTTTTTAGGATGTTCGATTATGCCGGGCGTCAAAATTTCGTTGGATGCTTTGTCTTCCCGCACCGCCCAGCTTCCGCAGATCAACCTGGAGTCGGTGACGGAGGTTATTGGGACAACCTCGATCGATTCGATGAAGTCCGGGGTGGTATTCGGCACTGCCAGCATGATTGACGGAATGATCGAACGTTATGCGGAAATTCTCGGCAAAGACGTTTCGGCTGTGGCGACCGGCGGGCTGGCAGGCGTCATCATTCCCTATTGCCGCCGTCAAATCACCGTGAATTCCACGCTGGTCCTCGACGGTCTGTATGAGATTTATTTAAAGAATATCTGAGCCATTTTAAAATATTGTTTTGCCAAATTGCGGCTTGACAGATATCCCTGCGCATGTTAAAATAATTTAGTCAGCCGCGTTTCGGAGAGGTGTCCGAGTGGTTTAAGGAGCTGGTCTTGAAAACCAGTGATCCCGC
>CAZSIV010000065.1:0-8870 GCA_964607135.1 uncultured Oscillospiraceae bacterium | reverse complement strand
ATTGTACCATCTAGGCTGACGGGTCTTCAACTTTCATTTAACTTTACAGTACGAATCAGACGGTAAGGAGGACAACTATGATGAAAAAACAAAAACGAAATAATGAGGACAATCGTGGCGTAGCTATCTACGCCCGAAAGTCCCGCATTACAAATAAAGGCGACAGTATCGGCGTACAGTTCAAGCAATGCGCCGAATATGCCAAAAGAGAACTTCAGCTTAACGACGATTACAGCTTTATGGAATATGAGGATAAAGGTCTCTCCGGTTACTATTCCGACCGTCCTGATTTCCAGCGTATGCTTCACGATATTGAAATGGGTAAAATCCGTGCCATTGTCTGCTACAAGTTAGACCGTATCGGCAGAAAGACAAGCGACCTGCTGCGGCTTTTGGATTTTCTTGAAAAGCACAAGGTGGACTTGTTGATCTGCTCCAACAATATCAACACCGCTTCAGGTGTATCCAAAATATTTATTCAGATTTTTGCTGTGGTTGCGGAATTTGAGCGTGATACTCTGACCGAGCGTATCACAGATAATATGATGGAACTGGCTAAAGACGGACGCTGGCTCGGCGGAAATACACCCACAGGTTTCACAGTAAAGCGTGTAAAGACCGGCAGCGGCAAAAATAAATCAGCTTACAGTTATTTGGAGAGCATTCCCGAAGAAAAAGCAATGATACAAAAACTCTACGCTGTATTTTCGGAAACCCGTTCTATTAAGAAAACAGCAGACAGGATGAATGAGCTTGGCTATCGCACAAAGATCGGCAGCAAATTCAACACTTCCACTACAAGATTATTATTAAAAAATCCTGTTTACTGCGTTGCTGATGAAATTGCTTACAACTATTTCTACGAAAACGGCGGTGGAGTATGCGCTGAGCTGTCAGAGTTTGACGGTCAGCACGGCTTATCCGCCTATAACAAAACCGACCAAGAGAAGTTTGAGGACGCTGACAGCACCTTCATTTCTCCAAAATTTGTGCAATTAATGTCTGCAAAGCCTGTTTCTGAATGGATTATCTCGGTTGGCAGGCACGAAGGCTTTATTACGAGTCAGCAATGGATTGATACACAAAATATGCTTGATTCCATCGCAGAAAAGTACAATCGCCCGCACCGAAAGACTAATGCTCTGCTGGCAGGACTAGTATACTGTCCGCTTTGTGGAAAACGCCTGCGAGTTATCTCCGAATCAAACCGATGGACAAACGGCAAGCCGAGATTCAAATATGTCTGTCCCGGCTATCGTGCAGGAGAATGTACTTTCCGTGCTGTTGACGGTGTACTGCTTGATGAATTTGTAGTCAAACAGTTATCCAATCTCTCCGATGAAGACAGCGAATACTTTGTCAAATTACTCAATCAAAAGGCTTCGGATATTTTTAAGAGTTCTCAGAACGAACAGGAATTAATCGAACTAAAGAAAAAGAAAGCACAGCTTGAAACTGCGATTTCAAATCAGGTGAAAAATCTGCGTGAAGCAGACGAAAACTTAAAACGGTTTATACAAGACGATGTAAAGGGACTGACAGATGAGCTTTCCGAAACGGAAACTTTGCTCCAAAAATTAGAGGACACCAGGCAAAGTCAGATGTATGCTGTCAGAGATATTGAAGAAATAAAAGAACGGCTGTTATCCTTTGAGATATACGCAAAGGACGCACAGCCGGATGTGTTGGTAACGCTGATACAATCCTTTGTGGAGCGTATCTATATCGTTGATGAAAACGACGAGCGTTACTGCCATATCTTTATTAAAGGTTGCACCAAAGAGGACTATGATGAGTTCTTCCGGGCAACCGGTTACATATCTGGTACGAGAGAAACAGGTACTATCACATCCAAATTGCCTTTGTGTGATTCAGATGAGTGTTGCAAACACGATATGATACTTGCATCTCCATTTGCTGTGTGATAAACTTTTTACGTCATTCATTTGACTTGAACCTCCTGTGTTTTGTTGGTGTGGTTGCCAGACCGCTTCTATTGTAGCACAGGAGGTTCTTTCTTTTGCTAAAGCCTTTTTACCCACCCCCGGTTCAACCGGGGGTTTTTTCTTGCCTTCTCGGCGTCAACAAAAGAAAAATGGCTTAAACCCAGTGTTTAAGCCATTTTTCCGTGTCAAGAGACTACGAAAAAGATATATTTGCGTTTTTAGCAGAGAGTTTCGAACTCTTGCATCTTACAAGACAATTCAAAAGCAAATATTGTTTTCCTCTATCATTCAGCCGAGATATAAGGTGCTTTTACTTAGACTCGGTGATTCGGATTGTAAAGTTTTTTGTTTTCAATCTCTATGCTATTTCTCCCATGCACTTAAATTTTTTCTGACAAACTGCTCAAACGTCTGCGGTTTCTTTCCCATTACCTCCTCGAACACAGTTGTGACCTTTTTGGCCGTTCCCATACGAGTCATCATATAGAGCATTCCCATGA
This sequence comes from uncultured Oscillospiraceae bacterium, assembly GCA_964607135.1. Lineage (GTDB taxonomy): Bacteria > Bacillota > Clostridia > Oscillospirales > Ruminococcaceae > Metaruminococcus_A. The sequence goes on along the minus strand of CAZSIV010000065.1, from coordinate 6,424 downwards.
CCGTACTATATTCCTTATCAAGCCCACGAACATTTATCCAATAGCTCTTGGCAAGGGCTGGCCTGGGATTAGCATACGTAATTTTTCTACCCAACTCTTTAGATAAAATCTTCGCTGCCTTCCAGTAATCAATGGCCTCCGGTCCGGTGATTGAATAACCTTTGTTTTTATGCTTCTCCGGTTCGGACAGTACCTTGGCTGTAATCTCACCAATATCTTCCGCATCGATAAAGCTGGTTAGTGCATCTTTTACCGGCACGACAATCCGGTCAAAATGTTTGATTTCAAACGCGTGTACACCGCTTATGTTCTGCATGAAAAAGCTGGGGCGGATATGGCAGTATGGAAGCCCCGCCTGCTCGATGAACTTTTCTATTTTATGATGGGGTGGGACGGGATTGTTTTCCACGCCAATGAGTGAGAGAAAACTGACCAGCCGAATGCCGCCCTTGGTTTTCAGCACATCCACAAAAGGCTTTAAATCCTCTGGTTTACCGAGATGAGGAGGACGCATAATGAATACGCGGTCTACATCCTTTAGTGCGGTCGAAAAAGTGCTGGAATCTGTAAAATCAAAATGTACACTTTCCACTGTTTCGCCGTATTTTGCTTTGAGTGTCTCTAAATTGATGTCAGCTACTTTTGCCTGTTCTCCGTTTTCGATAGCATAATGAGCAACATAGCTACCCACATTGCCGAGTGCACCAGTTACCATAATTTTACCCATTTTCTTTTTCCTCCAATAAAATTTGATTTGCCTTTTGTAGGCATACGATCAGTTGATGAAATTCATCTGCTCCCATTTTTTTCTGTAAAAGCTCCATTGTCTTGTAATATTCCTGATAGGTACTCTCTACCAAATTCTCTGCCAGCGGGGTTGGTACAAGCAGAATGCTTCGGCGATCCTCCGGCGAGGGTTGTTTTTCTAAATATCCTTTTTTTGATAGAGAAGAGACCATGTTGGTAGCCATTGCCTTTGTAACCTTGAAAAAGTTAGCCACGCCCATTGGCGTTTTGTCTCCGTTTATTTTGCAGAGATAAATAAGCATTCCCATCTCGCTGGCACGGATAGGCAACTCTTTTTTAGAATTGATATTGAGCCTGCAAAACAAAGAAATTTGTTCTGAAGCCAAAATAAAATCATCCATTTATACACTTCCCTTAGTACTGGCTTCGACGCTACGCATTTCCACTTCCTATTTGCTGCCACGGCCATATTTTCTCTATTTTCAAAAAGTAAATCGGGTGTACTTTATTATAGTACACCCGATTTACTTTGTCAAGGCTTTCATATAAATTGAACCAAATAACATTCAGAGAATGATTTCAGAACAGCTAATGACCGTTATATTGAATACGTCCTCACACAAAAATGAAATACAAGACACTTGAACAAACAGAAGTGGCATTTACCGGCAACTAAGGCAATGTTGCCTAATATTTGGTTAGCCGCGAGGGCAAATTCACCCATTTCGTCAGTTTGCTTTCTGATTTTTGACAGTTTACTTTTTCGTGTCCAATTTGGAAACAACATTTACATCTCCACACCCCTGCTTGAATACAGGGCTTATAACAAAAACACCATTGCTGTCCAAACCGTAGGGGTTCAGATGTCAATGGTGTTTTCAATATTTTCGGCGTGTTTATGTTGGAGTTTGAACTCTCACCGAAAAGCTCTTGAGTTTTCTAATTCGGTGGCGGCTGTGGATAGCCGCAGGCTCAGTTCAGCGGCTCTGTTACTTCCATCCCGCCGATAAATACGACTTTGATCTGCTCTTTGGACTCGACAATCACGCATTCCAGTATCTGCCGGATGATTTGGTCATCATAGGTCAGCGGATGATTTTTCAGCCCGTCAAGGACGGTATAAATCTCATCGAGCCTTGACTTTGCATTTTCACGCTTTTGCTTGGTATTGCCAATTTGTTCAAGCTGTCCGAGCAGCTTGCTTTTTTCATTCATGAGCGAGGTTGCTTTGCTCTCATCGAAGGTATCGGCAGTTTGTGCGGATACCGCCTGTACCATCGCTTTGAATTCCGCGTCTATTTCAGCGATTCGTATTTGGATGTCGAGGCTTTTGTCTTCGGTTTCTTCTGCGTCAAGTCCCATGCCGATGTGCAGCTTGAGGGTTTTCAGTACCTCTGCATTCTGTTTCGCTGTTTTCTGTATGGCATTCATAATAGCATTTTGGATCACACTTTCTTCTACAGTCGGCGAGTGATGGCAGTATTTCTTACCGTAGTCAAGTCGGCTGATACACCGCCACACGATTTTCTTTTCGCCCTTAACCGTTCATGTGCATCTGCGGTACGGTGTTCTGCATTCTCCGCAGAGAAGCAGTTCTGTCAGCGCATATTTTCCGCAGTATTTGCCTTGCTCGGTTTTTGTGCCGACCTGCTTGACCTTCCGCTTGCCGGAACGCCTTGCACGTTCTTCCTGTACTCTATCGAAGGTGGATGCGTCGATTATGGCAGGATGGTTGTTTTCAATATAATACTTTGTGCGCGCGTCGTTATTGATCCGTACCTTTTTGGAAATGCAGTCGGTGATATAGGTCTTGTTAATGACCGCATCTCCCTTGTATCGTTCGTTGGAGAGAATTGACCGGATGGTCGATTCTCTCCATTTTTCTTTTCCTGCAGGCGTTAGAATGCCGTTTTCCATGAGACATTTAGCAATGTGCTGTAGCTATCGCCTGCGAGGAATTTTTCGTAAATCAACCGGATGATTGCCGCCTGTTCGGGATCGATTTCGAGTTTCCCATCCGCGCCTCTACGGTAGCCGAGAAAATTTTTATAGTGAAAGGATACTTTTCCGGCATCTGCGCTCTTTGCTTTGCCCCACTTCACATTGGCGCTGATGTTCTCAGATTCGCTCTGTGCGATACAGCCGTAGATAGTGATATAGAATTCCGCACCGTGATCGGTACTGTGAATACCCTGTTCCTCGAAGTATACATCTACGCCTAAGTCCTTGAGCATTCTTGTGTGAGTTAAGCAGTCCACAGTATTTCGTGCGAAGCGGGAGATCGACTTGATGATGATGCGGTCGATCTTTCCTTTTTGGCAGTCGCGGATTAGACGGTTCAGCTCGTCCCGTTTTTTCATGTCTGTTCCGGTCAGTCCTTCGTCCGCATAGATGTCGACCAGCGTGTATTCGGGAGGCTTTCTCTCAAACTCGCTGTAGTACCGAATCTGTGCGGCGAAGGAGTGAAGCTGATCTTCGGAATCGCTCGATACCCGGCAGTAGGCTGCTAATCGGATGGGTTTGTCTGACTTCTGTTTTACCGGTGTAATTTCCGTAATTTGCATTGCTTTCGCTCCTTTCGTTTTTTTGCCTTTTGGCAACACCAACCATACCACAGGAGTTCGAGTCATATCCAGAGAGAATGGGGGAGATTTATCATTTTAGACATATATTTTCGGTATCGTAGTAGGCGACGCTGATCCGGACGATTTTCTCGTATTCTTCCTCGGTGATGAGCTTCATGCAGAGCAGCATTCGAAGCAAGCTCACACTGTAGGCGAAGGAGACATTGTTTTGGTCTTTACTCATTTTTTAATCCCTCCAGGTATTCAAGCCCGAAACTGATTACAATTGCGTGATCAATTTGTTTCATAGTTTTATCGTCTACTGTCCTGACATAACTGCTGAGGCGGGTTCTGTCTATCGTTCTGATTTGTTCAAGCAGCGCCATTGATTTCTTTTTCATCCCCTCCGCCGTAAAGAGAACGTGGGTGGGAAGATGCGCTTTATTCAACTCGCTTGTAATTGCCGCTATGATAGTGGTGTTGCTATAGTAATTTCCTTTATCATTTTGCAAAATGACCACAGGACGGTTGCCGCCTTGTTCGCTCCCGATCACAGGCGATAACTCGGCATAGTAGATTTGACCTCTTTTGATTTCATCCATAATATTTTGCATCTGTAAGTAAAAAAAGCGGCCGCTCACCTGAAAATGGGCAAACGACCGCCTTGTATTGTATCAATCGTTTTGTCATTATCCGATATTTGAACCACGCCAGTCCCTCGGATATACGGGAACGCATTTTCCGGTCTGTGCAGACGAAAGGCTTAGCCTTTCAGACCTCATGGGAATTTCACCCCTCCGAGGATCGCTCCGAGGCGTCCTCCTTTGCTGCGACGGTTTGATCACGCTCGGCTTTAGGACGGGACGCAAGTATCTTTAATGCTTCTGCCTGTCATCGCCTTCGATACGGATGCGCCGTACCGTCTGAATGAAATTCATGTGGCTCGTCGGTTTCCCGACAGCAGAAGGAAGGTAAAAAATGCGCTGTGCTATTCGGTTTTCAAGGAACAGAGAGAAATCATTTGATGATTTTCTCACTTGTATAGGGGAGCTTTGTTATGTTTTGTACGGCGTATTAGTCAAAAATTTTTTATTTTTTTCAATATCCTAATTTTTCGATCCTGTGCAGTCGTAAGCGGGAGATTGTGTTGTTGAGCGTATTCCCTCATGGTCATGCCGTTAAAATAGATTGCAAAGACTAATTCTCTCTCTGAATCAGTTAGAGCACATATCGCCTGATGCAGTAACTCAATCTCTTCTTTTTTAAGTGTTCCAACTTCTGGTGTGTGTTCGGTATCAACAAATTCCTTGAAATTTTCATACGCACCATCCTCACCGCCAATCAGTCCGCTCATTTGGATTTCATGAGCGTAAAAGCTTCGATTGTTGTCCTTGATATTCCATCCTGTTCGTCGGTAGGTGTTGTATACTGCTTCGGATACTTCCGTTTCCTCATTTTTTTGTGTCATTGCGTTATATACAGTTAGCTTATAGTTCTTTTCAAATTCGGCCATTTGCCTTTCCTCCGTGAGATTCAAATTTCGTTTTTGGGCGAAATTTGAATCTCACGGGTACTTGGCAATATAGGTCTCCCAGACCTGTAGCATATAAATTCCTTTCTGCTTTTAACGCAGAAAGGAATAAGAAAAATGCCGCACAAGTATAGCGTTAAAAGCTATAACTTGTCGGCATTTCGTAAGCTCGCTCCTACCGGGTTATCAATTCCGGCGTTTCCGGCTGTAGGCTCGTACTCAGTTATATTCATGTATTTTATCTTTCATATTTAATTAAACACGCCAAGCCATGTTTGACATCGGGGACAACGGGTGACCTTATCATAATAAGGTTCCTTTTCAGTTTTTCGTATCTCCACCTGAAAGGGACGGTCGTTACTGTCGCTACTGATCAACCGCCTGCATGACGGGCATTTGATTGGGTATCTCTTTTTTCTTTCTGTTTGTATTTGCATCGACCGTTCCTCCAATCCGATATTCGCCAATTAGCGAATATATAAGGTAAAAAAATCCCGAAAGATTTTATATCAGGGCAAAATCCTTTAAACGAATTTTCATTGCCTGTTTGGACACTTCAAAAACGGATGCCATTTTTGCAACCAATCCCACTTTACCATCGCATTCTGTGCGCAGTCTGTAAAAACAGCGTTTGACCTGTCCGTTAGGCATAAGGATCGCTTTTGCCAGATAGTTTGCCTGCCATTCGGTGGCGTTTTCGTCCGTATCATAATTATATAGAGCGGCGGCTATACCTGTCCCGCTGAATAGCTTCTCATGAATTAAATAATGCGCAAATTCATGGGCCAATGTAAAGCGTAACCGTCCATAACAGTTTTCATTTTCTAGCAGGCTGGCTTCGATCAGCATGGTTCCACCCTGTACGCGCAGCAGAGAGTAATCCATAATATCCCTGTCGTAGTAGGTGGTTATGCCGTCATCGTAAATCATACGGCCAAGCTCGCGGGCATCGTTAGTTAGATACTGATAATCTATGCACAGTCCAAATGTTCTTTCGATAATACATTCGATTGGTACGGCGGCAGGCTCTCGTTCCAGATAATCAGATGCGTATTCAGTAAGCGTCTGCCGTGCGATAGCTTCCAGTGCTTGCGGCCGGTAAAACATAACTGCCATTTTAAAATCCTTTCCGGCCCGTCTATTCTGAGCCTTTTGTAATTCGTTTGATGAAATCCTCCCATTGCTTATCCGTCACATTATGTTTTTTTGCAGTCCGAAGGGCAGCGCGGACAATATCCTTTTCCATAATGTATTCAGGCAGATCGGCGCTGACTGTACTTCTAGATTTGGCGGCGAGATCATACATTTCATCCGTTTCAGCTTCCGACAGGTGCAGGAGCCTTGGAAGCCGTTCCAATATCTCGTCCGTCACTGGTTTGCGCCCTTTTTCAATGTCGCATATGTAAACTGGTGAATAGTCTAAGGCGATGGCAAGCTGTCGAGTCGAAAGATCGCAAGCCAACCGCTTTTGAACCAAAAATTCTCCGAATGTCGTTCCCTCTTTCATAATCAATCTCCTTTCACAGTATAACGTACTGTAAAGTTAAATGAAAGTTGAAGACCCGTCAGCCTAGATGGTACA
>CAZSIV010000064.1:0-9128 GCA_964607135.1 uncultured Oscillospiraceae bacterium | reverse complement strand
CTGCTGGAGGGCGAGCGGGAGGACGACCACTTCGGCCCCGCCGGGCTGGTGGTGCCGGTGATGAACAGCGAGGCCATGGCCCGAGCGATTCTCCGCCTAATCCGGAATCCAGAGCTGATGAAACGCATGGGACAGGCGGGCAGAAAGCGGGTGGAAGCGTACTACGGTCGGCAGGAGATGCTGGACACATACCGCAGTATTTACGATCGCTTGGGGGGAAAATCTCATGGCAGGAATCGGATTTGAGCTGAAAAAAATATACGGCAGGCAGACGCTGGCGTCCAATCTGTGGGGGACCCTCTACGCCACCATGCTCACAATTGGTCCCACGGTGCTGGCGGCGCTGACGATGCTGGCGCTGAATATCCTGCTGAGCCTGACGGGCCTGACGGTGCTGGAAGGCCGGTTCTTTATCTCATCCACCACCTACGCCTTTTTGACCGCCCTGCTGGTCACCAGCTTTTTTGCCACCCCCGTTTCCCGGTACATTGCCGACTGCATCTATCTGGGCAAGGAGTCGGAGATTTTCCCCGCCGCCTTCGGAGTGCTGACCTTTACCACCTCCATCTCCGGTGTGATCATGGCCCTGCTGTGCGTGGGGGTATACTCTCAAACCCAGGGCCGGGTGACGATTTCCTTCCTGGTGGCCTATTATTTTCTGGGCGTGCTGGTGACGGGCGCCTACACGCTGATGAATTTCGCCTCGGCGCTGAAGCATTTCAGGACGTTGACTTTCAGCTTTATTTTTGGGCTGCTGCTGACGGTGGGCGTGTACTTCCTATGCAACAGCTGGCTGAAGCTTGTCAGAGTGACCTCCGCCTGCATTGCGCTGGCAAGCTGCTTTTTTGTGGTGATCTTCGCGCTGGTGTTCCAGTGTACGAGGAGTTTTGGCGCGCCTAAGGGTCGGTATTTCGCGTTTCTTCCCTACTTCCGCCAGTATCCCATGCTGGCCGTCGGAAACCTTTCCTATATGTTGGGTCTCTACGGACCCACCATCATCTTCTGGTTTTTCTCGGTGGCGAGGGAGCAGGTCAGCATCTTCCGCACGGCTCCCAGCTTTGATATGGCCCTGTTCCTGGCCTTTTTGGTGAATACTCCATCGCTGGTCATCTTTGTAGTTAAGGTGGAGACGGCCTTTTACGAGAAGTTCGTGGTGTACATCTCCGCCCTGAACAACGGCACGCTCCATATGATTCAGAAGGAGCGAAAAGTCATGACTAGAGCGCTGCTGCAGGAGCTTTTCTTTGTGTATGAGGTCCAGCTAATCATCACGGTGGTGCTGGTCTGCCTGATCAGTGTGATCTTTCCCTATCTGGACGCCAACATCCAAATGCTGCATATGTTCGTCATGCTGAGCCTGGGTATCTACTCCGTGTTCTGTATGTACTTCACCATTGTGGTATTCTACTATTTCTCGGATTACACCGGCGCGTGCATCAGCTCCCTGATCTTTCTCACTGTGACGGTCCTCGGCGCGGTACTGGCCTGTCTGAGCGGCGATTTTTACGCCCTCCCTCTGCCCCTGTTGGTGGGCGGTCTCTCCGGCTGGTTCGTCTCCTTCCTCCTGCTGTGCCGCCGGATGGAAAAGCTGGACAGCTTTTTGATGTGCTAAACTAGTAAAGCGTGTGGATCGAAGGAAGGATCGGGCTGTATCAAAGCAACAGGGCCAAACGCCTTTCGTCCCAGTAATTCTGCATTTGAGACTAAATTAAGACATCCCTTGTCGCATAAACTAAGCTTTGCTAAAAATCGGTCAGCTGAGAATTCGGCCGGCCGATTTTTCTGGAATTCCTGAGAGAGGCCGGCGGCCGAGGAAGCATTTCTATGGGCATAAGGTTCGGCAGGCTGCTCCGCCTCCCGTCGAAAAATTTCCACAGCGCCTGCCGGCGCTCCGTATTTTGACCGTTGAGCAGCGTCGATCCGCTCCAGCCGCTTTTCCCGCGAAGGGGAACGGGCAGCCGCCGTCCTGAATAAAATCAGATGAAAATTCGTGGATCAATCGTGGATGATAAACAAAGAACCGCCTAAAACAGGCGGTTCTTTGGTGCTTGTCAAGGCGATGTAAAAAAGATACAAAGTATTTTTTTGCGCGTTTTAGATGAAGCGTGTTACAACGTGTGTTATTTGAAAAAATAGAACTCCCCGGAAACCTTATGATTTCCGGGGAGTTGTTGGTAGAGACAGGGGGACTTGAACCCTCGACCTCTCGCATGTGAAGCGAGCGCTCTAACCAGCTGAGCTATGCCTCCATCTTTATTTTACATGATTTTTTCCAAACAGTCAAGCAGATTTTTCTCCTTCATTCTCTCCTGTCTTTGGCATAAGCAATACCGCCGTCATAACCTGTACCCCTGGAAGTCACTGATGTAAATTTCTTATTGCACCGCACAAAAAGACATCCGCCCGCACTGAGCAGCTGTCCGACAGATGGAATTCAACCATTCAACAACTTGGTTAAATCCGCGACAGAAGCGTCCATCTTTACAGACACCTCTTCAATCGTCATACCGGATGCGAGAAAACGATTAATCACCATCTTCATATCCTCCCCGACTTCTATTAAATGTCCGTCCGGATCATAAAAGCGGATGACGCGCTGCCCCCAGCTTTGCTCAATGACTTCTCCTAAGAATTTAATATTCGGATACTTTTTTAGCTTGTTCAAGAAGCCGTCAAAATCCGGTTCCTCAAAACAAAGCTCCATATTATTCGGCCGGTTCAATATGCTGTCCCTGGGCAGACTGACAAGCCAATCAAAATCCTGTTGCAGCGCCAAACCGCAGGTAAAAGCAAGGTTGATCCCGTAGTCCTGGTACACTTCCAATCCGAACAAATCTTCATAAAACTTTTTTGCCGTGCCGATGTCCGCCACCGATAGAACCGTACAGCTGTATTTCATGCAAATCCCCTTTCAGCTTCCGACCTTGCTGTTTCATTTTATTATACCGTAATATCTGTGGCAAGGGTTTTACCAAGACAAACAGGGCCTCTATTGTATCCCTACAATTCATTGTTGAGATTTTTTTAAAATCGCTTGACAACCTCTTTGTCAGCAAGTATAATATTTAAGTACCTTTTGGTACAGATCGTCGAGGTGTGGCTCAGTTTGGTAGAGCGCTGCGTTCGGGACGCAGAGGCCGCAGGTTCAAGTCCTGTCACCTCGACCAGACTGAGTCTGGATGCAGTTTGCGTTCAGACTCTTTTTATTTAAAAAAGGCCGAAGCGTGTGCTTTAAAAGATATTTTTTGCCGCATCGTTCCGCGCAGCAGAAATCCGAATCTTTTCTCTGTAGGAGATGGGTTCGGATTTATTTTATAACTTGAAAGATCGGCTCGTTCAGTCCGTTTTATCGGACTGCCTGCGATTTATCATTATGATGTAATTCTCCCCTGTCGTACCCTGAATGAATGGCAAATAAAGGAATGGCGAGTAAAATGAATGGGAACAAAGCTGATTCATATAAAAAGCTGTGGATCAACAACAGAAGGTATTTGGGAAATAAATACAAGCTGCTCGATTTTATCAAACAAGTCGTAGAGGACGAGTGCTCCGGGATTGAGACCGTCGCAGATATTTTTTCCGGAACCGGGGCGGTGGCTTCCGCCTTTTCCGACAGACAGCTGATCACGAACGACCTCATGTACAGCAGCTATATCTGCAATCTTGCCTGGTTCAGCAGCCAAAAATACGATCCCGGCAAAATCATTGATTTCATCGCCCGGTACAACGCCGCTTCGCCCAAAAGGGAAAATTACATGTCGAAAAATTTTTCCGACACCTTCTTCAGCCGCAGTGACTGCATGAAAATCGGATTCATCAGAAATGATATCGACAAAAGCTTTCGGGCAGGAGCGGTCAACGAAAGGGAGCGGGCTCTGCTGATCACTTCATTGTTATATGCGATGGACAAAATCGCCAACACCTGCGGCCATTATGACGCCTATATCCAAGGGGCGGCCTACGAAAAAGAGCTCGAGCTGTCCGTTCCGCAGGCTTCCAACAGCAACCGCACCGGCAATGTCTGCTATAATATGGATGCAAACAAGCTGGTGAAAATGATAACAGCCGACTTAGTCTATATCGACCCGCCGTATAATTCCAGGCAGTACTGTGATGCCTACCATCTCCTCGAAAATGTGGCGAGATGGAGGAAGCCGAAGGTATACGGAGTTGCCAAAAAGATGGACAGAAGGCGGTTAAAAAGCGATTACTGCACCATGAAGGCGTCGGAAGCATTTGAGCGGTTGATCAAAGACATAAAAAGCAGATACATTTTGTTTTCTTACAACAATATGGCCGCCAAAGGAAACGACCGCTCAAATGCCAAAATCTCGGACGATGACATCATGAGGATTCTTCAAACCAAGGGAGATGTGAAGGTGTTCTCCGAAAGCTATAAGGCGTTTTCGACCGGCAAAACCAACCTGCCTGAACACGAAGAAAGGTTGTTTCTCTGTACCTGTTATGATAACAATGAATGATTTTGTACAATCTCCACTGAATTATACAGGCGGTAAGTTTAAGCTGCTGCCCCAAATCGTCCCGTTTTTCCCCGGCCGGATCGACACCTTTGTGGATCTCTTCTGCGGCGGGGGGAACGTCGGGGTCAATATTCCCTGCCGCCATTTGATTTTAAACGACCTGGATCAAAATTTACCGCGCCTGTTCCGCACCTTAAAAGAACAGGGCAAGGGCGCGGTCTTTGAATTCATCTTCCAGCTCATAGAGCGGTACGGCCTTTCGGACACGGGCAAAAACGGATACGAAGCTTATCACTGCGACAGTTCAAGGGGATTGGCCGGCTATAACAAAGTTCCCTACCTGAAACTGAGGCATGACTTCAACGAGAAACAGTACGGCGGTCCTTCCCGCGATCTGGTGCTTTACACCTTAATAATCTACTCTTTCAACAATCAAATCCGGTTCAACAGCCGTGGAGAATTTAATCTGCCGGTCGGAAAAAGAGATTTTAACGCCAGAATGCAGAAAAAATTATCGGATTTCATCGACAAGCTTCAGGCGGTTTCCTGTTCTTTTTCCAGCCTGGATTTCAGGGCGTTCGATTGTTCTGCGCTGGGGCAGAACGATTTCGTTTACATAGATCCCCCCTATCTGATCACCTGTGCGACCTATAATGAAAAGGGCGGATGGGGCGAAACGCATGAAAGGGATCTGCTTGCATTGATTGACCGTTTGAATCAAAACGGCATCCGTTTCGCCCTGTCGAACGTGCTGAGGAGCAAGGGAAAGGAAAACGCCGTTTTAATCGATTGGCTGGACAGGAATGCCGGCCGTTATCATGTAAAACATCTGAATTATCACTATTCCAATTCAAACTACCACACAAAAGACCGAACGAAAAACAGCGAGGAAGTATTAATCGTCAACTATTAGGGGGATCCGTGATGGACTTACTGTGGAGTGCTTCGACGACAATGCGCAATCCTGAGCGGGCGTATCCGTTCCTCAAAACCGCAAGCGAAATCGAAAACTATGTTTGGGACGACGAAACGCAGATGGTTTACCAAAGCCTGCTGATCAAAAACCGCTATTACACGCCGACCAAGCAGCGTTTAAGCCAGCATCAAATCGACCTTCTAAACGATTTGGCTTATGAGCTGTCATACGACGAGGCGCGGGATATTTTTGACAGCAAGAAGTATGTAGACGCCCCCATGCGCGGGAGGACTTCCCTCGACCCTCTCGAAAAGCTGGGCCTGGTCTCTTTGGAATACGACCGGGAGGCTCGCGCCCGCCGTGTCAAAATCACCGAGCTGGGCAGGCTGTTTCTCGAAAATGAGGTCGATTTAGAAGACGTTGTTTTTTCAAACCTGCTGAAATTCCAATACCCCAACCCGCTGAGCAGCGACTGCAAGAACTATAATACCAAGCCGTTCATCAACGCCCTCAGGCTGATCAAGAGGGTCAACGAGCTCTGCACCGAGCGCGGGGAAAAGGCGAAAGGGGTTTCTAAAGACGAATTCGGCATCTTCGTGCTCTCCGTCAAATCCTATCAGGAGGTCGAACAGAAGGCCGCGCAGCTTTTGGAATACCGGCATACCATGCGGGCGCTGCCATCCGACAACGACCGCGAGGCGTTTCGGACCGCTTTTGTCGAAGAATACCTCCGCACCTTTGTCGACCCGGTCAACAACACCTGGGAATACGCCGACAACATCATCCGCTATCTGAGGCTGACAAAGTACGTCTATATCCGCGGGGGCGGCTATTACGTTGACCTGGAGCCCCGCAGGATGGTGGAAATTAACGCCCTGCTGGAGCATGACGACGGCTCAGCCAAAGAATTTACTCTGGAAGGGTACAAAAAATACATCGCCGATTATCGCGCCTATGTCCTGCCGTTTGAAACCCCTGAAACGCTTTCAAAAATTGCCCGCGACATTGCCGGTGAAATCCATTCACTTGAGGCATTGCTGGGCGAAGAGCCCACATCCTATTCTTTGGCTGCGGACATCGAAGGCTTAAAGCGACAGATCGAAGCGCTGAGGAACGACCGTGCAAGGCTTCAGGGTCTCAAGCTGAAAGCGGATTACCAGAAAGCGGAGCAGATCGATGAAGCCATCGCCGCCCTTTCCAATATCCGGAAGCTCGGGATGAAGCCCTCGATCGCCTTGGAAAAATGGGCCAATATCGCGCTGAACATCATCGGCGGCGCGCTTCTCATCAAACCGAACGCGCCGTTAGGGGATGATCACGAGCCCACCTTTACCGCGCCGGCAGGCGTCCCCGACATCGAATGCTACTACGACGGCTTCGGGGCAATCTGCGAGGTCACCATGCTCACAGGCAGAGACCAGTGGTTCAACGAAGGCCAGCCGGTCATGCGGCATCTGCGCAGCTTCGAGGATGCGAACAGCGCTGTGCCGAACTACTGCCTCTTCATCGCGCCATCCCTTCACACGGACACTTTGAACACCTTCTGGATCGCTGTGAAATACGAATACCAGGGGAGACGGCAAAAAATGATCCCCCTTACGATTTCGCAGCTGATTGAAATCCTAAGAGGGATCAAAAAAGCCGGAGAAAACGACAGGCGGGTTTCAAAGGACGACGTGCTCGTACTATATGAAGCCTGCGCAGAAATCAGCGCCCTGCCCGATTCCACCAAGTGGAACGCCCACATCACAAAGGCGATCCGGGACTGGCAGTCCCGGATCGCCTGCTGACCTTAAAGCCGAGTACGGCCGTTCTACCAGAGGTAATCCTTGAGCAGCCGGAAGCGTTCAACCGACGCGCCGGTGATTGTCTCATGGCCGAAGTACCGGTAAACGCGGATTTCCTTTTTACAAGTCATATGGTTATAGGCGGCAAAGACGGTGGAAGGCGGGGTGATCAAATCGACCAGACCGGTGAAGACGACCGTATCGCAGGTGATATTCGGCGCGTGGTTCATCAGATCGAAATAGCTCAGGGTCTTCATCGCCTGTTCTTCTACGGCCGGAGCGGGATTTTGGCGGAAATACTGGTTGATCTCGAGATACGGATCTTGCTGCGCCAGATCAATTGCCCGGCGGAAATGGCATAAATAGGGGTAGTTGACGACAGCGGCGGACGGAATGTCGGTCAGCGCAGCGGCGGCAAGCGACAAAGCGCCGCCTTGGCTTCCTCCTGTGACGGCAATTTTCGCCCGGTCGACACAATCCATCGAAGCGACGATTTCCAAAAGGCGGACGGCATCCATATAAACCGCACGGTAATAGTAAGTTTCCGGGGATTCGATCCCCTTGGTCATCCACCCGACGGCATGGCCGCTCGCAGACGGAAGGGTGTCTTCACTGCCGCCCTGCTGCCCGCGGACCAGAAGCTGCGCCGACACATAGCCGTGGAAGGCGCCGAGAACCGTCTCCTCCAAGGCGCTGCAGCCCCAGTTATAGCCGTGGTAGCTGACAAGGCCGGAAAAAGGGCCTTCCCCAACGGGTTTGGCAAAATAAGCGCTGATCCGAGCGCCGTGCATCCCCTCGAAGCTGAGCTCGTACAGCTCGATGTTTTTGGCGGGATAAGGAAGCGGCGTCAAGGAATAGTCCATCGGCACCTTTGCAAGCTCCTGCTTGGTTTCTGTCCAGAAGGCATCGAAATCCCCCTGTCGGGTCAGTTCGGGCCTGTATTTTTGCAGTTCTTCTAATGGAAGGTCATACGGCTGCGCCATCTTCATCAATTCCTTTCGTTCGGTTTGATTTTTAAAAATAAACGGTTAAAGGGAAAACACGATATACTTTTTGTATATTTCGTTTAATTAAAACAAATCGGACTTGCTTTAATATTGGAGAAGCTGATTTGCCGTTTGGTTTTGCCGCTCGAGGCGGGCGGTATGGAGCAGGAACTGGTAGATCGGACTTAGTACTTGGAAATCGGCAATCAGCTTTTCCACAAGCCGGTCGGAAAAAAGGAGGTCGAAGTCCCGGCTTTCCGCTGTAAAGCTGATTCCGCGGCGCTCGAGCCAGTCACGAAGTTTCGGCGGCTGTTCCGGATAACGAGGGCGTTTGAAGCAGTCTCCTTCCATTCGGAACACCTTCTGCCCTTCATAGGCGCGCCGGGCCTTGCGGAAAACCTTGTCGTCTTCCAGGATCAGGCCGCGCATGGTATTCATGTAGCTGGCGGAAGCGTGGTAAAATCCGGTTCCGTAATTGAAGCCGTCACAGTTGATCTCGAAATAAACGCCGGGGACTTCGGTTCCGTGCATCTTCCCCTCTTTGAAGATGATCCACATGACGTCGCGGTAAAGGGATTTATCGTGGGAATAGCGGGTGTCCCTGCGGATCCGGCAGATCGTCTTGTCCACCTGCGGTTCTGTGGTAAAACCGGGGTCGATCTGGAGCATGGAAGGGGTGAGAGCGGCCACGAGCTCCCGCAGAGGCTCCAGAACGAGCCGGCTGTAATCCGCCTTATGTTCCTCAAACCACGCCTTGCTGTCGTGCATGTGGTTTTCAAAAAGAAAGTCCAGGGTCTGTTTCGAAAACATAAAAAGGCGCCTCCATAGTCGTTTTTTTGATTCATCTTTTAAGCAACTGCCGCCCGCAGCGGAGAGCCCCCGCGCCCGTGACCGGGCTGGGCAAACGCGGTCTGTGGCCAGACCGGCCAGTCGCGATCCGTAAGTTGTGCCGGTAACA
>CAZSIV010000063.1:0-9354 GCA_964607135.1 uncultured Oscillospiraceae bacterium | reverse complement strand
AATGGGTGTATTGTGTATATTTATAATTTCTTATACAACATAATGCCGATTATGTTGCGAATAGGAGTTTAAAAATAGATTGGGTTAAGGCTTTACAGCAAAAATACAATTTATGTTAAGGAGAGAAGATTATGCCTACCTATACGTATTCAATGGATGTTATTAAAGAGAGGCTTCGTACAGGTAATTTCAATTCGGGCGAAGCACAGCACGCTATAAATGATTTGGAAGTCCATTATGAAAATGGATATATAACATATAGTGAGAAAATCAAATACCAGAATGAACTGAGCCAGTATTTGTAAAAATCCAGACAGAAATTGCAAAAAAACGAAAAAATACAATGTACCTGATTTCACCAATACCTTTCGTTGAGTAATATTGGTAGCGGGGTAAGGTGATGAACATGCTAAGGGAGTTTATAAATTGCCTGTAAAAGAAATTATAAACGGGATTATCCAATTGATAGAGAAACATCGGTTGAAGGAGAAGGAAAAGTTTGCTCTCTATATAAAAGATACATATATACAAGCGAAAAATATTTCCACAGACCTTCTACGGGTAATAAGCAATTTAGAGCAGCTTTTGGAAAATAACGCGTCTCCCAATGATATTATTGGAATATTAAAAAAGGAACGTAACAATTTGCTGGCGGATAGAAGATATATTAGGCACATTCTTACTATTTCTTATTTTGAAGATCCGTCTCTGAAAAAGTTTGTGCATGGAATATTGACAATTTTAAATGGCGGAGATTTAAAACCTTATATGGAAATAGAAACAAAGGAAAAATCTAAAATGGGACATTCCCTGCTGGATATTGTCGATTATTATGACAGCATCCGTTTGTACGCCCAAAATAATGAAACAATAATTCGCAATGAATTATTACGGGTTTTCCACTTACAAAAACAATATATTGAAACTGGAGTAGATGAGATGACAAAGGCTTTCGTCATTCTTCAAGACATGTATGTTAATTACAAATCATAAGGTGATTAGAACAGAGCGAGAAAAAGCTAACTAGCAACCTATTGATAGACAAGCCATTACTGAAATATTACAGCGAGGATAAATGTGCAAAACTGTTATTTTAATCTTTATTAATCAATTGTGAGGCAGAAATGAGTAGCTGGATAAATTCTTTTTCGGACATTATTCAAATTATAGCTAATATTTCAACATCGGCAGCGGTTATAATAAGCGCTCTTATCTTTGTCTATCAAAAAAGACGCGAATTAAAAATTCAGGCGGTTAAGGCCGGAATTAGTGTCGAACGCATCGTAATACAGTGGTCTTATGTGGATATGGTGCTAAAAGAATCGTTCCCAAAAGAGTACAAGCTACTAATTGGAAAAGATTATAGTTTTATGAAATGCTTTGATGCCGAAGAACTAAATAGTATTTTTAGTCCATACGAACGCAAAGCAATCGACAAACTATTTATTGAAAATTCTTTTAATACACGAAATATTGGCTCTCCTCAACTGATTTTTAATGTAAAAAAGGCGGCTGTGCTTGCTGCTAATAAACGTTACGAAAATATTGTAGAAGAAATTGCGGGAAAGTATGTTGATGATGAATATCTTCATATATTTCATAGAATCGTCATTGATACCTTCAATAAAATTGAAACACTATGTGTAATGATCAAATCAAATGTTGCAGACGAACACACGGTTTTTACGCTTGTTGGTGCAAGTCTTTGTAACTATATCAAGTCAACTTATTATTACATTGTGAAAACAAATGAACAATATAAATTAAAAGAGAAAAAACTGCAAAATACAATTTCTGTTTTTAATTCATATGTAAGGCAGTTGAATAAAGCAGAAAGAGGAGAGAGTAACATGCATGCGAAAAACCTAACCGGTTACCCGTCGATAGACAAAACACATTTAAAAGGGGTTAAATTTTTTGAACGACATCCAATTATCCCGAATTTAAGCATTTCAAATGCTATAGATTTAATGTTTGCGTTTAAAGGGAGTACCCCTGTTTTTGATTGTCTGGATTTAAAGGTCAATCATAAGCAATTTAGAGAGGACGCCCAAATCCTCGCAAAGGCTTTCTTATGTTTAGGCGTTAAGCCGGGAGATATTCTGGCTGTTTCTATGCCGAATCTTTATCAGTCGGTGGCAATATTTAAAGCGGCCAACCGCATTGGAGTTGTCGTTACATTTTTGAATCCTTATGCTTCCGATGATGAAATTCTAAGGTATCTTGCAAAGTACAATTCCCCTATTTTGATCAACTACGATAAGTCCCCCACATACAACGAAAAAATCAAATCAGCGTCGAATGTCAGGTATATCATTACCCTGTCAGCCGACAAGGTAAACGACCGTAATTTTGAGAAAAGCAATTCCGTATCTGATACATTGCCGGCATATCTTTCCTATCACGATTTAGGAATGCTTGCCTCCCGATGGAATAAACGGGTAAAAACTAATTTTGGCGGTAAACAAGATGCCTTGATTCTCTATACAAGCGGCTCTACGGGTGAACCGAAAAGTCTGTTGTTTACAAACCAAAATTTGCTTGCTGCACTCTTATATTTAAAAAGTTCTACCCATCAAAAGAAAACCACAAAAGAAAATCGTCGTTGGATGGGCGTTGTACCGTTTATGTACCCATACGGTTTTTGCTGTTCGATCCTCGTTCCTATTTTTGTGGGCGGAGAGGCAGTTCTAGCGCCTGACATTAATCCAAATAATATTGCAATATATTATGCCAAGGAACCTTATTTAATATTTGGTTCTCCCGCTTTTTTGGAACTATCCAAACGAAATTTACCCGACGATTTAATGTTTCCATCTTTAAAATTATTTGTATCAGGCGGCGATTTCCTTTCTGTATCCCAATCAAAAGACGGAATTGAGTTTTTTGCCAAGCATGGTGCCACAGTCGAAATATGTAACGGATCAGGAAATGGCGAAACTCTTGGATGCAGCACCAATTCTATGAATGTACCTTACCGCCCCAAAACAGTCGGTCAACTTGTCGTCGGGCCAAAATATGTTGTTCTTGACCCTGAAACTAAAGAAGAAGTAAAATACGGCGAACCGGGCATTCTATGCACTTCAGGAAAGCATGTTTTCAAAGGCTATTACAACGATCCCGAAGGTACTGAGAATACGATGATTACTTTCAAGGGTAAAAGATATTACTACACCGGAAATTACGGCATATTAGATACAGACCGCTATTTTACAATGATCGGACGAGCCTCCCGATTTTACATAACCGGTACATTAAACAAGGTTTATTGCGAATTGATTCAAAATGTAGTTTGCGGAATTGATGTTGTGGATGCCTGTGCCGTTGTTCCAAAGCCGGATAAGGAGAGCTTATTTCAAAGTAAGGCATATGTTGTTTTGAAACCCGGTATAGAAGCAAGCAGCGAAACAGAAAAATACATAATAGAAAAATCTATGGAAACCTATTTCAATCCTGTTAGCGGAGAAAATATAACCCTAAAACAGTATGAAGCCCCAGCGAGTATTACTTTTATGGATAAGCTCCCACGCACCGATTCCGCAGAAAAAATTAACTATGAACTACTTCGTAAAATGGCCGAGGATGAATTCAAAAACGAGATTGGAGAATAACTATCATGCAGAATGAGAAAGAACTAACCGGCTACCCGTCTATTGATAAACCGTGGCTGAAATATTACAGCGAGGAAGCAATCAATGCACCCTTGCCTGAGTGCACCATATACGAGTATCTTTGGGAGAATAACAAAGATCATCTCGATGATGTGGCGTTGATCTACTTCGGAAGAAAAATTACATACGGCGAGCTGTTTGAAAATATTGATAAAGCGGCAAGGGCATTCGCAGCGATTGGTATCAAAAGCAATGATATAGTTGTCCTTTGCACTCTCAATACCCCCGAAATGATTTATTGTACATATGCCTTAAACAAAATAGGAGCCGTTTCTGCCTTTGAATACCCCACTTTAAATGACAAAGACATGTGTAAAGCTATTGATAAGTTAAATGCAAAGGCTTTTATTATTTTAGAACTGTTTACCGGTAAATATCGTAATGCATGTGAAACCGCTCCATATGTTATTGCAATATCGCCCTCTGAATCAATGAATCCCATCACAAAGATATTGTATAAAGTAAAGGCTAAAAGTAAAACGGTAAAGAATGGCTTTGAGTACTTTTCTTCTTTTATCAAATCGAAGAAAGTTGATTATGTATTAAATACAGAACATGACAAAGCGGCAATTTTAGTACATACAGGTGGAACTACTGGTGTTCCTAAAAGCGTGGCATTAAGTGATGATAATTTTAATTCAGTATCTTATCAATATAAAATTTCAGGGATGGATTACAGCCGTCAAGATACTTTGCTGCACTGTATTCCTCCGTTTCATGCTTATGGATTCAGCGTTGGCGTCCATATGCCGTTAACTTTAGGAATGACAATTTGTATGAGCCTGAAAATCGATAATGAATCTATTGCAAATTTATTTGCAAAAATAAAGCCGAATCATTTCGTAGGTGCCGGTCCTCATGTATCTGCAATTATTTCAAACAAACGAGTGCAGAAACTTAATTTATCGCATATGAAAACAATTGCTATTGGCGGTGCTGCAACAAATGATGTTCGCGAATCAACAGTAAATGAGTTTCTGAATAAGCATGGAAGTAACATTGTTTTGGTCGTGGGTTTTGGCATGACAGAAGCATGTGCTACTGTCTGCACTAATATGAATCACTGCAGCAAATCTGGCAGCGTGGGAATACCTCTCCCCAAAAGCAATATTAAAATTATCGATACCGAAACACAAAAAGAATTACCATATAACAGTATGGGAGAGCTTCTTATTAGCTCGCCGAGTGTAATGGTTGAATATTATCAAAACGAAGAAGAAACTCGAAAAGCAATTTCTTTTGATGAAAACAATGTCCGTTGGATTCACACCGGAGATTTAGCAACCATTGATAATGATGGGTTTTTGTTTATAAATGGGAGATTAAAAAGAATTTGTACAACCAAAGACAACGGTGGTATGGTTTTTAAATTATATCCTGATTACATAGAACAGATCGTTTCTAAAATGAAAGAAGTATTATATTGTGCCGCGATATGTAAACCGGATAATAAGCGAATCAATATTCCAGTATTATTTGCTGTCGTTTTAAATGAAATCAGTGAGAGTACTATTCTAGGTCATTGTAAGGAATTGTTGCCTGAACATATGATTCCCGAAAAGATAATCATAAAAGATTCGTTGCCACTCACTATTGCCGGTAAAATCGATTATCGGGCATTGGAAAAAGAAGCGGAATGATAAAGGAGAACGAACATGCACACGAAAGAACTAACCGGCTACCCATCCATTGACAAACCGTGGCTGAAATATTACAGCGAGGAAGCAATCAACGCTCCCTTGCCTGAATGCACGATCTATGAGTACCTTTGGGAGAATAACAAAGATCATCTTGATGATGTGGCGCTAATCTACTTCGGAAGAAAGATTACATACGGCGAGCTGTTTGAAAATATTGATAAAGCGGCAAGGGCATTCGTCGGGATAGGTATGAAGCAGGGCGATGTTTGTACAGTCGTTACTCCATCATGCGTCAATTCGATAGTAATATTTTATGCCCTCAATAAAATAGGTGCCATTTCCAATTATATCAATATTATCGCATCAGAAACAGAATTCCAGACATATTTTTCTGAAGCAAGATCAGAATACGTGGTAACAGTGGATCTTTTTTTAGAGAAAACAATCCAAGCGAGTAAAAAAGTTGGGGTCGACAAAATCATTACATTTTCTGTTTCCGATTATATGCCGATGATGTTAAAAATGGGTTATAAAATCAGAACAAAAATTTCCAACAAAGAAAATATATCAAATGGCAAAGTTATTGCTTGGAAAGACTTTTTGAAACGAGCAGATTCTGTTAAAAACATTAACACAAGTCATGACTGTAATTCTACAAGCATTTGGGGACATACAGGCGGAACAACCGGAGTACCTAAAACGGTTCTATTAACGGATAAAGCCTATAATACAGTTGCAATGCAATATATGAAAAGTATGTCATACCAACGCGGTCAGGTTTTCTTAAACATTATTGTACCCTTTGTTGTTTATGGAATGCTGACATGCATGCATATGCCGCTTTGCTTGGGACTGACAGTTGCAATTGTTCCGAAGTTTGAAGCAGCAGACTGGTTTCAATACTTTAAAAAATATCGCCCGATGCATATTGTGGGTATTCCCTCTTATTTCAGCCCGATGCTGGAAGATAGAAAACTTCAATCGATTGATTTATCTTTCATCCAAACATTTGCTGCCGGCGGCGACGGCTTATCTGAACAATTGGAATTGAATATCAACAAATTTTTATCTGATCATGGTTCACGGGCGAAGCTATTGACAGGGTATGGTATGACAGAAGTTTGTTCCAGTGCAGTGACAGCATTTGATAATCACTTGAAAATAGGCAGTGTAGGCATACCTCTTGTTAAAAACAATATCCGAATTTATGACAATGACAAAAAGTGCGAATGCAAATACGGAGAAACGGGTGAAGTTCTTCTTTCCAGCCCATCTCTTATGATCGGATACAAAGACAATGAAAAGGAAACTAACGAACTAATCATGATAGAAACCGACGGAACAAAATGGGTTCATACAGAAGATTTAGGCTATGTGGACGAAGATGGTTTTCTGTTTTTGTTAGGCAGAATGAAGAGGGTTATGTTTGTCGGACCGGAGGGACTGGCATATAAAGTGTTTCCCAAAAAGATTGAAGATGTAATTATGCAGTCACCGGAAGTTGCGGAAGTTTGCGTTGTAAGCGGTCATGATGGAAAAGGATTTTCTCCGAAAGCATATGTTGTTTTGAAAAATGGTATTACGGATTCCGCCGATGATGTTACGGCGAAATTAACACAGCTCTGCCTGCAAAAACTGCCGGATTATCTGCGTCCATATAGCTATGAATATCTTGCCGAATTACCTAAAACGGTGGTGGGGAAGATTGATTACAAAGTGCTCGAAAAAGAAGCAGAGAAATTGTGAGGGAAGTTGCATTATGCAGAAAAAAGACAAGTCAACAGAAGGAAGCAACCCCCTGCTCAAGCCCGGTGAGATGATGGAGAAAAACGAATATATACGTAAGCGTGCGGAGTATGAACGCTCATGGCTATATAAAATGAGCCATCGTACCCGTGTCATCATGCATCCGCTTTTGTTGTGTGCAATCACACTAAAAAACATTTTCAGTGGATTTAAAACAATTACGCTTCCTGGCAGTAAAGTCCCCCAAACGGATCGCCCAATCATTTTCTGCATTACGCACATCGGAAAGCATGATATTGAGGTTTGTTCTCAGATTCTAAAAAAGCATTATTATCTGCTATCTGGAGACTTTGAAAATTTACACGGCACATCGGACGGTATGTTCATTGAGTTGAATGGGATTATCTATCTGAACAAGTACGACAAAGAGGATAAAACGAAATCAAAGGAAACTTCTGTTACAATATTAAAAAAAGGCGGCAATATCATGTGGTTTCCGGAGGGTATTTGGAACTTATCTCCAAATCAACCTGTGCTACCATTACCGTTCGGTATTATTGAAGTTGCGCTAAAAGCAAATGCTGCCATTGTTCCGGTGGCAATTGAACAATATGGCAAAGAGTTTTATATAAATATCGGCAGCATATTTGATGTCGCACAGTATGTTTATCAGTATACCGATGAATTAGCATTAAAAATGGTTGCAATTGCCGATTTGCGAGATGTAATGGCGACACTTAAATGGCAGATTTGGGAATATATACAGCCATGTAGAAGAGCGGAACTGCCTAGAGATTATTTTGACTCATTCGTCAATGATCGCTTAAAAGAGTGGCACGGATTCACATATGAAGATGTTAGAGCAAGAGAATTTCATTTAAAAAATATAACTGAACCCAAGGAAGCTTTTGCACACTTGCAGTCTATTGAACCTAACCTGGCAAATGCGTTTTTGTTCAATAAGACATTGAAAGGATTACCTGTATGAGAAAGTGGTTTGAACTGGGAATGAAAGTAGGATGTATTGAGATAACAACAAAACTTTCTAATTTAACAAATATGTCAATATCTCCACACGATATAGAAAATATGCATGATGAAATACTTGATTACATTAAGGAGATGGGAATTGATAATTCGGAAGTTGCGGATGCAAAAATAGAAAATATGAAACAGTTGTTCTTAGCTTGATTACGCCTCCCATGAAGGATATTAAACGGCAGTTGTTTTTGCTTGGTTTTTATGTGGAGAAACTTAAAACTTTGCTGATAAATGAACTGGACGGTGTATTTGGGGAACAACGCCAAGAACTGAATGAATATTTGATGAAAATAATTGACTCATTAGAATTGTCTAATTCGCTAAAGGATATCTCTTTGGAAAACTATAGAGAAAAAGATTTTGTTGATATAGAAACAGCAATAAAGAACAATGTCAAATTTGACGCAGATAATGAATCTTCACAACCAAAAACGAAAAACAAAGATTTTAATATAGAAATGATTGTGAAAATTATAGTAGCTCTTATTGGGGCTTTGGCTGTGATTATAGCTGCAATAATATCAACAAAAGCATAGGAGAATAAAAATATGCCTATAGAAAAAAACAAGCCAACAGGACTGCACGAAGTTGAAAAAATGCGATCAGGAGAATTGTTTAATCCGGCAGACAAGTCTTTTTTATTTTCTATGCTGAGATCAGAACATTTACAGCGCAAGTTAAATAATTGCCCATTATGGATGCAAGGGCGAAAGTGGCGCATACTCAGGCGCTTGCTCGGGTCGATCGATGGCGATCCCTACAATGTATTCACGCCGTTTAAGGTTGTCTACGGAAAGAATATTCATATCGGTAAAAATTTCTTTTCCAATTGGAATTTATGTCTGCAGGACTACGGCGAAATACGGATTGGAGATAATGTGTTTATTGGCCCGAATGTTTCCATTGTAACGATTGAGCACCCTATTAACAGCAGCGCACGCGCACCAAAGGTAATACCAAACAGTTTAGTCTCCGGTAGCAGAGGAAATTATGAAAAAGCATTACCTGTACATATTGGAAACAATGTTTTGATTTACACAGGAGTTGTTATCTGCCCCGGTGTTACAATTGGAGACAATAGTATTATCGGCGCTGGTAGCATTGTTACGAGGGATGTTCCTCCCAATGTATTTGCCTGCGGCGTGCCATGTAAGGTGATTAAAGAGATTTCGGAAGAAAATTAATAAATCTAGTGCTGATTAGGTAGTGTCAAGAGTTTTTCGCAAATTAGTTTGCAGACTCTGGGAGAAAGAAGT
>CAZSIV010000062.1:0-9923 GCA_964607135.1 uncultured Oscillospiraceae bacterium | reverse complement strand
GTGCCCGAAAATCTTGTTACTCACCTACGGTTCGTAATAATAACCTCACCCGTTGCCGAAATCGAAGATTTCGAACGGGTACCCGAGAACATTGTTTTTCGCTGGCGCTCAAAATAATAACCTCACGCCGTAAGCGCAGGCAAAGCCTGCGACGGCTGAGAGAACATTGTAACATGCAGTGGAAGCGCACTTCGTGCTTTTTTGTGTTATAATAACCTCGCCCGTTGGCGAAATCGAAGATTTCGGCGGAGTGCCTCCGCAGTCAATCGCGATACACGGGCAATGTAAGTCATAAACATTCTTAACCCGCGAGGCCCGTGATTAGGTGAAGTGGTCTGAGGCGGATACCCGAGAACATTGTTGCTACGCAATAATACTTCTACCCGCAGACGCAATCGAAGATTGCTGGCGGGTGCCCAGAAGTCTTGTCCGTGACCGGGCAGGACAATCGCGATACGCAAGCCGTACCGATTGAAACGGTTTTACCCCGCGAGGCGCATGATACCGTTTCTGCCTTGGGCAATTCACAGGAGGAAACCTTTTCGTTTGATAAAGCCCCAGGGTGCGAGGTACCAGCGGCAGTTCGCCGCTTCACACGAGGTGCTTGCACTGTCGGTTGCGATGTACAAATAACTCTGAAAATAGATACTGGTATCCTTCAAAAGATATCTGCCCATAATTGGTTTAATGTGATTTATAAAATGTCAGTATGTAAACCAGCCGTCCTTCTGGTTGGCTATCTGGTTTTGACTATTATGATATTCATCGTTATGCAATATACGGAATAACCAAGGAGGTGTACCGCTGAATGGCTAAACAATGGAAAAAAAGCCCTAATATGGTGGACATCAGTTCGCACAGCGATAAACGCAAACGGAAGAAAAAGTCAAAAGGCGCCAGAAGGGTCAAAAAAGTCCTGCTGACCTGCGGCAAAGTAATTGCCAGCTTGATCCTCATCCTTGCGATAACCGGCAGCATCGTTATAACCGCTCTCACGGTCTACGTCATGAAGTTCGTAGAGCCTGATGAGAGCATCGACATCAAAAATGCGAACTTAGGATACACTACAACTTTAGTTGCAACCGATGCACAGGGAAACGAGACGGAAATCGCCTCACTCCACAGCCGTTCGATCCGAGAGTGGGTCGATCTAGACCAAATACCGCAGCACGTGCGGATGGCTTTTGTCTGTGCAGAGGACAAACGCTTTTACGACCATGACGGCGTTGACTGGAAAAGAACCTTTGCCGCTTTCTTTAACTTGTTCCTGCATTTTTACAGTACCAAGCAGGGCGGTTCTACCATCACACAACAGCTTATCAAGAATATAACCGGAGATAATGAACAAAATATCGGCCGTAAATTCACCGAGATTTTCCGGGCCGTCAACCTCGAAAAGGTCTATTCCAAGGATCAGATTCTGGAGAGTTACCTGAACCTGATCCCGCTTGACCAGTCTATTTACGGGGTGCAGGCGGCGGCGAAATATTATTTCAACAAGGACATTTCACAGTTAGACGTGGTCGAAGGGGCTGCGCTTGCCGCAATGGTCAAGGCGCCGCGAAGCTATAATCCGATCCTCCACCCGCAAGCCAACAAAGACCGTCGGAATGCCTATGTTCTTCAGGCGATGTACGAGGAAGGGGTCATCACTGCCGAGGAGTTTGAGACCTATAAAAATACCGACCTTGTGACTGCGATTGACCCGACTCTGCCGGAGTCCGACACCGATACCGGATACAACAGCTGGTTTACCGACGCGGTAATCGAGGAGGTTGTGGATGACCTGGTCAGCAAAAACGGCTGGAGCGAAGAATACGCTGAAAACCAGGTTTTAAACGGCGGTTTGAAAATCTACACCACGCAGGATCCGAATATCCAGAGGATTCTGGAAGAAAAGTTTTTGCAGGACAGCACCTTTGCAAGCTCTACCAAGGTGGAGATTCCTCAGTCTGCAATGGTGATTATGGATTACGGCGGCAATATTAAGGCAATTGTCGGCGCGCGGGGGCCAAAGGAAGGCAACCGCATCTGGAACAACGCCACAATGGCCACCAGAAGCCCCGGCTCCTCGATTAAACCGCTCTCCGCTTATAGTTCCGCTGTGGAGAGCAACTTAATCACCTACTCCAGCATGATGACCGACGAACCGGTTCCCACCTATCTGGGCGGCGTTCTGCGTGAAAACTGGCCGAGCAACTACGATCATGTTTACCGGGGCGACATCCTGATCCCAGAGGCAATCCAGCGTTCTACCAACACCATTCCGGTTCAGCTGGTCAATCAGTTGTCTCCGCAATTCTGCTTCAATTTTCTGGCGCAGAAGCTCCATCTCAGCACTCTGTCGGAAAATGACGCTACCACACCCCGCTTGGCGCTGGGCGGTTTATGGGAAGGCATCCATCTGGACGAGCTCACTGCGGCCTATCAGATATTCGGGAATCAAGGGCAGTATACGGAACAGCACACTTACACCAGAGTTCTCAACGCTGCCGGGGACGTCATCCTTGAAAAGGATCCGATTGTCACCCGCGCCCTGACGCCTGAAACCGCCACGGTTATGAACCGGATCTTGCAGAACGTCATCGAAGGGCCGAACGGCACCGGACGCAACGCCCGGCTCAGCGGATGGACAGTTGTGGGGAAAACCGGTACTGCGACAAACGATAAAGGCGGAACGACCGATCAGCTTTTTGTCGGCTGTACCCCTTACTATGTGGCAGGGGTCTGGTTCGGCTACACCGACAACCGGACGCTTCCCTCCGGCTTTAATTCGATTACCACGATTTGGCGGACTGTTATGTCTGAGGTAATGGCCGGTCTTCCCAAAAAGTCATTTGAATATTCGAACGACGTTGTCGAACGGTCGTACTGTACAGAGAGCGGTTTATTGGCTGTTGAGACCTGTCCCAGCCAGGCGACCGGATATTATAAGCATGATTACCTGCCCGATTACTGCTCGATCCACTAAAAAATCCCCCGCTCCCTGCGGGGGATTTTTGCAATAATGATCTGAGGTGTGCCAATGGAGCAATTTGTCTTAAAAAAGAACGACTGTTATCGAGCTGAAATCCTCTCAGTGACCGGAGAAGGCCTTGGCGTCTGCCGGATCAATGGGATGGTGGTCTTTGTGCCGCAAGTCCTCACAGGCGAGCTGTGCGATGTTAAAATCGTTAAGGTTTTAAGCAGGTATGCATACGGCATTGCCACTTCATTTCACCGCACTTCTCCTGAACGGATACAGCCCGGATGCCCGGTTTACCGTCAATGCGGCGGCTGCTGTTTCAGGCATCTCTCCTATCGGGAGGAGCTGCGGATCAAGGAGGCGATGGTGCAGGATGCTTTTGAGCGGATCGGTGGAATTTCCTTTCCCCCGGAACCGATCCTCGGAAGCGAACGGATATCCGGCTACCGCAATAAAGCGCAGTACCCCGTAGGCGGTGATGGAGAAAATATCATTTACGGTTTTTACGCAAACCGAAGCCACCGGATCATCCCCTGTCAGGATTGTGCGCTTCAGCCGCCTGTCTTTTCAGATATTGCACAGTTTGCCGCGGGCCAGATGCAGCGTTTGGGAATTCTCCCCTATTCGGAGAAAACAGGTATGGGAGAGCTCCGTCACCTTTACCTTCGTATGGGAGAAGCGACGGGCGAAATGATGCTCTGCTTTGTCGCTTCATGCGATATTTCCCAAAAGCTCTGTCCGCTGATTCCCGAGCTTGTCAAACGTTTCCCGGAGATTAAAAGCGTTGTCCTAAACCTCAATCTACGGCGTGACAATGTAATTTTAGGGAAGGACTGCAAAACGCTTTGGGGAAAGGATACGATCAGCGATATCCTCTGTGGGCTGCAATTTCACATCTCCCCCCTTTCCTTTTACCAGGTAAACCGTTTGCAGGCGGAGCGGCTTTATCGGCTCGCCCGGGAATACGCTTCTCTCAGCGGAGATGAAACCGTGATAGACCTCTACTGCGGCGTTGGAACCATCGGTCTTTCTATGTCTGGAGAGTGCCGCCGCCTCATCGGGGTGGAGATCGTCCCCGAAGCGGTAGAAAACGCAAAGGAAAACGCGGCTCACAATGGAATAACCAACGCTGAATTTATCTGCGCAGATGCAAAGGCTGCCGTCAAAGAGTTGGAAAAACGCGGCATCCGTCCCGATGTGGTTTTACTCGATCCGCCCCGCAAAGGATGCGATTCGTCTGTGATCGATAACGTAACCGCGATGCAGCCGGAGAAAATCGTTATGATCTCCTGCAATCCATCTACTGCCGCCCGAGACTGTAAGCTGTTTGAAGAAAAAGGCTATCGGGTTTTGCGATATCGGGCAGTCGATCTATTCCCCCGGACGAGGCATGTGGAGACGGTCTGTCTATTGTCCAAACTTCATTCGGATAAACATATCGAGGTGGAAATCAATATGGACGAGTTGGATTTGACCGCCGCCGAAAGTAAAGCTACCTATCAGGAAATCAAGGACTATGTGATGGAGCATAGTGGTTTGAAGGTCAGCAGCCTGTATATCGCACAGGTAAAACAGAAATGCGGTATCATTGAGCGGGAGAATTATAATAAGCCAAAATCCGAGGATACCAAGCAACCGCAATGCCCGCCGGAGAAGGAAAAGGCAATTATGAAAGCGTTGAAGTACTTTGGAATGTTTAGATAGGCAAAGAATGTTAGGTGGTGATAGAAAATGAATGATACACAGCAAAAAGCGGCGGCAAAATCCTTTGCGGCATACTGGAAAGGAAAAGGATATGAAAAAGGAGAAAGTCAGGCGTTTTGGCTTTCTCTGCTTCGTGATGTTTACGGCGTAGAGCATCCGGAGCAGTTTATTACTTTTGAGGAACAGGTTCACCTTGACCATACCAGCTTCATAGATGGCACGATTCCATCGACAAAGGTTTTGATTGAGCAAAAAGGCTTGGGTAAGGACTTGAAAAAGCCAATCAAGCAGTCAGACGGAACTTTATTGACACCATTTCAACAGGCAAAACGCTATATTACAGAATTACCACTATCTCAACATCCTCGCTGGATAGTAACCTGCAACTTTGAAAAATTCTTTGTTTATGATGTGGAACGTCCGGGCGGAGAACCGGAGGAAATACTTCTGGAAAATCTGGAAAAGGAATACTATCGTTTACAGTTTCTTGTGGATGTTGGCAGTGAGCATCTGAAACGGGAAATGGAAGTGTCCATTGCTGCCGGAGAAATCGTTGGCTTGCTCTATGATGCTTTTCATAAGCAGTATGCAGACCCGGATAGTGAGCACGCTCTGAAAAGTTTGAATGTTCTTTGCGTTCGTCTTGTATTTTGTTTATACGCTGAGGATGCCGGAATTTTCGGTCATCATGGTATGTTCCATGATTACCTATCCGAGTTTGACGAAAGAAAAATGCGGCGTGCCCTTACAGACTTGTTTAAAATTTTGGATACAAAGCCTGAAGATCGTGACCCTTATCTCAAAGATGATTTTCCTGAACTGGCGGCGTTTCCTTATGTCAACGGCGGACTGTTTGCTGATGAAAATATTGAAATCCCGCCTTTTACGGATGAGATTCGTGAGTTGTTGTTAAGTAAAGCCAGTGACGATTTCAACTGGTCGGAAATCAGCCCGACAATCTTCGGTGCTGTGTTTGAAAGTACATTGAATCCGGAAACTCGTCGCAGCGGCGGTATGCACTATACTTCTATCGAAAATATTCACAAGGTTATTGACCCTCTTTTCCTGGACGAACTGAAAAAAGAGTTTGCCGATATTCGCAAGATTGCGGTGGAACGCACAAAAGAGCGAAAGCTTAAAGAATTTCAGAAAAAGCTAGCTTCTCTTAATTTCTTAGACCCAGCTTGCGGCAGTGGCAATTTTCTGACAGAAACCTATCTGAGTCTGCGACGTTTGGAAAATGAAGTGCTTCGGGTTTTGTCCCATGGGCAGATTGCCTTTGGCGATGCTGATTGGAATCCAATTCAGGTATCTTTGGGACAGTTTTACGGTATTGAGATTAACGATTTTGCGGTAACTGTTGCGAAAACTGCACTGTGGATTGCAGAAAGCCAGATGATGAAGGAGACTGAGGAAATTGTTCTGATACACTTGGATTTCCTTCCACTGAAATCCTATACCAACATTATTGAAGCCAACGCCCTGCGAATTGATTGGGAGGATGTGGTGTCGAAACACAAACTGAACTATATTATGGGAAATCCGCCCTTTGTTGGAGCACGACTTATGGATCAAGGTAGTGTTCAGAAGAAAGAGGTTCAGGATATCTTCGGAAATATTAAGGATGTGCAAGATTTAGATTATGTAACTTGCTGGTATAAGTTGGCTGCTGAGTATATTCAGAATACAAGAGTACAAGCTTGTTTTGTTTCGACTAATTCGATTTGCCAAGGTTCACAGGTGCCGATTTTATGGAATGTGTTGTTTAACGATTATCATATTCACATCAATTTTGCATATCAGACATTTAAGTGGAACAGCGAATCTTCGATGCAGGCGGCAGTTCATTGTGTTATTGTAGGATTTGCTAGATTTAATCGGAATGAAAAATGGCTTTATTCAGATGGAGCTAATGGAAAAATTGTTTCCAATATTAGTCCATACTTGGTAGAAGGAGAAGAAGTTTTCGTTGTAGCAGCCAAAGAATCCCTTTGTGGAATGCCTAAAATGAACTTTGGGAATCAGCCAAGGGATGGTGGCTTTTTCGTCATTAAAGAGGATGAATATCAGGATATCATGGAAAAAGAACCTGAACTTCAAAAATGGATTCATCCTTATATTGGAGCAGATGAGTTTATCAAGGGGAAAAGCGTTGGTGCCTTTGGTTAAAACACACTTCTCCGAAAGATATTATGAACAGCAAAATCCTTTCAGAAAAAGTTGAGGCAGTACGGCAATTCCGACTTTCATCTAAAGCCAAAACAACGAATGGTTATGCAAAAGTACCGAAGTTATTTGCGCAGATCACACAGCCGGATGATGCCGATTTTCTTATAATCCCTCGTGTATCTTCTGAACGGCGAAGATATGTACCGATTGGGTTTGCAACGCCAGATATTATATCTTCTGATGCAGTACAGATTGTTCCAAATGCTAAACTATATCATTTTGGCGTATTGACCTCAAATGTACATATGGCATGGATGAGGATTGTGTGTGGACGATTAAAAAGTGACTATCGTTATTCTAAGGAAATTGTATATAACACATTTCCATGGCCTATGCTGACCGATGAGCAAAAAGCGAAAATCGAGCAAACAGCTCAGGCAATTCTTGACGCACGTGCAAAGTATCCTGACTGTAGTCTGGCAGACATGTATGGGGAAAAGATGTATCTGTTCCCAGAACTGCTCAAGGCTCATCAGCAGAACGACAAGGCGGTTATGCAGGCTTACGGCTTCTCGGTCAAGGATATGACGGAGAGTATGTGTGTAGCAGAACTGATGAAGATGTATCAGAATAAAATCGATGAATTGGAATAGGTGATTCTTAGTATCTGTGTAGTGCTTGAGAGGAAAAGTATACCGTTTATGGAAATAAACAAGACAGTAAAACAAATATTGATACCTGTTAGATATTTTTCCGTGGTGTAATTTGAAGAAAGGTGCACAAGAATAGTTGTCAGTAAGAATTTGACAAAAGAATAACAGTTACAAGGAGGAGACTAATTGAAAAATATGTTTAATATCTACTATATCAATAGCGAGAAAGCTTCTGAAATTTCGATGTTATTTGATAATCAGATAGTAGAGAAAATTACTCGTATCAAAAATACAGAATTAGCAATAGCTGGCGATGGAGATGTTACCACAAGTGCTACTTCAAAAATCCCTGTTATTGGACAGTATCTGCCCAGCATAGATCTAAATGGTAATCTATCTCATAATAGGTCTAATCGGGTAGAAGATACCGTAAAAGTAGTAAGTTCTAAATCGACAATTCTCAAACCTATTTATGAAAAATCTAAAGAGGTGCGTCGTTTAGATGATAGCAAGGTCGGAAACTTAGTAAAAATCAAAGATGTTTATCTTACTGTTGTAAATTCTGATGATGTTATGGCTACCAAAGCACTTATGAGTGGTTTAGTAAATCAAGTTCCAGTTGAAGGCATTGGTAATATGAATTTCACTTCCCTTATGGAAGTAATGTTCAAGGGCTCCGCCTATGTCCTTTGCGGTAAGTTGCCACATAGATTTGGAGCTGATGAATATATGATGCTCAAAATTCCCATGAGTGCTGAAAATGAAATGGAAAGTCAGTACAGCATTTCGGATATTGAGATTGGTAAAGTTACTGTGCTTGGCATTTATCGAGGAGAATTTGAACGCTGTGATGTTGAACGAAAAATCAACCGCATGATGGCGTTGAACGACAGTGGAAAGAAGAACCAAGAACAGTCAATCGATATTCAAGACAGTGGTATGGATATTGAAGATGGTGTTCGAGAAGAGGATAAAAGGGATATTCCGAATGCTTCTGTTACACAAGGTAAGGTTCATTACATTGATGTTATTGCTATTATTCAGGACATCAATATCTAGGAGATATTATGGATAGAGTAAGTATTTATGAATACGACCGAAAAAACAGAGAGCGTGTTGTGAAGGCGATTGAGGAAACTGGCGGTCAGATATTAGGTTGGTCTTTTTTTGCCAAAGATCAATCAAAATTTGAACTTCCAGCAGGTACCCTCTCAGTCTTTATTGACTTATCTTCTTTGTTTTATAACGAAGACCGTGCAGATGCTCTTATTGCCCCAGCTGAACTTATGCTGAATATAGTTCAACAAGAGCAATCTGTTGCATTATATATTATCATAGAACGCCAATACAGCAAGCAAGTTCGAGATCTGCTATATTATAAGATTGATGAAGTCCTTGATCTTGAGAATTTTCTTGAGATCGAAAAAGACCCGATTCAAAATATTGTCGATATTGAACAATCTGATTTTGAGAATGTTTTAGATTATCTAAATCAAAATCTATTTGGCAATGAACTTTTCAAAAAACGCTTGAAAGAGGAATTGACAAAATACCGGTTGTTTAATCGAATTGGGCAACAACCGATTTTTTCCGTACTGATATGTGGGGCTTCCGGTATCGGTAAAACAGAAGTCGCAAGATTGCTCCATCAAAAGTTAGCAGCAGATGAACCGATAATAAAAATCAATTTTGGCAATTACAGTGCTCAAGACGCTCTGAATAGTTTGATTGGTAGCCCACGAGGTTACATAGGTAGCAATAAAGGTGAATTGCCTGACAGGCTCATACGTAGCCGAAGTAAGGTGATTCTGATAGATGAGTTTGAAAAAGCAAGTAAGCCCGTTTATAACTTTTTCTTGCAGTTGCTCGAAGAAGGAAAATTCACAGATTCTTTGGGCCGTGAGTATGACTTGGATAAATACATTATAGTTTTTACTTCCAATATGCCTAAAGAAAGAATTGGAGAATTTCTACCACCAGAACTGCGTTCCAGATTTAGTTATAAATGCGCATTTTGGCCACTTACTACAAAAGAAAAAAATCAATATGTAGCTTTTAAGAGCGAGCATTATTTAGAAAAAATTAAATATGAATGTCCTGAGATTGATAGTACGTTAAAGGCTTCTGATATAATAGATATTGATGTTTCATGTTATTCCAATATGCGTGATATTAATAGTGAAATAATGCGTCAAATCACAGACGCATTATACGCACTGATTGTTAAGTAGGAACGTTAAATTAGCTGAGCAACCTTTAGCTCCAGATACCAACAGTCTGTTTTTCACAAATTTATTGTTGCCACAGATCATCAGGCAGGATATAGATTGATAATAGATAAAACCGTTGCAATTTTCATTCCTGTGTAGGATGGAGGTTGGTAGTGTCAAGAGTTTTTCGCAAATTAGTTTGCAGACTCTGGGAGAAAGAAG
>CAZSIV010000061.1:8527-9962 GCA_964607135.1 uncultured Oscillospiraceae bacterium | reverse complement strand
GTGATCAACATCAAGGGCGAGTCTTACCGCCTGAAGGAACGCAAGGAATTTATGCGCCAGAAACAGCAAATCGTAAACACTCTTTTTGAGCAAGGCAGCACCTGATTCTTGTCGACCCCCCGCCGAAAAACTACATAATTTCTTCGGCGTTTTCTTACAATTTCAAATTGGCGTTGACATGTCAACCGGCGTTTCATTCCGAGTAGAAATATAGCCGGGGGAAATGAAGTTCTCGAACGCCCGGATTAATACGTTATCCTTTCCCAAAGTCCGCCCCCACTGGTCGATCTTAGGGGCAAGCAGGTAACTCAGACCCGGTATCTTCGACTGCGCCGCATTTAAAAATTCCTGTACCGCTTCCGGGATCGGCGAATTTTTGTCCACGTAATAGCTGTTCCGGGCGATCGGATCGGCTGTCCGGGCAATCTGACCAGTGAGGGTGGGCGTCTCCATTAGCCTTCCGTTTTCTAAACCCTTGCCTTCCCCTGTGGCTTTGGCGCCGAGATAGGTTCTTCCGCCTTAATCCAATCTTTTCTCAGTTTCCAATACGCTCTTACTATTTTCCCCCAAAAACGCATTACCTTTACTTTATTTTGTGATTTTTATTATTTCAGAAACAACGTCTGCTCCAAGTCCCGTCTCTAGCAGATTTTTCTTATACTGAGACAACTGTTTCTCACCGTTTGCAATAATTGAATCGCTGTCCCCCACAAACGGCCCGCTTTCCCTGCGTTCTTTTGCGGTCAAATCTTGACGATTTTCAACGCTTCGGGCTTCCTGCTCTCCATAGAGGGCACTATACGTCCTTTCTTTTAAGGAATTTATTGATTTTCCGCCGTTTTGAACCCTAATGTATCGGTCTATAAAATTCAACCGCCCTTTCGGCGTCTTAAGCCTTTGGTATCCCGGCTGCTTTATCGCCTCGTCAAAGTACTGATTAAAGAGAATCACATACCCGAAATTTGGATTTCCACCCCTCGCAAATCCCTCAGCATATTGTATCGCGTGCTGTACCTCGTGAAGCAGCGCCCCTAAAGTCTTTATATATTGCAGTTTACGGAGTATCACCTTTATAGCATCTTTATCATCCCCCTGGTAGAGGTCGAAGTCGAGAGCCTCGTCGTAGGGATCGCTGGAACGGTAGACGATCTCGTTGCGGTTGGGGTCAAATACGCCAAGTATTTCCATGCCGTTATCCACCCGCACCGGCATCTCCCGCAGCTCGGGGTAAGCCTTGTAAAGCGCGTCGTGCTTAAGGATATCTCCCAGCCTGTCGCCACCACCCGGTATATATTTCGCTCCGCTGTCGTCAATCTCGAACCGCCATTTTCCATCCTTCCCCTGGAACCATCCCGTCTGCCGGCGGTTCTGTTCCGGGTCCATCCCTTTTCCCCGGTTTTCGAGGGCCACGTCCAGACGGTCGATGTTGGCTGTC
>CAZSIV010000061.1:0-8427 GCA_964607135.1 uncultured Oscillospiraceae bacterium | reverse complement strand
GGAGTAGCGCAGGCTGTCTGAAAAAGCCGAGTCGGGACGGGTGACACCCAGGTTTTTTAGCACGTCGTTTGACAAAACAGAGGTAATCAGCTCGTCGCCCTTGATATTTTCCAGCAAGTCGCGTATACTAATAGTAGAGCCTGATGGAACGCCGGCTTTTTGGCTGGTTGTTGCGCCCGTGTTTGCGGCAGGCTCTATTTTTTTAGTCTTTGCGCCATACAAGGCACGAATAACATCCATACCTGTGATTTCAGCCAATCCGTCCTGATATTCATTGACAACAAATCGCACTGGATATATCGCCCGATTTCCATCTCTGGCCACGCCTAACAGAATATAGCTTGAAAGTACATTATCATTTCGAGGTTCAAGCTCATTAATTTTTATTGAATTTTCAAGAATATTCCCTACATTTGCGGTAACATACGCTGTCTCATCTGCACGCCGAGATAGCCCGTGCTCTAAGGCCTTACGGTTTACAGATATATAGCCGTCAATGTCATTCACATAAACATAATGACGGCCCGCGATATTTTTCCCCCGGTCTTTTCCCTCAAGGCTCTTTATTCCTTGGCTGATGACCGAAGCGCGTTGGAGCCTTCCAGTAGGAAATACAGCCGGTCTCCTTAACAAGTCGGTGACCTTCATCTCCGGCTTTTGGGTGAGCGCATTGTAGCTATACTTTTTCTCCAGATACTCCCGGTAGTACTCGGTGAAGCTTCCTTCGCTGGAGGAGTAGTCAGTATTATTTCCCCCGTTTTTGGATATACTGGTATTGGTTCCTGCACGCTTGACAAATCCTTGCAGCCGTGCTATATTGGAACTAAAGTCAGCAGTTGACAATTCGTCGGGGAATTGGACCCCGGGGCTTTGCTCTAACCGCTGACTTTTTTGTTTGTCAAAATAGAGCACGCGGTTCTCGTCGGCCGCTTTCCGGATAAAATTGTTGATCCCACTCTTTCCGTATGTGCTTGTAAGAACGTTGGATGATATCTGAACATTGTTATATCTTGCACTGCCGTTAAACCGAACCGCAGAAATAACGGGGTTCCCTTTGGAATCCGTCAGGGTCGTCAGCACGACGATGCTTTGATTCGGCTTTGTTTTTGAAAACATCACCATAATTGGGTCTTCCAGCGCCTTTGGAATCTGCTTGACAAGCTCCTTGCCCAGCCCGTGGTAATTGGCTTTCGAATCTGGGCCGGATTCGTTCATGATGGTGTCGACATGTTTGCTTGTAATCAGCATAGGGAGCTGGTCGAGCCCCAGATCGGTCAAAATCTTTGGGGTCTGCCCCATATAGACGTGGCTGGTTTCATACGCCGTACCCTGTTTGTGCGCTGCGATTTCTTCGACCGCCTGAGAAAACGGCTTGTCGACCGAATACTGCACCCTTCCGCCTTGACGGGAGGTATCATTTCCCCCGTTTTTGGATATACTGGTGTTGACCCCTCTGCCCTTTTGTGGTATAGTGGGGGTGGAAACAGAGTCTGTTGGCGATGTGACTGTTTGGTTTTCCAATACAGCCCCCGCCGGTTCAGCTCTGTTTCCTTCGTTATTAAAGACAAATTGGCTTCCGTCCGGCATCATCAGCCGGTGTACTTTATAGTAGTTTTTGCCTTCCTGCCTTACGACAACCGCCATATTCCCTCTTGTATTGTTGAGGACGACAGGTGCGGCGATTGTGACAGTGCTGTAGCCCCTTCCTTTGTGGTTGCCGTGCCCGCTGATGATGACCCCCTGCTCCAATACCTTCGGCAGGGCCGAATAGGCGATCATTTCTTCATTGGTTTTTAGGTAGTTCAAACCATTATTAATTCGTTTGTTATCGAAGATAATCTCCCCAATATCCGGCCTGCTGACATGGTAACCCGTATTCTGCAAAAGCTCCAGCGCCCAGCTTCTAGCCTCGCTTTTATTTTGAAAGGTCTTTAGGAATTCCCCTTCAAAAACTGGTTCTATACCGTTTAGTTTATCTAAATTAGATCGCAGCTGCTCTTTAATCGAGCTGTTGCTGCTTTGCTCTACAGAGTAATATGTCACGCTGTTTTCGGATAACCGGGTTCCCCCTTGATACTCCCTGAGCGCCTTTTCAAGGTTGTCCAAGCCCCTTCTGGCCGCCGCAAGCTCAAGCTTCTCCTGCTCTGTCAGCCCCTTGCGCGCCTTCAAATACGCGACCTTCTCCTTGAAATACTCTACGATCCGCCTGAATCCCTGCGGGCTTTTCTCCAGCAGAATCCGCGCCGCTCGCTCCGCCGCATACCCGCTTTGCGAGCAGATATCCTCCATGAAATGCGCGACAACCTCCTGCATGGCCTCAGGATCGTTCAGCTCGGTTACCCCTTTGTACCATTCCTTCATCGCATCCCGCAGCATCCTCTCATCCGTATTCGGGTCCACCGTTTTGTAATAGGAAAGCGCCGCTTCTTTGATCTTCTCCCAATCCTTCGTCTGCTCTGCGACATGAGTCGATTCATGCGCAAGCTTTGCGACCGCTCCCGCGTAGGTGTCGATCTTCTTTGCGTTGAGCACCACGGTTCCGTCCTGCAAAAAGGCGGCGGCGCCGGTTTCAACGTCCGGCTCCGCCACCCTTGTTTTGATTCCCCATTTTTCCTCAAACGCATTGGCAGGGCCTGAAACAGTGTCCTTCCCGCTTTCCTTCCAATGCACAACCCCGTTTTTCTCTTTTGTCTTGGTGAAGTAGGGGGCAGGCGCGTCTGTACTGGAAGATTTTTTTCGCAGAGTGACAGGGTCGGTATGGTCTTTCAGCGTTTGAATGTACCGCCGCGTCTCGTCGAGCACTTTGGCCTTCGCAGCCGCCTGCTCTGCGCTGAGCATGGAATCGGGGATATATTTCAGGAAATCCGCATCCGCAGGGTTGATTTTTTGAATTAGGTCTGGTATACTGACAACAGAAGCTGGGGGACTTACGGTGCAATCGTTTTTTGCGATGCCACGCGTCGGCACGATCCCGGCTTCTATCTTTTTCAAGGTGACGGCCATGTACAGCTGCCCGCTGTCGTCTATCTGCTTTTTGACAAGCAGCTCCACCGGCACAATCCGGTTTCCGTCGCGGTAGGCGCTCAACAGTACAATAATACTGTCTATATCATGATTCTGCCGATATGTCCCCGCATACTGGTCCGTGTGGACTTCAACAACCGCTGCGTTTCTGGTAAGATCGTCCAGGGAAAGCAACATATTTTTTAAATCCGTTGTGCTCTCTCCTCGAGTGGTCTGCTTATGGCTGCTTTCCTTAAAACCCTTAGATACCGAGAATTCAAACTTCACGTCCACATTGGGGTTCATATATTTTTTAAATCCGCCGATATTGTGCAGCGCCTGTCTGATTAAATTCCTCGCGGCTTGAAGCTTTTGATTTGCCAGCTCCCCAAGGTTTACGCCGGACCGTTTGATATTTTCAGCATTGATTTCGGATATTTCCAGCATGGAACGGCTGAGGATATCTGCACGTACAGCTTCATCCATATCGGCGGTAATCGTTCCAGGCTGATCGGTGTTCGTGCCGCTTTGGGGAACCGAAACGAGGTTGTTATTCCCGTCAACCAACACCGTCTGCCCATTCGGCAGGGTGACGGGGCGCAGCTTTGTTACCGCCTTATCCAAAGCAATCTGCCCGCCGCCAAGGATGCTGCCCACAATGGCGCCGCCCATGTAATCGTTTGCCAACCGCACAGGATTGACCAGGGCATTTTCATTTGTCGTAGAGAAAAGCTCTTTGTCCTGGTCGTAAATGGACATGGCGTTCGTCTGAGAAATTAAGTCCTGAACAGCCTCTTCAACCCCTTCTTCACTGGCGCTCTTGAGCCAATCGACGATTCCTTTATTCGTGGTGGGAAGGCCCTCAAGACCTCCCCCTACTTCAACCAACGCATTGAGCGCAGTGGAAATAAAAGCGGCAACCGTCGCCTGTTCTTCCGTCGCTCCGTTTTGGAGCGCCTCTTGGTATTCCGGGCCGAGCGTTTGCGCCGTAGTCAGCCAAAAGGACGGGCTTTTTGCGGCGTTTTTTAAGGATGCGCCGATCAGCTGCGAAGTTGTAGAGGTCCCAACCGTCATTGTCGACCCGGTAAGGCTCGTCCCTCCCGACATTAAAGCCAGAATCGATTGAGGCAAGGCGTTTACGGTAGAAGACAGCAGTTCGCCGGCCACATCCCAGCCCGGCCCCATAGAGGTGTTGATCATGCTTTGCTTGACCTTTTCCGCTCTGTCAATAGAAGCGTAATAATCAACGATATTGTCCACAAGAGAGCCTTCAGGATTCAGATTGAACCAGCCGAGAACTGTCCCCAGCGTAGAAAACAGCTGATTGTTGAAGGACGTCAGGCCATTGTATGTATTTGTCCCCAGCCAGTCTCCAAATCTTTCAATATCAGATTTGTTTGCCCACTCTTTATCGTGCGCCTGCTGCTGCCTCTCTAATTCCAAGGCCGCCTTGTAGTCTTCGTCAAGCTGTTTTTTCTTTTGCTGTAAAAACTCCGGAACCGAATCAGGATCCGCCTCAATCAGTTTTCTGTTGAGGTACTGTTCCATTACCCTGATCTTTTCTTTTTCCTGCTCAATCTCTCCCGCATTTTTTTCTTCTGCATTTTCTTCGCTTCTTTGGACGGTATAAAGGTTAGGCGTTCCACTGTTTACCAGAGTATTCGTTGGAGCCGACAACGATTTCACCCTTGCGTTGGCTCGGTCGATCTGAGACGATAGCTCTTCTATGCTCAAGCCACCGTACCTCGCCTGGTTTCTTGCCTGGATCAATAAATCGACTTCTTTTTGTATATCTTCCGACGTTTGCAAAGGCTTTGTGCCTTCACTGGGTTGATCGGCCTTTTTGCCGAAATTCATATACTGCTCTTTCGTTATTTTTCCGGCTTTATAGTCATTAAAGCTTTCTGTTAGAGTTTGGGCGCTCTGCTCCCTGCTGCGGGCGGCTTCAAGCCTGATTTTTGCATCTGTCAGCCCATTGTACTCGTTTTCCTCCCACGGCTGCCAGTAGGGGCGGGTCTGCCAGGCCGTCTGCTTCGGCTGACTCGCCGTCTGCGCGGCGATGCTGCCCACCTGTGAGATCAACGGCGGGAGAACCGCCGCGTTCGCAGCATTAGAAGCGGTCTGAACCACATTCTGCACCGCCGGGGGCAGGTACTGCGGCAGCATCTGCGAATAGGCCTGCTTGACCTCTTCGTCCCTTATGATTCGGGACATGATCGTCTCTTTCTTACCGGTCTTCTGCTCCCTGATGATTCTTTCCATGATCGATTCAGCCGCCATGCTTCTTCTCCTTTAATTCCCCGTGAGATACGCCTGCCATTCGCCCGGGGTCATATAGTCCGGTTTCGCTTTCGCCGCAATCTCAGCGAGCCTCGCGTTATACTGGTCTTTGCTGATCCCGAACTGTTTTGCAAGCCAGTAGATATCGCCTTCGTCTTCGAAGGCTCCACGGCCATTCTGCGCGTTGAGGTAATTGATCCAGCTATTTGGGCTGTTGAGCATGTTCATGCTTTCTATATGCCCCTTCAGCCTGTTGTATTTCCCCTGTTCCTCTTTCCACAAGGCTTCCTTGTATGCCGACGTAGGGTCCGACTGCGCCTGTTTAAGATAGCCATTATTCGAGGATGCTCCCCCGCTTCTCGTTGCCCTCACCCTGGCCTCAGCCTCGATTCTCGCCTTTTCCGCCGCCGCTTTGGCCTGTTGTTCCGCCTGAATCCGGGCGATCTCCGCCTCTTTTTCCGCCTGAATTCGTGCAAGGCGCTCCTGCTCCTGGGCTTGAATCCGGGCGGCCTTCTGCTGTTCAATCAGCCGACCGTAATAGTCCTGGTTCTCCGCAATCTTTCCGAGCAGGGTGGTTCCAAGCCCCGCCAGCTGGGAGTCATACCGGCTCTGCGCCTCGCTGAGATTCTGGTTGACACCTTCCACCTGGCTGTTGTAATCCCCCTTATAGTCGCTGAGCTGGTTGCCGTAGGCCGCGTTCAGGGCGATGTTCCCGGATTCGGAAAGCCCGCCCGAAACCCCTTGGGCTGCGAGCTGCTGGGGGAGATCGCGCTGGGCCTGCATCTTCTGAACATAGGCTTGCCGGGCGTTCTCATCGTAAACCTTCCGGTAGTTGCTTTTGATATTGTTCAGCTTTCCGACCGTCTGGTTGAGCTGGCCTTGCAGCTGCTTAGCCTCGTTTTGATACTGCCGCCGTAAATAGTCTTCCTGCTTTTTCTGCTGTGCAGTATAGCTGTCGATGATCTGCTGGTATTGATCCGCCATTTGTTTTCTCCTTTTCCTCTGGCATGGACTTTTTACTCACACGCCCCAGTCGCAAGGAATGTATCATCTCGAAGCCTGTAAAAGTCCCGCCTGCCATACTTCCCAGGCTCACTTTCCGGCACGACATCTACATAGGTCACGCTCTGCGGCCCCTTGACCACCCGGTCAACAGGCGCCCCAAGAGACGGTCCCTTCCTCACATTCCAGGTGCCGCTTTTGAGCTTCGTCACCCCGCTTTTCTTTGTCCCTTCCGCCGGTTTGCTCTGGGCGGGCTTGTCCTGCTTCGAGGGCAGATAACCGTCGTTGTAAACGCCCAGCTTGTTCGGAATCCCAGAGATTGCGCAGACATCCTTGACTTCCGCCTTGCTCGCGTTCCCGCGCACACAGTAATGACAGTGAGAACCGGTAGAATTGCCGGTGTTTCCCTCGATCCCGATCACGTCGGTGATCTTCACATGATCTCCGACCTTGACCTTCGCTTCGCTCATGTGGCCGAAGTAATAGCGGTCGTTCGAGCCGTCCTTCTTAATCCGGACATAGAGCCCGAACCCCTGCTTATGATTTTCCGGGTTCTCCCATCCGGCGCGTTCGATTACGCCGTTGACGGTGGCGTGAATCTCCTTGCTGTCGAGGCCGACCAAGTCGAGGCCGTCGTGGTTTGCGTGTTTGGTCTGAGTGACCTTGAAATCTCCCATGTATGGGCTGTTCATTACAATTTCCTTCTTTCTTTTTATGCGGTTTGAAACGGTCGGTAGATTCTGTTCTTTCGGTTGACAAGCTTCTCTTTTCTGT
This sequence comes from uncultured Oscillospiraceae bacterium, assembly GCA_964607135.1. Classification (GTDB taxonomy): domain Bacteria; phylum Bacillota; class Clostridia; order Oscillospirales; family Ruminococcaceae; genus Metaruminococcus_A. Next base: position 1,368 of record CAZSIV010000061.1, on the reverse strand, counting down.
GGTAGACTGTTGTAAGACAGGAGGGGAAAGCATGTTGGATCAAAATGATTTACAGGCAATCGCCCAATTAATTGACGCTAAGTTAAAAGCGCAGCAAGATGAAATAATTGAAGTGCTTCGGCAGCAAACAGACACTCTTGTTTCCATGACAGATTCCAAAATCCGTGAATCGGAAACGCGGACACGCGTTTTTATTGAGAACAGTGTCACCGGCAAAATCGAAGCCCTCTTCGACGGCTACAAGCTGACCCATGAAAAGCAGTGGGAGCTGGAGCGGAAGGTGGAAAAGCTCGAAGAGCGGGTTGAACGCTTAGAACAGGTGGGATAAACCCGGGGACTGGTAAAACAGGCCCCGGTTTTTTTATTCCCCCGTTTTCTTGAGCTGTTTGACCATCTGATTGACGTATGTAGACAGCCCCGCCATGAGAACCCCCTGGGTCAGCCCGGTGAAAAGGGCCATCGCCCACTCCTGCGGGGTGGTAAGCTCGCTCGTCGCTGCGACGTAGATACAGCTCAGCACAACCCCGACAATCCCCAAAACAAGGGGGATCAGCTTGTCCCGAATTAAGGACATGTTTTTCAGCGCCATCCCGATGAAGTAGCAGGCAATCGCCACCACCATCAATTCCGGCTTAACGTATTCCATCAGTTCCATTTTTTCTTCCTCCGTTTTTTACTTAATAAAATTTGAAATGAGCAGAACCAGCCCGACCGCCATGGCCCCGGCGACGGTCGAAACCACCGCCGTCAGCGCCGTCCGCTTCACGCTCTTCCACCGCTCTCCCGGCTCGCTTTTGAGCGCCTCGATGTCCTTTCTCTGGCTCTGCTGTTCCTTGAGCATTTCCTGCACGCTCCGCGCCAGGCTGTCCACCGACCGGCTCAGCGCGTGGATGTCGTTTACCATCCGCTCCACCTTCCCGACCCGCTCCTCCAGCCCCGTAAGCTTCACCGGGATCCCCAGCGCATGGTGCTCCTCTACACGCTTTTCCAGCTCCTCGACTCGCCTCTGGTTCGACTTCGCTCGCTGTGACGTCTCTATCAATAGCCGCTCGTTTTCGTCCATTTCTCTCACTTCCTTCCCCTCTGCTACTTCCACCGGCCGAGTGCGTGCCAGTAAACCGGTGTAGTTCGCTCAACCGCAATCGCATTGTAGACAAAAATATACACATGAGCATTCCTAAGGGTGCCGATCTGGGTGGTGACGGCGCCTTTGGCGGTATCCGCCACAGCTGTGGCCGTGATGGAAGGCGGGGCTATAAACGCGGCCGGAAACGGAACGTATTCCGCCTTAGGCCCATTTGCCGGGACGCCCTCGACCGTCACAACTCCCCATGCGAGCATGGTGCCGTCCGGGAATTTGAGGTAGCT
>CAZSIV010000060.1:0-10173 GCA_964607135.1 uncultured Oscillospiraceae bacterium | reverse complement strand
TTCTTTCTCCCAGAGTCTGCAAACTAATTTGCGAAAAACTCTTGACACTACCTTCCATTGGGCCTAAAAACGATAGAATGACAGAAATATGTTAAGCGGGTAAAGCAATAAAAAGAAAAGAAGATATGATTATGAATCTCAATCGTTGTAAAAAAATTGCGGTGTTGTTGTTGGCTTTGGTAGTTGTCACGTTTTCAGTAGTCATTGTTTCTGCTGCTACTACAACCAGCAAAAAGACTCCATATTCATACCATTATGACGGCATGAATCGTGTGACGGCAACTTTTTGGTCTGAGACTGCACCGGGAGGAAGACAGCCAGTATCTGCAGGCTGGAAAGATATAAAAACCTATACAGGGGGATCGTTTACACAATATTACCATAATATTCAGGGGAATTATGCGTATGGTTATGGAACTGTTTCTGTTTATGGGGTTATTCGGGCAAACGGTAAGTTAGTAACGCAGTATTATAGTTGAACATAGCTTTACCCGCTTACATATAAAAGCACAAAGGGGGACTTAAATATGCTTAAAAGGTCTTTTTATGTTGGTTATTCGTTCAAAGTGTTCTATAAAAATAAAATCTTAAAAGGTCTTGCCGTTTTGCTTTGTGCTTTTTCTGTCGGGCTCAGTGCACTGAGCCTTTGTTTTTTAGATTCTATCGAAGGTTCTCAGGAGTATCGCCTGCGTTCTTTGACCTCAAAGGAGATTTTTATAATTAATAATACATTAATGTCCACATTAGGTTTTTCCAGCAACTCTATTTGGGATGCGTATGATGTATGGAATTTTTCGATCTCTATGGAAGAAGTGGACAAAATAAAAGGCATACCTGGTGTTGGACAGCTGAATCCATTCATTGTATTTTCTTCTTCTGCTACTAATGGAGTCGGCTTTGATAAAACATTTGATATACCAGTCAATGAACTGCATTCTTCTTCAATCGCCTGGAAAACAGCGAGTGGAGATAAAAAAGTAGTTCAGTTTACTATCGTTGAAGACATCCCGTATTATTATACGATTATTCCGTATCGGGATTCCGATGTAATGCGGCTTCAGAGCGATACCTGGATCGATAGTTCGGAGGGTGCGTATATTACGAGTTCGCTTGCTAAGGAACTGGGGATTGAGAAGGAACTGCAGAAGTCGGAGGAGATTGAACTGACGGTTGACGCTTGGATTCCAGCAATTCGTTATGAGGCGCCTTCGCGATTTGGGAATCAGAGTGGTGAAACGATAACGGTTGTTACCGACCACGAAGTATATATCAAAACGCAGATTGATGTAAAGCTGGGCGGAATTTTGCGGGATGTGGACGACGGCGGTTTATACGGCGACATGAACTTTATTCTTTTGCCTCAAAAACGGATGGAAGAACTGCTAGAAGAAAACCGGATTGAAAAGGACGACCTTTCGGAAAGTGTATATCAATCGATAGAAGAAATGTATGGAGTTTCGAAAAAAGACCTTGTTGTAAAGCCATGGATGCCGTGGGCGTATCAGTTAATTGTTCCTGAAACGGAAAAAATGGATTCTATCAAAGATGAGCTTGTTCAAATTAATCCTAATTATCTAATTGTAAACGAACAGCAGGATGCAGACCTCGTTTTGGGGTATATGCAAAACATACAAAATACTGTGTCTTTTGTGGCGCTTTCGGTATTGGTCATCATCTTGTTATTAATGATAATTGTACAATTCAACTTGCTTGAAAAAAGGAAATTCGAGTTTGCGCTGTTAAAGGCAAATGGCCTAACTAAACGAGAAGTAAACCGTCTTGTCGTGTATGATATGCTGGTCACTTTTTTGATTTTGTTTCTCCTATCAGTTGTTTTGTCTGTCGGACTTTATTATGTTATCAATTATTTTGTGATTGGACTTTCTTATAGTTGGCTGACAGTCCTGTGGCTTTTCTTGATCTCACTGGGAGCAATCGTTCTGCCGACGGCTATTTCACTGCTGTTTGTCAACAGGTTCGAGCCCGACCAGGTGATGAGGAATTAGATGCATGACAGAAAAAGGAGAAACGAATGAAGAAACGAATAATTGCCCTGCTGATGATTTTTGCGGTTCTGGGGCTGTTGTTTTCCGCCTGCGAGAGGAAAGATACCCCGAAGGATTCCTCCGAAAGCGGCGAACTCAAAATCTTTCAGGAGTGGGAGACCGATATTCCTTTTCAGTTGTTGTTCGATCATTCGACCAAGGTCGGCGTGACAGTCCGAGGCTCTTTTAATACGGATTGGGAAGCAGTGCGGAAAGAGGTGTCTGCCCGCACCGATGCAGAGCGGATTGAAGCGCGATTTTCGGAGCAGGAGATGCGATGGGTGAAATGCACGGCGGATATTTTGTTGGAGGAAGGTTCTGAATACCTCTTTTCCGATCTTTCGTTTAACTGTTATTTAAACTCGTATCCACAGACGGCCGGCGGCGGGGCAGAGTATTCAAATGATCCTACTTACAGTGCGGAAATTTCCAGTGAGGATGCGTCGGCTGTATTTGCCTTTGAAACTTCAGAAGATTTACGTTCGTGTCGGGTGTTTCTTTACGGCTATATCCCCGCAGAAAACGATTCATTGGTCTTTGAGATCGCAAGATGTGTAAAGGGAGACCGTAATTTCAAACTCCCGGAACTTCCGAGCGAAACCGTCCTATGCTGGAAAATCCCTGAAATAAAGTGAAACCAAAGGAGGAATCCCAATGATTCAGCTCAACCATGTGAACATCAAGTTTAAGGAACCCGTGATCGAGAACGGGGAGATTCAAATCCCCGCCGGGAAGCTGACGGCAATCACCGGGCCGTCGGGGAGCGGGAAAACCACCCTGCTCTATTGCCTGGGACTGATTTCGTCGAATAAGGACTATGAGTACCTTTTTGACGGGGAAAAGATCGACGTCACGAACGACGAAGCCAAGGGAGAAATCCGCAAGACGAGGATCGGCTACATCTTTCAGGATAACAACCTGATCGACGGCTTGACCGTGCGCGAAAACCTCCGATTGGCTGCAACTCTTTCGGGGGAGGCGTCGGACAACGAAGCGCTCGCATCGTTGATTGAGCTGGTGGGGATGCCGGAAAAGCTGGGCGATTACCCCAAACAGCTGTCGGGCGGGGAGCAGCAGCGGCTGGCGGTCGCCTGCGCGCTGGCGAAGAACCCCGACCTGATTATCGCGGATGAGCCGACCTCGGCGCTGGACGCGGCGAATACTGAGCGGGTGATGGAGCTCTTCCGCCGGATCGCCTACGAGCGGGGGAAGATGGTGGCGATTGCGACCCACGACCCGGTCATCTACGGCCAGGCCGACCTGGTCTACAATATCGAAGAGAAAAAGATCGTTCTGACAAAAGAGGATAACGGGGAAGGGCCGTCTGCGGAGGAAAGCAGCTCAAAAAAAGAGAACGGCGCAGACTGAAAACCGGGTTTTACCTGCGGTATATCCACCGTGCGAACCGGCGGGCCAAGTTCCGCAAAAAGGCTATGACCGTGGTCTGCGCCGCAGCAATCTCTTTTTCTGCCCTCTGCGCCGGGTTCGGTGAAAATTTCACCAGCGCGCAGGACGATTTGATGAACAAAATTTCAAACCGGGAAATCTGGGTGGTCAACGCCACCGCGCCGGGACGGGAAAAGGGGGAGGTCTATTCCCTCCCGCTGGACATCGCCTTTACGGAGCAGGAGCTCGAAAATTTTGGAAAGGTGTCCGAATTGGAAGGGGTCTACCCCTACTTTGAATTCGTCTCCTCTCTTTACACCGAAGGGCAGACGGAGGAAGAAGTCCGGACAGTCGCTGTGACCCGTCCGGATGGGAGCCGGGAGAAAACGGCGTTTGGCCCAGAGGAGAAGGAATACAATTACGCGATTGTCCCGTATTTTCCCGATCAGCTGATGGATCTGAAATCTGAAACGCTGGACGAGACGGTTGAAAATGGCGTCTATCTCTCCGCGCCGATGGCGGAGCTTCTGGGGGTCGAATCTCCAGAAGGGGTCTCTGTTTCTGCAGATGCGCTGGTTCCGGTCAAATTGAAAGGAATAGAATTCCCGTCCGAGGATGGAAAGAGCACTGTCAAAGGGGATATCGACGTCTGCGTACTCGATTCGATCGGCGGAAAGGTGCGGGGAGTCCTCGAAAAACAGGTCAAGAATACTTATACGCAGAGCTCGGAGAACGTGATTTATCTTCCCTATGAGCAGATGAAGACGCTTCTGGACAGACAGAAACCGCCTAAGCTGGGGGAAGGGGAAACGAAGTGGATGCCGAGCGCCTGCATTATGAATGCGGCGAATTACCACGCGGTCGGTTCCGCCAAGGAAAAGCTGTCCCGGATGGGTCGGGATTTGATCGTTTACAACCGGTTCCAGGATTTTGAGAGCATGAACGCAAGCATCCAGTCGATTCGAGAGATGACCTTTATGGTGTCGGCTGTCATCCTGGCGATCATCTTCCTGCTGATGGCGGTGATCTATATGAACCACGTCGAAGGGCGGAAGTTTGAGTTTTCCATCCTGAAGGCGAACGGGATCACCCGAAGGGAAATCCGGAAGCTGGTCTATCTGGAATCGCTCGCGCAGGTGGTGAAAACCGCTGCCTTGGGGCTGCTCTTTGCCGGCGTGCTGGCTCTGGTGACCAATCTTCTGGTATTTGGGGAGGAAATGATTTCGTTTGACGGAAAGCTTTTGCTGATGATCGGGGGAACGTCCCTGTTGTCCATTGTCATCCCGACGGCGATTACCCTGACCTTTGTCAACCGGTATGAGCCCGACCGGGTCATGAGAAATTGAAAAAAGCAGGAAGACGCATAGAAACGTCTTCCTGCTTTTTCATATCCGCCGGGAGCTGTTTGACTTTAAATGCGGTTGAGAAATGGATCGATCGCTTGTTTCAGACAAAACAATAGATAGCTCTTTCTTTCCCGGATAGAAAATCTTTATATAACAGCCGAAAGGCGGCTTCATCCGCTAACCGGCGATCTCTGAGAGAACTGCCTCTGCTTCCAGCCTGACGAGGACGGCCTCGATTTCTTCCGCGCGCTCGGGGTAGACGGTTTTAGCGGTTTCCAGCAAAATATCTGTCAGGGAAAGAAGATCCATCCGCTCAAAAAGGGCTGCATCAAAGCTTAAAACGTTGCCGTTTTGGACGGCGGAGAAGCCGGCCCATCCGGGATCGGCCATCAGGTTTTCGAGCGCGTAAGGTCTGGAGAGAAACAGATAAGAGGGATCGGCCTCCTGCACCTGAGCGAAATCCACCTGATATTCGCTTCCCTGCGCTGCGTTTTTCCCGAGACAGCTGAAAAAGCTTCCGATAAAAGTATCGGCTGTAGCGGCAGAAGCTCCCGGTTTGAGAAAATAAACGAACGAGACGGGTTCGCTGTCCGCCAAACCGATGCGGATGGCGTTGGAAGTCAGGACAAGAGGCCGCATCACATGTTCTGCTTTGGAAACGCCCTCTTCGCTGCCGAAAAACACGGTTGCCAAGGCGATGTAATAGCTTTGCAGTTCCCGCAGATCATCCGCCGGCGGGATCACGAGCGCCTTGACGCCTGCCTGGTTGAGTTTATCTAAGGCCATTTTGGAAAAGGAGTTTTGCGAGATCACCAGACTCGGCCGGGAAGCGAGGATTCTGTCGAGATCCGGATTGGAGCCGTCGCCGATCGAGGGCACTTCAATCCCGTCCGGCAGCACACAGCTGTCTGTCCGAGCGATCAGTCTGTCTTCCAACCCGAATTGCAGGATCATCTCCGTCGTGGACGGCGAGAGGGAGGCGACCCTTTCGGGCGGCTCCGTAAAACTGACCCCCAGGACGGTAACGGGCTGATAACCGCTCTCCTGAGGAATCTCGGCGGATTGGCAGGCCGACAAAAAAAGAAGGGATGCGATACCGACCGCTGCCGATACGATTTGTTTCAGTTTCATATGCTCTCCTTAGTCACTTAGGCAAACCGCATCCTGTCTCTGCCCTCGTTTGAAAGGGCGTACATGCTCCAAAGCCGCGGATGGAAACAGACTGACAGCGGAATGCGGACGCGTTCGCTTTGCCAGATCGGCGGGATGTTCTTTTTCTCTCGCTGAGAGACGGATCATGTATCCTTCCGCCTCGAAAGCGGGGACATTGCGTGTTATAGATAGAATCCTTCAAGCTTTATCTGTTCGATTGGAAGAGAAAAAAGAAAATCTGCGCCCCTTTTCCTCTTTATTTTACTGCGTTTCCGAGAAAAAAGCAATTCGGACGGCGCGTAAAAAGCAGAGGGAAATTGACCCGAAAAATTGTTGATTTAGCATCTTGACTACTTTATTGCGTGAAAGCTATAATGAAAAATAATATGTGTGGAATACGCTTGGAAATGTAGGATTATATGGTGTATTTTGCTATCGGAGCGGGAAAATTTCCGTTTCCTTTTTTGTAATCAGAAAGATCAACGGGGGAAAGAGGGGATCACAATGGTCACAGTTGCGCAGGCGGTTGTCCGCTGCCTGGAGGCGGAGGGAATATCGGTTCTGTTTGGATATCCCGGCGCCGCGATCTGCCCGGTCTACGATGCCTTGTCTTCCTCTTCTATCCATCATGTTCTGGTGCGGGAAGAGCAAAACGCGGCTCATGCGGCCAGCGGCTACGCCCGTATTTCCGGAATCCCCGGCGTCTGTATGGCGACGTCCGGCCCCGGCGCTCTCAACTTGATCACCGGAATTGCCACCGCCTATGCGGATTCGATCCCGATGGTAATCATCACCGGTCAGGTTTCAACAGAACTGCTCGGGCGGGATGTCTTTCAGGAGGCGGATATCACCGGCGCAGCCGAGCCGTTTGTAAAGCACAGCTACCTTGTCAAAGAGCCGGAGAGCATCGCAAGGGTGATGAAGGAAGCGTTCTATATCGCTTCTACTGGCCGCCCCGGCCCTGTTTTGATCGATATTCCGGTGGACGTTCAGCGGGTGAAAATAAAATTTGACTACTCTTTTGAGGCATCTATCCGCGGATATAAACCGACATTAACGGGTCACCAGGGCCAGGTCAAGCGGATGCTGGCCGCGCTCAGGGCGGCGCAGAAGCCGCTCGTCTGTGCCGGCGGCGGGATTTTTTCCTGTCACGCACAGAAGGAGCTCCGCCGTTTTGTGGAGTATTTTCAAGTCCCGGTCGTCACCACGATGATGGGGCTCGGCGCGGTTCAAACGGAACATCCGCTCAACTTCGGGATGCTGGGGATGAATGGGCAGCGTTCCGCCAACGTGGCGGTGCAGGAGGCCGACCTGCTGATCTTGATCGGCGCGCGGGTGGGCGACCGGGCGGTGGCCACCCCCGGCGTGCTGGAAAAGCGGACGAAGATCGTCCATATCGACGTCGACCCGGCGGAGATCGGGAAAAATGTGGAGGTTCAAATCCCGATTGTCGGGGATGCCAAAATTGTCCTCGGGCAGCTTTTGGAAAAGGCGGAACCGATGGAGCACGCCCGGTGGCTGGAGCATCTGCGGGAATACCGCACACCGGCGGTTTACCGGAAGGCGTCCGACCGGATCGATCCGAAAAAGTTCATCGCCACCCTGTCCGAGCACCTGAGGCCGGACGCGATTTTTGTCGCTGACGTTGGTCAGAACCAAATCTGGTCTGCCGCAAACTGTCTTTTGCGGGAGGGGCGGTTTCTCACGTCGGGCGGGATGGGGACGATGGGTTACTCGCTTCCCGCCGCTGTGGGGGCAAAGCTTGCCGCTCCCGGGCAGCCGGTTGTCGTCGCCTGCGGGGACGGCTCGTTCCAGATGGTGATGATGGAGCTTGCAACCATCTGCCAGGAAAAGCTGGATATCAAAATAGTCGTCATGAAAAACAACCGCCTGGGAATGGTGCGGGAGCTTCAGAAAAACAGCTATGCCGGGAACTATACGGCGGTTTTTCTGGACGGGAGCCCGGATTTCGGAAAGCTCGCCGCCGCTTATGGAATCCCGTCCAGGTCGGTCAGCCGCCCGGAAGAAGAGGAAGCGGCGATCGAGCAGATGCTCCGCACGGAAGGGCCTTTTCTGCTGGAATGTCTCATCGACCCGGAGGAGCCTTCCCTATAATCGTCAAATTTGGGCGTTTGCCGGATCAGGAGTTTAGAGTTATGAAACAAACGGTATCGATTTTGGTAGAGAATCATGCGGGCGTCCTTTCCCGTATTTCAGGGCTTTTTTCCCGCAGGGGATTTAATATCGACAGTCTCGCCGTCGGGGTAACGGATGACAGTTCGGTTTCCCGGATCACCATTGTGGTGGACGGGGACGATTACATGCTGGAGCAGATAGAAAAACAGCTCAATAAATTGATCGATGTCATCAAGCTCAGAACGCTCCCGCAGGATGAGATCATCAGCCGGGAGCTGATGTTGATTAAAGTTTCGGCTGAGTCGGACACCCGGGGCGATATTATGGATATCGCCAAAATCATGGGCGCTAAAATTTCGGATATCACGACGTCGGCCATGACGGTGGAGATTGCCGATACGGCAGAGCGGCTCCAGACCGTGCTGGATCTGCTCAAGCCTTATGGCATCAAAGAGGTTGTGCGGACTGGTACAATTGCTCTGCAAAGGGGAGAAGGCTCTATTACAATTTAAGGCCCCCTGGCGCCCGTGGCCGGACCGGCCGGTTCACACTCGATCCTGTTACTGGTTTCCAGGTTTTTGTCCTGCGAGGTGTGCCGGGCAGGGTACCCCTGCATGCAGTTCGTGTCGACTTTTGGGTTGCAGTTCTGTGGCGTTCCTCCGCGGGACACAAGCCGCTTTTAGTGCTGCTTGTGGGTTGCGATTGGCCTGCCCAGCCGGGCCGCGTTCGGCAGCGGAAGCGTGGGTGCCTGGATTATTTCGCCTAAGCCCGCCTTATATAAAAAGTGCCCTTTAAAGGCGTAGTTTTGGGAGAGCTCGAGGAGGCCGATTTTCCTTGACAATCGCCGGCATGCGGAATATAATATTTTTAATTGAAAGTATAAAGAAACAAGTGCTCTTTATCTGGTCAAAGATGAACCACAGACAGCTTTTTGGCTGTCTATCACAAAAAATAATTCATGCAGGAGGTACTTTCAAATGAAAACCAGCAATCCTCTCTATGGCTTCGAGATCAACCCCGAGGAGATTACATATGTCGGCGAGGGGCTCCAACGCCCGGAGTGTATCCTCGCGGAGCGGGACGGCAGCCTTTGGGCGGCGGATGCCCGGGGCGGCGTCATGCATATTCATCCCGACGGAAAGCAGGATATCATCACCCAGAAGCGGACTGATGAGGGGGACATCAACAAAGGGGACGTCAACCGTTTCTTTGAGGGCACCCTTCCGAACGGCCTTGCGTTTGACCGCAGCGGCGACATCCTGATCTCCAATTTTGGCACCGACTGCCTGGAGCTGATGAACCGTCACACCGGCGAGACCAAGGTGCTTTTTGACACAGTCGACGGCAGCCCGATCGGCAAGGTCAATTTTGTCCTGCGCGACTCCAAAGACCGGATCTGGATCACGGTGACTACCAAGCTCAAGAGCTGGCTCCCGGCCCTTGTACCGGATCTTGATGACGGTTATATCATCCGCTACGACCACCGCGGGGCGCATATTGTCGCGGATCATCTCCATTTCACCAACGAGGTTCGCTTTGACGCAAAAGAGGAATATCTCTATGCGGTAGAGACGACCGGTGTCAACGGGGGGCATATTCTCCGCTGGAGAGTGGATGAAAACGGCGACCTTCACAACCGTGAGACCTACAGCCCGAACCAGATGGGAACCGGCGCGTTCCCGGACGGCATTGCGTTTGACGCTTACGGAAACCTTTGGGGGACGATGGTTTACTCGGATAAAATCTGGGTGATCGATCCGGACGGCGACTATAAGATTCTTTATGACGGCGGCGACCCGGAGAAGGTCAAGGCTCTGGACGACGCATTCTATGAGAGCCGTGTGACCAACGAAATCCTGTTTGCGACGGGGCAGGGGATCGCGCCTTGGATTGCGAGCGTCTGCTTCGGCGGCCCGAATCGCGACACGGTTTATGTCGGTTCTCTCCGCGCGACTAATATTCCGTCCTTTAAGGCTCCGGTTCAGGGCCTTCCGATGGTTCATTGGTACGATCAATATTAAACTGTTTACAGCGCCCGGTTTTTGCCGGGCGCTGTTTTTGTATTCTGAAAACCACGCGATAGTCGCGTGGTTCAAAAAAGGTTAACC
>CAZSIV010000059.1:0-10327 GCA_964607135.1 uncultured Oscillospiraceae bacterium | reverse complement strand
GGCCGCGCCGGACGGAGAATATAAAATCAACGACGTTGTTATAACGCTGAAAGACGATCAGGGTGAGCTCCATGAGCTGACCCTCTGTCAGAAATGGCCGATCCGTGAGCCGCGGCCTGTCAAATCAAGAAAATCGATCACCCGTCCGCTGATCACCGGACAGCGCGTCATCGACACGATGCTCCCGATTGCCAAGGGGGGCACTGCCGCTGTCCCGGGCGGTTTCGGTACCGGAAAAACAATGACCCAGCATCAGCTTGCCAAGTGGTGCGACGCCGATATCATCGTTTATATTGGCTGCGGCGAGCGCGGAAACGAAATGACCCAGGTTCTCAACGAATTTTCCGAGCTGGTCGACCCGAAAACCGGTGAAAAGCTCACCAACCGCACCGTGTTGATCGCCAACACTTCCAACATGCCGGTTGCGGCCCGTGAAGCTTCGATTTACACCGGCATCACCCTTGCGGAGTACTACCGGGATATGGGATACCACGTCGCGATTATGGCGGACTCCACCTCGCGCTGGGCGGAAGCGCTCCGTGAGATCTCCGGACGGTTGGAGGAGATGCCGGCGGAAGAAGGATTCCCCGCTTACCTCCCATCCCGTCTCTCGGCCTTCTATGAAAGGGCCGGTTATATGGAAAATCTAAACGGCTCGGAGGGCTCGGTTACCATCATCGGCGCCGTTTCTCCGCAGGGCGGCGACTTTTCCGAACCGGTCACCCAGAATACCAAACGTTTTGTCCGTACCTTCTGGACGCTGGACAAATCCCTCGCCTACGCGCGGCACTATCCGGCGATCAACTGGATCACCAGCTACAGTGAATATATCGAAGAGCTGCGGGGCTTTTACGACAGCATCGATCCGAATTTCCTCGAATGCCGTCAGCGCCTACAGTCCCTGCTCAACGAAGAGGCGCAGCTCATGGAGATCGTTAAGCTGATCGGTTCCGACGTTCTGCCGGACGACCAGAAGTTAATCATCGAGATTGCAAGGGTCATCCGGGTCGGCTTCCTCCAGCAAAACGCCTTCCATAAAGACGATACCTATGTTCCGCTCGACAAACAGCTGAAAATGATGGAGGTCATCCTCCACCTTTACGACAAGGCGCGGGCGCTGATTCAGAAAAACATGCCGATCTCCGCTATTATGGAGCTGGGGCTCTTCGACAAGGTCGTCAAGATGAAATACGACGTTCCGAACGACTGCCTCGAGCGTTTTGACGATTACTTTGCAGATATAGACCGGGAGCTGGCGGAAGCTGAAAGCAAATTCAACGTGGATTGATTCCGGTTGTCCTATTACAAGGAGGCTACCTTCATGAGCATTCAATACATCGGGCTGAAGGAAATCAACGGCCCTATGGTCGTCATCGACCATGTGCCGGACGTCAGTTTCGACGAAATGGTCGAACTGGTTTTGGATTCCGGCGAAACACGGCTCGGGCGAGTTGTCGAAGTGCAAGGGCAGCGGGCGGTCATCCAGGTGTTTGAAGGGACGTCGGGTCTGTCCCTCACCAACACCCGCACCCTTTTCACCGGGAAACCGATGGAAATTGCCCTTTCTACCGAGCTGCTTGGAAGAATTTTCAACGGCGCCGGAAAGCCGATCGACGGTTTGGGTGAAGTTTACGCTGAAAAATACATGGATATCAACGGAAAGCCGCTCAATCCGGTCGCCCGTGTCTATCCCCGCAGTTATATCCGCACCGGCATCTCCGCCATTGACGCGCTGATGACGCTGATCCGCGGGCAGAAGCTGCCGATCTTTTCCGGTTCCGGCATGAGCCACAACAGGCTCGCCGTCCAGATCGTCCGCCAGGCGAGGATCGCCGAGGAACAGGGGAAACAGTTCGCAATCGTCTTTGCGGCGATGGGGGTTAAAAACGACGTTGCGGATTACTTTAAACGCAGCTTTGAAGAATCCGGCGCACTCTCCCGCGTCGTCATGTTTTTAAACCTGTCGAACGACCCGATCATCGAGCGGATCCTCACCCCCCGCTGTGCGCTGACGGTCGCGGAATATCTGGCATATGAAAAGAATATGCACATTCTGGTCGTGATGACCGATATCACCTCTTACGCCGAGGCGCTTCGGGAGCTCAGCTCCTCTAAGGGAGAAATCCCCGGCCGTAAGGGATACCCCGGCTATCTTTATTCCGACCTCGCCTCTCTTTATGAGCGTGCAGGCATCGTGGAGGGCTCCGAAGGTTCGGTCACCCAGATTCCGATTCTCACCATGCCCAACGACGATATCACCCATCCGATTCCCGACCTGACAGGTTACATCACCGAAGGTCAGATCGTTTTGGACCGCATTCTCGAGCAGACCGGCATTTACCCGCCAATCTCTGTTCTTCCTTCCCTCTCCCGTCTGATGAAAGACGGCATCGGCGAAGGATTTACCCGCGCCGACCACTCTGCCGTTTCGAATCAGCTCTTTGCGAGCTATGCACGGGTGCAGGATGCACGGGCGCTGGCATCGGTTATCGGGGAAGATGAGCTTTCCCCCATCGACCAGAAGTACATGGACTTCGGGAAAAAGTTCGAGAAATATTTCCTTTCGCAGGGCTTTGACGAAAACCGCACCATCGAGCGGACGCTGAACCTCGGATGGGAGCTGCTTTCCATCCTGCCGAAAGAGGAGCTGGACCGGGTGGATTCGGAGCTGTTGGAGCAGTACTACGACCCCGAAAAAGCCAAAGCTTTTACATTATAGGGAGTGATGCTGGATGCCGGTAATTCCCACCAAGGGCAATTTACTGAATATAAAAAAATCGCTTAACCTGGCGAAGCTGGGCTACAGCCTTCTGGATCGGAAACGGAACATCCTCATCCGTGAAATGATGTCCTTGATCGACGACGCCAAGGCGATTCGCGGCGAAATTGAAGGAACCTACCAGGACGCTTATCTCGCTTTGCAGAGAGCCAATATCACCTTAGGAGTCTGTGAAAACGCCGCCAAAGCCGTTCCGGTGGAGACCGGCGTGCATGTGACATACCGAAGTGTAATGGGGGTGGAAATCCCCCATGTCAGCCTCCATCCTCAGCCGGTCAAGGTCTATTATGGATTTCAGGCGACCAACGCCGCCCTCGATAAGGCTTTCATCCTGTTTCAGCGCGTCAAAAAGCTGACGGCTGTTTTGGCAGAGATCGAAAACAGCGTTTACCGGCTGGCCAACGCGATCAAGAAGACGCAGAAGCGGGCCAATGCACTGAAAAACATCATCATCCCGCGGTTCGAGGCGGACAGCAAGTTTATCACAGATGCACTCGAGGAAAAGGAACGCGAAGATTTTTCGCGGCTCAAGCTGATAAAAAAGAATCGGTAAATACCAAAAACGCCCTTGGAGAATTCTTTTCGAAAGGTTTCTCCAAGGGCGTTTTTATTTTTTCAAATTTACTTTCACTCAGTCTCATACAGCGTTCAACGAATTTATTCAAACGAAGCAGCCAGACTACATGCATTTAAACCATCAGGTGTATTCATGCGGCAACATACATAAATCCTTATCTGTTTCGCCTAAGCCGTTCGAGAGCCTACCAACCGATCAGGCTGGTCATCAGCACAATCGAAAGCGCGACCATAAAAACAGCTGCCACCACCGCAAAGCTGACCTGCGCTTTCTTCGCCGGAATCTTGTGGAGCAGAATTCCAAGAAGAAGCGCCCCCACCAGCAGCCCCAAAACATCACAGGACAGAATAATGGTCACATTAATCAGATGATCGAGCTTTTCAGTCACAAAATAGACGATCGCCTGCCCCAAAAGATGCATGAGAGGAATCGTGAGCAGCGGCAGGGTGACAAATGCGTAATTGATCCGTTTTGTCCGCAAAAAGATAAAGCTAATCATCGCGATAATTAAAACAATGGTTGCACATTCAATGACCATAACTGCCTCCGAAGGCGCCGAGTCAGCCAACAATCCAGCGCCTTTTTTGTATTTTTAACGACGCCTGACGAACGCCCGGCTTTAGAATCCCACGTTTTATTGCCGCGGCTTTTTTCGCCCGCTTCTGTCGAATCCATCTAACTTAGCCGCCAGGAAAGCGCTGTTATTTTGCCGTGTGGGTTTTAAAAAATTCCAAAAGGGCTTCATACCCCGTCTTTTTCAAATGCATCCCATCCTGCTCGGCATATTCCGTGCTCAGTGCACCGTCAGCCCCTTTAAACGAGGCATGGCAATCCAGATAATAAACGCCTTTCTCCTTGGCGAGATTAAACAGCAGCTGATTGTATTCGTTGATCGACGCGTTGCTATACCGCGCATCAGCGGCTTCTTTAGAGGCTGCCACCGGAAGGATCGACTCCACATAGATCGTCGCATCCGGAAGCGCTTCGATCACCTGATCCAGGAAGGCTTCGTATTTCTTTGCGAGGCTTTCCGGCTTGATCCAGGCAATCCCGTTTGAACCGAGCATAATATATACCTTTGACGGTTTTTTCAGTTTTAATGCATCCAAAACGGTGACCGAACCGCTTGAAGTCTGAACCGTCTGCTTCGTCTGGATCGTATCCAGGTTCAATCCGATATCCGCGTAGACATTTTCTGCAGGGAGGATTTTGTAATTGCCCAACCCCACCGTAATGGAGTCACCAACGAAGACCGCATCGTCAAAATAGGTGAGGTCAACCGCGCCGGATGCAGCGACCGCAGCAAATTCTTTCGGAAGCTCGGATGACACGCTGGAAGGATCGGCCGGTTCAGAGGAAAGAGGCTGTGAGCTGTCAGCCGACGGTTCTTCCGCGGAGCTCCCCCCCAACTTAATTAAAATAGCTGAAGCGGCTACGACAACTGCCGCAATAATGATAAGAAATAAAACACATACGACAATGCGCTGTTTCATTTTTTTCCTGCCTTTTGCGGAAAGCTTTCTACCCATCTTCCACTTCACCTGCTTTCATAACTGATATTATTATACATCATTTCACTCCAAAAGTCATTGGTTATTTTAAAAACAGAAGATTGTTTACAAAACAGCGTTTTCAATGGTAAAATAAAAGAATCTGATTTGAATTTATGAGGAGGATTGGCTATGTCTTCACCCCTTGCCGACCGGCTCCGGCCAAACACTTTGGAAGACGTCGTAGGGCAAACGCATCTGCTGGGGAACGGAAGGCCGCTGAAACGGATCATCGACAGCGGAAACATCCCCAACCTGATCTTTTATGGTCCTTCAGGCGTTGGAAAAACAACGGTTGCCCGCATCATCGCCGAAGCCACACACAAACGGCTCCATAAACTCAACGGCACCAACGCCTCCACCGCCGATATCAAATCCATCGTTGAGGAATTGGACACCTTCGCCGCAATGGACGGGGTTCTGCTCTACCTCGACGAAATCCAATACCTGAACAAAAAGCAGCAGCAATCCCTTCTGGAATACATCGAAAGCGGAAAAATCACCTTAATTGCCTCCACGACGGAAAATCCATATTTTTATATCTACAACGCCATACTGAGCCGCTGTACGGTTTTCGAATTCAAGCCGGTTCCGGCGCAGGAAATCAAGCGGGCCGTTCTCCGCGCCTTTCACACGCTGGAAAAGGAACAGGGGATCGCAGTTCATCTGGAGGAAGGGACGGTCGACCATATCGCCCTGTCCTGCGGCGGAGACGTCCGCAAAGCGCTCAACACCGCAGAACTCTGCGCGATGGCCGGCAGCCCGGAGCCGGACGGCGTTTCGATTTCTCTGGAACTTGCCCGGGAACTCGCTCAGAAAAGCTCCTTCCGCTACGACCGGAACGGCGACGAACATTACGACACGATTTCCGCTTTGCAAAAATCCATACGCGGGTCGGACGAAAACGCAGCGCTCCACTATCTGGCGCGCCTGGTGGCGGCGGGCGACCTTATTTCGGTCTGCCGTCGGCTACTGGTAATCGCCAGCGAGGACATCGGCCTCGCCTACCCTCAGGCGATCACCATCGTCAAATCCTGTGTGGACGCAGCGCAGCAGCTCGGCTTCCCGGAGGCGAGGATTCCGCTCGCCCAAGCGGTCGTCCTGCTCGCAACCGCGCCGAAGTCCAACTCCGCCCACAAAGCGCTCGACCTGGCTTTGGATGATTTGAAGACATTGCAGAACAGCAGTATTCCCCGCACCCTTCAGAACAAGCATTTCGATGGGGATGACGTTGAGCAAAAGGGGCAGTTTTACCGCTATCCCCACGATTATCCGAACCATTATTTAGAACAGCAGTACCTGCCCGATGAGCTGAAAGGACGGGTTTATTATGAATACGGCTCAAATAAAAACGAGCAGGCGGCGAAGCAGTATTGGGAAAAGATCAAAGGCGCAAAATCATTTTAATTGGCCGGTGATCTATCCCTTAAAATAATCGCGTCAGGGAGCTTTCCGCAACGAACGAAGCCGCCTGCCCCTCGCCCAAAGCAGGGGGAGACAGCTTCAATTTAAAAAGCTTTACATCGGTTTGCACTCTTTTATCTTTAAAAACCGAACCGTCGGGACAGACCGCTATTTCCTTTTGATAATGCCTTCTGCCGCCAGAGACAGCGCCTGATCGTTTGCGACGATGATGTGATCCGTTAGGACAATCCCGATCAACCGAAGCGCATAGCAGATCGCATCGGTCGTCATGATGTCTTCCGGGGATGCAACAGCTAGGCCATATGGATGATTGTGGGCGATGATCACATTCGTCGCGTTGTACCGCATCGCATACTCGGCAATTTTACGGACATTCACCGTTGCAGCCGATACGGTTCCATGGTTGATGATTTCACAGCATTTAACCTTGCGTTCCGAGTCCAGGCAGACGACATAGACCAGTTCTTCCGTCCGGCCGATGAACTTGGGGATAAAATAACGCTTCGCCGCTTGAGCGCTATCCAAAACGGCTTCATCTTTCAGGCGGTCTGTTTCATAGGCGCGGAACAGCGCAGGAATCATTTTAATAAAAGTCGCGGTATATTCCCCCACTCCGCTCACCTTGACCAGCTCTTCATAAGGCGCATCGAATACGCCGGAAATAGACCCGAACTCATCAATCAACAGATGGGCCAGCTCATTGGTATCTTTCTGAGGAGCACAATAAAACAGCATCAGCTCCAAGATATTGTGCGGCTCAAAATGATCCAGGTCATATCCTTCCCTCCGGAAACGATCGCGCAGGCGGGCACGGTGACCACTATGAGGATTTTTATTCATATGCCCAACACCTTTCCCTGCTCCCGGCGGGCTGTAATCCGGCTCCAATCCCTGGCCGCCGCGATTTCTTTTATTATACCGCATCTCCATCCATTTGAAAAGGCGCTTTTTCTCGCGTCCTGTGTTATAATAAAGACTAATTTATGCTTACTTCAACCGTTTATAGATCAATATCATCTCAGGCTCTCTACTGTAAATTGTCTGCAAAGGCATTCTGAGTATTACGCCTCTAAGAAAGGAAAATCCGTGAAGGAATTCATTGTCAACCAAAACGATGCCGGACAAAGGCTGGATAAATTTCTCATCAAAGCGGTCAGGAATCTTCCGCACGGCCTTCTGTACAAAGGTATCCGGTTAAAGCGGATTAAAGTAAACGGAAAGCGCTGTCTTCCCAACCAGAAGCTGGCTCCGGGCGACCGGATCGAGCTCTATCTCAACGATGAATTCTTTGAGGAAGAGCTTTCTCTCCCCTTTCTGTCCGCCCCTCCCTCTGTTAAAATCCTTTATGAAGACGATAACCTGCTGTTAGCTGACAAACCATGCGGCCTGGTGGTTCATGAAGACAGCGAAAACACTGTCGATACTCTGATCCGCCGGGTACAGCATTATCTTTATAAAAAAGGAGAGTACCGGCCGGAAAAAGAAGCTTCGTTTGCCCCTGCTCTCTGCAACCGGATTGATCGGAATACCTGCGGGATCGTCATCATTGCAAAAAATGCAGAGGCGCTCCGGATTCTCAACGAAAAAATCAAAAAGCGGGAGCTCACTAAAAAATACCTCTGCCTGGTGCGGGGGCGGATGCCCGAAGTCCGCGCCCTTCTCACCGGATATCTGAAGAAGGACTCCGCCCAAAACAAGGTGGAAATTTCGGATGTTCCCCAGGAGGGGTATTTAAAAATCCTGACCGAGTATGTTGTCCTCGGGGAAAAGAACGGCTTCTCTCTTTTGGAAGTCACCCTCCACACTGGAAGAACTCATCAAATCCGGGCGCATCTCTCCCACATCGGCCATCCGATCCTGGGCGACGGCAAATACGGCGTCAACCGTGAGGATAAAAAGCTGGGGTACAAATTTCAAGCGCTCTGTTCCTACCAGCTCACCTTTTCTTTTTCCGGCGGGGCGGGAATCCTGGATTACCTCAGCGGCCGGACCTTTGAGCTGCCGGAGGTGTGGTTCCGGGAGGATTTTGAAAACGGGCGGCTTTCTCGTGCTCGTGATTGAAAACACAGGCTCATTGTGGTATGATAGATCCAGACAACAGACAGGAGACGATATCAATGAAATATCTGGTGCTTCTCTGCGACGGCATGGCGGACTATCCCTGTGAAGAGCTCGGTGGAAAAACGCCGATGCAGGCCGCGGAGAAAACAAATATGAACCGACTGGCCGAAAGTGCGGAAATCGGTCTGGTCAAAACGGTGGCCGACCACCTTTCCCCCGGTAGCGATGTTGCAAATCTCTCTGTCATGGGGTACGATCCGGTGCTCTACTACGCCGGGCGCTCCCCTCTTGAGGCGGCGAGCATTGGAATTGACTTGAAAACGACCGACGTCGCCATGCGCTGCAATCTGGTCACACTGTCGGACGAACCGGATTATTCGCAGAAAACAATGGTCGATTACTGCGGAGGGGATATCGGGACCGAGGAAGCGACTGAGCTGATCCATACGCTGGCTGAGCAGTTCAACAGCGATGCGTTTACCCTTTATCCCGGTTTCAGCTACCGGCATTGTCTTGTTTGGGATCACGGCTTAGACGACATTCTCCCCCTCACCCCTCCCCACGATATTTCGGGCAGGGTCGTCGGGGATTATCTCCCATCCAATCCTAACGCCGCCCCGCTCCTTGAAATGATGCGGGAGAGCTACGAAATTCTGATGCGCCATCCGGTCAACCTTGCGCGGATCGAACGCGGTCTCCGCCCGGCGAACTCCATGTGGTTCTGGGGCAGCGGACGTTATAAGCCGCTCGCTCCCTTTGCAGAAAAATTCGGGCTGAAAGGCGCGGTCATTTCGGCTGTCGACCTGATTAAAGGGATCGGAAAGCTCGCGGAGATGGACGTGATCGACGTACCTGGAGCGACCGGCTACATCGACACCAATTTTGACGGGAAGGTGGAAGCAGCGGTCAAGGCGTTGGAAAGCCACGACTTCATCTACCTGCATGTAGAGGCGCCCGACGAATGCGGGCACCGTTTTGAGCTCAAAAACAAGGTGCGGTCGATCGAACTGATCGACCGGAAAATTCTCGGGCCTGTTCTTAAAGCGTTGGAACAATACGGGGACTATAAGGTCATGATTTTGCCGGATCATCCCACCCCGGTTTCTCTGAAAACCCATACGCGTGATGCTGTCCCCTATTTGATTTATCACAAGGAAAACCCTGTCGGCAATTCATTCTCTTTCGACGAAAGCGGCGGACAGAAAAGCGGCCGGCTGATCGAGCACGGTCCAAGCTTAATGCAGCATCTGCTGGAAGGATAATATAAAAACCTCCGCCTGATTAGGCGGAGGTTTTTATCAGCCGGTGAAATCTTCAACAGCCTTTCTGAGTTCTTCATCATTCTCGATCTGAACGCCGTTTTCGAGGGCTGACTGCTCCAAATAAGGCAGTGTGTCGACCGGGACGTCCAAAATCCGCAGGGGTGTGTCGGTTCCCCTTTCATAAACCGCAATTTTATTCTCAAGTGTTTTCAAGACATATTGATAAGAAATACTCTCCCCAGCCGCTCGCGCCCGGGATTGATCTGCCATGACTGACAGTGAAATCAAGATTCCGGCGATTAGGACAACCGCTGCCAGAACAGCTCCAAGTACAACTGTTTTCTGCTTCATAATTTAGACGAGCCGCCCGCGAATCCAACGTAAAAGGCAGGGCTTTTTGCCCGTCTCCCACCTTTCTCAATATCTGCCGGTTTCTTTTTTCCGGCATATATTTATATTTTTGCATAATTGCGGAAAATTATACAATATAAATTATTTCATAGATAAAATTAACTAAACCTTATTTCAAAAATGCAAAATATCCAGACGGGTTTTCTATTTTTTCGGCTTTCTGCTTAACAAATCCGGCGTGATATGTTATAATAACCTCACCCGTTGGCGAAATCGAAGATTTCGAACGGGTACCCGAGAACATTGTTTTTCGCTGGCGCTC
>CAZSIV010000058.1:9866-10330 GCA_964607135.1 uncultured Oscillospiraceae bacterium | reverse complement strand
TGTGCCCCTGAATCAGGCCGCAGAGCAGGCGGTAAGGGAGTTGCGCCAGGAGCGCGATTTCGGCCCCACAGCGCCCCTTGTGAGCGACGAGAAGGGCGACTACACCAGGCCGGTGAACTTCCGCAAAAGGTACTACCGGATTTTGAAAGCAGCAGGGATAGAGCAGAAGGGCCTCCACAGTCTCAGACACACCTTCGGGTCATCACTGGTGAACGGCATCCGCCAGCCAGACGGAACCCTCATGGCACTCTCGCCCAGGCAGGTGGCCGACCTATTGGGCCATAGTACCTCACAAATCACAGAAATGTACTATGTAAAAAAAGACACAACCCGCCTGCAAGGAATCACGGGCGGGTTTTATTTTTAGCGAGAGTAAGCCAGCGCATGAGAGAGCGCCCCGATTTTTTTGATGATTTATTGATGATGTGTCAGACGGAAAAGTTTGAAACGGATACGACCAGATG
>CAZSIV010000058.1:0-9856 GCA_964607135.1 uncultured Oscillospiraceae bacterium | reverse complement strand
AGATGCGAAAAAAGCGCAAAATACACACCATAGAGAGCGACACTATTGACCGCATCCCACCACCCCAAAATACGAGAAAAGCCCGGAATTCCAAGGAATTCCGGGCTTTATCTGTGGCAGGGGCAGAAGGATTCGAACCCTCGGCACGCGGTTTTGGAGTGGATGTGGGAATAACGTCGGAGGGCATACTATGGGAAAATATTCGTACTGTTAAGCAGTTCTAAGCTTGGAAAACGCAGTTCCAACTTTTTTTGATGCTTTATTGATGATATGGAAAGTCTCGAACACCGGGAATAATATGAGCAGTATAATTACCAGCGTTCTAAAATGAGGATATTATCTCGGAAAGTAAAAAAACGACCTATCTATATCTCACGTTGCCTAAACAAGTACTAATGCTCTATCCTGCAGTTTATTCCATTTTTTACGGGCCATTAAATCGGAAAGGCTCAATATTGGCTACTAAATTCTATTCACAGCCAATGAGATCAATCGAATGATTTCATTCCGCGTCCGTCTTCCATTTTTCAGTATATGCCTATTTTGCGCCTAGCGTTGAATTCAGAACGACGATCGACCTCATCTGTATTAAATTCTATGCCCATTTGACTCGCCCATTTTTGGACAGCATGGATCAATGGCCTGTTCTCACTCGAAGTAATTTCAGGAGCCTGCAATAGAAACTCGATCTTTTGGGAATTAACAACTTTGTCGACACCGATTACTGCTACATATCCCTCACCTTGACGAATTCCAATCAATGCAAGGCCTTCACGATAGGGTGAGGTATCGCCGAATTTTATCAAATCTTGTAAAGCACGACAATATTCATGTATCGTGCGAATTTGGTGAAAATAATAGTGTTCTACTTGACAGTCTGCAAATTCCGGATCGATTAGGAACATATAGTTGGTAGTTCCTCTTGCCAGTTCTTTGACACACTTTAAGAAACGTACAAAATCGATTTCCTTATCCCTGTAGATGCTAAAGTAAAGATGTGCAAAACATTCTTTTTGCAAATTGTCAGAAAGAAGCAAAATCCTACCTGCAGCTTCCGCCAGATCGTCAACTGTATTAGGTCGAAGCAGCCGCACAATCTGTAAAACCTCATCTTCCCTTTTGGCAGCTGCCATATGCTGTAGAAAAGTGGCTATTCCAGGCATTCTGCGAATAGCGTTTAGTAAGGCATAGATGTGTGGTAACCGGAGCACTTGCAATAAATCATCACCAGAAAACGGCAACGTTAAAATCTCACGCTCATAAAATGAAAGCGCAGGATTTTCCACTATCAGCTTTTCTATTTCTTTTTGAACTGAGCACTCGCTGTTCCTAGCTATTAATGGCCATTTTAACTCGCGCCTTTGAGAAAGCCATTCTGCCTGTTGTAAAAACTCCGGATCCATATCTAGTTCTGCGCCATTAAATGGAATGCTATTATAAAAGGAACGAGGAACCCCCAAAAAATAATTGAATACAGTCAACTGTTCCAGTGTTATTTCCTCGGCGGAAAACGGGAAACTACCAGCACGCGTTCGGAATATTTCGATTAATGCGCTTCTTAGCGGCGTATCAGTAGCAATATGCGTAGCTATTGCAAACCCGGATAAATAGAATTTAGAAGCAGGAGGAGCCGGATAATGTACTGCATTAGGAGTTAGCTCCCACTCCCATCTGTCCGCCTCACTTCTCCGTGCAAAGGTTCTTTTATTAGCATGGTCAAACAAAATTTCAACAAAATTTGGAAAAGACGGATAATTTAAATCCTCCGCGACAGCAGACTCACTGATGTTTTTTGGTTCCATTTTTTGTGTTATAACCGTTTCCGATTCACTAATCTGCAATGTATAATGTACAACAGCAGTAGAGGCTTTCGCTGCAAATCCACAGTGCGCGCATCCGAGCGTTGCTCCGGCACGAGGAGGCGTGATATATGAAAACAGGAGTCCAGCGTCGGCTGCATAAAGCCCGTAAGGCATAGCTTTCATTGGTTCTCGCTTTACTTCCTTGATTTTGCTATATGATTTAGGAATATACGGGACCGGATGAAAAAAAGCTTTCGACAAAGAAAACGATTTTCCACAATGCGGGCATTCATACATCTGGCGGTAAAGAGTTATGCTTCCATCTTTGTTGTCTTTAACATAGTGGAACCCACCTTTTTCAACAAAAGCCTTTTCTTGCACAATAGAAACAGTTTCGGTCTCGTAATAAGGACGATGCCCTTTATAAGGAATTTCCAAATGTATTAACCGGATACCTGTATTATTTCCCAAAGTACTCATTGATTATTATCTCTCCCTATACTTATATACAATTATTTATTATTCAGTTGATTTTTATGTAGAAACGACAGGGGCAGCCGTATTCCTCCGCTTTCAGGAACAAAAGCTGTTCTATGCGATTTCTGCTGTTCGGCGGGCAGAAAAGCAAATCCCCGCTGATAATACTCATTGATGAGCCGTAGAAAATCTAAACAAGCGGTGGCCTCTGTTGTTCTCTCCATTCGCTCCATCTCCTTTAATACGGCGCTTTTTCCATGCTCTATGGCCGCCACCAGCTTTTTGACAAGTTCCGGATCAGCTTCTCCAGCGTGTACTGTAAAATAGGAAGCGTAAAAAGCAAGGGGCCTATGCAGCTTATACCAGGCAAAGTTGGCTGCCAAAGCAGCATAGTGCGCCGTATTCGCTCTTGGCCACAAATACCGGATCCGGCGGCAGGATTCTATATACCGGTCAGGAACTCCATGTTCTGTCAGCAGTGCTATATCCTCCTCTATCAGGTAGTCAAATCTTCCTCGGCTGATCTCCCTCATCAGGTGGTATGCCTGCTCTTTGGCGATTCCCTTGTCCAAGAAACCATTTATCAGATCATCTTGGGTAGTAATCAAATCGGATAGTGTAGAGGTACTCTCCTTTATAAGAAGTTCTCGGTTTTCATTCCAGCCTCCTCTGCTATGCGCAAGTCCCTCCACTCGAATCAGGTCGTCAAACGAACAGGGTTTTACCATAGTCAGAAGATTCCGAACCCACTCGCTTCCTGCTTCGGGAATGCCAAGGGTACCTATTTTGATACCAGCCAGATCATCCGAAGTAATACCAAGCGGATCGCAGGAGGAAAACAGGGCGATTACTTCCGGTTCGGCCAGAGGCAGCGCCGCCGCCGGAATATGGCTGTATTCTTCTAACAGATGTAGCTGTGTAATGTAGGACGAGGGGGAAATACATATCAGAAAGAAAGTATCCTCTAAATGATGCCAGTCGAAATGAGTTTTCATAATAGAGGTGTCGGAAACCGGCTGAATCGGAGAAAAGTCCATCATGCTTTTTCCTTCGGGAATGATAAAAAGATGGGCCGGACTGTTCCCGTCCTCCCTTTTTATGCTGGTCAATGCAGATTCTGCCGCATCCATGTTCACCGTCTCCGGAGCGATTTGGTGGTCGCGGCAATATTGCTCCGCCATTTGGCGGGCGGAATATGCCGTGATGTCGTGTACAGTTCCCCCAAAGAAAACCCGGTCTTTCCCAAGCCGTTCCTGTATGAATTCCAAAACATCTTTCTGAATTCTATCGGAGACCTTCAGACTAAACACCGGCCTTTTTTCACCGTGCAGTCCGAAAAAAATTTCCTTCGAGAGGTTTAGACCGTCTCCCGTCATTTTCGCGCCGCATTTCGGACATACCCCGGCGGGAAAATCCGCTCCTGTGGCAGCTCCCTGTTGTATAAAGTACGTATATCGGCAGGAAGAACAGCGAACATGCGGCGGCAAAGGATTGGTTTTTGTGAAACCTAAAAGCCAGGCAATCAGAGAGGATCCGATCATTCCGAAGGCAATTGCGTCATAACCGCGACGGCTGCTGTAGTCCGCTATTTGTTTATATAGGATAAGCGGAGAGGCTAAACCGTTTTGCCGGAGACAGTCAAGCTCCGCTTGCAGGCGTTCCTCCACCTCGAACGGCAGAGGCTCTCCATACAGCGCACCGGCTTTTTCACGGCAAATAACTGCCAATTCCTGTTCGGCGCCATCCAAATGGAATGGATGATATTCGCTTGGTAACGGTCGGAATCTTTTAATTTTTCGGCTGATTGCAAGCGGCGCGTCTATTACCACTGTCTGAGCAGTCTCCTCGCCGAGATAAGCGAACTCCTCCAGCATCTCCTTCGTCGTCCGAAGATGCAGGCGGGTATTCCGCTCGCTCGCAAGCCCCCGATGGTAGAGAAGCATCCGCCTGTACAGATCATCCTCTGGGTGCAGATAATGTACGTCGCCGGTGGCGGCGACCGGCTTGTGAAGCCTTTCACCCACTTGAAGGATACGCCGGTTGATTTCCCGCAGCTCCTCCTCATTTTTGACTCTGTCCTCGTCAATAAGATATTGATGATTGGCTGTGGGGTGGATTTCCAAATAATCATAAAAGGCGGCAATCTCATCAAGCTCCGCATCGCTTTTTCCGCTTAAAACTGCCTGAAAAAGCTCGCCGTTGGCACAGGCGGAACCGAACAGCAGATGGGAACGGTGTGCTGCAAGTTCGACTTTCGTTATGCAGGGCAGGGCATTGCGGAGATGCTGATAGGAATCGGAAACCAGTTGATACAAGCTGCGAAGCCCCTGCGCATTTTTGGCAAGAATAATCGCATGATGCGGGACATCGGCAAGATCGTCCGTTTCAAAAACAAGGACTTCCGCGCCATAAATCACTTGAAAACCTTTGAGTTCTTCCGCGGCCTTCATCACCGCTGGAAAAGCCTGAATACTTCCGTGATCGGTAATGGCAATTCCTGAAAGTCCGCGCGCATAAGCCTCTGCAATTGCTTTCTCCGGAGGTATAAGTCCGTCCATTTCAGACATGCAGGTATGCAGATGAAGCTCTACTCTTTTTTTACTCATAAGAACACTCCTTAAAACATAATACGTTATTTATTAGTATTATATTTTGTAATATTATAAAAGTCAATAGATATATTGAAAAATCCTGATGTTTAAGTATTCAGGGATTGACAAGCTTATATGCGCAGGATATAATAAGAATAAAGTTCACATTATAGATTTGAGGTGATCATTCCTTGCTGTTTACAACAGAACAAATCGAAGCAAAGCTCTACAAAGAATTCAGTAGCAAATATAAGGCGTTCGGCGGATTTATAGACAGTGAATACTGGCAGTGTTGCCTGGCCGCTGTAAAGGATGAGACGCTCCTGGGGCATATCATTTTCTGCAACGATGTGCTGGAGATTCCGCCCGCCCACACCTTTTTGCGCGCCAGACCGATTGCGGAGGAATTGCCTGAATTTGATAAGCGGGCGATCGGCGCGTTTTGGGGCTTTGTGTTTAAATTTGTTTTCGGCTACGCCCACCAAAAAAGCGTGACCGCGCGGGTGAATACCGTCCGCACGGCGTCGTATTTCTACGGCGCGAAAGAGACAGTGGAGATAGTGGAAAAAGTATGACTTGGAGGGAATGGAATTGACTGTCAAATTATCCGAAAAGCAAAAGCAGGAATATACTCAAATGGCGCTGGAGGCGCTTCACACACCAGCGGAAACATGGTATAAGTCCCCATGTTGTTCAAAATCCAGAGCGGATATTTTTGCTGAATGTATCTTGAAAAACAACGGACTTGCCAGACTGGAAGCAATTGAAACCATCAAACGGGAGCGTCCCTATTTTGTAGGACATGACGGAAAAACAAAAAATGAAACATCAAATCGTCTGGAGGAACGGATTGCTCTGGATATGTTTCATAAGGAGTATCCGCTCCTTGGGAAAATTGTGGATTATCAAGTGCCGTTGAAAAAAACAAGCGCCGACAAAGGGCTGGGAAAGATCGACCTGATCGCGTATCACGCAACCGAAAAAACGCTCACACTGCTGGAACTCAAAAAACCGGACAGCAATGAAATGCTGTTGCGCGCGGTATTGGAGATCTTTACATATTCAAAGCAAGTGGCTGCCGAGAAATTAAAAAAAGAATTCAGAGAAAAATATTCGTTGCCGCCGGATCTGGAATTGACCATCCGTCCCGCCGTACTGCTGTTTGAGGATTCCTGGGCATACCAGGAATATCAGAAGCAAAAATCTGCTACATGCCGGTTAATGAACTCTCTTAAGGTCGGATTCCATGGATTGCGGCTTCGGTTTGGCGTGGAACCCATCTGATATGCTTGTTTTGTGCATTAAAGTGGTAAAAAAGCTTAACCACTCTAACGCTTTTCTTTTTTTGCGCACCGGTTGACAAAGAATTAAACGCCTATTATTATGATAATAATGTTCGCATTATAAAGTGGCGGTTATTATGAAGATTACGATTCATCGGGGTACCCATCAAATCGGCGGGTGTGTGACGGAGATTTCGGCAGGGAACGATAAGGTATTTATTGACTTCGGCTCGGATTTGCCTGGCTTCGTCCCAGCGGAACCCGCGAAACCCATTGCAGGACTTACCAGCCCGGACGGAGCCAACAGCGCTCTCTTTTTTACCCATTATCATGGCGATCATGTGGGCAGGCTCTGCGAGGTGAGGGCGGAAATTCCGGTCTACATGGGAAAGACCGCCAAAGCGTTATACCAAAACTATGTCCGCCGCATCCAAAGCGGTATCCTGGAGAAACTAGACGCTGTTCGTTCCTTTTCCCCGCTGCAAACGATCCGCGTCGGCAATATTGCCGTCACACCGCTGATGGTGGATCATTCCGCCTTTGACGCCTATATGTTTGTGATTGAGGCGGACGGCAAACGTGTCCTACATACCGGCGATTTTCGTCTGCATGGTTTTCGCGGCTCAAAAACGCTGCCCATGCTCCGACAATATGCACGGGATATCGACTATGTGATCTGCGAAACCACCAATTTGTCGCGCGAACAGGCTCCGACTATGACCGAGCGTGACTTACAGGCGCAAGCGAGAAAACTCATGCAGGAAAATCAATATGTATTCGTCCTCTGCTCCAGCACGAATATCGACCGTATCGGCGCTTTTTATCATGCCAATCCTCGCGGCCGGTTATTTGTATGCGATGCCTATCAAAAGCTTCAATTAGAAACCGTAAGGGAGTATCATAAGCAGTACAGCAGCTTTTATGATTTTTCCCATGTGCACAGCTATGCTTCCAATTTGGATAGGCGGATGGAGCAGAATGGTTTCTGCATGATTATCCGGCAGGGAGAGGTCTTTGCCCGACTGCTGAAACGGTATCAAGGCCGCTGTAAGGTCATCTACTCTATGTGGAGCGGCTATCTGAAGGGTAAGACGAGAAACGAATCGCTCGCCGATTTTCTGTGTGGGCAGGAACTCACCTTTTTACATACCAGCGGTCATGCAACTGTACAGGATTTAGTCACGCTGTATCACACGGTTCACCCCACAAGGGGACTCATCCCGATCCATGGAGAAACGCCGGAAAAACTCAGAGAACTGCTGCCAAAAGAGAATATCTTTTTGTTGCAGGACGGCGAGCCGTTCACCGGTTAAATACATCAATTTTGATCCGCAAGGAATTATGTAGGGCTTGAAAACTCAAAGCTGGAAATGGAGTGAAAATAGTAATGGGGTATTTTTCTGATCTGGCAATGGAACTGGATGAAGAGGATTGGAGTTATCCGACACCGGAGCGTCAGCTTATGTGGAGATACGAAGATCTGTGCAGCCGCTTGCTGGAACTAACCGAATCAGGCGCTTGTTACAGGAGTAATTATTTTCTTTACCCAAGCGATACCCGGTACATCTTACCGGAGCACTTGTGTACGGTTGGTGAAGTGGAAACAGCCATTTTGTTGGCGAAAGAAGTTCTAAAAACTTACGGAATACTCGTAGATGAGGTTGAACCGTCAGAAGCAGAAGAGACTGTGGATACTCCATGCGAGGGTCAGATCTCCTGGGATAATGGGAATATCTATACGTTTATAGAATGTCCAAAAGCGGCTTAAGCGGGGTATGCATTTCGAAACGTGATCACACAAAGTAATTATGATAGAAAAGGAGCAACAGCAATGGACAAACAACGATTCAGCTACGAAGAGGAAAATATAAGGAAAATAGAGTTTCAGGAGAAGTTCGATTCTTTATGCAGCACAAATGCAACGATAACAGAACTCTGCCATCACGAACTGGTTTCAAATGCCAATCCTTCTAATGGAGTTTCTGCCCGGGAAAAATTGTATCAGAAGGGATTGACGGATGTCACGATACGTCTTTTCAAGTTGGGATATACGCCGCCTTGCATGGATAATCTGTCAGAATTTTTAAAAGTAATGAATGAATCGGGCGTTGTCGGCGGCGTCAAATCTCAAGATGTAGAAAATACAAGGCTGTTTCGAACCGAGCCAGACAAGGACGGAAAGCGGTCTTGTATATTGCAGAACCGTATTATTGTTCCAATTGCCGATTCTTCAGGCAATATTGTAGCTTTTAGCGGTTATGATGCTTTTCGTCATGAGTGCCCCGGCCCGATTTTTCTGAATATGGCAGACTCTGATTTGTATCAAAAGAAGCAAATCATATTCGGACTGAATTTAGCCAAATGGTCAAAACAGGATTTCTTTATTCTTTGTGAAGGGTATTTTGATGTTATGCATTTGCATCAAAATGGGTTTGACAGTGCTGTAGCTTCTATTGGCGTAAGGCTTGCGCGTCAGCAGGCAAGATTGCTGAAGGTGTATAAAGAAAAAGTGATTATCTACTTTGATACTGACGAATGCGGGAAGAAGGAGGCGCTGCAAGCGGCAGAGCTATTGCGTGAGGAAGGTTTACAGGTCGGAATTGTGGACTCCTCGATCGGAAGAGATCTTGCCGATATGATGCGTAACTCCGATGGTAAGGGAGTTTTTGAAAAAGCCTTAGCAACAGCAAAAGAGATCGCAGGATTCGATGAATAAGATATTCCTGCAAGGTCGAAAGTGAAGCAGCTGTTGGCTATGAAGTTGCCAAGAGGAAAAGGAACGATTTAGGAAAAGTCGCAAATATCCGCGCGTCCCGCGGGTATTTTTCTGTGGTATTCACACTTTTGCCCTCCCGAATTAAATGTTCCCTAAATTCCTTAAGCGCTTTTGCTGTTAACTGTTTTCCTTTCACCTTACATTTACCTCCGGACAACATTCTGATAAGAATAGTTTACCCGAAAAGCATGACTCCCGAAATCATCCCCAAAAAGGGTTGTGGTATGTTACCTTGGAGTCCAGTAAAATATAAGTCCTTATGAAGCAGACAGGGTCGTGAAACGTGATGGAGTCTCGCTGACTGTGCAAATATCCCCACCTGTCGGCCCGTGTGTCGCCCTGTAAGACGGCTTCGGCGGACGGGTGGGGAAAGTTACCCGCCTATGCCGCCTGTGGGCTGTTTGGGGCGGGTTTGGGCAGGTGTTCACGATGCGGTGGAGACCGGATATTCCGGAGATATCGCAGGGTGGAAAATGCAGCAGGGTGGAAAATGCAGCAGGTGAAAGAGAGGAGGGTTGCGGTGCGTCCCCTACTCGATTCACAACGCCCGGCAACGCCGGTCGTTTCAAGGAATTTCGGGGTTCTTAGTGCAGAATCACAATAGGGGTCATGAATCACAATTTGCGAAAAAAGTGGGGTTGCAACACGAAAAAATGGCGGTTTTGCGCCAGATTTTCAGGGGTCAAAAAAGGTGTTGCAGATGGTTTGCAACTGCTTTCCGTTTTCAAGAAAGCAAGAGAGCTGTTAGCTCAAAAATTGCGCCGCATAAACAAAGAAAGGGATTTTTCAGAGGAGCAGAAAAAGTAAGAAAAATGTCAGTGGACTTTCGCGGCAAGGTGTGGTATGTTGTGTTGTTGACGAAAGGAGGGCTGACAAATGGCTCAGAAGAAGTTGTTGACAAACGGAAAAACCTTTAAGCGCACGGAC
>CAZSIV010000057.1:0-10491 GCA_964607135.1 uncultured Oscillospiraceae bacterium | reverse complement strand
GTACCATCTAGGCTGACGGGTCTTCAACTTTCATTTAACTTTACAGTACGTTATTAATTAAGAGGAGTGTAGTCATGAAACGTAAATTAAAAATATTATTTACTTCATATCTTCTGTGTATTATTTCACTTTTTCTATTGACTTTTAATGTAGGTTCTTTAACGCTTAATATTCCCACTCGAGCTCAACCTTCTGGTTCGAACTGGTGCTGGGTCACCTCTGCAAAAATGATTGGTGACTATTGGTATCCTAATAATGGTAGAACCGAAGCTCAAGCAGTTGCTTATATTAAGGGCAGTGCGAATCAAACTTATGGTGGCAATTATAACGATCATATGGCAGCAATCAGATATATAACTCATAATAATTATTCGTATAATAGGGCAACAAGCGGTTTTACATATTCGTATATTAAAAACAAATTAAATAGTGGTATTCCTTTAACAGTTGGAGTAACAAATCCTGGTCATGTGTATGTTGCCGTTGGATATAACGATTATTTTGATACTATTTATCTAATTTTAAATAATCCTTCGGGAGGTATACGGCAGTCTGTTTATCTTCCACATCTTATTCAGGGGTGTTCATTAGGGAAATATAACGATCACTTTTATAGATGAATACGGGGGTAAATTATGAAGAAGCTAGTAATAAGCGGGTTAATTATTTGTTTGCTTTTTTTTAATTATGTTTTAGCGGCAGATAATTATGACTTTAGACATGAATCCATGTCAAAGCAGGTTGTTGAAAAAATTTCTAAGAATAATCAAATGTATTTATCTTCTACAAAGTCTTTGCTGGATCAAGAAATTAATATCGAAATAGATTACAGTAAGGCAAAAAGAATATGTATTTTTGATCTTGATTCGTTTTCCGATTATGTTAAGAATGATAATTTATATGTTGGTGTTGAGAACTCATCATATAATTATTATGCTTTTCCTATCTTTGAATCTAAAGATAAATACATAATAGGTCTAGCGGAAGATAATCTTTTTGGTGAGTATGTTCCGATCACTACAGAAGTCAAAAAGACGGATAATAGTATATATAATTTTATTCTGGATCAGAGTACGCTAAACGAAATTCTTCAAAGAAATAATTTATTATATCCTGATTTCTTGGCTGTTGTAACTATCAAGGGAAGTATAACAAACTTTGTTTATATCCATCAAAATGAAGACGATTTTTATATCCCATTTTCGTCTGAATATCAACCGTTGTTAGCTAATGGTCAGGTTTATACAAAGTCTGATATGGTGTATTATTTAGAATCATTATGTGAAAATACAACAGAATTTTATGGAGGAAATAATCCTTCATCGATGAAATCCTATTCTGGTTTCGGACTATTCTTGATTGTCACTTTTGTGTTTTTTATAGGAGGCGCAGTATGGCTTCGATTCCCCAAAAAGAAAAAAGGCCGTTGATCCGGCGGATGCGCCGGTACGGCCTGCCTTTTTTGGCGGGGTTGCTCCTCACCTTTTTTGCGGCGGGATGCCGCCCGGAGGCAGAACGCCGACCCTTTGCCGAACTGACCGCCGATCAGGTCAAAGAAATCCGGATCGAGTATCCGACGGAAGCGTCTTACACCTATCTGATACTGAATCAGGAGCAGACCGATGAAATCATCGGGATCCTCAATGCTTTGACCATTCTCGGGGAACAGGATGCGGTCTATTACGGGCAGGTCTGGCGGGTGGTGATCCGGTATGGTGATGGAAGCCAGACGGCCGTTTCCGGTGCGGGGAGTGAATCCGTTGCCATTGACGATCAAGCCTACCGCTGGACGGAGGAATCCTGTGAAGCGCTCCACACCGTCTGTAATCGGTGGCGGGACAGCATCTGAATATCGAAAAACGCGGCGGGATCTTTCCGCCGCGTTTTTCGATAAGGGCCCCGTCATTCCCCTCTGCCGTAAAGCCTTGCCACCGTTTCCAGCTGTTCCCGCATCCGGTCGATCAGGCTCTGGGGCGAGAGGACGGAAACCCGCCCGCCGAACTGGAAGAGCCACCCCAGAAAGGTCGGGCTGACGGCGACATGAATCCGGACGGCGAAGGAGCCGCCGTCCAGCTTCTCGACCGGCACGTCCTTCCCAAACCGGTCGAGGACGACCCCGATGAGGGAATCGTCAAACCGAAGCCGGACAACCTCTTCCTCGCCGCCGTACATGTTGAAGATCCTCTGGGAATAAACCGCCGCGTCAAATTCCGCAGGGCGGGGGATACACCGCTCCTCCAGGATCGAGATGCGCTCCATCTTGTCGATCCGGAACTGGGCGATGGTCTCATACTTTTCGTAATAGGCAACCATATAATAATTTTCGTCGTCCCAGACCAGCGCGTAAGGACTCGCCTTCCGGGTTTCCCCGCCGCCGCGGTAAACCTTTTCCTTATCGGTGTTGTAATCAAAGTAGCAAAACGACACCTGACGCTCCGCCGAGATCGCCTGGTGGACGGCGTCGACGTTGTAATAAACCTTTTCATTCATCGTCTTGACCCGGTTCGACACAAAAACCTGCCGCTGGAGCTGGCGCGCCTCATAGTTGCTGGCAAGCCCCTCGATCTTTTTGATCAGCTGGTTGGATTTTTTCTCGGTGATAAATTTGGAGGAGGCGACGGCGTCGGCCAGGAGCTTTAGTTCCGGCAGCTCGAACTCCCGGCTTGCCAGGAAATAGCCGCGGCTTTTCGCCTGGGTCGCCGCGATGTCCAGCCCAAACAGCCTGAGCGCCTCCAAATCGTCGTAGATCGACTTGCGTTCCGCCGATATGCCGTATTCCCCCAGCGCCCCGATCAGCTGCCGGACGGTGAGGCTGTGCTCTTCGTCGGTTCGCTCCTGAAAAATCCGCGACAGATAGAGCAGCTTTAATTTCTGGTTGGGGGACTTCGCCAAAACGGACCACCTCTTTTTTGCCAATATTGTAGCATACCCATGGACGGAGCACAAGAGAAATGAGCTGTCCATAAATTTGAAGGGATCTGTCCGATTCCGTTGATTTTTTCCTGAGAACCGGTATAATAATTTCTGTATGCTTAAATGAAATCCGCTTGAGGCCGACAATAGACGCCTTTGGTATATGGAGGGATGAATGATGCGATATAAATCATTTGGAAAGACCGGCCTGGAGGCTTCTGAAATCTGCCTGGGAACATGGGCTTATGGGAACGATTATTGGGGAAGGGTCGACGACCGGGATTCGGCCGACGCCATCCGCAGGGCGATTGAGCTGGGGGTGACGATGATCGACACCGCCCCGGGTTATGGCAGCGGCCACGCCGAAGAGGTGGTCGGTCGGGCGATTAAGGGCCATCGGGACAGGCTGATCCTCACCACCAAGTGCGGGATTCTGGGCCGCAACCCGGACGGAAGCCCCCGGAAATGTCTCAAGCCGGAAAGCCTTTACAAAGAAATCGACGCCTCGCTCAAACGGCTTGACGTCGATGTGATCGACGTTTACCTTCTCCACTGGCCGGACGTTGACACCCCGCTGGAAAAAACAGGCGAGGCGATGGCGAAGATCAAGGAGAGCGGAAAGATCAAACACTTCGGCGTTTCCAATTTCAGCATCGAAGAGATCGAAACGCTGCAAACATTTCTGCCGGTCGAGGTCTATGAGCCCCATTACTCCATACTGGAGCGGAACAACGTCAAAGCCATGGAGTACTGCCAAACGCACGGGATTGCCGTTATGACCTACGGCGGGCTTGCGGGCGGGCTGCTGACCGGAAAGTTTAAGGAGCTTCCCCAGTTCGGGGAAGGCGACAATCGGGCCAGATTTTATCCCTTCTTCAAAGAACCGGTCTGGTCTAAGGCTCAGCAATTTTTAAATAAGCTCAAGGAAATCGCCGGCGGCTACGGCCGTCCGCTGTCCCAGCTCGCTCTTAACTATCTGGCCCAGAAGCCGTATGTTTCAAGCGTCATCGTCGGCGCGAAACGCTCCGGCCAGATCGAGGAAAACGTGGGCGCGACGGAGTGGAAGCTCACCGAAGCCGACCTGGAGCGGATCGACCGGTATTATGAGGAGATCATCCTCGGCTGAGGGCGGATACTTTTGCGGGGCCTGACGATCCAAAGCAATCATCGAATTGTCGGGAGGAATTTTATGCATACAACCGATCTGCCGAAAGGATACCGGCTTATTCGCAGCATCGATCTGCAAAAGACAAAAAATCAGCCCTGCTGGTAAATATCGGCGGGCTGGTGATCGCCGCCGCTATGATCGCCCCTGCGGCTTTCTTCATCCCGCTTTCCGACCTGTTCTCCCCGGATGAGCCGCCCTATGTTCTTTTGATCAAAACCGCAGTCCTTGTCGTTGGGATTATCCTTTACCTCTTCCTGCACGAATGGACGCACGGCATCCTTATGAAGCTGTACGGCGGCGTAAAGCCGAAGTACGGGTTTACCGGTCTGTACGCCTATGCAGGGAGCACCGCCTTTTTTGATAAAAAGGAGTACGGCATCATCGCCCTTTCCCCGATCGTCCTTTTGGGGGTTCTCCTCCTGCTGCTCAATTTTTTCGTCCCCTATGGATGGTTCTGGGTGGTTTATCTCCTCCAGATAATCAACGTTTCCGGGGCTGCGGGGGATCTCTACGTCTTCACGATCCTTCGGAAGTTCCCGAAGGACTTGCTGGTGCGGGATTCCGGCGTGGCGATGGAGCTTTTTGCGAAAGGGGATCAGGACTGTTCCGGCATGGATGCAGCCGGACAGGGATCCGAGGCGGGAGAATAACAGAAAAGAGCCCGGCTCCTTTTGATGGGGCCGGGCCTTTTTAAAGCCTTCAAATAACCGTCACAGACCGTTTTCCTTATGCGGCAGACCCTCCGCTGCTTTCCCACGCCTGACTGCGCGCCGTTCGGCCAGGACGAGGAGGACAAACGCAGCCAGCGACAGCGCCGCAATCCCGTAATTGGAGGGGGACAGGTACGCCGGGCCGTACCACCAGAGCGACGAGAAGGAAAGGACGCAGATGGTGAGATCAAAGGCCGCAACCCAGATCCATCTGGTTTCGAGGACGCTTTTGCGCCGGATCAGGCAGACCGTGCACCACCCTGCCGATAAAACGGCAAACAGGATGGAAAAGGCAGGGGCGAAGTCGGCCCCGGCGCCGATCGGGTACAAGCTGTAATAAGAACAGGTGACGGTGATCCACTCTTCCGGGGTCACTGTGACGGACATCACCGCGTTGGGAAGCGCCCCCAGGGCGAAGATGCCCAGCTGAAGCAAAAGCAGGACGACGTTCAAGAGAACCGGCGGGCGCCTTTTTTATTTGCCATGGTGGTTCCTCCTGAATTGGATAGATTGCAATAAAAGCCGTTTTTCGTCTGGAAATACCTCTATATTCATGCGACGGTTTTATTGTAAGTAAAACGGATGGATATGTCAATCTGTTTTAGGCAAAATTCCCGAAATTGTTTAAACTAAGATAGTCAGAGCGGGAGAAATCCATTTTATTGCTTTTCCGCCTTAAACCGTTTATACTAAGGAAAGAAAAAACTGAAACGGAGAGGGTTGTGGATAAAATTTCGATTGCGAAAGACGATTGTATCCTCATTGTCGACGCGGCGGCCGATGCAATCGCTCAGCCCGAACCGGCCCAAAATTCAAATCAAAGGAAGGTTTTTATTATGAACGGTTCTGCCACGGTAAAACGGGAAAAACCAAGCTATCCCTATATGCGGCTTGAGCTGCGGAAGAAAATCCTGCCCAGGCGAAATCTTTGCAGCCTTTATCCTGCCGGTCAGCTCGGCGATGCGCTCCTCACCGGAAACGGTGCCCTGCGAGCCGACGTCTATGGCGGCCCGTTTGATGAGACTGTTTCCTATTGGCATGAATCGCTCTATGTGCCGATCCGCAAAGGCGTGCCCGAACTGCCGGATTTGACCGGGATCCTCCCGAAGGTGCGGGAACTGCTTCTCAAAGGGGCCTACGACGAAGCGAGTGAGGTGATGCGGAAAAATTGGGAGGAGCAGGGGTTCGGAAAGAATCTTTTCGTCACGGACGACGGCCGCACGATCCCTATGAGCACCCTTTCAAAGGTGCGCGCTTTTGACCTGAAAATTGAATCGGAAGAACGGGATTTCTCCGGTTATCTGCGGTTTCTCGACCTCCTAAGCGGGGAAGTGACGGTTCGTTTCACCGACGGCGACGGCGATTGGCTTCGCAGAACGGTTCCGTCCTTCGGCCGAAACCTGGTTTATCAAACGGTAAAAGCGCCGAAAAAGGGCGGCCTGAACGCCGACTTTGTCTTTGTTCTGCCGGATCACGAGGATCAGGGCTGGAGCGATCAGTCTTTGGAAGGCGATTTTTTTACCAGGGTAGAGGAAGACCGGGCGCTGCTCGGCTGTGCCTACAACCCGGAGTTCGGCAGCCTCGGCTACACCGCTGTGACCCGGATCATCCGGGAAGGCGGCACAGCGGCTGCTGCCGGAAACCGACTGACCGTTAAAGGCGCCGATCGAATCACCTTTGTCACCCGGATTGTCCGGTATGAAGAGGGATACAGTCACGCACTCGCGGAAAAGGATTTCGAAACGCTTGCGGCAGAGCCGTTCAGCGCGGAAGAAATTCTAAAGGAAAACCGCTCTATCCTCGGCGAAAAGATGGAACGCTCTGAGATCCACCTCGGCAACGAGGATGAGTGGGCTTATTCTTCCGAGGAACTTCTCAAGCTCCAGCACAGCCGGGACGACCTGAACGGGATGCTGCTTGAAAAGCTTTATGACAGCGCCCGGTTTTACCTGATTATGGACACCGGCAAGCTCCCGCCGATGTTTGGCCAGCACAACATCAATACAAACCTTCAGGTGTGCAGCGGCAACATCACCGGGCTCCCGGAAGAGATGGACGTTTACTTCCGTTTTTACGAGGATAAGATGGAGGATTTCCGCACCAACGCCAAAAAGCTTTACGGCTGCGGCGGGGCGCTCGGTTCCATCCACTGCGACTACAACACCGGCATCTTTTATCACTTTTCCTCAACCTACCCCCACCACTGCTGGACGGGCAGCCTAGGATGGATTTATAACGAGCTCTGGGGCCATTATCTTGTCACCGGGGACAAAGTCTTTCTCAAGGAACGGGTTTTGCCCGGCCTTTTGGAGATCGCGGCGTTTTACAAGGACTTTCTCACCGACACCGATGAAAACGGCAAATACATATTTTACCCTAGCTTCTCCCCTGAGAGCTGGACCGGAACCAAACGCTGGGGGATGGTTATCAACGCCTGCATGGATATCATGATCTGCCGCGAGGTGCTTGAAAACCTGATCGACTCCCTTGAAACGCTGGGCCGTGGAGGCGAAACCGCCCAGTGGAAGGAAATGCTCGAAAAGATGCCCGATTTTCTCACGGATGAGGAGGGCGCGCTGAAAGAATGGGCCTGGACAGGGATCCCGGAGGATTACGACCACCGCCATGTTTCCCACCACTACGCAGCCTGGCCCGGCCGTGAGGCAACCTGGGAGAAAAACCCCGAGCTTGCGGCGGCCATTCAGCTTTCCAACCGCAAGCACGCCCACGAAAACGATTCGGCCCACGGGATTATGCACCGCTTGTTTACTGCTATCCGTTTGAAGGACGCGGAGGACGCGACTCACAACCTGAAAATACTGATGGAGCACGGCTTTGTCAGCCGAAGCTTCCAGACGTACCACTACCCTTACCGCCTCTTTTTCCCCGATATGCTGGGCGGCGTCCCCGCCTTCCTTGCGGAGATGGCCGTTTATTCCGAACCCGGCGTTGTGGAATTTCTCCCTGCGCTGCCCCGGGCGCTGGAAAAGGGCTCGATTGAGGGAATATGCCTCTATACAGCCGCGAAGCTCCGGTCTATGGAATGGGACTGCAAGGCCGGAACGCTTCGCGCAGCCGTTGTTTCTCTAACCGGTCAGCCGCTTGTTTTCCGGTACCGGTACGGGATCCGCTCAATCATGGTGAACGGAAAATTATGTCAACCCGAAGGAAACGGCGTCACAGTGAACTGCGACGCCGGGGAGCCGGTTGAAATCGCGCTCGAATTTTGATTCTCTTAATTGAAGAGAAGAGGAGAAAAACCTGAAACGGAGAGGTCTATGTATAAAATCCTGATTGTGGAAGACGACTACACCATTGCGGAAACGCTGAAAAAATCCCTGGAGGGCTGGGGCTTTTCCGCCGCATACATCACCGACTTCCGGGATGTCGTCGGCTTTTTTGCGCAATACAAACCCCATCTGGTGCTGATGGATATCGCGCTGCCCTCCTATAACGGCTACCACTGGTGCGCCGAAATCCGGAAGCGCTCCCAGGTGCCGATCATCTTTCTCTCTTCCGCCGGAGACAACATGAACATCGTCATGGCGGTCAATATGGGCGGGGACGACTTTATTGCAAAGCCCTTTGATTTAAACGTCGTCGTTGCAAAAATCCAGGCGCTGCTGCGCAGGACCTACTCCTTCCGGGAGCAGATCAACACCCTTGAGTGCCGGGGCGTCCTTTTAAATCTCGGGGATGCCAGCGTCTCCTACCGGGGCGAGACGATCGACCTGACCAAGAACGAATACAAAATCCTTCAGCTTCTCTTTGAGAATCGGGGGCACACCGTGTCCCGCGAGGCGATGATGCGCCATCTTTGGGACAACGACAGCTTTATCGACGACAACACCCTCACCGTCAATGTGGCGCGGCTGCGCCGGAAGCTCAAAGACCTCGGGCTGGAGGAGCTGATTCAGACCAAAAAGGGGCTGGGCTATCTGCTGGAGGACGACCATGAAGCAGAATGAATCCGGGCTCAAGCTCTTCTGCGCCTATCTCCGCTACCGCTTAAAAAGCATCGTCGCCTTGAGCTGCTTTCTGCTGATCTTCCTCATCGTCTACCTGCTCTACCGGGTCGATCTGGAGGCCTACCTTTACGCTGCCCTGCTGACCCTCGTCGTCATTGCGGCGATTGTCTGGTACGATTTCTGGAAGTATTGCAAAAAGCATCTCCTGCTGCGGGATGCGCTTGGCAGCATCACTGTCACCCTCGACCGGCTCCCCGAACCGAGCCACCTGCTCGAGCGGGATTGCCGGGAGCTGCTCGAGCTGCTCTATCGGGAAAAGGCGGAGATCATCTCCCGGGCGGACGGCAGGCTTTCCGAAATGGTCGATTACTACACTCTTTGGGCGCATCAGATCAAAACGCCGATTTCGGCGATGCGGCTTCTTTTGCAGAGCGGGGACGGTTCTTCCCCCGAAATGGAGCAGGAGCTCTTCAAAATCGAGCAGTATGTTGAAATGGTGCTGCAATACCTCCGGCTGGAAAGCCTTTCGAGCGACCTGAGGCTGGAGGCTTGTCCTCTTGATGAGCTCGTCCGGCAGGCGGTGAAAAAATATTCCGTCGTATTCATCCACAAAAAGATTTCGCTCCGGCTGGAGGAGCTCCCCGTCCGGGTGCTGACCGATGAGAAGTGGATCGTCTTCGTGCTCGAGCAGCTCCTCTCCAACGCCCTGAAGTACACGCCGCCCGGGGGGAGCATCTCGCTCCGGATGGCGCCCGGCGCTCGGAAAACGCTGATCCTCGAAGACACCGGGATCGGCATCCAGCCGGAGGATCTCCCGCGGATCTTCGAGCGGGGCTTCACCGGCTACAACGGGCGGATGGACAAAAAATCGACCGGAATCGGTCTTTATCTCTGCCGGGAAATTCTGGGAAAGCTCGGGCACACCGTCCGGATTTCCTCCGAGCCCGGGAGCGGAACCCGCGTCTTTCTCGATTTTTCCAGGGAGGAGATCAAGATCGAGTGATTTTCGACCGTCCGGGTTTCCCGTGGGCCATGCCGGGCCCTTTTCTGAAATGCTGGAAAGGAGACTATATACGGGAAAAAGCCTTCCGATGCATATCGCATCGGAGGGCTTTTTGCATCTCAACTGCTTTCCGTTCCCTCGCCGGCGGATGGGGCTGCTTTCCCATCGCTTCGATGCAGCGCCTCCCACATTTTGACCAGCTCCAGGCACCGCTTGACTTCCGCCAGGCTTTGAGGGGACAGATTCGCAATGTCGTTAAAAAGCCTCTGGTAATCCATCTGTTTCCGGCAGTCCAGCAGCCGCCCCTTCACATCGGTCAGCCCCAGCAGATAATCGGCGGAGACCCCGTAATAATCCGCAATCAGGATCAGCGTGTCATAGTCCGGTTCCCTGCTGCCCTGTTCATAGTTGCTCAGCAGCCCTCTGGAAACGCCGAGGCGCTCCGCGAGCTTGTATTGACTGATCCCCTTTTCCTCCCGGAGGCTTTTGAGCCTGTGCGGCAGCCGATTCCGTTTTTTATCCATTCCTTGCACCGTCCTGCGCCTATTGTGATCCACCTTCTTATGACTTAAATTATAAAGATTGATGGGAATAAATGCAGAAAAATCATCGAAATGTTTCTTTTAACCTATTGACAGAAAAAATTGTTTCCATATAATTCATTTATATACTATAAAGGTACTGTAAAGTAAAGATGAAAAAATAGGGCCCGAAAACAGCGAATATGGT
>CAZSIV010000056.1:0-10861 GCA_964607135.1 uncultured Oscillospiraceae bacterium | reverse complement strand
AACAGTTTCTCCTAACAACGTGCTTACAGGTGTTTCAAGCGCTTTCGATATGGAGAGCAGCATATTAGAATCAGGAACCGACAATCCTTGCTCCCATTTAGAAACTGTTTGTCGCACCACGTTCAGTTTGACAGCAAGTCCCTGTTGTGAAAGTCCTTTTGATTTTCTGATTGCTTTAATATTTTCGTTGAGCATTAGGGATAACTTCCTTTATTTCAGTTGTTATCATTATTGTAGGCAGAACTGTCCGTTGCCACAAGCAACGCATATTAACATTTTTAAAAAATGGCATTTTTGGTGCTATTATTATCAAAGCTTTATCATGTTATTACGAACGTTTCTATTAAATCTCTCTTCATATTACGGAATAACGGGCTGCTGTCTTTCAAATTTTTATTTGCTTCTTTACCGCATATGAGCTTTTTTATGTCTGGTGCATGTCAACCGAAATGGACTACAGCCTGGAAAGCGCCTCCGCGGTTTCGCCGGCCGTTTTCTCCGACGTGTCGATCTTCACCGTCTTCAGCGTTTCATAGAAGGGGATGCGAGCAAGGCTCCGTTCCAGCACATCCGGCGTGCGGAGCCCCTCGTCTATATCGCGTTGCAGGCGGGACTTGAGCGCCTGTTCGGAGCAGGTCAGGGAGACGGCGACGACACGGCAGCCTGCGGTATCCAGCCGTGACAGGATGTCGTCTATGATCGCCTGTTCATGCATCACCCAGCAAAAAACGACGGTTTGATAGGCGGAGCAGCGGAGAAAATTATTTAACAGGTGGCAGATGTTGTCCATCACCATTTCCTTGGTCTCTTCCGTCACCGTAAAGGGATTGGCGTCCCAGCACCAGTCGCCGTCCAGAAAGACGCTGTTTGAGAGCTTTTGGCGGCAGAGCAGCTTACAGGCGGCCGTCTTCCCCACCCCCATGGTTCCGCCGACGAGGTAGAGCCGTTTCATCCGTCATCCTCCGGCTGCCAGAGCTGTCCGGGCCGTTTTTCCTTTTTCTTTGGAGGAAAGCTTCGGTCGAATTCTTCCAGCGCCGCGCTGTCCGTTGTGTAGACGGGCGGGTCGGAATAGGTCCCTTTCAAGGCCTTTGCTGCCCGATCGTCCAGGATTTTTACCATAAAGAAGGGCGCTTCTTCGCTCCTGTCGGCGCCCTCGTGAAAAATACCGTGCTTCGACCCGCTTTCGAAACCAAATCGGCCGTAATATGCGGGCGAACCCGAAATGACAACGGCGGGATACCCTAGTTCTTTCGCCCGTTCCAGGGTAAAGCGGATCAGCTTTCCGCCGTATCCCTTTCTTTGATATTCCGGCAGGACGCTGATCGGCCCAAACAGCAGGATGTCGGTTTCGCCCCCGCTGTCCAGCTTGAGCCTGCCTTTTGCATAGGCGATCTGCCCGACGATTCGTCTGCCTGCTTCTATGACATAGCTGAGCTCCGGGAC
The DNA here is from genome assembly GCA_964607135.1 of uncultured Oscillospiraceae bacterium. Taxonomy (GTDB): domain Bacteria; phylum Bacillota; class Clostridia; order Oscillospirales; family Ruminococcaceae; genus Metaruminococcus_A. The sequence goes on along the minus strand of CAZSIV010000056.1, from coordinate 9,418 downwards.
AAAGCAGGGATCATCCCGCAGATTGTGCAGAATAAAATGTTCGTCGCAGCCGGGGCGGTAGATATTCCAAAACGCCTCGCGGGCCAGGTTTTCCACCTCACGGAAATCTCCGCGCTCCTCTAAACGGATCATACCGGTCAACTCCCCTCTCAAACAATATGGGTGTTTTATTAAAACAGCTCGTCCAATAAGATATAGTACCGTATTTTCTCCCAATCAGGGGCGACGCCCAGTTCGTGGAATAAAAGCAGTTCGTCATAATCGGAATGGGCCTTGTTTCCCTGAAAGCCGTATTTTCCGCTGTAATTATGCGATAAGCTCCGGTAACACAGCGCGATATCGCACCATTTATCGGCAATACCCGTTTTGCCTAAGTCTATATAACCGGTCGCCTGGTCCCGAATGCCGAATATATTTGGAAGGCAGTAGTCCCCGTGGGATAAGACGGGCTCCTCTTCCGGTTTGTTTTCATAGAGCCATCGCAGCAGTTCGGCGGGGTTTTGGAATCCGTTTTCGCGAAAGGTGTCGGGCTCCGCATCCTCCAAGTCGACCAAACCGTTTTCCACACAATATTCCGCTTCGGCGAGTTTGCGGGACAACCTTTGGTCGGACGGACAATCCGAAATGTCGATGCTCCACAGCCGTTTCAGACCGTTTGCAAGCAGCTTGCACAGGGCGGCCGGATTGTCCATATACGCGCCGGAACACGCCATTTCCCCTTTGCATCTACTCATCAGCAGATACGACCTGTCATCTTGGATTTCGCAGGCCAATATTGAGGGGACGGGGAGTTTACCGTGCAGATATTGCAGCATACGGGACTCGTTTTCGGCTTCTTTACTATAATCCTGCACCTTCAAAACCTTATCTTCATAGATGAAAACGGACGATTCGGACAGACCGATCCGGTCCGTTTCGCAGGTTTCGCCCGCAACCATATTGCCGATCGTTTCGGGTAAAAACATTTCTTCCTCCAGGTTTCCGTGATATAACTCAGTTAAAGTGTTTCCGCCGCTAAGATGGGACAAGCCTGTGTGAAATGAAAGGAAAACCCAAACATCCCCGTCTGTAAATACCGGCGTTTGCTTTTAATTATAACCCGATTTTGTCGGAGGCGCAATTCCGAAACGGGAATGAATCAACGAGACTTCTTCTCTCCGACCGTTTGACAGCATATATATGGATGCGTCGCGGCTGCAAATCAGGGCTGTTCCGGTAAGAGAGCCCTGTCTGACCTGGTTATAAACAACCGCCGGCGCAGAGCAACAGAAAACCGGCTGCTGTCCAGAAATTGGACGAACGGTTTTATGACGAAATATAGTCGGATTTTGTTGACTTATAGGCTTGAAGTCTGTAAAATAAAAGTGTTCATGTTTTTTTAATAGACCCATGGTCGAAGGAGGAGAACCATTGGCAAGAAATATTCAGATCAAGCGGCTTCGGGGAATTCATCTGTCGCACCGCAAACACACGGCGGAGCATGCGACGGAAACGATGCCGATCCCAGCAAAAGTTTCAATCCCAATGCTGCAGCATATGGGAGCGCCCTGTACTCCTATGGTCAGAGTGGGCGAATCGGTGAAGGTCGGCCAGAAGATCGGCGAAAGCGAGAACAGCTTCTCTGTCCCGATCCATTCCAGCGTGTCAGGTACGGTGGTTGAGATCACCGACCGGATCGACGTCGGAGGGCGCCTCGTGAAAAACGTCGTCATTGAGGCGGACGGCAAGCAGGAGATCAGCGAAGAAGTCAAGCCGCCTGTCGTCGACAGCAAGGAAGATTTCATCAAAGCGGCCTATGAAAGCGGGCTTGCCGGTTTGGGCGGCGCCGGGTTCCCAGGCCATATCAAGCTGGATTACAAGGACATCGACCGGGTGACCAAGCTGGTGGTGAACGCGGCCGAATGCGAGCCTTACATCACGTCCGACTACCGCGAATGCATCGAAAATGTCGACGATGTGATCGACGGCATTAAAATGGTCAAAAAGTGGCTGAATATCAAGGACGTTTACATCGGCGTAGAGGACAATAAGCCGATTGCCATCGACAATATGATGAAGATCCTGGAAGACGATCCGGAGATCAACGTCATCGAGCTGGAGTCCCGTTACCCGCAGGGGGCGGAGAAGGTGATTATCTACGCCTGCACCGGCATCGTGGTGGAGGATGGGAAGCTGCCCGCCGACTGCGGCGTGCTGGTGATGAACGTCTCCAGCGTGGGCTTCCTCTCCCGCTATATCAAAACGGGGATGCCCTTGGTGCGCAAACGGCTCACCGTCGACGGCGGTGGGGTGAACGACCCCAAAAACGTCTTTGTCCCGATTGGGACGAGGATCGGGGATCTGCTCGACTTTTGCGGCGGCGTGAAGGAGAACTGCCGGAAGATTCTCATGGGCGGCCCCATGATGGGGATCGCGGTTTACGACCTGGACGCGCCGGTGATCAAAAACAACAACGCAATCCTCGCCTTGAGCGAAGACCAGATTGCGGATACGAAGGAAACCGCCTGCATTCGGTGCGGCCGGTGTATCTACGCCTGCCCGATGCGCCTGATGCCCCGGGCTCTTGAGATGGCTTATGACGCGCGCAATGCGGATGCGCTGAAGAAAGGGAATCTGAGCCTTTGTATGAACTGCGGCAGCTGTACCTTCGTCTGTCCGGCGAAGAGGAATCTCGCTCAGAAAAACCAGCTTGCCAAAGCGTTTCTCCGGCAGGTCGGACAGAAAAAGAAATAGGAAGGGGTATTGCATTGGAAAAGCTTCTTGTCACATCTTCTCCCCATGTCAAAAGCAGCGCCACCACCCGCAGAATCATGCTGAATGTCGTGATTGCGATGGTTCCGGCTCTGGTCTGCGCCGTGCTTTTCTTTGGGTTCCGGGCTTTGATGCTGACCTGTGTCAGCGTGCTGGCCTGCGTATTGTTTGAATTTCTCGTCCGGCTTCTCATGAAGCGGGACAACACCATCGGCGACCTGAGCGCTGTCGTCACCGGCGTTTTAGTGGCCTTTAACGTCCCGGTGACCTTTCCGGTTTGGATGCTGGTGATCGGCGACTTCGTGGCGATTGTCGTCGCCAAGCAGATGTTCGGCGGCATCGGGCAGAATTTTGCCAACCCAGCCATCCTCGCGAGGATCGTCCTTCTGGTTTCCTTCCCGGCGCAGATGACCTCCTGGGTAGCGCCCGGGTTTAACGACATCCTCGTCCCGGCCGACGTCGTGACGACTGCGACGCCGCTGGCACAGATCGCGGAGGGCAGCGCGCTCCCGCCGCTCCTTGACATGTTCCTCGGCAGCCGGGCGGGCTCCCTCGGGGAGACGGCGGTCCTCGCGCTGGTGATCGGCGGCTTGTATTTGATCATCCGCCGGATCATCAATCCGATCACGCCGATCGCTTATGTCGGGACGGTCTTCCTCTTCACCTGGGCGCTGGGGCTCGACCCGGTTTACCAGATTCTTGCGGGCGGGGTGATGCTCGGCGCGTTCTTTATGCTGACCGATTATTCCACATCCCCCTCTACCACCCTTGGAAAGCTGATCTTTGCGGTGGGCTGCGGTGTCCTGACCGTCGTCATCCGCGTTTTCGGCTCTTATCCGGAGGGCGTTTCCTTCGCCATCCTGCTGATGAACATTTTAACGCCGTACATCGACAAGGCGACAAAGCTCAAGCCCTTCGGCAGGGTAAAACCGGTAAAGGAGGGGAAGGCGTCGTGAAAAAGACCTGGAAAGAAATTTTAATGCCGACCGTCGCGCTGACCGCTGTCACGCTGATTGTTTCCACCGCGCTGGTATTTACCTATAACGGCACCAAAGTAGAACAGGTGGGCGACCTGAGCAACGAAGCGCTTGCTGCCTCTCAAACCCTTTTTTCCAATTCGGAGGAGTTTGCGACGATCGACGTCCCGGAAGGGCTCGATGAACGGATCCACACCATCATTTTGCCGGACGGCGACGATGCAATCGGATTCGAAATAGAACTTAAAGGATATAAAACCGGCCTGGTGCTGGTGGTTGGAATCCGGTCAGACGGCACGATCCTCGGCTATGAGGTTGCGGAATCTTCCGAAACACCAGGGCTTGGAACGCAGGTTGCGGAAGCGGATTTCAAAGACCAGTTTCAGGATAAGTCTGCATCGACTTTAGTCGCTGTAAAGGGCAAGGCGAGCGCCGACAACGAGATCGTTGCGATCTCCGGCGCGACGATTTCTTCGAAAGCGGTTATAGAGGGCGTTAACCTCGCGGTCGATTCTTTTGATGAAGTCAGCAAAACAGTGAAGGAGGCGAAAAACGATGAATCAAATTAAGATTCTGCTCAACGGCATCATAAAAGAAAATCCTGTTTTCGTTCTTCTGCTCGGTATGTGCCCGACCCTGGCGGTGACGACCATGGCGGTCAACGGGCTGGGAATGGGCCTTGCCACCACCTTTGTTCTGGTCTGCTCCAACGTCGTGATTTCGCTGGTGAAAAACTTTATCCCGAAGGCGGTTCGGCTCCCTTGCTTTATCGTCATCATCGCGGGTTTTGTCACCATCGTTGGTTTTTTGCTTCAGCGTTTTGTCCCGAGCCTGTACAGCGCCCTGGGCCTCTTCCTTTCGCTGATCACCGTCAACTGCATCATCCTCGCGCGGGCGGAGATTTTCGCCAGCAAGAACAGCGTCGGAAAATCCGCGCTGGACGGCGCCGGGATGGGGCTCGGCTTTACCCTCGCGCTTTTCCTGATGGGCACCTGCCGTGAAATCCTCGGCTGCGGGACATGGTTCGGGATCGAACTGACCAAAAGGGTCATCGAGCCGATGAAGCTGTTTGTCTCCCCGGCGGGCGGATTTTTCACTCTTGCGGTTTTGATTGCGGTTATCAATATCATAACAAAATATAAAATTTCAAAGAAAAAGATCGGCTGCGGCGGCTGCGAAGGATGTCCTTCTGCGGAAGCCTGCGCGAGCCTGAGCGGGGAGAACGGTAAAGAATGAAAGAAATGTTGATCATCCTTGTCAGCGCGATTCTCGTTGACAACTTTGTCCTTTCCAAGTTTATGGGAATCTGCCCCTTCCTGGGCGTTTCCAAGAAGATCGATTCCGCCCTCGGCATGAGTGTTGCCGTCACCTTTGTCATGTGTATGGCGACTGCGATCACCTGGCCGATTTACACCTTCTTTTTGGCGCCGTTCGGTTTGGATTACCTGAATACGGTTGCGTTTATCCTGATCATTGCGCTGTTTGTGCAGCTGATCGAAATCCTGCTAAAAAAATTCATGCCGCCGCTTTATAAGGCGCTCGGCGTCTATCTCCCGCTGATTACCACCAACTGCGCTGTGCTGGGCGTCACCCTGCTCAACATCGACAATACATACGATTTCGGCCAGTCGATGGTCAATGCGCTGGGCGCAGGCCTCGGCTTTATGCTGGCGCTGATCCTTTTCTCCGGCGTGCGGCAGAAGATGGAGAGCTGCAACGTGCCTAAAGCGTTTCAGGGTATCCCGATCACACTGGTGGCCGCGGCGATCGTCTCGGTTTCCTTTGTCGGATTCAGCGGGGTTGTAGAAGGTTTGTTTCAATAAACGATCGGAGGCAGTTCATGTTTGAAGTATACATTCTTCCAATTTTGATTTTTATTGTTCTGGGCCTCTTTGCCGGCCTCCTGCTTTCGGTTGCGCAGAAAATTTTCGCGGTGAAAACCGATGAACGGGTTGAGAAAGTCAGAGAAGCCCTACCGGGCGTCAACTGCGGCGTCTGCGGCTATTCCGGATGTGATGAGTATGCCGCGAGCATTGTCAATGACGACGCGCCTATTACCCGCTGTGTTCCAGGAGCGGACAAAGCTGCTGCGCAGATCGCTGAGATCATGGGGAAGGCGGCTGAAGACGTCGTTGAAAAGGCCGCTGTCGTCTCCTGCTCTGGTTGTTCGGAAGCGACCGGCGTCAAGTACGACTACGCAGGAACCCAAAGCTGTGCCGCGTGCAGCTCGTTTTACGGGGGAGAAGGGGATTGCCGTTTCTCCTGCCTGGGTTTTGGCGACTGCGTCAAGGCCTGCCAATTCGGTGCGATCTCGGTTCAGGACGGCATCGCCGTAGTGGATAATGAAAAATGCACAGGCTGTATGATGTGCGCCGCCGCCTGTCCCAAGGGGATCATTATCCAGAAGAAACAGACCGACCGCGTCGCCGTCAAGTGCAGCAACCACGATGTCGGAAAGCTGGTTCGCGCGGTCTGCAAGGTAGGCTGTATCGCGTGCAGGCTCTGTGAAAAAAATTGCCCGAACGAGGCAATTCGGGTCGAAAACAATCTGGCGGTAATCGACTACGACAAATGCACCAGCTGCGGGATCTGTATTGAAAAATGCCCTGCGCACTGCATCCAAAACATATAAGCGTTTGAGGATCGACGGATGATGTAACGCTGAAAAAGCTCCGCTTTTCGCGGAGCTTTTTCAGTAAAGACGAAACTTATTATTCGAGTCTGCTTGACAAAATTCGAAAAAAGGTTAATGATATAGGTAACAATAGATTTCGGAGGTAGTTATGAGTTCTCCCGGGAAAAAACATCGCGTGCTGAACGCGCTTTTTATGCTTTTTGTCATTCTGGTCACACTTTGGCTGGTCTTGTCGTCCGTTTATCTGGTTTTGCGCACCCTTGCGTCAAAAGAGCAGAAGCTTCCCTCTATTTTTGGGTATCAGATTTCCGCGGAAACAGCCGGGCGGATGGATGAAGCGATTCCCAAGGGAAGCGCCGTTCTTGCCATCGAAAGGCCGAATCTCATTTCGGGGGATATCATCCTTTACCGGCATCCGGATGAAGAGCTCCCGGTCTGCGGACGGATTAAAACGATCCTTTCTTTTGACGACGATCCGGAATATGCGGTTTCCTTTGACAACGAGCCGGAGACGGTTGTCAATGTTTATCGCTCTGAAGTTTGGGGGCAGGTTGTATATGCAATTCCGTATCTCGGGTACCTCATCGATTATCTCGGCACCTTCAATGGAGTCCTTTTCACAGTGCTGATTCTGGGATTGGTGCTGATTCTGCTTTTGATCCTTCGGATGGTCTCCTCGATCCGGGCGGGTAAGCGGGGAGAAAGCCTCGCCGCCGAGGAGGAATATGCTGTAACGCCAGCCTTGATTGAGCGGAGTGCGGATTCGGAGCTCGTTTATCGAAATGAGGAGCTCGATGCAATTTGGCAGCAGAAAAAGGCGGGCTCGGGGGAAACGGATGAGATTGTAACCGATCAGGATATGGTTTATCAGCTTTCAAACCTCAACAACACCTTTGCCAATCCGGAGGCGGCGCGAGAACAGGAAAGAGCCCGCCGAGAGGAAGCGGAAAAGATTGTTTCAGAGTTTTCCCGGGATCTGCCGAAACAGGCGGTTTCAGTCTCCGAAGAACCGAAACCCCATGAACCGTCTTCAGTCTCTTCGCCAAAGCCGTCCGATAAGGAAACGACGGATTATGAGCGTTTGATATCCGACTTGGATAGAAAAGAGTCCGGCGATTTGATTTCGATGCTCCGCCAGTATGGAATTACGGATCGGGAATCGGTGGAATCGGTTCAAAAAGCGGCGCCGTTTATCCGCCCGGTTGTAACCGACCACTCTGTTGACCTGGATTTGGAAAGCCAGCCGGCGCAGCGTGTCCGCGTTGTTTCGGACGAATACGGAAAATTTTTGATCGTTGAATCGGATCATGTTGAAACAAAAGTTAAACTGCCTTTTTAAACGATGCGATACAGCCGTACCCAAAGGTGCGGCTGTATTTATGCTATTGAGAGGGAATGTACTGTGCCTGTCCTTTTCAAATGAGGGATAGCAGCTTGAAAAATGTATAGATAAAATAAAACAATTATAGTTTAGATTTTTCTAAAAAAGAAAAAGCAAACCTGATTTCCACAGGTTCGCTTCCTCTCTGAAAATAGTTTGTTATGTAGAGTGAAATATTTTCCTCATTCATGCGGATTGTTGCTTTTTTAATTCTTAATGATTTGAAAAAATGCTGCGATTGTGTTAAAATAAGAAAATAATAAAGAAAAAAGCTGAAAATTTTACGTGAAAACAAAAAGATTGTAGTGGAATGATTGTTAAAAACATAATAGAAAAAACTATTTTCAACTAATAAACTCGTATCTTTACTTACTCATTTATTATGTTATAATAATAGCAGATTGATTTAATAATTTCTTATACTATTATAGATAAATATAATACAATTCTGTCAATTTGGAGGGAGCAGAATGAAGAAGATAACCAAACGTTTTGAAAGGAAACATGGCACGCCGGAATTCCCGGTTCGTGTCCATCCTTTGAGCAGTATTGGTTGTGAAGGCGTAACTTTCTGTAACTGGCACAGCGACTATGAAATTATCTATGTCATCGAAGGCGAGCTGGAGTTTCATGTCGATTCGATTCACACCGTATTGCGGGCAGGGCAATGCGCCATCGTCGGCAGCGAAAGGATTCACCACCTGCGTTATAAAACGTCCTCTCCGGATGAAGCGTATCTTTGCGAGGCGTTCATCATTTGGTTTGATCCGAATCTTCTCAACCTGCCTGGGAGCGAGCGATGCCAGAAACAGTTTATCACCCCGCTTTTGGGTGGAAAATACCACATTGGAGAAATTATCAGTGGCAATACGGCGGGAGAACGGAAAATTTTGGAGAGCGTTCTTTCCATTCACGGCCTGTTTGAAGAACAGCCTCTGGGTTTTGAACTAAAGGTTGTTTCAGAGCTTTTGAACATTCTTTACGAGGTAGTCGGGAACCGGCTCTATCACACGAGCCCAGGGCTTCCTGCGACTCCGGCTTATGAGCAGAGCGAGCGGCTGAAACGGGTCTTTACTTATATCGATGAGCACTATAATGAGCGAATTTACGTTTCCGATCTTGCGAATGTCTTAAATATGAGCACCGATAACTTTTTTAAATATTTTAAGGAATTCACCCAGATGACACCGACTGAATATATCAACCATTATCGAATTGGACAGGCGGAGTCTCTTCTCAAAACCACCGACCTCCCTGTGACTGATATTTCCCTGTCGACCGGTTTTGAAAATGTGAGCTATTTTATCAAAACGTTTAAGAAATATTTGGGAATCACCCCAAACCGCTATCGTAAAACTTACGCGGTCGCGGAGCCGCTTGAAGATGAGGAGGAAACGGAAGAAACAGAGGGCGTGTAAAAGAGGTACGGTGGAAATTTTACACAGGCGGCTATGGCCAATAGCCCTCGTCTTAATCGTGGTTGGTGGAGAAATAACTTTTCTTGTCGAAAAAATAAGCGGAATAAAGAACAAGCTCCTGGTTTACATCAGGAGCTTGTTCTTTTAGAAGAGTTTAATTCCTGAAAAATTGCCGAGGGACCTTTTCCGAGCTATACAGGATTGATAAGGTAGAATAAGTTTCGCAAAAAGAAAAAGAGACATAGTTTGCAGTCCT
>CAZSIV010000055.1:0-10886 GCA_964607135.1 uncultured Oscillospiraceae bacterium | reverse complement strand
GTTATCGAAATCAAAGATGTCGAACGGGTACCCCAGAACCTTGTTGCTCGCTGGCGCTCGTAATAAGAATTGCAGAGCGGCTATTATACATCTGTATGGCTGAAATGATTCAGCTATACAGATCGCGACAGAATTTCTATAATATCAATTATATGAATCATCTTTCCGGCTTAGGTCTTTTGTTTTACAGTCGTTTTTAATCAATCATAAACGAGGAGAGTGAAATCAGGTGCTTACCTGTAAAAACATAGTCTGCGCTTGTCTTTCCCTTCTGCTGATCCTGCCTTTTTCCGCCTGTGGCTCGGGTAAATCAGATCAGCTGATAAAATACAATATCCCTTCCGACCCGGTGAACCTCGATCCCCCGCTGGCCGACGATCCGCAGTCCGCGTTGGTTGTGACAAATCTCTTTGAAGGGCTGCTCCGGCTTACCGCAGATGGAAAGCTGACCGAAGGGGTCGCCTCCGACTATGAGATGAGCGGGGACGGGCTTTCCTACACCTTTCATTTGCGAAAAGAAGCGAAATGGAGCAACGGGACAGCGCTGACCGCAAAGGATTTTGTATTCGGCTTCCAGCGTCTTTTCGATCCCTCAACCGGTTCTGTTTCTGCCAAAAGACTTTACTGTATTGAAAACGCCGAGCAGGTGCACAACGGCACGCTTTCAGCGGATTCACTCGGTGTGACGGCTGCGGACGACCAAACCCTGACAATTCGCCTCGCATACCCCGATGCCATGTTTCTGACGCTCCTGACTACTCCTGCCGCTATGCCCTGCAACGAAACGTTTTTCAAAGAGGCAAAAGGGCGTTACGGCCTGACCGGGAAAACGATTTTATCAAACGGCGCTTATTACTTAAAGGACTGGTCAAAGGGCGAGTATCTTGCCTTGCGGCGAAATGAGGAATACCACTCCGCTGCAACTGTGAAAAACGGCGGCGTCAGCCTTTATATCCAGCAGGATACGACGGCTACCCTCGCCGATTTTAAAAGCGGCGAAATTCACGCTCTTTATCTGGACGGCCGTCAGGCGGAGGCGCTGGCCGGAAAAGGGTACAATATCGACCGAAACAGCAACACCGTTTGGGGAATCTTAACCAACCGCACGAAGCCCGCACTTTCCAATGAAAACATCGTTAAAGCACTGGCGTACGGCCTCGACCGGTCCAGTTATACAGAGTCCCTTTCCGATTACTTATCGACAGCGACGGCGATTGTGCCGCCTGCGGTTACGATCCTCGACCGGTCCTATCGGGAAGAGCTCTCGGATGCTGTGGTTCCTTCCTATAACGCCGAAACTGCAAGGCAAGCGGCACAGACGGGGTTTTCAGAATTGCAGGTGGTCAATTTAACCGAGCTGACGGTGATCGTCCCCAAAGATCCGCCGATTCCTGCCCTGTTTTCTTATGTTTCTCAGGTTTGGCAGCAGGATTTGGGCATCTATTTCAAAGTAGAACAGCTCGAGCTGGACGAATACCGTCGGCGGCTGTCGGCAGGGGACTTCGACTGTGCAGTTATACAACTGGCGGGAGAATACAACAGTCCCGGCGTCTTTTTATCGCAGTTCGAAGAGATGGAGCGATACGGCATTCAGCTGCCTGGACTTCAGGAGTTACTGTATCAGGCATCACGGGGAAATCTGGAGCAAAGCGCTGCCCTCTATCAGCAGGCAGAGCAGATGATTCTGGACAGCGGTGTGTTTCTGCCTTTGTTTTATCAAACCAACTGTTTCATCACCAGTTCCTCTGTGACAGGTTTTATCCACGATATTTCCGGGCAGATCGTAGATTTCAAGAACTGTGCCTTTTCTTAAATAAAAGCCCGGCCCTTGCTTTGACAAGGGCAGCACATCTCCACCTGCCGAGAGGGCGATTTCAAAAATTTCTTTCAGCTTTATAAAGTCTAACTTCATGTTATCTAAACCGGGCTGCGTAAAGGTTAACACCATATACTGATATAGATGAACTATCAAATAGCATATATGAAAATATGATACCAATATGGCAGGCGTTATACCAAGTCACTGAAGAACTAAAAAATTCAATCCTATTGAATGAATAAGAAAAAACAACAAGATCATCGACGCTGTTAATGAAATTATATAACGATGTAATATTCCGATAAACTATTAAATGGCGAGATGCGGTTACCTCGCCATTTACACATTATACTCAGATTTTAGGAATCATACTCGCTGGATCAGGAGCATTGGTTTGCATATTCCAGACAGCGATTTTCATCTTTTTAATACGTTTACCATCACCGAAATCAAGCAAATCTTCTCTTTTATAAACATTCAAAAGTTTATTTAATGACCCCAAGTCCGCAGAAGTCATTAAAAATGCCTCTTCCGGATCAATCAGCTTGCAATACGCCCACAGTTGACCTAAATCACGCAGTGTTAAGCTTGTCTTTTTTGCCTCAATAAAAAACAGTTTGAACTTGTCTGCCTGCTTCACGATTCCAAGTACGTCAATTTGAATCTCTACGCCAATGGCTTCTTCTTGAACGATACTGTATTTTCTTAAAACTCTGTCCAAACGTTCACTATGTGCGTCAACTACAATTATCTCATCGGCAGATTTGTATTTGTCCTTCAGGTATGCTTCAAGCCACTGCTGCATTGGTGGGTATAAGTCAAATTCCCTCATATCTTTACTCCCCGTATCCTAAATCCTTGGCTATTTGCTTCCAAGAATCATAGTGTTTACCTCTAATTTCAGAAGGAATAAAAGCATCATTTTCGCCAGGATGATGTGGTTTGACTTTATTCTTTCCTCTGCCTTCCCAATAGAATTTATGAGTCACTTCTTCAGGAATTTTTTCTTCTGCTTCAAGGCCGTCAACCAATTCAGCTGCAAACTGAGTGAGCGCCTCTTTTTTGTGCAGAACAGCAAAGCCTATGGGCAAAAATTCGTTTGCCCATATTTTAATTTGATGTTCCTTTTTCCAAAAATCGATTTTTCCTTCCTCGTATTTAACAAGATTTCCATCACGCATATTAGGATGCGCCCAATCTATCGCTTGTACGGGGATGCTGACATCTTTAAGCAAACGGCAAATATCACTAACCAAGTACCAATTATGCGGCACTTCTAAGTAAACGCGATGCATATAGGTTTTAAAGAAATAATTACTCCTACGAATGTAACCCGTCACATCGGCAAAGCCTTGTAAGAAGGATATTTTTTCATCACGAGTAAAGGAGAAAACTTCTTCATCAATTCTTACATTTTCGTGAGATACCGCATTGCCGATATAACGTAAAATTTCTCGCATCATATATTCGTCATTTCTCTTAGTGAAAGAGAGAATAGAATAATTGTCCTGCTGAGTAAAGTTCAACCCTGTACCGATTAGAGGCTCTAATACTGTGCGAATATCGGTTATACTTGCACGTACATATATTCTAACACCGTTATTATTTTCTGTCGCTAATTTTTTGTGCGGAATTTCAATAGAGATGGTAGTTTCTGATGCACCGCGTCTCACTTCTCCGTTACCACAAATCATACCTAAAAGGTAAGACATTTCTCGATTCATACAATCACAATCCTTTTAATTCATCCCTATTTTAGAATTATTGTTGAATAATTCCCTATCCTCCATTATAAATTATATCCACGATCAAAATCTGAAAGATTTGCAGGGTGCAAACGTGAAATAATAGCTCGTATAGCTGTCACATTTTGATATTCGCCAAAATGGAAGCCATAATCTCTAACAATTTTCTCAACAAATTTGCCCTTATTGATTCTTTTTACGTAACTTGTATTTCCCTCGCCTAAAAAAGGAACAAGAACAGCAGGACAATTATTTGTATTATTAAAATAAATACGAAGCTGATGGCTTCTTTTCATCGAATGCCCACCGGTTGTTTCACCCTGCGTTATAGGGTAATATCCTTCATCGGGAAATTCTCTTTCGAACATGAATGTTTTCTCTTCCGGAATCTGCGCTTCAATAAGTCCGATTCTTCCAGGGCTGCATAAATAGCCTAAAATCAAGCAAAAGTCCGCGGTATTAACTTCTATGTCAAGAGCTTTTGACCCTAACAGTGCCATAACATCTACTCCTTAATAAATATCAAAAGGTATTCGTGAACCTTATTGATGCGGAATTTATAAGGATACCCGAGCGGACGCATATTATTGTAATCCGCTTGTCTGTCCCAAATAATCAGGTCGTCATAAATATAGCCGACTTTTTGTAATGCTGTAGCTAAATCGCTATGCAAAGGATAAAAGCTGCTTTTTTTCCGAATGTCCATTACATTTACGATACAATAACCGCCTTTTTTTAAAACTCTGTTAACCGAAGAAAAAAGGCTTGATACTGTATCAATAAACTCGCTATAATCTGCAACGTTTCCAACATCATTGGTTTTATCAGAATAATTTACGGAATCCTTTTGATCTGCGCTGCGCTTCATATTGAGAATATCCCAATACGGCGGGGATGTAACGCAAATATCAAAATGATTTTCGGGAAGTGTTTTCAATACCTCAAAACTATCACCGTTAATTATCTGAATTTTATCATCTTCGCCTATTCGCTGTTTTGCTATATTACAAAATTCTTCGGACAAATCAATTCCTACAGCATCACATCCAAGCTTTTGAGCGGCAACGGTTGTAGAGCCAATTCCATTAAATGGATCTAATACACACGAATTTGCCTTTGAAAAAGTACGTATTAGCTTTTCGCACAACGATACAGGGTAGGATGCAGGGTGCTTAAAATCTTTTTCTTCTTTTGTTTTCGATAAATCCCGCCAAATGCTAAAAGAATTTTGAAGCCATTCTTTGCCGGAGAGGTCATTGCATTTCTTAGAGTTGTCCATCGGAAATCCACCTTTTAGATTGAATTCTTTTCACTTCGCAATCAATGTAATCAGATTCTTTTTTGTTCATGTCATACGCCTTGTATACAATTTGATTCAATTCCTCTAAACAGTCAAACCATTCTTGACTCATATAATCATTACTTTCCAGTCTGCTAACCAAACTCAGTATTGAATCGAAATATTCGTTCTGCTGATTCGTTGATGGGAGTGGTATTTTCTTTAAATACTTCGCATCCGTATGCATTGTAAGCTTTGAATAGTTATAACAGTATTTATATAAGAAAAGATTACACAGCCGGGAATGAAGTATACCTAATATGTAGCGGCACATTTTTTCGTCACCATCTGTAAAAACAGTAACTGTCTGTGCTGCTTCCATATCGCCGCCAAAAGCGGCTATTATACCCGCTTCTACACTATAAATATTTTGAATAAAAACCTTACTGCCCGTTGCGGGAACAGTGTGATTTTTATACCCAAACTTTCGTATTTCCTTTCCTGTAATCGCTTCCTTAGAAATTGATTTTCCTCTGCCGACATAACCGTTGCATAAATCGGATAATGTTTGATATGAGGAAGTCAGCTTTTTATAGGTTGAATAATCCTCCGCACAGTTAAAGATTAAAATCTCATCCTTATAAAATGCCTGAGGAATATTAGACATCGTCACAAAACGGTTGCTTGATAACTTCTTTAATTTAATTTTATGTTTTTTATCAGCAACGCAGTTTTTAACGGTAAGAATAATTTGCTCTCCACGAACATTCTTGAAATAAGCGCCGATATCTATGATAGAAAGAATCGTTTTTTCTTCAAGTATAGTCCTTCTAAGTAAACTGTATCCGGCTACGTGGAGAAAATTCTTAGGGATTATATATGATACAATTCCGCCTGCTTTAACGATTTCAAAAGCTCGCATTAAAGCCGCTATGAACAGATTGTTGCCGGAATCTGATACTCTACGTCTAAAAAGGTAATCACAGTTTAAGTCAACACCGCCTGCTAAAGGAACATAAGGAGGATTGCCTATAACAACATCAGGTTGATTAGTCAATTCAAATTCATCCAACAGAGCAGAAGCTGCCTGACCAATAGAGTCACAGACCGCAAAAGAAACGTTGTTAATGTGATTCAAGCAAAATTTGATTGCATTTTTATCTTGATCCGCACCAAAAAGATTAACGTATTCGTGCTTTTTTGCAGCATAAAGAAAAACGCCTGAACCACAACAAGGATCCATTATTACTGCATCTTTAGGCAATTTAAGCTCTGTTAACATTTTTTCGGCAAGTGATAAATCCGTATAAAAAACTCCATTATCTTTTTTATAGTTGTTTTCAAGAGAGCTTTCATATACGTTAGAAGCATCTATGTAAGCATTTTGGGCAAGACTCATAGCAAGCTCTCCTTTCTAATTCTTTTCGATGACATCCATAATGTCTCCGATGTTGCAATCCAAGACACCACAAAGTTTCATCATAACTTCCATTGATACAGGCTGATTTTTGCTGAGTTTTGATAAAGTAGTTGAGCCGATGCCTGCGGCTTCTTTTAATTGCATCTTTTTCATATTTTTATCAATGAGAAGCTTCCAAAGTTTATTATACGAAACAGCCATAATGAATACCTCGCTTTCGCATATAGCAATCATATTATAGCACCAAACTCGATAGTCTGCAATAATTTCACGATATAAAAGAAAAAGATTCTCACCTATCGGTTACTTTGGGTTGAAAAATGTGTACGATAACATTTAAGCCAAGCGGTAGATTGCATGCCGAATATTATCAATTTTAAACTATATAAAGCTCTATTTATGTCAGAAGAAAAAGAAGATTTATTGCAATATTTTATACAATGAAGAAAATCCTCGCTATGATGGAAGAAATACGGGAAAATCCGCAGGATTTCAAATTCGCAGCATAAAGGGCAAAAGGGAACGGTGAAACCCATTTTACCGAGTTACACAGTACCCACATAAATACTTCCTTATCCGGCGTTGCAGAATCCGCAGTCCGGTTTTTACTGCCGATTTCGCCCCTTTGAAACAATTTGCTATTCATAAAATATCCCCTCAGGTAAATAATAAACATATTCTTAAAAATCGGTGATGTAAATGATAACGATCATTCTGTACGGCGAATCCGGTGAAAAAAATCTAGACCGCATCTTTGAGAAAAATTTAAAGCGGAACTACCAGGTGCATATGGTGGCGGAACGTGGGGTTATAACAAAGGGGAGCGGAAAAGAGCTGCTATTTTTAAATTCCAACCGTATCGCTCAAGTTTGCGGCGGTCCTTCTGTCCTGATTCTAAAGCCGAACGCAGAGCTCACTGGACTTTCAGAAATCCGGGGAAATGTAATCGCGCTCGTTCACTCAGCCTGTCCCGAACAATTAAAACTGCTGGCGGAAAAGAAAATCCGCACCGTCGTCTGCGGAATGTCTACAAAGGACACGGTCACCCTCTCGAGCTTCAATGACAACCGCGCCGCCGTCTCCCTCCAAAGAACGGTTGAAAATCCGGATGGGAAGCCGGTGGAACCAATGGAAATCACGCTGGAGCTCGGTTTCCCTTACGATCCTCTTTCCGTTTTGCTCTATACGGCAGCCATGATGGTCTGCGGCACTTTTTCACAAGGGGATGCAGATGCCGCTGCCAATTATCTCATGTGACTTTGGTACCGAACCGCAGCTCGGCCAAAATGCAGAATGCCGATTGAAACGGTAAACGAACATCCATATTGCTCTTCCCTGGCCCTAAAGCGCTGCATACAACTTAGACGATATCTCACTTTTCGTAGTAGAGATATCGTCTTCCGTGAAGGACGGCGCTTTTTACAAATTACAAACCGACCAAATCAGTCTTTGCCCCGTCGAAAACCCCTATGGAAAACCCCCGGACGGATTCCGTCCGGGGGTTTTCCTGTTATGATTTTCTTTACATGTCACGAATTCCCATAGGAATTCATCGCTTCGGCATCCATCGCTCTCTTTTCCTCGATGGACTCCTTTAAGATCATGTCCTTTACCTTCATCAGCCGAGTTGTGGTTGCACGGTCGTTTTCATCCAGCTTCATATTGATGTAGCGGATCGACTCCTGCGTGTTCGGAATCATTACATATTCCAGCGCGTTGACCCGGCGGCGGGTTTTCTCGATTTCGTCCGCCATCAGCTGTGCGGATTTTTCAATCTCCGCCAGCTTCAGCATCTTGCGGAATACCCGCCCCAATGCATCCACAGCCGTGTCCAGTTCCCCGGAAGTGGCCGCAAAACCATAAGGGTAAATATCCGAATCCGATTTGGTCTTGGTCTGGAAATCGTAGATCGGGACATTGACAGACATGATATTCTGAAACGTCATCGTCAGCTCTACGCTTTGCTTCGGGTAGAGAAGAGCCTGCTCCATCGCTTCAGAACTCATCAGTGCGGAGGCAACGGTAAAGGAGCTGTGAACCGTCATCAGTTCCTCCTCCACCTCGGCCCGGAGAGCGCGAACCTCCCGCACGGTATCCAGGAACTGCTTCATCAGCTCATCCCGCTTATCCTTGAGCAGCTTATGACCCCGCTGGGCGGTGCGCAGCTTGCCTTTGAGGCGGGTGAGCTCCATTCGGGTGGGGCTTACCGTGATATTCGCCATTGGTGATCCCCTCCCCTATTCCTGGTCTTTCTTCGGCCAGTATTTCTCAATCAGCTCCGGTTTTACACGCTTTAATTCCGCTTTCGGCAGGATGCTCAAAAGCTCCCAACCAAGATTCAAGGTTTCTTCAATCGAACGGTTTTCTTCATATCCCTGGTTGACATAGCGCCGTTCGAATTCATCCGCAAATTTCGCATAGAGCAGATCGGTAGGCGTCAAAGCAGCTTCACCCAAAATGCTCATCAGCTCTTTGTTGTCTTTACCGGTGGAATACGCGGCAAAAAGCTGGTTCATCGTGTCCGCGTGATCTTCACGGGTTTTTCCCTTGCCGACGCCCTTATCCTTCAGACGGGACAGGGAGGGCAGAACGTCGACCGGCGGATGGATATCCTGGCGGTAAAGGGCACGAGACAGAATGATCTGCCCCTCGGTGATATACCCGGTCAAGTCCGGGATCGGATGGGTCTTATCGTCCTCCGGCATGGTGAGGATCGGGATCAAGGTGATCGAGCCCGGATTGCCCAGCTGGCGGCCGGCGCGCTCATACAGCGTCGCCAGGTCGGTATAGAGGTAGCCCGGGAAACCACGGCGGCCCGGTACCTCCTTCTTCGCAGCGGAAACCTCACGGAGCGCTTCGGCGTAGTTGGTGATATCGGTCATGATGACCAGAACGTGCATCCCTTTTTCGAAGGCCAAATATTCTGCGGCGGTCAGCGCCATACGAGGGGTGGAAATACGCTCGACAGCCGGATCGTTCGCCAGGTTGGAGAAAAGCACGGTTCGGTCGATCGCACCGGTGCGGCGGAACTCATTGACGAAGAATTCCGACTCCTCAAAGGTGATGCCGATCGCAGCGAATACGACCGCGAAATTCGACGCGTCATCCCCCAGCACCTTGGCCTGACGGGCAATCTGAGCCGCCAGATTCGCATGGGGAAGGCCGGATCCCGAAAAGATCGGGAGCTTCTGTCCACGCACCAGGGTATTCAACCCATCGATCGTGGAGACGCCGGTCTGGATAAACTCGTTCGGATAGTCACGGGCGGCGGGGTTCATCGGAAGGCCGTTGATGTCACGGTACTCCTCCGCCAGAATGTCTGGGCCGCCGTCGATTGGATGGCCCATGCCGTTGAAGACGCGGCCGAGCATATCGCTCGACACGCCCAGCTGCAAAGGATGCCCCAAGAAACGTACTTTGGCATCCGCCAGGTTGATCCCGGCGGCGGACTCGAAGAGCTGGACAACGGCGGTATCGCCATTGACCTCCAGCACCTTGCCGCGGCGGATCGATCCGTCGTGGAGCTCTACCTCTACCAGCTCATCATAGGTGACGCCCTCTACCATCCGAACCATCATCAGCGGGCTGACGATTTCTTCTACGGTTTTATACTCACGAATCATCAGTTTTCACCTCCCTGCGCTACCACAGCTTCGATCTGCTGTTCCATCTCTTCCTCGATCTTCCGGTAGGTCTCAACGTACTCATCAGCAGGCACGCTCTTCGCACGGCCGATCTTCTCACGGGCGGGGATGTCGAACAGCGGCGCTGCCAAAGCCCCTCTGTTGATCGCATCGCGGCAGAGCGTTTCATAACGGAGGATGATCGCCAGCAGCTTTTTCTGCCGGTCGTAGGCAGAGAAGCTGTCGATATCGGCAAACGCATTCTGCTGGAGGAAGTCCTCCCGCACCATACGGGCCACTTCCAGCGTCAGCTGATCGGCAGGAGACAGCGCATCCTTACCTACCAGCTGAACGATTTCATTCAAGCTGGCCTCATTTTGCAGGATGCTCATCGCTCTGGCGCGATCCTGGATAAATTCGGGCCCCAGATTCTCATCAAACCAAGGTTTCAGAGAATCGAGATAAAGGGAATAGGAATTCAGCCAGTTGATGGCCGGGAAATGGCGCTTATACGCCAAAGACGCGTCCAGCGCCCAGAACACCTTTACAATTCGCATGGTGGCCTGAGAAACCGGCTCCGAAAGGTCGCCACCCGGAGGGGAGACCGCACCGACAGCAGTCAGGCTGCCCTGGCGGTCGTCGGAACCAATACATTCCACCGAACCGGCCCGCTCATAGAACTGGGCCAGACGGGATGCCAGATAAGCGGGATAGCCCTCTTCACCGGGCATTTCTTCCAGACGGCCGGACATCTCGCGGAGCGCCTCGGCCCAGCGGGAGGTGGAGTCGGCGATAACAGCCACATCGTAACCCATATCGCGGAAATACTCCGCAATGGTGATTCCGGTGTAGACAGAGGCCTCACGGGCCGCAACCGGCATGTCGGATGTGTTGGCAATCAAAACCGTCCGCTTCATCAGAGATTCCCCGGTCCGGGGATCCTTGAGCTCGGGGAACTCCCGCAGCACGTCGGTCATCTCGTTGCCGCGCTCGCCGCAGC
>CAZSIV010000054.1:0-11665 GCA_964607135.1 uncultured Oscillospiraceae bacterium | reverse complement strand
CTGACGGGTCTTCAACTTTCATTTAACTTTACAGTACGTTATTCGGTTAAAGGAGTCTTTATCATGAACGCAAATGAATTTCATCAGATTTTCCCTTTGGGCGAGAAAAACGATGCCTATGCCCAGTTTTTTGTCGGGCAAAGCTATTTAAAGATGCTGACAACAGAACGTGTCGGTATCGCCAATGTCACCTTTGAGCCGGGATGCCGCAACAACTGGCACATTCATCACAAGGGCGGACAAATTTTGCTCTGTACCGCAGGGCGCGGCTACTATCAGGAATGGGGCAAGCCTCCTGTAGAAATGAGACCGGGCGACGTCATCAATATTCCGCCCGAAGTCAAGCACTGGCACGGTGCGGCGCCGGACAGCTGGTTTTCCCACTTGGCTGTGGAGGTTCCGGCAGAAAACGGTTCCAACGAATGGCTGGAGCCGGTGGATGCCGAAGAATATGATAAACTGAAATAAAGGAGAAAATGACGATGAAAAAAGTAACGGCAGGCAGAGATGCACTTGGCAATTTTGCGCCCAAATTTGCCGAGCTGAACGATGATGTATTGTTCGGTGAAGTGTGGTCAAGAGAGGATAAGCTGTCCGCAAGAGATAGAAGCGTGGTTACCGTGACGGCGCTTATGGCAAGCGGCATTCTTGACAGTTCTCTTGCTTTTCATATCGGTGAGGCAAAGAAAAACGGCGTCACAAAAGAAGAAATGGCGGAAATCTTGACGCACGCCGCCTTTTATGCAAGCTGGCCGAAAGCGTGGGCAGCGTTTCGCATGGCGAAAGAAATCTATACGGATTCGGAGGAATAGAAAATAAGTTTTACTGTATTTATGCTGACAAAATGAGTCCCCGGCGCAGGAGCATTAGATGAATTAGGCAAGCAGACTTTACTCGGAAAAAAGCTCTTCCGACAATTTCAAATAGGAAATCCACAAAAGAAAACGGATATCTTTATCGAGTAATTAGCTCATCAAGGAACAGAAAATGCCATCTGCAGCGAATTCTCAGAAAACAACCGTTATGGAGGGGGGCAACTTATGCGAAAGTAAACGAGACGAAATCTATTATGCCGAACTGTCGTCGATAGTCGTCAGCGGACAAGACGGCAACCGTCCTGTTTTTATTACGATTAAGGCAACCAACACAGCCGCACCACAATCATAGTGGTAGTCACAGTGAGCTGGACAAAACATATCTTCCCACGCATGTCATTTTTACAGCGGATGGTATGAAAAAATTAATGGTACTGCTCGGACAGATTAGAACGATAGACAAAATTCGTCTTGGAGCTATATTGGGCGGTTTATGAGTATTTCCAGTCTAAAGAGGATAGGAAAGATGCATAAATAAAAAGTAGTTTTTTGTCACATCATCCAAATTTTTCCTTAATGGGCAAAATAGATGAAAATATGATTGAATCTTTTGGATAAATAGTATATGATGAAGCCAAACGTGAGCACAAGAAAAATAAAGAAAATCATGATTGCTTTTCTGGCGGTTATGATGCTAGTCGTTTCGTCGGCATTGATGGTGTCTGCGTATGAATCTCCAACCCAAACATATTATGTATACGGAGGAAGTAGTTATTTTAACGCTCGTATGCGTTCGACTCTTTCTGGTAACAGTATAGCGACAAAGCAGCTTTACACAGCTGATGCCACAGGCGTTACTACAACTACGAATGCCCGAAGTTCATTTGCGATTGCTTATGGTTATTTGAGTTCCCTAAAGTATCAAGGTATGACAATTAATGTCAAGTTTACTAACATAGCAGTGCAAGCATGGAATGCGTCATCACCAGCGACTCCTCCACAAACACAGTGGTTCTCTTATATAACTGGTGAACAAGTAGGCTATAGTAGTGGTCAGGAACATTAGTTTTAAAGGAGGGCCCCACGTATGTTAGAGCTGAAGAAGGTGCAGATCAAATTCACAGAATCTGTGATCGAGGACGGAAGCCTTCTGATCCCGGACGGGCAGCTGACGGCTTTGACCGGGCCATCCGGGAGCGGAAAGACAACCCTGCTCTACTGCGTGGGGCTGGTCTCCTCCTGCAAGGAATACGAGTATATCTTTGACGGGAAGCAGATCGACCTTTCTTCCGAAGAAGAAAAGGGGAACCTGCGGAAGACAAAGATCGGGTATATCTTTCAGGAAAACAACCTGAACCAAAACCTGACGGCAGGAGAAAATGTCCGGCTGTCCGCCTCGCTTGCGGGGGCGGACACCGGCGCTTCTCAAATAGCGGCGCTGTTGGAGCAGGTAGGGCTTTCGGGGCAGGAGAACGCCTATCCAGCCTCGCTGTCAGGCGGGGAACAGCAGCGATTGGCGATCGCCTGTGCGCTGGCAAAAGAGCCTGAGCTGATCATCGCGGACGAACCGACATCATCCTTGGACGAAGAGAACACGGAGCAGGTCTTGAGACTGCTGGAGAAAATCGCGGCAGAGGGAAAGAAGGTAGTGGTGGCAAGCCACAGCAAAGCGGTGGTGGAACGGTGCGGAGTCATATATGATATACAGGAGAGAAAGCCTGTCCTGATAAAAGGGCAGGAGTACATAGAGGGAACGAGTTTCAAGGAAGAAAAAGAAGAAAAGAAGAAGTGGAAATTGAAGCTTCCGTTTTACCTGAGATACCAGAGGAAGAACGGGAGGAAAGGGCAGATACTGAAGGAACTGACAGTGGGGATCTGCGCGCTGTCGGTAGCGTTCACAGCGTTGAGTACGGGGTATATCAAGGACTTTGAGGAGCAGCAGCGGCGGAATATGCAAACCGTGTCGGAACGGGAATTGGTTGTTGTGAGACGCTTTTTCCCAGATGTTGCTCAAACTAGAGTATATGATGCTCACTCGACTTCTCTTTTGCAAGAAGAAATAGATCAGATCCAAAAAATAGAGGGAGTAGAAAAATCTGATTCGGTAGTTTTTTTTCAAAATTTTTCTTCTCTTACAAAAGAGTCCTTAAATAGAGATACTGCCCATTTAAAAACTGGAGAACTTAATTCATATATATATTATAAAAATATGTCAGGTAAGGAGGGAAGTAGAGGATTTTGTAACATAACAATAGATGATCCCGAAACCGGAAAAAATCTTTATGATCCGGGGGAAAATATAATTAAAGGGAATTATTTCATTGCTTCATATTTTTCGTATGAGGGTATGGAATTAAAATGTAGAATGATCGATAAATCCGTTGACCCCAATATTGGAGTTTACTTACCCATTCAACTATATACGGATTTAGGGTTGACTGAAGAAGATTTAAATGGATTAGAACTGACGATAGATGTTGCTATCCCGGTTAAGCGAATGCACGTAAAACCTGATGAGGATACCACGTGGGGAATTACTGAAGATTGGTGTGTAAATAAGCAAATCACTTTACCTGTACGTGGTGTTTTAGAAACTGATGCAATGGATATCATGTTTGGTGCTGCTATATATGCATCTTCTAGTGTATTATCAAATTATATCAAACAAAATGAAGTGGATAGTAACGATTTCAATTATTATTTTGAAAAATATCCTGAAGCTGAAAAATATTATGATGATTTTTATAATTGGCGTCCCTGGGCGTACTACCTGATGGTGGACGACGTGGCGAACATCGACGCGGTGAAAAAGGCGGTGGCGGAGATTGCGCCGGACCTGGACGTGATCCACGAGTACCAGGACTACGAAGCGGTGATGGAGTCGGTGGACAACTCGCAGAAGATGGTGCTGTACGTGTCGCTGGCGATCCTGGCGGTGATCCTCTGTCTCTCCGCGATCGTCTATGTGAATATCATCGACAAGCGGAAGTATGAAATCGCGATGCTGCGTGCAAACGGTCTGACGAAGGGGGAGATCCGGAAGCTTGTGATGAGCGAGATGGGAGTGCAGGCGGTTATCACTTTCCTCATGTCGCTGTTATTGGCTTGGGCAGGGTACGAGATACTGAGCCGGACGGTCGGGGGCTTTACGTTTAGCTGGATGACGGTGATGTGGTTAGGGATCATTTCGGTGATCTCGGTGATTTTGCCGTCCGGGGTGGCGCTGGTGCTGACCAACCGGTATGAGCCCGACCAGATTTTGAGGAATTGAGTTTAAATAGCCCTGATATAGTAGGATATATCAGGGCTGTTTGTTATTAACAAGGCCATTCCGACAAAGACAGCGGCGGCAAAAACGGGTAGGATAAAAATCCAGAGGATTTGACTCTACCGAATAGCGAGCTATCCCAAACGCCACGGGTGGAGCCTCTATGATAAAAGACAGGATCGCAGTAGTGAGATCTCAATTATGACATCGCACTTTTTATGCATAGCTTTCGATCTTTTTTATTTAATAAATTAACGTATATGACTAAAAATTCTACTATTATTTTTATTTATTAAAATATATTGACGTTATTTTAGAGTGTAAATTTTCTTTGACAACCGGCGAGCTCGTTGCTTTTCACAATGCGGCATGATATAATGTTTCCCAGGAAAATGCCGAGGAAAATCCAGCGAAAGGGGAATGAAAAATGGAAAAACGTTCAAATCGTCAGGACGATAGAATTTCTTACATCCCCTCGCGGAATTCGGAAAGCGGATACACCTATATTCCGGGAACGGGATTTATTGTAAACGATCCGGCAATGGTTCAGAGACGTCATCTTCGATATGTTGCTGGCCATGTGGGAATTGCAATGATTTTTTATATTCTTCTCTCCGCTTTGATTACGCTTCCTGTTGTATTGATGTATTCTTCTTTTGGGCTCCCGGTCGGGATTAACTTTAATACGATGCGGGTATATGGAACACAGCTAATGCTTCAATTAGTCGACCTGACAACAACGGTCGTGAAGCTGGGAATTCCTGCTCTTTTTCTTTGGGGCGCTCTGCGTCACTATGTGACGATTCGCTCTGCGTTTTCTGCTCCCCGTTTTGGAATGGTTTCTCTCGCCCTGCCAATGGCGCTGGCCGGTTCCGTTTTAGGTGCGTTTGCAGCGGAATTGGTACAGCGTGGTGCTTCTGCTTTAGGAGTTTATACGGCGGTATCTTATTACTCGATTCCAAATGAGCCGTTGGAATTTGTGGTCAGCCTGATTTTGCTGACGATAATTCCGGCTCTGTTGGAGGAGCTTCTGTTCCGGGGATTGGTTTTGCAGGGACTGCGCTGCTTTGGAGACGGAATTGCGTTGGTTGTGTCTTCCGTGTTATTTGCCTTGGCGCATTTTAATCTGATGCAGGATGTCAACGCTTTGATAATGGGTCTTCTGATCGGCTATTTTGTCCTTCGAACCGGCTCGGTTTGGACGGGAGTGCTCATCCACTTTGTGATCAATCTTGTTTCTTTCTTTGAGCTTTTGATTTTTCGGACAGTTCTGTCAGGTTATTCGGAACTGATCGGAAATATTGTTTCGCTTTTGTTCCTGCTGGCAGGAGCCGTGGCCTTTTTCATCCTGATCCGCAGGGAGCCGACAGCCTTTTCTATCCCGCTATTAAAAAATTCCGGCCTTTCTTCATCCAAACGGATGGCCTTTTGCTTTGGAAGTATGGGAATGCTCCTAGCACTGTTGGCGTTTGTTTTCTTTACAGTGCGGGCGGTGATCTGACGATGAAAGATCCGACGTTTGAGCAGAAGATGATGCGATGCGCTTTAAATGAGGCGCAAACGGCTTTTGAAGCCGGTGAGGTGCCGATTGGAGCTGTGATCGTGCGGGGAAGCGAGGTCATTGCTTCTGCGCACAACCTGAGGGAGACGGAGAAAAACGCGCTCTGCCATGCTGAACTGATTGCGATTGACCGGGCCTGCAAAAAGCTGGGGGGCTGGCGTCTGCATGAATGTGAGTTGTATGTGACGTTAGAACCTTGTCCGATGTGTGCGGGTGCTATTATCAATTCCAGAATCAAGCGGGTGATTTTCGGTGCCTGTGATGAAAAAGCAGGGGCCTGTGGATCACAGATCAACCTTTTTGCCTGTGATTTCAATCATCGCCCGGTTTTACAGGCGGGCATACTGGAAAATGAGTGCGCTGAATTGCTCCGATCCTTTTTCCAAAAGTTAAGAAAACGGACATAACTGCGGTGATGATTATTCATACAAAAAAAGGAGCGCATTGTTATAATAATACTCGCAGGAATAATTTATTTCTGTTTTACCCTCTCCTTTATTATTACTGATCTGATTTGATCTGATCTGATTTCAGACGGGCGTTGCCCGTCATTTTTTTGTTTCAACAGATTTTTATAAAGGTGAACCGCAATAGGGAGAAATCGGTTTTAAGCGAGAAAATTTTCCTGATACTTTGCGTAAAGTTTCGAAATCTGGCAGGATTCCTGCGTTTTACGCTGTGCCTCAGAAAAATTTTCCATTTTTCAAAACTGTTCCGCCCTTAAAATGAATCATTTTTTCATCAAGGTGTAAAAGAGCGTTGATATTGACGGATTGCAAGCTTTGAAGGTGCATAATGGCGAAAAAAACATCGCCTTTCAAGCGATTTTTCTCGATCGTGATCTATTCAAAATTTGTATTGTTTAAAAGTAATATCAACTATAGGCAGAACGCTGTGTGATAAAGCAAGGCTGTCTTCTGAAATTTTATTTTATTTAAAATAATCAGTGAAATCGCCTTGGATTTTTGCTATAATGGAAGACGATGGAAGCTGCTAAGATATCGGCAGCGGCCTTACAATGGCCATATCATCCTGACCTGCATGCTTATCTTATACAGCGTCATTAAAAGGAAAAGCGTTTGATTCAAACAACGGTGGGGGAGATCATATGATTAAAAAATATGTGTTTGGAAAACCCTTCGAAACGGAAGCAGTGGTAAGGTTTGTCGAATCGTCGCCCGGAATTCCTGAATATGGAACAGTTTCATTGGAAAAGGGATTTTTTTATTCTCTTTTCATGGAGGATGAGGATATTATCTACGGATTGGGAGAATCCAACCGCGGCATCAACAAGCGGGGATATCGATATGTCAGCCAATGTGTGGACGATCCGAACCATACGGAAGATAAGGTCTCTTTGTATGGAGCGCATAATTTTATCGTAATTTCCGGCAAGCAGAACATTGGCTTGTTCTTTGATTATCCCGGCTGCATCGAGTTTGATATCGGCTATACGAGATATGACCGATTAGAAGTTTCCTGTGAAGATGCAGATTTGTACCTTTACATAATTACGGGAGAGTCCGCTTATGACGTTGTCAAACAGTTCCGCGGCATCATCGGGAGAAGCTATCTCCCGCCAAAATTCGCTTTTGGTTTTGGGCAGAGCCGCTGGGGGTATATGACGGAGTCGGATTTCAGGGAGGTTGCCGCCAATTACCGGAACAACCACATTCCGATCGATATGATCTATATGGACATCGACTATATGGAAGACTACAAGGATTTCACGATCAACCGGGAACGGTTCCCCGATTTCCGTTCGTTTGTAAACGACATGAAGGCGGAAAAGATCCATTTGGTTCCCATTATCGATGCCGGCGTAAAAATTGAAGACGGCTATAATATCTATGAAGAGGGAAAGAAGAAGGGCTATTTCTGCAAGCGGGAAGACGGGTCGGACTTTACCGCGGCGGTTTGGCCGGGTTGGACGCATTTCCCGGATGTACTCAACCGGGAAGCGCGGGAATGGTTTGGCAATCAATATGATTTTTTGCTGTCGCAGGGGATAGACGGCTTTTGGAACGATATGAATGAGCCGTCCATCTTTTACTCCAAAGAGGGGATGGAAGAGTTCAAAAGTCTCATGAGAGATTTCTTAAGCGCGAATCCCGGCGTTTCTTATGCGGATCTTGAAACAAAGATGAAGCATCTTGCCAACAATCCGGAGGATTATAAGCGTTTCTATCATAATGTGGACGGGAAGATGATCCGCCACGACAAGGTGCAGAATCTTTTTGGATATTATATGACGAGGGCGGCTGCGGAGGCATTTGAGAGGCTTGCGCCTGAAAAACGGATCTTGATGTTTTCCCGCTCATCCTATATCGGGATGCACCGCTATGCTGGGATTTGGACAGGTGATAATCACTCCTGGTGGTCTCATCTCCTTTTAAACATCAAAATGATGCCCTCTCTGAACATGTGCGGTTTTCTGTACTCTGGGGCTGACCTGGGCGGTTTTGGCTCGAATACAACCCGGGATTTGCTTCTCCGCTGGCTGGCGTTCGGGGTGTTTACCCCTCTCATGCGGGATCACGCAACTGCCGGTACTCGAAAACAGGAGTGCTATCAGTTTGAAGGGATCGATGATTTCCGCCATGTCGTCGGCGTCCGTTACCGGTTGCTCCCTTATATTTACAGCGAATATATGAAGGCTGCGCTGAACAATGACCTGTATTTCAAACCGCTGGCGTTTGTATACCCGGACGATCCCGCTGCGCGCAGAGTGGAAGATCAATTGATGATCGGCGACGAGGTGATGGTCGCTCCCGTGTACACGCAGAATGCGGACGGCAGATATGTATATCTCCCGGAAGAAATGAAGCTGATTAAGTTTTTGCCGGACGGCAGTCTTTTTGAAACCACGCTGGAAAAAGGGCATCATTATGTGGAAGTCGCGCTCAATGAAGTCCCGCTTTTCGTCAGAAACGGTCGTTCTATCCCTGTAGCTGATTTTGCCGAATCTGTTCCCGACATCGAAAAGGAAAGCATCCGGATGATCGGATATTCTGACGCAAAATATGAGCTGTACGATGACGATGGAACAACCTCGTTATGATAAAAGCTTCTTTGTTTGATTGTTGAAAATCCTGTTGAAAGAGTTGAAACTTTGTTTATCCGCTTCGAATATTACAAAAAGTAATGACTCCTTGACAGGCTTAAAAACGAGGGAGCATCGATTCATTTTTGAGCGGTAAGGGGAGTGGTAATCACCGTAAAATCGAGCCCTCGTTTTTGGGCATAGCGAATGGTGGAAGCGGTTCCCCCTGTCGGAATCCCATTGCTGACGGCGATGATGTGGGAGGAATGGTCGACCATATAGTGGTTGCGTTCCATAAAACAGCTGGGAGTATATTCTTCATGCAGAATAAAAACCTGGCTGCACTCTTCGAGAACAGCGTTGTACCGTCTTTTCCAGAATTCTGATTGCTGGTTTTGTTGGTTTCGATAAGGGATGACTGCGGCGAGGTCTACGTTGGTCAGCATTTTTTTGACTGAAATGACCGTTTCGGCGGCGATCAAGTCGATCCCTCTGGCCATTCCTGTGAGGAATAGCCGGTACCCTTTTTTGGTGGCGAGTGTCGTCACTGTTTGAAATAGGTCTGCTTTGATCTTTTGGATGCCAGGATCTTGTTCGTCCCATACGGCCATAAGTTTTTCAGGCCGCGGACCGGTGAAACAGGCAGTCGATTCTCTCATAACGTTCCCTTTCGTTTACAAATTAGAAATATATTGAGATTTATTATCCGAATTAATTTGTATTATATATGAAATATATGTATAAATTATGAATTAAAAGCAATTTTTTATATTCTAGGAGGAAGAGATGCAAAATTTTATGAAACGCTGCTGGGCGCAGATCCATTTGGATCGTTTAGATCGTAATCTCAGCCATATACGCTCGCTGCTCCCGCAGGGGGCGGAGATCATGGCGGTGGTCAAAGCGAATGCGTATGGGCACGGCGATGGAATGATTGCGATGGAGCTGCAAAAACAAGGGGTTTCCTGGTTTTGCGTTTCGAATATCGATGAAGCGATTTCACTTCGGAAAAGCGGCATTACAGGCCAAATCCTCATTTTGGGGATGACGCCGGCCGTTCTTGTTCGGTTACTGCTTGAGTATCGGCTGGTTCAGACGGTTTATTCCTTGGAATACGCATTGCAGCTCAGCCGCGAAATCAATAATTTCGGATGCGTATTGGAATGCCATCTTAAGATTGATACGGGGATGGGGCGGATCGGGTTTGTCCATCACGATGAATACGATGCATTGGATGAACTCCTTCGAGTTGTTCGTCTGCCCGGCCTGAATCCAACGGGGATTTTCACCCATTATGCGGTTGCGGATGAAACGTCGCCCGAGTCTGTGGGCTATACGCAGAAACAGTTGGATTCCTTTCAAGATATCCTGTTGAAGCTAAAAGGAAACGGAGTAGAGTTTCAAACGGCGCACACCAAAAACAGCGCGGGGATCGAACAGCTTCCAGAGGAGCATTATGGATTTGCCCGAGCGGGCATCATTCTTTATGGACTGAATCCCAGCGGTGAGGTCGCCGATCCGGAAATCGAGCCTGTAATGGAGCTGAAATCGGTAGTTTCGATGGTTAAGAAGGTGGGGCCGGGCGTTTCGGTCAGCTACGGCAGAAAATTTGTTTCCGAGCGGGAGATGACGGTCGCCACGGTTCCCGTCGGTTATGCCGACGGCTTTTCCCGCTCCCTTTCCGGCCGGGCGGAGTTCCTGGTTCGGGGAAAACGGGCACGGGTGATCGGCACGGTCTGCATGGATCAGCTGATGCTGGACGTCAGCCACATCCCCGAGGTTTCTATGGGGGACGAGGTTACCATCTTCGGCCGGGATGGGGAGGAGGAGATCAGCGCCGCCGAATTGGCGGAAAAGGCCGGAACCATCGGCTACGAAGTCATCTGCGCCGTTGGGCATCGCGTCCCGCGGGTTTATGAGAAGAGCGGGCAGGTTGTAGGCGTGGTGAACTATCTTTATGACGATGAAGCGTGATTCGGACTCCAGTGTGGGATGGATCCCGGCGAAGACGATCGTAACGCGTTCTAAGAGCACGGGCTGGTTCGGCGGGGAATACAATATGAACCTCTACCGCGGCTGCTGTCATGGCTGTATCTATTGCGACAGCCGGAGCGATTGCTATGGGATCGATAAATTCGACCGGGTGCGGGCAAAGGAAAACGCCTTGGAGATTGTCCGCAACGATCTTCGCAGGAAGGCAAAAACCGGGGTTGTCATGACCGGGGCGATGTCCGACCCCTATAACCCGTTTGAAAAAAATTTGGAACTGACCCGCCATGCGCTGGAGCTGGTCAGCGCATATGGATTTGGGGTCGGAGTCGCCACGAAAAGTGAGCTGATCCTGCGGGATATCGACATATTCCGTGAAATCAAAGAGGAGTCGCCGGTTCTGCTGAAGATGACCATCACAACGGCGGACGATGCGCTGAGCCGGCTGATCGAACCGGGGGCTCCGGTCTCCTCACGACGGTTTGAGGTGGTCAGAGAGCTTTCGGAAGCCGGCCTTTTCACCGGGATTTTGCTGATGCCGGTTCTTCCGTTTCTGGAGGACAGCCTCAAAAATGTTCTGTCTATCGTGGAACGAGCCCATGAAAGCGGTGCGCGTTTTATCTATCCAGCGTTTGGAATGACCCTGCGGCAGGGGCAGCGGGAATATTATTATCAAAAGCTGGACGAGCTGTTTCCCGGTTTTTCGGAGCAGTACCGCCGCCGATTCGGCTCCCGTTATTGGTGCGGCAGTCCACAGGCTGAGAAATTGTGGAACCCTTTTTCCGCGGCCTGCGACAGCCGGGGAATTTTATATCGGATGCCAGAAATCATCCGCGCCTATCAGATGGGATATGGCGACCGGCAGTTCAAGTTTTTTTGAGTGCCGTGCTGTGAAGGCAATGTGAAAAGGGCCGGCCTGTTTACAGGCCGGCCCTTTATTGTATAGTAAAACCACGCGATAGTCGCGTGGTTCAAAAAAGGTTAACCGA
>CAZSIV010000053.1:0-11734 GCA_964607135.1 uncultured Oscillospiraceae bacterium | reverse complement strand
AATAATAACCTCACCCGTTGGCGAAATCGAAGATTTCGAACGGGTACCCGAGAACATTGTTACTCGCCTGCGGCTCGTAATAATAACCTCACCCGTTGGCGAAATCGAAGATTTCGGCGGGGAGCCCCCGCTGGCAATCGCGGTCTGTGGCCAGACCGGCCAGTCGCGGCGGAGTGTCTCCGCTCGCAATCGCGATTCGCAGACAGTGCTAAAAATGCCGTTCATATCCCGCGAGATACACCCTATCTATTTTATTTCGAAAATCTTGCAGGACAATCACCTAAAGACTGGCAGAACGTTGGTGTGCGAATTGCCCGGTCCGGGCACAGGCCCTGCTAGACGCGTTTGTTTATGATTTTAGGCTCTGTGCCTCGCAAGTCTATTACCCAAAAACCAGAAAACATTGGTGTGCGACTGCCCTGTCTGGGCACAGACCTTGTGCGGCACATTGTACTTGTTTTATCTTAGGCGCCTTGCGGGGCGAGAACCTGTAAATTGGTAACGCATTGGGGCGCGAATCGATTACGGAGGCACTCCGTCGCCCTATTGTCCGGTCGGGTACGGGGAGCAGGACGCAAGATAAAGCCCGAACGACTTTTGTAGGCGAGTTGCAGTCCTATGACAAAATGTATTTGCGGAATGGGGGTGAATTTCACCCTGTTCCATAGGAATTTTGATAAAAAGGAGACATTGAGATGGATCAGTTATTGTCTTTGTTGAATGAAAACGCGAGATTTTCCAGCAAGCAGCTGGCCGCCATGCTTGGGACGACGGCAGAGGAAGTGGAAAAACAGATTGCCTCTTATGAAAAACAGGGGATCATCCGCGGATATAAAGTCCTTTTAGACCACGAACGGCTGGATGAGGAAGCCGTCCAGGCCATTATCGAGGTCAAGGTTTCTCCAAAACGCGACCTGGGGTTCGAGGATATCGCGCGGAGGATCATGAGCTATTCCGAAGTGGACACCGTTTATCTGATGTCGGGCGGTTACGATCTTCTTGTCATCCTCGAGTGCCGGACATTTAAGGATATCGCCCTGTTCGTACAGCAGCGGCTCGCGGCGCTGGATTCCGTCCTGTCTACGGCGACCCATTTTGTTCTGGTGCGCTATAAAGAAAAGGGGGTCGTCCTTTGCGGGGAGGACTCCGATGACAGAAGGAGTGCTTTGCTGTGATGGATTATTCCTCTTTGATGTCCCGAAAGGTTCAGCAAGTCAAGCCTTCCGGGATCCGGAAGTTTTTTGATATTGCCGAGCAGATGGACAACGTCATCTCCCTCGGCGTCGGCGACCCGGATTTTAAAACGCCGTGGGCGATCCGACAGAAGGGGATCGAGACGCTGGAGCGGGGGATGACCCGTTATTCCGCCAACGCCGGCCTGATGGCCCTGCGGGAGGAAATCGCCCGTTATATGGAGCGGAAATATCACCTGCGTTATGAGGCGAAGGACGAAGTCGTCGTCACGGTGGGCGGTTCTGAGGCGATCGACCTTTGCATCCGGGTTTTTGTGGAGCCGGGGGACGAGGTGCTGATCGTCGAGCCTTCCTTCGTCGCCTATTCGCCGATTGTGACCGTTTCCGGCGGTGTTCCTGTCCCGATCCCGACCAGGGCGGAAAACGCTTTCCGGCTGACAGCGGACGAACTCCGGGAAAAAATCACGTCTAAAACAAAGCTGCTGGTTCTGCCCTTTCCAAACAATCCGACCGGCGGCGTTATGCGGCGGGAGCATCTCGAAGAAATTGCCGAGGTGCTGCGGGGCACTAATATTGTCGTTCTTTCGGATGAAATTTACGCAGAGCTCACTTATGGGGACCAGCCCCATGTTTCGGTTGCGGAGATCGACGGGATGCGGGAGCGCACCATCGTCATCAACGGGTTTTCCAAGTCGTTCAGCATGACGGGCTGGAGGCTCGGCTATGCCTGCGGCCCGCGTGAAATCATCAAGCAGATGATCAAGCTCCACCAGTTTGCGATTATGTGCGCCCCGACTACCAGCCAGTATGCGGCGATCGAAGCGCTCAAAAGCTGTGACGACAGTGTACGGGAGATGCGGGAGGATTATGACGCGCGTCGCCGGCTGGTCATCGACGGGTTTACCTCGATCGGCCTTCCCTGCTTTGAGCCGGAGGGGGCGTTTTACATATTTCCGTCGATCCAGTCGACCGGGCTGACGTCGGATGAATTTTGCGAGAAACTCCTGTATTCCAAAAGGGTCGCGGTCGTCCCGGGGAACGCCTTTGGGGAAAGCGGGGAAGGGTTCATCCGGGTGTCCTATTCCTATTCCAAGAAGCATCTGCTCGAGGCCATCGAGCGGATCGGAGAATTTTTGGAGGAACTCGCAAAGGAACGTGAAGCATGTCTGAAATAAGCTGCATCCGGCTGGAGAATTACGAAGAAGAAGCGCTCTACCATGCGGTCAAACGCCAGTTTGAGGCCCTCGGTGTTCAGGAAGATCTGAAGCCGGGGATGAAGGTTCTCCTAAAGCCCAACCTGCTGATGAAACGGCGCCCGGAGGAATTTACGACCACCCATCCGGCTGTCGCGGGCGGGGTGATCCGCCTTTTGCAGGAATGGGGAGTCGGAGACGTCGTCATCGCGGACAGCCCCGGCGGGCCGTACAGCAAACAGCTTCTGACCGGGATTTACCGCGCCGCCGGCTATGCCGATCTCGCGCAGCGGTATGGCGTTACGCTGAATGAAACGACCGGTTACCGGGAGGTCGGCCGGCCTGAAAATAAACTCTGCAAGCAGTTTCATTTGATCGATCCTGTTTTGGATGCCGATTACATCATCGACCTGTGCAAGCTCAAAACGCATGGGATGGTCGGCTTGAGCGGCGCGGTCAAAAATCTGTTTGGCTGTATTCCCGGCCTGATGAAGCCGGAGCTCCATTTCCGCTTTCCGGAGGAAGAGCGTTTCTGCGACATGCTGGTAGACCTTTGCGAGACGGTTCGGCCGAATCTCACCGTTGTCGATGCGGTGGACGCCATGCAGGGGGATGGGCCTTCGGGCGGCAGCCTCATCCATACTGGGATGCTGCTCGCCGGGAGGAACCCTTATGACGTCGACCTTTTGCTTTGCAGGATCATCGGATTTGACCCCGACCGGATTTACACCGTCCGTTCGGCTAAGAGCCGGGGGCTGTCGGCTCAGTCCGCGGACGAGCTGAACGTGTCCGGCGACGAGGTGGAGCTGTTCCCCGAGTTTGTCAAGCCCGTTTCCCACGGTGTGGATTTTTCGGCATCCCTTCCGAAATGGTTTCCGAAATCCATTTTGAACCATTTTTCTTCAAAGCCGAAGATCAGTAAAAAGGAATGTGTCGGCTGTGGAAAATGCGCCGAAAGCTGCCCTGCAAAAACCATTGAAATTTCAAATCATAAGGCGGAGATTCATTACGAAAACTGTATCCGCTGTTTCTGCTGTCATGAGATGTGCCCGGTAAAGGCCATTCGGATCAAACGCTCGCGGTTTTACCGCTTTTAGGTGGGAAGATGGAAGATATCACACTGTACGCTTATGCCAAACTGAATCTCGCCCTGGCGGTGCTGGGAAAGCGGGAAGACGGCTATCACAATATGGAGATGCTGATGCAGTCGGTTTCACTCCACGACACGCTCCGCCTTGCGCGGGCGGAGGACGGCGTCCGCCTTTTTTGCAGCCGCTCTGATCTCTCTGTCGGAGACAACATCGCCTCTCGCGCAGCGGAGCTGTTTTTTCAGTTCACAGGGCGGAAGGGCGGCGCCGAAATCCATTTGGAGAAAGAAATCCCTTTGCAGGCGGGAATGGCCGGAGGGAGCGCCGACGCTGCCGCCGTGCTGACAGGGCTCAATTTTCTATATGACGCCGGGCTTTCCCAAGATCAGCTTTCTGCGCTCGGCGTGAAACTAGGCGCCGACGTCCCTTTCTGCCTGACCGGCGGAACGGCCCACGTGACGGGGATGGGGGAGCGGGTGGCGCCGGTTTCCCCTCTGCCATCCTGCTATTTTGTCATTGTAAAGCCGGAGGCGGGCATTTCCACCGGCGCCGCGTTTCAGGCGGTCGACAACTGTACGGCTCTCCGAAAGGTCGATGTCTCCCGGGCTTTGAAGGGGGTATCTTACGCCGACATGCACGAAATTGCTGTTTCGATGGACAACACCTTTGAGCAGGTGACAGCTTTGGACGAGGTGTTTGATATCAAGCGGCGGCTGCTGCAAAAAGGGGCGCTTGGGTCGCTGATGAGCGGGAGCGGGTCGGCTGTTTTCGGGCTGTTTCAGGAGAAGGCGGCGGCAATTGCTGCCTGTGAAGCATTTTCGCCTTTGTACCGGGATGTCTATCTCACCGAGCCGGTGGACTGCGGCGTAAAGATTCTATAAAAATTGGAAAAACTTGTATATTTTATAAAAAACCGCCCATACTCCCTTTGACCTAAAGGGAAAGGACGGTTTTTCTTTGAAAAAGATAGAATTATCGCTTTTGATCGGTTTGATTCTGACGATTCTGGTCGGTGGATTTACCACCTTTGCCGCAGACTGCGGGCAGATCCGCGAGGACGTTCTCCGGCTCCATATTCTGGCAAATTCGGACAGCGCGGAAGATCAGACGCTGAAGCTAAAGGTGAGAGACCGGATTTTAAACGAGATGGGCTCTGTTTTCGAGAAGCCCGAAACTTTGGAAGACGCAAAAGAATCCGCGGCGGAGCATCTGGAGCAGGTGCGCTGGATCGCCCAGGATGAGCTTCTCCGAAACGGCTGCGACGATCCGGTTCAGGCCGAAATCGTCAACATGTATTTTACCACCCGGCAGTATGATGCCTTTACCCTTCCTGCGGGAATGTATGACGCGGTGCGGATTACCATCGGGGATGCAGCGGGCCAGAACTGGTGGTGTGTGCTCTATCCGCCGCTCTGCCTGCCCGCAGCCCAGCCGCAGGAGGTTCTGGAAGAAGGATTCAGCGAGGATGAATCGGATCTGGTGACGCGCAATCCGAAATATGAAGTCCGCTTCGCCGTCGTGGAGTGGTTCGAATCGTTAAAAAGCAGCTTCGGCTGGTAAAACAACAAGGGCGGAA
This sequence comes from uncultured Oscillospiraceae bacterium, assembly GCA_964607135.1. GTDB lineage: Bacteria > Bacillota > Clostridia > Oscillospirales > Ruminococcaceae > Metaruminococcus_A. The sequence goes on along the minus strand of CAZSIV010000053.1, from coordinate 6,684 downwards.
CAAATACTGTTCCGCCCTTGTTGTTTAGGCAATAGCCCGGTTCTGGTCACGTTGGGAAAAAAGGGGATCAGTTTGAACAAAACAACTTTTGCGCCGCCTTTTTGCAGAGCTCCGGGTCGATTTCCAGATGGCGGTCGGTATTTTTGACCGCGACCGTCTCGACTAAGGAGACGTTGACGGCATCCAGAGCATATTTGACAGTCAGGGCCGTCTGCTCGGGGCCGGCGCTGTCACCAGAACCGCTCGTAGTCAGCAAAACAGCCTTTCTAACCGGGCGGTTTGCGAAGGGACGCTGGTAAAAATAAGACTGAAAGCGGTCGAAAATCTGCTTGAGCGGAGCGGGGAGATTCAGAAAATAAATGGGAGATGCAATGATAAACAGGTCGCTTTCTTCGATCATCTGCCCGATCTTTTCAAAATCGTCCTTCCCATGGTGGACACAGCGGCCTGCCATCCTGCAGCGATCGCATCCGATGCAGGGCAGAATTTTCAGATCGTATGCGCAGAGAAGGGATGCCTGCCCGTTTTCAGGGCAATGGCGCAAAAATTCATCCAGCAGTTTCGCTGTATTTCCCTGATTGTTCGGCGAGCCGAAAAGGATCGCTGTTTTTTTAACCTTGCCGCTGTTCGCAGTATTCACAAAAAAGCGCTCCTTCGTGCTCTTTGTAGGAAGGGGGCAGATAAGCCTCGATTGAAGTAATACACCGCGGATTGCTGCACTTTTGCTCCAGCGGGGTTCCTTTCAGCGGAGGAGCCGGATCAAAGCCGCCGAGCATGCTCATAATCAATGCCATCCGCGCATAGACGCCGTAAAGGGTCTGCTTAAAATAGATCGCACGGGTGTCGTCGTCCACTCGATAATCGATTTCGTCCACCCGGGGCAGGGGATGGAGAATCTTAAGGTCCTGTTTGGCTTTTGACAGCTTTTCCGGGTCGAGCACGTAGATATCCTTTTGCTGCTGGTATTCTTCTTCGCTGGCAAAGCGTTCCCGCTGAATCCGGGTCATATACAGGACGTCTAATTCGGGGATGGTATCCTCCAGGGAGAGAACTTCCGTAAAGGGGATATGGTTTTGTACTAACAATTCTTTCACATATGGCGGGATAGTCAGCTCTTTGGTAGAAATCAACACGAACGAGTTCCCTTCATATTGTGAGAGCGCTTTGATCAAAGAGTGTACGGTGCGCCCGTTTTTCAAATCCCCGCAGAGCCCGACCGTCAGGTGACTGAGCCGTCCCTTTTCGCGCGACAGGGTGACGAGGTCGGTCAAAGTCTGGGTCGGGTGGAGATGCCCGCCGTCCCCGGCGTTGATCACCGGGCAGTTCGAATAAAGGGAAGCAGCCTTGGCGGAGCCCTCCATCGGATGCCGCATGGCAATGATATCGGCGTAACCGCTGACGACGACGATCGTGTCCTTCAGGGACTCCCCCTTTGCGACAGAGGAATTTTGGGGATTGTCGAAGCCGATGATCCGGCCGCCGAGTTTGAGCATGGCGGTCTGGAAGGACATCTGGGTTCGGGTAGAGGGCTCATAGAAGAGAGTGGCCATGATTTTTCCGTGGCAGCTCCCGTAGTATTCCCCGGGGTTGTCCGCAATTTTAAGGGCGAGCTGGATGATAGAAGCCCATTCACTTTGAGAAAAGTCGTTTAAGTCGATCAGATGCTTATAATTCACAGTTGCACATCCTTCATTCACAATAAACGTTGTCTTTGATTTGATCAAAAATACCGCTGCTGAGGTGGGGAACCTTTTTCAAATCCTCAATCGAAGTGAATCCGCCGGCCATATCGCGAAATGTAACGATCCGACGTGCAAGTTCTTCCGTGATTCCGTCTAAAAGCTGAAATTCTTCCTGGGTCGCAGTGTTGATGTTGAGCCATAGCACGATTTCCGATTCGGAAGAACTCTCCAAAGAAGAGCTTTCCGAAGAGGATTTTTCTGAAGAAGAGGAAGAATTTTTCGGCGGCCTGGAGGTACCTGTAGAGGCGCCGGTTCTAGAAGAGCTGCCGGCGGAAGAATCGCGCGCTTCGCTTGAGCCGTCATCACTTGAAACCGCAGAAGAAGAGGGGGTAATATAACCGATGACAGGTTCGGCCGTTTCCTCTGGAAACAGCGCATATACCGAAAGAAACAAGACGACGGCGAACAGCAGTCCAATCAAAATTACTTTGACAGCCTTCAAGAGACATCTTCCTTCCAAAACTAAGCTTTTAAGCTCACTACTATAGGAATAGTAACACCTTTTCAAAAGCTTGTAAAGGAAGATAGGTAACCGCTGATAAACCAGCGCCGAAGCATTAGAGCAAAGGGATCAGCGCCGCAAGATCGGAACAGACGAGATCTGGTTTTTCGCAGGCGTTTAACAACATTTCCGGTGTGGTTTCCCCAGACAATACCAGGATAGAAAGTGAATCGCTCCCTGAACTGATGGCAATGTCGGTATAGAGACGGTCTCCCACAAATGCAATTTCTTTTTCCTGATATCCCGTTTTTTCTAAAATATAATCGAGCGTGTGGCGGGAAGGCTTTCCGAAAAACTCCAATTTCACGCCGGTAGCCGCGTAAATCAGCTGTGATATGGAACCGCAGTCGGGCAGGAATCCGCCCTGGTCCAACGGGCAGACGTAATCCGTGTTGACCCCATAAGCGGGCGTTCCGTTTTTGATCAGGTTGCAGGCGGCTGTCAGCCTGTCATAAGACAGGGTGGTGTCGAAGCCCACGATGACGGCGTCCGGGTTTTGATCGTCGAGAAGGAAACCGGCCTTGATAAAGTCCTCTTTCAAGTATTCGGTTCCCAGAACGAAAAAGCGCTGGAAAGAGGTGTTCTTTTTCAGGTGCTCGATCATGACCTCGTTCGAAATCAAAACCTTTCCGACGTGGGAAGGGCAGCCCATATTCCGGAGCTTCTCCTCATAAAGCGCCGCGTTTTTGGAGGAGTTGTTGGTGTAAAAATGGTATTCTTTCCCTTTTTTCTTTACGGTGTTGATGAAATCGATCGAGCCGTCCAAAAGCCTGTCGCTCAAATAAAAAGTGCCGTCCATGTCCAGGATGAAACACTTGATATCCGCGAGCTTTTCACGGATGACCGCAGGGTCGGTGCACAGATTTTCCGTCTCATTCGCCGTCATGTATTCCGTGACCTGCTCCGCACAGCCGGAGAGCTCCCCTAGATCCCAGAGCATCTGGAGAACGGTATAGCGGGTTCTCAGCTCTTTGGCGTAAAGGAGGCTGTTCAGGACGGTTTCCCGGCCGACGCCGACCTGTACCGGGCGGTAAGGGGCACCGAGCTTTTTAAGGATGTCTTCGGCAAAAGCGGCATTCGGCAGGAGCTCGTCGATCGTCGCTATGATTTCATCCCAGTGTGCTAAAATTGCTTCCAGCCGTTTTTGATGGAGGAGGGGGGATGTGCGGTCCTCCTTGGCGTTGGTTTTCAGAATGTCGGGCGCTGCTGTGTGATAAACGCTCTTAAGCTGCTCTTCAAAGGCGGCATTGTCAAAGTTCGAGACGAAGCGCAGCGCTTTTTCACGGTTCGGCCGGAGCTGTTTTACAAGCTCGTACAGCTTGAGAATCGCAACGGTCGTGATTCCGACCTTGGTGCCGTGGAGAATCGCCTCTTTCCCGGCGAAAAGGAAGGTCATTTCCCAGAAATGAGCGAGATGGTGCTCCGCCCCGGAGGCCGGGCGGGAATTCTCTGCAAAGCTCATCGCAATCCCGCTCAGGACGAGCCCTTCCATCAGGCTTTTGACGGCAGAGGGCTTCCGCTCTTTGAGCCCGTCGATGTCCGAAGTGCATTTCTCCACTGCGTTTTTCATCAGGCTGACGATCTCGGCGCAGTAAAATTCGTCGTTGATGATCTTAGAAAGCTGCCAGTCGCACAGGGAGGTGTATTTTCCGAGAACATCGCCCAGCCCGGCGTAGATCATGGCCTCCGGCGCTTCACAAAGGATGTCCAAGTCGGCGATGACCGCCCGCGGCCCGGCCGCATTGTAAGTCACCTTGAGGTCGTTGACGATCAGCGGGGAGACAGTTGAAACGAAACCGTCCATCGACGGTGCCGTTGCAACAATTACATAGGGGATGTTGAGCTTAAAGGCCATGTATCGGGAAAGGTCGTTGATCGTGCCCGAGCCCACGGCGATGACGAGCCCTGTATCGGCAGGGATATCCAAAACGAGGTCGGCCAGCGCCTTTTCGTCTGGAACCAGCTGCCCCTTTGTCTCAAAGATGTGGGTCACAACGGTGTAATTCTTCCCGCGAAGCTGCTCTTCGACCGTCCGCCCGGCAATCTCGTATGTATTGTTGTCCGCAATCAAAAAAATCTTTTCCGCCCGATAAGGCTCGATCACTTCGGCAACCCGGTTTACAGCGCCGCTTTCGATGACGATCTGGCCGATGTCGATGCTGTGCTGCTTTCCGCAGCTGCACGGAAATACGGCTCCCGGAAAATCACTTAGCTCCTGGTAGGTTATCCCCATATGAAATTCCTCCTAAAATGAATGATGAAGTTCCAGCTAGAATCATACCATTATTTTGTTGTTTAAGCAAGACGACTTTGCGGCTGTCAGCAGGGGAATCCCCTCTTTTTCGGCGGAAGGGATCCGAATTTCTCCAATTCGATGAAAATACAAAAGCTATCCTGATAAATCGATTTTCAAAGCGGCAGGAAAACCGTTTCCGCATTTCCGTATAAATCCCGTTTCCCGTAGTGGAAACAGATATACCCCTCGGGAAGAAAAAGATTTCCGGGGAAATATTCGACCTGATATTCTTTCGGATCCGCTCCGTCGAACAGGGAAGAGAGGACGTTTTTTATTTCCCTGCTGTTTTGTTTGGTGATAGAAAGCTTTAGAAAATCCGGAAGCACCTGCACCCGTTCCCGGGAAAAGATATCGTATTTGGCAGCATGCCGCAGGCTTGGCAGCCGGGATGGATCACGCGCTTCACAAAGCTCAAGCAGGAGCTCATATCCCCCGTATTTTCCAAGCTGACGAGTCGTCATTCCTTTTTTCTCAAGGCATTTTTCCAAGTTCTCATAAAGGCCAAAAGGAGTCTCGAAAAACGGCTCCAAAAGGGAAAGACAGGCGCGGAACCGGCCGCTGTTGTAAAAAAAGTCGACCAATGCTTCGATGTGTTTTAAAAAGGTCAGCTCCTGAAAAGAAAGACAGTCGGTTTTAAGCACCTCATAGGGCGGATATTTCCGGCAGATGATCCCATAGCGCTCCGCTTCGTCTGCCAGGATGGAGCCGGAAAGCAGTTTGAGAAAGCCGAGCTGAAGCTGATGCGGATGGAGGGAGTAAACCTCGTCAAAGGATTTTTGAAAGGAAGAAAGCCCCTCTTCTGGAAGTCCGGCGATCAGGTCGAGATGGACGTGGACATTTTGCCCTCGGATGACTTCCGCAATCTTTTTTCTCGCCGTTTCCCAATCCGTTTTGCGGTGGACTGCCCGAATTGTCTCCGGATTTGTAGACTGAACGCCGATTTCGAGCTGGATCAAACCGGGGCGGACTCTGCTGAGAAGCTGAAACTGATCCGGCGTCAGCAGGTCGGCTGCAATTTCAAAATGAAAGTTGGTGACTCCGTTGTCGTGCGCATCGAGGAACCGCCAGATGGAAAGGGCCCGCTCTGCGTCGCAGTTGAAGGTTCGGTCGATCAGTTTTACCTGGTGAACCCGGCAGTCCAGGAACAGCTTGAACTGATCCAGGACTTCATCGAGCGGGAAAAAGCGGAGGTGCTTGTCCGCAGAGGACAAACAGTAGGAACAGCGGAAAGGGCACCCGCGGGAGCTTTCAAAGTAGATGATTTTGTGCTCCAGCCCCTCGATTTCTTCCTTTGAATAATGATACGGAAGCCCGGAGTCGGTCAAAGGCTCCGAAAGCGGCGTTTCAGAAAGACGGTTTCCGTTCCGGTAAAGGAGGGACGGAATCCCTTCATATTTCCCGCTGTCCTGTTCCAGAGCGCGAAGCAGGGCGGCGACCGGCTGTTCTCCTTCGCCTCTGACGACAAAATCGATTTCCTCATACCGTTCCATCAGCGAAAATTGATTTGTCCCTGCTTCCGGCCCGCCCAAAAAGATGATGCAGCCGGGTAGGACGGCTTTCAAACTCTGAACCAACTTTAAAACGATTTCGATGTTGAAGATGTAGCAGGAAAATCCGATCACGTCCGGTGAAAAGGAAACGATTCCCTCAAGAATCTCATCCGCGCTCTGGTTGATGGTGTATTCTGCAACCGAAACAGCCGATCCGACCCCGTGCGTTTCTGCGTATTCTTTCAGGCAGCGGACAGCCAGATTGGAATGGATGTATTTTGCATTGATCCCCACAAATAGAATCTGCTTCATAAGCCCTCCGGTTTTAATTTTAGTCGAAGCTTTCTGGTGCAATTATACCAGAGAAACGAAGCTGATTCAAAGCTGGATTCGTCAGGGCGGCAAATAAAGACACCAACACTTTAAAATAAAGACCTTTTTTTCTTTGAAAAACGTGTTATAATAACCTCACCTGTTGGCGAAATCAAAGATTTCGAACAGGTACCTGAGAACATTGTTTTTCGCTGACGCTCAAAATAATAACCTCACCCGTTAACGAAATCGGAGATTTCGGCGGAGTGCCCCGCGCCCGTGACCGGGCTGGACAAACGCGATCCGCAGGGCGGAATGCTTCCGCTGTCAATACGCGATCCA
>CAZSIV010000052.1:0-12011 GCA_964607135.1 uncultured Oscillospiraceae bacterium | reverse complement strand
TCCAACGACCAGAATCAAACAGCCGCCGATTATTTCCCACACGCTCATACAGGGACACTCCTTCAGATTTAGATAGTATGATATAGTTTACCACAGTTTCCGCCCGGATGCAACCCCAAATTTCTAAAAGCACCTGTCCTTTCCACCCCAGCGGCAAAACACGGGGTGCGTTTAAAGCGTTCGGCTCTTCTTTTTTATTTCACCCTGTATAAACCTCGGAAAACGCGGCATGATAATAAGGCGTTGCCCTCTTCTAAGGCGTTTGCGGAGAAAGTGCAATGCAGGCGGCCGGTAATCACCGGCCGTTTTCTTTTTTGCCCCGCGCGCTTTTGCTTGGTTCTCCTATCCCGCGGATGAGCCACTGCGGCGCGTATTGCGCCATCCAGGCAAAGATATCCTCAGACCAAGGACATCTGCTCGCCCAAATCCTCCTCGCGGGGGAGAGCGCCGGCGGCGGGCAGGGTCTTGGTGCGGTACCGGTGGGGATTCGCGAGCTCCCCTTCCCGATAGGGCAGGACTTTTTCGAGCCGGCAGTTTTTTTTCTGGGCCATCACCGCCACCCCCTGGGAATCCCGGGTCGCTTTCGGGGCGATCATGGCGCTGTTGAAGAGGAGCCGCCGGGTGTTGGAAGAGACCAGCATGAACTCGTCACCGTCCTGCGCCTGGTAGAGCGCTGTCAGCGGCGAAGCCGTCGAATAGGCATTCGCCAGCTTTTTCCGCCTGGTCTTGGTCTGGTAAGCGGTGAGCGGCACCTTGGCGGCCTTGCCGTTTTCAAAGAAGAAGAGGACGAACCCGGAATAATCGGCGGTGACGATCAGCCCGGCCACCCGCTCGCCCTCCTCGAAGCCGAGCTTCGCCGGGACGTACTCCCCGAGGACGCTCGCTTTAGTGTCGTCGAACTCATAGGCAAAGGTCTTGTAAACCTGCCCCTGGTCGGAGAAGAAGAGCAGCTCGGCGCCGTTGGCCGCCTCCAGCTGCATCCTCACCCGGTCGCCCTCTTTGAGCTTCTGCTCCGAACTCATCCGCAGCGACTGGGGGGTGATCTTTTTGAAATACCCTTCTTCGGTGAGGAAGAGGTTGACCGGATAGTCCGGGATCTCCTCCTCGTAGGCTTCCTCCTCTGTCTCCTCGGCGTAAACGATCAGGCTCCTGCGGGGCTGACCGTACTTCTTCGCCACCTCTTTGAGCTCCGAAATGATGATGGCGCGGACTTTTTTCGGGTCGCCGAGGATTCCCTCCATCTCGGCGATCTCCTCCGTGAGCTGCTCGATCTCCTGGGTGCGCTTGAGGATATACTCCCGGTTGAGATGGCGCAGTCGGATTTCGGCCACATACTCCGCCTGGACTTCGTCGATCCCGAAGCCGATCATCAGGTTGGGGACGACCTCGGTCTCCTCCTCGGTCTCCCGGACGATCTTAATCGCCCGGTCGATGTCGAGCAGGATTTTTTCGAGCCCTTCGAGCAGATGGAGCTTCTCCTTTTTCTTCCCCAGCTCGAAATAGACCCGCCGGCGGACGCATTCCGTCCGGAAGGCCGTCCACTCCTCCAGGATTTCCCGGACGCCGAGCACCCGGGGCGCGCCGCCGATCAGGACGTTGAAGTTGCAGGAGTAGCTGTCCTCCAGCGGGGTGGTTTTGTAGAGCTTCTGCATCAGCTTCTCCGGGTCGACGCCCCGTTTGAGGTCGAGCGTCAGCTTGAGCCCGCCCCGGTCGGTCTCGTCCCGCATGTCGGAGATTTCGCGGATCTTCCCCTGCTTAATGAGGTCGATGATCTTGTCCATCGCCGCCTCGACCGTGGTGGTGGGCGGGATTTCGGTGATCTCGATGCAGTTGTTCGGCTTGTCGTATTGATACCGGCACCGGACGCGGACGCCGCCCCGGCCGGTTTTGTATATTTTCTCTAATTCGTCCCGATTGTATAAAATCAGGCCGCCGCCGGAAAAGTCGGGCGCCCTGAGAGTCTCCATGATATCGTGCTCCGGATTCTTGATCAGGGCCGCCGCCGTTTCACAGACCTCGGCCAGATTAAAGGAGCAGATCGAGCTCGCCATCGAAACCGCGATCCCCACATTGGCATTGACCAGGATGCTGGGGAAGGTGGTGGGAAGCAAAACCGGCTCGGTGGTGCTGTTGTCGTAGTTCGGGACAAAGTCGACCGTGTCCCGGTCGATGTCCCGGAAAAGCTCGCCGCAGAGGGGGTCGAGCTTGACTTCGGTGTACCGGGAGGCCGCGTAGGCCATGTCGCGGGAATAGGCCTTGCCGAAGTTCCCCTTTGAATCGACATAGGGGTGGAGCAGCGCCTCATACCCGCGGGAGAGCCGAACCAGCGTCTCGTAAATCGCGCCGTCTCCATGGGGGTTGAGCCGCATGGTCGTGCCGACGACATTCGCCGATTTGGTCCTCGTTCCGGATAATAATCCCATTTTATACATTGTGTATAGCAATTTCCGGTGAGACGGCTTGAATCCGTCGATTTCCGGCAGGGCGCGGGACATGATGACGCTCATCGCATAGGGCATGTAGTTCTGTTCCAGGGTGCTGGTGATCCGTTGCTCCTGCACCAGCCCCGCTCCGGCGATATATCCCTGGATGCCACCGCCCTTTTTCTCTTCTTTTTTTGGTTCTTTTGGTTTTCTGGGGGCCATTCTCTCAACTCCATGTATTATTTCAACAGTTTCAACGCACTTTTCAACTGATATCCGCCAGCTCTACATATTGGGAGCCGAATTCGGAGATAAAGTCCTTCCGCCCCTGGAGGTTGTCCCCCAGCAGCAGGTCGAACATCCTAGCCGTGGCCTCCGCCTCGTCCCGGGTGACCTTGATCAGCCGCCGGGTTTCGGGGTTCATGGTGGTCAGCCACATCATATCCGCCTCGTTTTCCCCCAGCCCTTTCGAGCGCTGGATGTTGTATTTATCCTTCCCGATCATGGCGAGGATTTCGGTCTTCTCTTTTTCGGTGTAGGCGAAATAGGTCTTTCCCTTGCTGGTGATCTCAAAGAGCGGGGATTCGGCGATATAGACATACCCCTCCTCGATCAGCGTCGGGGTCAGCCGGTAAAGCATGGTCAGCACCAGGGTGCGGATCTGGAAACCGTCGACATCGGCGTCGGTGCAGATAACGACCTTGTGCCACCGCAGCCCGTTTAAGTCGAAGGAGGAGAGCTCCTTGTTCGCTTTGGTCTTGACTTCCACCCCGCAGCCGAGGACTTTGAGGAGGTCGGTGATGATATCGTTTTTAAAGATTTTATCGTAGTCCGCCTTCAGGCAGTTGAGGATTTTGCCGCGGATCGGCATGATCGCCTGAAATTCGGCGTCCCGCCCCTGCTTGCAGGAGCCGAGGGCGGAATCCCCCTCCACGATGTAAAGCTCTCGGCGGCTGAGGTCCTTGCTCCGGCAGTCGACAAACTTCTGAACCCGGTTTTGCAGGTCGATCCCGCCGGCCAGCTTCTTTTTGAGGTTGAGCCGGGTTTTTTCGGCGTTTTCGCGGCTGCGCTTGTTGACCAGCACCTGTTCGGCGATCCGGGTGGCTTCATCCGGGTTTTCCAAAAAGTAGACCTCGAGCTGATGCTTGAGGAACTCGGTCATGCACTCGTAGATAAATTTATTGGTGATCGACTTTTTCGTCTGGTTTTCGTAGGAGGTCTGGGTCGAGAAGGAGGAAGATACCAAGACAAGGCAGTCTTCCACGTCGGCAAAGCTGATCTTGCTCTCGTTTTTGAAGTACCTGCCGCCCTGCTTCAGATAGGCGTCGATCTGGGAGACAAAGGCCTGCTTGACCGCCCGCTCCGGCGAGCCGCCGTGCTCCAGCCAGCTGGAGTTGTGGTAATACTCGGTCAGCTTGACCCGGTTCGAAAAGACGAAGGCCGCCGAGAGCTTGACCCGGTAATCCGGCTTGTCGGCGCGGTCGCGCCCCCGCCGCTCCGCTTCGACATACTGAACGGTGGTCAGGGCCTCCTCCCCGACGAGCTCTTTTACATAGTCGGCGATCCCGTCCTCGTAGCAGAACTCCTCGGTCTCAAACCCCTGCTCTGTCTGGTTCCGAAAGACAAAGGTCAGCCCCTTGTTGACGACAGCCTGCCGTTTGAGGACGTCCCGGTAATAGGAAACGGGGATGTCAATGTCGGTAAAGACATCCAGGTCAGGCTTCCAGCGCTGGCGGCTCCCTGTCTTTTTGGAGCCGGTCGGCTCTTTGTTCAGCCCGCCGATGTTCTCCCCCTTTTCAAAGTGGAGGGTGTAGCGGTAGCCGTCCCGGAAGATTTCGGCGTCGAAATACTCGGAGGAATACTGGGTGGCGCAGGAGCCGAGCCCGTTGAGGCCGAGGGAGAACTCATAGCTCTCCGCTTCGTTGGTGTTGTATTTGCCGCCCGCGTAGAGCTCGCAGAAGACGAGTTCCCAGTTGTAGCGCTCCTCATTCTGGTTGTAATCCACCGGGATGCCGCGGCCGAAGTCCTGCACCTCGATCGAGCGGTCGAGGTAGCGGGTGACGATGATCCGGTCGCCGTGCCCCTCTCTCGCCTCGTCGATCGAGTTGGAGAGGATTTCAAAGACCGAGTGCTCGCAGCCCTCCAGCCCGTCCGAGCCGAAGATGACCCCCGGGCGCTTCCTGACCCGGTCCGCCCCCTTTAAGGACGAGATGCTTTCGTTGTTATACTCCTGTTTCTTTTTCGCCATAGTCCCTTCCTATCCTGCCGCTGCGGGCAAATGTGAACCGCAGGCCGAAAAGACCTGCGGAGATTTGGTTTCTCTTTTTGGGATAGCTGTCCTGCGAGGCACGTTTTACGAAACATGTGGCTCGCGGGCTTCCAATGCTTGTTACACATGATACCTACGGATCGCGTATTGTCCTGCCGGGGTTACCCGGCGCAGGGTGCCCCTGTGAGCAATTTCGCACTCAAACGTTTTATTGGTCTTTAAGTGACCATCCTGCGAGATGTCCGAGATAAAAATATGAAAAAGGCGCCTCGCGGGTTACCAATCCCACTCTTAGCACAGCTTAGGGATCGCGTCTGCCTTGCGGGGGCTCCCCGCCGCGATTGTCCTGCCCGGTCACGGGCGCGGAGTCTCTCCGCTCTCGATACGCGATTCACAGGTAATATCAGACCTGACAGTTTCTAACCCGCGAAGCACATGTTTCATACAGCGCGCCTCGCAGGTCTATTACCCCAAAATCAGCAAAACATTGGTGTGCGAATTGGCCTGCTCGGCCACGGGCCGCGTCGTGGTTCATTCTTTGCGGAAAGCGGCAAAAAATACGCTGTTTTTTTATTTTAAAGGAAATTTCCCGCTTTTGTCAAGCGCCCGCTCCGCCGGGAACCGCCCAGACCAGCGCTGCCCTGACCGTGTTGGGGGTCTGCGGCTGATAATCCGGATCGTCCGTCACCGCGATATCGTCCCCCAGCTGGATGGCGGACGCCTGGGTTTCCTCCCCGGACCGGACGACCCTTGTCCGGCTGTCCACAAAGACATTGAAATAGCGGTTTCCGCCGTCCTCTCCTGTGCGGGAGCCGTAAATGAGATAGGTGACGCCATCCTCCCGCGGCGTCGAGGCAACGATGATCCCGCCGTATTCCCCCGGTTTTCGGTCTTCATTTATTTTGATCTCAAGCAGAGTCTCTTCTTCCCCCTTCGAGTCGATGAGGTAATAAGCGAGGCCCTCCTCGTCTACAACAGTGCGGATATAGTCATATTCTTTTCGAACGATTTCGCCGCCCGCCCGGGTGCTGTCATAATAAACGACCAGCTGGCCGTAACGGCAGAGGAGCTGGAGGACGACCGGCCTCCCTTCCTCGCCTTCCCGGATCAGATAAATGGAATGCTCCGTTCGGTTTTCCAAGTCCCGGATAAATTGGTTCAGAATCCCGATATTTTCAACGCCTTCTTTTGTATCGACCAGATAGCCGTATTCCCTTGCCTCGTCGAAATCATAGGTCTCCGGCGGCTCATAGAAGAATCCCGCCGGTGCTCCAGCCTCCCCGACCGAAAGGCGGAACAAATGGAGCGCCGAGCCAATGTTGTACTTTTGATGAACGACCAGCAGGTAATCGCCGGGCTCTTCGGGCAGGGTCAAGCTCATCTGGAGCACGCCGAACCGGATCGAGGCGGAGAGCCCGCTGCATTCGGCCTCTTCCAGCTCCCCGCCGGGATCCATTTTCCACAGCTTTACATAGGCGGGGCGGTCGTTCCAGCCGTATGAATAAACTCCCGCCTCCTGCTTCATCTCGGCTTCGGCCTGCTCCCCCGCCGCCGCGGAGAAGGATCGGATGGAATTGCTCTCCAAAAGCTCCTTTAGAAAGGCTGGGTCTTCCACATCCCGCCCGACATATTCGGAAAGCTCTATTGCCCTGCTCTCTCCCTGAAAGGATTCCGTATGCAGGATCATTGTGGGGAGTTCCAAGCTTTGGGGAGCATCGGGCTCCACCCCGCCCCAAGGCACGCCGAACACCGCGCTGAACAGTGAAAAAAAGACGCCGAACAACAGGCCGGCTGCGTTCTGAAACAATCCGAGCATTCTTTTTCCTCCTACTCCCTGCCGTGTGCCTCTGTGACGACCGAACATTGCCGCACACCGACAATTCACCGGTTTTAGGGCTTTCATCCTGCAAGATGCCTTAAGATAAAACAAGTATAATCTGCCTCGCAGGACGGAAACCTAGAAACTGGCAGAACGCTGGTGTGCGATTGCCGGCAGGGGCACCCTGCCCTGCCTGGGCACAGGCCACCCGGCTCACCTGTAAAGCATCATACCATATTTTCTAAAAAAAGGAAAGTGGCTGCTGTTTGAGAAGAATTTTCCTTTATGGCCTTTGACGTCGACTTTCGACCCGGTAAACTGTCCAAAATCCCCCCTTTCCTCTGGTTCTTTGCTGTGTAAAAGGGAAAAAACAGCCTTATTTATTGTCATTTTAAAATGAACGCGGTATACTGATATTGCATTCATACAGAGTAGGAATCTGCGCGTAAAGTGCCGGGCGGACGGGGAGTTGCCGACCGGACGAAAAGCCTGAAGGCTTGCGGTGCAGGCTCCGCATCCCGCTGTACCACAATTTTTCGAGGCCTGCCTCCTAAATTTGTACAGCAAATTTTTTAGGAGGTGTACTGCTATGATGCGTTTTTTCAAAAAATTTTCCGATTCCCTCGAGGAGTTCCGCAGCCTGCGAAACCTGACCCTGATGGCGATGCTTTTAGCGCTCAACGTCTGCCTGTCCTTTTTCGCCATCCAGCCCTTTCCCTACCTTAAAATCGGTTTCAGCTTTTTGAGCCTGACCGCGACCGGGATGATGTTCGGCCCAACCGCCGGAATGATCCTCGGGGCGGTGGGCGACCTGATCGGCTTTTTCATCAAGCCGACCGGTGCTTTCAACCCCCTGATGACCCTGGTCGCTGCGACCGCGGGGCTGATCTGGGGGCTTCTTCTTTATAAAAACCAGTGCGGGCTGGGCCGGGTCATCCTGGCAAAAACGCTCATCACCGTCATCTGCAACCTGATTATGACGACTGCAATCCTCTGCCTTTTCTTCGGTTCCGTTTTTGTTGAGATCTTTCCCCTGCGGCTGATTAAAAATCTCTGCGCCCTTCCGGCGGAGGCCGCAATGGCCTATTTTGTCTGCAAAACCCTGGTTCAGATTCAGAAACGAATCCGGCGGGGAGCCCCCGCTGGCAGACGCGATTCGCAGGCAGAATAAATAACAACGTTGGTATCCCGCGAGGTGCATAGTCAGTACAAGGCACCTCGCAGGTGGTCACTTCAAGACCAATAAAACGTTTGGGTGCGAAATACCTGCGGAGGTACTCCGCCCTGCGAGACACGCCGGGTGTCCCCGGCTGGACAATCGCGATCCGCAGGCGGAGTAAACAGCAACGCTGGTATCCCGAGAGGTGCGTAGTCAGTACAAGGCACCTCGCAGGTGGTCACTTCAAGACCAATAAAACGTTTGGGTGTGAAATACCTGCGGAGGTACTCCGCCCCGTCCGGCCACGGGCTGCGAATTGCCCGCAGGGGCACCCTGCCCTGCAAGGCACGCCGTACTCGCTTTATGACAAACACCTCGCAGGCCTAAAACCCAAAAGCCGGTGAAACATTGGTACGAATTATCCAGCCCAGGCACGGGCATTGGCCACCTGGGCCCCCGGACTTGTGCCCAGACTGGCCAAACGCGATTCGCAAGTGGTGCGAATAACAATGTTCATTTCCCGCAAGGCAGATTGCCCTATAATTTGTAAAATGCACCTCGCAGGTGGTCACTTAAAGACTGTTAAAACGTTAGGGTGCGCATTGCCCCGTCCGTGCCCGGACGGGGTTCGCCGCCTTTCCGAAGCCGCCCGGCAAACCGGACTCAGCATATATCACTTGACATTTACATCTATTTCATGTAAAATTTATAAAAATATCTGAATAGATGGTGAGTATTATGACAGACTTTATCCATGAGCTTTATCTGACCTACCTGAGCCAAAAAGGCCCCTCTTCAAAAAATGCCGCCTATCATCAGGCTATGTCCCGCTTTTCTGAGCTCGAATCAACGCTGACGCCTCTTCTCCCCGAGGACAGCCGCGCCCTCCTCACCGATTTTTATGAAGCCTGGGGCATAATGGAGGATGCTCTCTCGGAAGAAACCTTCGCAGAAGGCTTTCAGATGGGGGCGCGGCTGATGCTGGAACTTTTCAAAGGGGAATCCGTCCCCGGCCGGCCGCAATCCTGACAGACGACCTCTGGACTGTCTGTAAACGGATCCCATTTCAGCCCGGCTTCTGTTTTTAAAAGGCTTTTTCAGTCTGCCCTTTTTTTCGAAGACAACTCGCCCCAGATAAAAAACCGGACGCAAACGCGTCCGGTTTTTTTATTTCCCTTTCTCCGTCAGCACACTGGCGTGCATCCATAGAAGAACTTCAAGCCGTGCAGTTATTTTACAACAAAGGGCTTTGCCGCTTCGTCAATCTTCGCCTTCTCCTCTGCGGTCAGCTCCCAGGAGCCGGCGGCCGCGTTCATCTTGACCTGCTCCGGTGTCTTCGCGCCGACCAAGGCGACGGTCATGCCGGGATTCGCCAACACCCAGTTGATCGCAGCGTGGACAGTCGGAACGCCGTGAGCATCCGCAACCTCCCGCAGAACGTCGACCAGGGCCGAAACCTTGGGCCAGTTTTCCTCCGAGAAGCAGTTTTTATAGAAGCCGTTCCCATTCCTAGTGTCTCCAGCCGGGAAAACCGGGCGCTCCTTGTACTTGCCGGTCAGCACGCCCGCACCGATCGAGCCGTAAGACAGCACGCCGATCCCCTTGTCGATGCAGTAGCCCTCAAGCTCCGTTTCAAAGCCCCTGTCGAGGAGGGAGTAGGGCGGCTGGAGCGAGGTGATTTTGCAGTATTGGTTGGCTTCGTCCATCTGGGCGGGGCTGAAGTTGGAGACGCCGACATAGCGGATCTTCCCCTCTTGCCGCATCTTCTCGACCTCGGAGAAGGTCTCCTCGATCGGGGCGTTCGGACAGGGCCAGTGGCACTGATAAAGGTCGATGTAATCCACTCCCAGCCGTTTCAGGCTGCCCTCGAGCCCTTCGCGGAGCATCTTGCGGGAGCCGTCCCGGAAATAGCCGGTCTCCGGGAATTTATAGCTGCCGAACTTCGTCGCAACGATGACCTTGGAACGGTCGAGCTGCTTGAGCGCTCGGCCGACCACCTCTTCGGAATGGCCGGAGCCATAGGGCTGTGCAGTGTCGATCAGGTTGATCCCCGCTTCGACCCCGGCGAGGATGGTCGCAACCGAAGCGTCGTCGTCTACCTTGCCGTAGGAATCCCCGCCCATCGCCCAGGTGCCGAGGCCGATGACCGAGCAGTTTAAGTCGCTGTTTCCAAGTTTACGGTAAATCATAGAATCCCTCCTGTGTTGTTTGGTTGTTGTATGAGATGTTGATTGGGTCTTCTCTGCCCTATTATAACCTCTGCTGCCGGTTTTGTCCAGACCTCACCGTTCAACCCCGATCCGCTTCATATTGGATGACCGCACCGGTCGCCGCATCGATCTCGCATTCATATTCCATCCCGTTTTTGTGGAACTCGATTTCGTAGATCATCCGGCCGTCCTCCCGTTCGAGCTCGACCTTTGAGAAGGCAACGTCGGAAGCCGAAAGGCCCGCATGGCCGGCGGCGGTGGCTTTCGCCTTTTCCGCATCGATGAGCGAGCCCGAACCGGAGGATGCTGCCCCGCCCGAGATCGGCTCTGATTTCTTGCTGCGGATCACGCCGGTCGCCGCGTCGATTTCGTATTCGTATTCATAGGTCTGGGTGTAGAATTCGAGCTCATAGACCAGTGCACCGTTCTCCCGGTCCAGCTTCTCCCTGGTAAAATACGCTTCCGAAGCCGAGACCCCCGCATCGTTTAAGGCCGCTTCCTTTGCCGCGGCGAGGGAAATCTGCCCCGCGACGGAATCGCCTGGACCGCCCCCCAGGGATTTCTTTTCCTTTTTCAGAATCGCGCCGGTCGCCGCGTCGATTTCGTAATCATATTCGTGGGTCTGGGTGTAGAATTCGAACTCGTAAACCGGCGCACCTTCCTCCAAACCCTGCTTCTCTTTGGTAAAACGCGCATCCGAAGCGGAAACTCCCGCATCGGAGAGCGCCGTTTCCTTCGCCGCGTCGAGGGCGGTCTGCCCTGAGGCGGGAGTACCGCTCTCTCCCGCAGATGAGGACTCTGTTTCTCCTCCGGCCGAAGCACTTTCCGCTCCCGCCCCAAGATCGTTTCCGCACCCGGCGAGAATCATAACCGCAGCGGCAAGCGCCAGGGCAAGCGTCATTTTTTTCAGCACAGGATTTCCCTCCTCATCTTCTCAGCTCGCATTCAAAGCAGAGAACGCCCTCCCTTTTTACCCCCTGGACGATGGTTTCCCCCGCCCCGCCTATCCGCTTAAAAAGGGAAAGGGTATCCCCCTCCCGCGCCTCCGCACTGTAGTTGATCCGGAAGTCCCGGAGCTCCCCGGCGGCCTCTTCAAAAGGGAGCGCATCGAAAGCCATGTCGGCATAGGCTGCATTGTAGACGTGGCGGTTGTTGTCCAGGTCGGTGAACCGGACAGGACGCTCCATTAGAAACTCCCGCTCCCCCGCCTTGTCGAATTTCCCGACCGGCAGGACATCCGGAATCCGCTCCGGATGGCAGTCGGGATGAAAGTCGTAAACGCTCGGGCGGAGGATCTGGCGGGTGATGGGGTTGGCGAGCAGCCAGCTGGTCGCCGCCGAGAGGACGAGCGTGCCGCTTTCATCATAAACCTCAAAGTCGCGGTAATACCGCGGCCCCTTGATCTGCCGCTCCCAGGTGGTGAAGGTCAGCCGCTCATCCCCGCGCGGGCGGCGGAAAAACCGCAGGCTCTCCCCCGCCAGCAAGAAGACCATCTCTTTTTTCCAGAGCAGGTCATGGCCGAAGCCCTTCGCATCGTAATGCAGCTCAGCCAGGTCAGCCAGATACCGCAGCACGGCGGACAGCTTGACATTCCCATTGCAGTCGCAATCGTAAAAACGGAGATGGTACTCCTTCTCAAAGCCAAATGGCAGAATCGGCATCTGGGCCTCCTCCTTTCTTCTAATCGGCCGGGTGATCCCGTGTCCGTGCCCGACCTGGACACAGGTATTGGCCACCGGGGCCACCCGGCGGGGTACTGGGGCAGCGCCCCGGTTCGCCCTCCGCAGAGGGCGAAATCCTTTCCGCTACAAAGCGCAGGAGAGGCGAAAAATATCCCGTGCCCGTGCCCGGGCGGGGCAATACGCGTCCAAAAACTCTGTCAAATTTTAAAGGCGGCAATCCCGCGAGACAGGTCATCCCGGCGTCTAATATGGTGGAGAACCCTCGCCGGGGGTTCTCCATGCGGCTCCAGCCGCAAAGCGGAATGCTTTCGTGTCCGTGCCCAGACCGACCAGACGCGGCGGAATGCTTCCGCGTCCGTGCCCGGACTGGACAGCCGCGGCGGAGTGCCGCCGCTCTCAATCGCGATCCGCAGGGCGGAATGCTTCCGCTGTCAATCGCGATCCATAGG
>CAZSIV010000051.1:0-12213 GCA_964607135.1 uncultured Oscillospiraceae bacterium | reverse complement strand
ACTTCTTTCTCCCAGAGTCTGCAAACTAATTTGCGAAAAACTCTTGACACTACCTCCAATCCACCCCTATCGTATTAAGATACAATACTGCATATCTAGCAACAATATAAAATACTATAGAATAAAAAACGAATGAAATAACATTCGTGACGTACTTTTTATACCCCATATCAAACTTTTTCCCTCTTTGTCGGTATACAGTATATAATAACTATAATAACGTAAGGAAACACTATTCCTAAAAGTATATTTACTATATATGGAATATAGTTCACATTAAAAGTAGGTATTTTAAAAATACTGTATGTATCTAAAACATTGCCAAAAGATAATAAACAGCCAAACACTGTTCCTATAAATGTACTTGCAATACCAAATACAGCATTAAATTTATAACTGGTTATTAAATAAAAAAGGGTAATAAAAGCTAGTAAAAATACCATTCCTATAGCAAAAAATATTACGCCAGAAAGTTCAATACGATTCCTGCTTAAGAAAGCAAACAGCAGACCTATGCCCACTATTGACAATAGATAACTTGCCAATATTAACGATACCGGTTTAAATACAAAAAACAAAAAATGACAAAAAGATTTAAATCTTACGAAGCAAAATTGAAAATTAATATTTATGTTCCTTATTAGATATATATAAGCAACGCAATAAAAGGCAATCAGTACACTATTTTGAAAATAATTTATATCTCCGTCATTGGTTAAAAACACCATAAACTCTGAATGATGTAAATAAACAGTTAACAGAATATATAAAATAAGAAAAAATAGAATTTCTGTTTTTTTAATTAGTTTAATTCCCAATTCTTTCGTTCCCCTTAATATGAAGAAACAAACCAATAACAGATAAAATAATCACAGGCAAAAACCCTAAGAAAGCGGCATAAGTCGGTGCATCCGCACTAGACGCATAGATAAAATAGGACGGCGATAAGTAGGATACAGTTATATCAAACTGCTCCATTAACGAAAAAATCAAAGTAAACAGAATAAAATAAGCAGAAGGAATAAATACTGCAATATATTTTTTTTGGACATACAAAGAAATAACTATGGTAGCAAGTCCATAAACCGCTATTGCAACAAAGTATTTAATGAATCCTTCTAATAGATAATATAAATACATATAATTTTTATAAAAATCCGCGCCAAAAATATCCGCGAATAATGTTCTTGAAGCAAAATCAGACGTCTCAGGATTATTAAAAACCAAACCAAGGCAGATACAGCATAAAAAGCCCAAATATACAACTACTCCTGCAATCACGGTATGCGAAAGAACCGACCTCAAAATAAAGCGCCTATATGAACGAACCCGAACATAGGCATTTTGAAAAAGGCCTTCTTTTTCTATCATAAAGTGATATACAGCAAAGGATGCTAGCAACGGCGTAATTACTTCAAATATTTGATAAGATTCAATTAAAAAATATTCCATTTTATATCGAAAAGCCAAATATGATTGCAATGAATCTTCGAGTGCATTGGTTCTGGGTACATAGTTAAAGATCGTAAATAAGTAATTCGATGTAAAAATCCAAATTATTACGGGAATAACACTCATAAATAACAACAAAAACAAATTGTATTTGTTAAACAATCGATTTTTATTCGTCATCCGCCACTCGTCCCTTTACTTTTATCCGTAGTTAAGGGTCGTATAACGACCCTTAACTACTCGTAACATGCTTATCAGTTTTACGGTGCCCAACGGCCTGAAATCTGCACGCTTGGGTTGATTATATGCTCTCTCCAAGCGTAAAGGACACAGTTGCTACCGCTGCTAGCCCTCGACGTACCAGATCTATATTCTGAATATGGAATGAGCAGAGGCGTAACTACATCACTGCCTCCCTGCTGAATGGAATACCAAACCTTAATATTTGGCCCTGATGTGTAACTAATATAAAACTGCTTATCGTTATCAGTACATTTTTGGTATCCTATATCCTCTGCATGCGGGCCAATCCATTGATTGTAATACGATGTCGTCGTTTGAGCAGATACAATCATGCAAATTGAAATTACAGATAAAGCCAGGATACTAGAGATTAATAATTTTACTTTTTTCACAATTTTTCCTCCTTTTTGAAATTTATTTGTCTAGACAATCACATATTAACAGCATTTCAAAAATATGTAAACAGGAAATATGCATAATAATAATAAATTTATTTTATTTATGTTAAGTATATAAAATAATGCAGAATTTTTAGAAACAGAAAACGCCCCGGCCAAGCCAGGGAGCTTATCCTGTTAAGCAGGGAGGATGACAGTAAAAGTGGTAACGCCGCCGCCGCTTTCGGCCGAAATCTTCCCGCCGTGGAGCTCGGTGATCTCCTTGGCGATGGCGAGCCCCAGCCCCGCGCCGCCGGTGTTGGCGGAACGGGCGCTGTCGAGGCGATAGAACCGCTCGAAGATGGTGGAAAGCTTGTGCGCGGGGATATCCTGCCCGTGATTTTTCACCCGGACGACCGCGCAGTCTCCATCCCGGTGGACGCTGACGAGCAGGTCGGTGTCCGGCGCGCTGTAGGAGAGAGCGTTTTTCAAAAGATTGTCGAAAACGCGGGAGAGCTTGTCGGGATCCCCCTCGACCATCAGCCGGTCGTCGATTTCGAGCGAGCAGGCGATATTCTTCCCCATGAAGGCAGGGTAGAACTCATCCGCGATCTGGCGGAGCATTAGACTCAGGTCGAACCGGCTCTTTTCCAGGGTGATGTTTTGGAGGTTGAAGCGGGTGATGTCGAAAAACTCGTTGATCAACTCCTCAAGCCGCAGCGCTTTCTGAAGGGAGATCCCGGTGTACTTCCGGCGCATTTCCGGGGAAATGTCCGGCTCGTCCCGCAGCAGGGTGAGATAGCCGATAACCGAGGTGAGCGGGGTTTTCAGATCGTGCGCCAGGTAGACCACCAAGTCGTTTTTCCGCTGCTCCGCCTCCCTGGCGAGCTGTTCGTTCTTGACAGCCGCGTTTTTGATGGCATTGAGCTGGTTTTCCGCTTCCTTATATTCCTCCGGCAGGACGATCAGCTCGTCGTTCTTCTCGGTGATGGCATGGATTGAAGGGATGATTTTGGAAACCTCACGGCGGGCCTTTCGCTCCGATAAAATCGACACGAGGACGATGTACAGAATAGCGGGGAGGACGAGGAGCAGGAATCCCCAGAAAAAAATCGTATATTTAAAACGGCTCCAGTCGTAACGGTAGGTCTGAATCAGCAAGACGACCTGGTCGTTGAACCAGCCGTCAAAGAAATGGTCGATGAGAAAATTCACCAGGAAAAAGCCGACAAAGATCCCGGCGATGGCGAGCAACAACCGCAGCAGCAGCCGTTTGGTTCTAGCCTTCAACTTTATACCCCACTCCCCAGACGGTCTTGATGATCTTCGGGCTCCCGGCGGGCTCGTTCATCTTTTCCCGGATGTGCCGGATGTGAACCATGACCGTGTTGTTGTTATTAAAATACTTCTCCCCCCAGATGGTCTCGAACAGCCGCTCCGAGCTGATCACCTGCCCTCTGTTTTCACAGAGGAACCAGAGGATGGAAAACTCGGTCGGGGTGAGGCTGATCGACTGCTCGTTATAGGTGCATTCGTGGGTTTTCCGGTTGATGATCAGCCCGTCGAAGTCGATGATATCGTCCGAATCTTCCTTCGGACTGCTGTACCGCTGCACCCGGCGCAGCTGCGCCTTGACCCGCGCGACGACCTCGAGAGGGTTGAAGGGCTTGGTCACATAATCGTCGGCCCCGATGGCGAGGCCGGTGATTTTGTCGATGTCCTCCACCTTGGCCGTCAGCATGATGATGGGGTAATTGTGGCGGGTTCGGATCCGCCGGCAGAGCTCGAAGCCGTCGATTTCGGGCATCATCACGTCCAGAACCGCGAGGTCGGGGAGATTCCCCTCGAGATATTCCAGCGCATCGGCCGGAGAATAGAATTTCGAGACGTCATATCCTTCGTTGAGCAGATAGAGCTCCACCAGGTCGGCGATCTCTTTTTCGTCGTCCACCACCAAAATATTTGCAGCCATCTGTTCTCCCTCCTTCTATAAAATCACGGTGACGATAAACCCGTCCAGGTTGTTTCCGGAAATCTGGTAGGCGTTGCTCGCGGGGACAGGCACCGAAGTCTCTTCCCCGTTCGCAGCCACATAGTATATTTCATAAGACTGCCCGTCTGCACCAGTTGCCTGGAGATGCTCCCCCTCGTAGGGAAACCGGCGCAGGTAGGCGATATACTCCTCGAGGCAGAAGCCGTCTGCTTCGATCAGTTCGGCGTGCGGGTGGCCGACATAGCGGAAATGCCACGGCTCGTAATCGATAAAGGTCAGGTTCGATTTTTCGGACGGATAGCGAAGGATGAACCCATACCGGTGGCAGTTTTCGCCCAGCCACCTGTAAACGCCGGTTCCGTCGAATTCCCGGCCCTGCCCATACAGCCCGAAGTCAATCGCATACCCGGTGTGATGCTCGCTGTGGCCCGGCTTTGCCACCAGCGTCGAAGAGAAAGCGCCGGTTTTGGCCAGCTCCTCGCCGTAGAGGCTCTGCTGCTTATCATAGCTGCGCAGCCCGCTGATCATCATGACGTCGCCGACATTGGTTTCTGCTGAAAAATCCTGCATCAGCCGGTTGAGCGGCTCGATGGCGGCCGGATTCAGAAGGACGTTTTTGTCCTTGACATAGTAAAAGGAATTTTTACCTTCGTAGATGCTGACCGCGTCGGACACTACCCCTCGAAAGGCGATCTCGTTGTTAACCAGGACGAGCTCCCCCTTGCTAAGGTCGCTTGTCCCTTTGCGAAGGATATTATATGAAAGGTCGGCCCGGCCTGCCGAGCCGGTGCGGTAAAGGGTGCTGCCGGGAGCGGAAGCCCCGGCTCCTTCCGGCGGCTGAACCAAGCAGGCCGTCAGTCCGATGACAGCCGCGCCGAAGCAGACCAGAACCAACAGGAGGAGAAAGGCCACCCTGCTATACCGGATTTTCTTTTTCTTCATTGTAACACACTTCCTCTTTGATGGGTACCCTCGATTGACAAGGGCTTCTCTCTTTTGTGATTCCAGTATAAATCACACCGCCGCCGGGGTGTTTAATCCCGGCTTATAAATCCCTTAAGAAATGCTTAAGAATCAAAAAGGAATTGACGAAGAGGAGCGGGAATGCTATAGTACCCTTATAAATAAAGAAAAGGGGGATTTGTCATGAATGAGGAAGTCAAAACAAACGCTGTCGAGCAAACCGATCACTGCACCTGCAAAAAGAAGGACTGCAAGCTCCATGGGAACTGTGTGGAATGCGTCACCATGCACAGAAGGGACGGCGACCACCTGCCCAGCTGTTTCCACGAGATGGTGAACAAGCGGATCGGCTTCCTTTCCGGCCTGACGGAGAGCAAAGTCGTTGAAGCAGGCAAAGAAGAATAAAAAACGGCCCGACGGGAAATAAAATCCCGTCGGGCCGTTTTTTATTACAGCGAGAGCTCCACCCGGATCATGCGGAGCGGAGCAGCCCTTCTTACCGCAGTATCGAATTGAGGAAATCAAGGTAATCGTTGAGCTGACTGACGCCGAACTGGGTAATCTCATAGGTCGATCTCGGCCGCTTGCCGACAAAGGCTTTTTCCGAGCGGAGATAATTCCAGTTCTCCAGCTTTGAAAGCTGGATGCTGAGGTTCCCATCCGTCGTCCCGGTGAGCTTTTTTAACTCCCCAAAGGTCTTTTTTCCATCAATCAAGCTGCATAACACCTTTAACCGCAGGGGCAAGGTCAGCGCCTCCGGAATGCTGTTAAAGTCCATCGGAAGCCTTCCGTTCCTTTCCGGAAATGATCTTGACGACAAGGGCCGCGGCCAGGTAGCCGAAGACCATGAGAACATGATAAAACAAACCTGAAAAAGAAAGGCTGACAGAGGACTCCGCCTGGTATTTCAGAGTGACGGAAAAACCGCTCAGATCGGAAAAGAAATTCAAAGTCAAGTAGACGAACAGCAGGACAAGTCCAATGAGTATCATCCATTTTTTGTTTAAAAGATAGCTGCAAATCATGTAGCACAAACAGAGCAAAAACATGTTGATAAGAAAATCAGCGTCGCTGATCCTTCCAAGGATATCGGACAACCCGGACGGCCGAAGAAAACAAAGGGCAATTTTCAAGGCCCCGGTAAAAACCGGCAGGGCAACGGCGGGAACTCCCCACAGCGCAAGACAGCTCAAATAGTATTTATTGGCGATGCGGCTTTCCCGCCTGAAGATCATCAGGTAGAAAACAACCAGGATAACCGGAATCACGAGCCCCTGAAGCAGCATCAGAAGCTCCCCGGCTCCCTGTGCGCCGTTCATGATCAGGTGAACTCCTAAATAACCGGACAGAGCGGAAAAAAGGTTCAGCGCCCCATAAAGGAGCCAAAGCCGGTACAATCCTGTATAGTTCGTCTGGGCCTGGGCCAATGTGTTCTTCATCATCTCAAAATTTTCTAAAGCAACCTGACTGCGGCCGGTCATATAAACACCCCCTGCTGCCGTGCGTTTCAATCTTACATCCCATTATAAACAAAAGTCTGAGAAAGTAAATACAGTTTTATAAAGTAGTTTATATTTTAAAGTATTTTTATAAAAATGGCTACCGAATTTTTCGAAAAAGGCAGCTCCGCTCTAAGGCATCAGAGCCAAAGGACCTCGGTCGAGCACGAGCCGGGTGCCCCTGCGGGCGGTCGCACACTTAAGCGTTGCCAGTCTCCAGGTTTCAGTCCTGCGAGGCGCCTAAGACAAACTAAGTATTGCGCATCTCGCGGGGCAGGGTGCCCCTGCGGGCAATCGCACACTTAAGCGTTGCCAGTCTCAGGTTTCAGTCCTGCGAGGCGCCTAAGACAAACTAAGTATTGCGCGTCTCGCGGGGCCGGGTGCCCCTGCGAGCAATCGCACACTTAAGCGTTGCCAGTCTTCAAGTTTCAGTCCTGCGAGGCGCCTAAGACAAACTAAGTATTGCGCATCTCGCGGGTTATCAGCGTTGTTATTTTCTTCGCCTGTGGATCGCGGTTTCCCGCGGGGGTTCCCCGCCCAGCTGCCTCTTGACAATGAGGGCCGCGGCCAGGTAGCCGAAGACCATGGAGAGGTAGTAAAACAGCTCCGAAAAGGCGAGATGCACCCGAGAGCCCCCCTGATAGGGGAAGGTGATGGAACACCATTCCAGGTCTGAAAACATGTTTAAAACCAGATAAACCGCCAGGATGGCGAGCCCGGCAAACGCCATCCGCTTTCTGTAAAAGAGCCAGCCGCAGATGATATAGCAAAGGCAGAGCAGGATAATATCGATTAAGAAACCCGCTTCCTCGATCCTCCTCGCAACATTTTCGGCGTAGAGGGCGGACGGCGGGAAGAGGATCATCGCGGTTTTCAAAGCCGCGACCAGAACCGGCAGGACGAGGGCGGGAAGCCCCCAAAGCGCGAGGCAGAGCCGGTACTCCCTGTCGGCAGTCCAGCTTCCCCGTTTGAAAAGGAAGACGTAGCAGGCGGCCAGAATCGCGGGGACGACGGCCCCTTGAAACAGCATGAAGAACTGCCCGATCCACTGCGCGGGGCTCATGATGAAAAGAACCCCCAAATAGCCGAACAGGGCGGAGAAGACCTGCAGCCCCCCGTAAATCAGCCAGATCCGGCATAGGCCCATTTCGCCCGTTCCGGTTTGTGCGCGCATCTCCTCTATGTCTTCGGCGCTCTCTAAAGCGATCTGCTCCCGGTCGGCCATTTTGAATCCCCCTCTTTTATCTTTAAACCAAATTACTTCGTATTGTAAAATAATTGCCTGTGAGATTCAAGTCCTTTTTCGACTTTTTGGCGATTCGCCTCTGCAAACCGCGCTTTTCTTTCGCTTCATGGGGGGCGATTCGCACAAAAAAAGGAAGGATTTTCAATGAAGTCTGTCAATGGAATTTTTCTGCGGGGGGTGGTATACTGAATTTTATACACAGCCTGCGGCCATCCGCGATTCAGCAGGAGACCCCGGGCCGCCGTCTGCTGCCGCCTTCCCGTTTAAACGGGGAGCGCCGGGAAATCAAAAGGAGGAACCAGACAAATGGCCACCATGACATCCAGCGAGTACTTAACCCACGTTCTTGCAGAAACCCATACCAATCCCTTTATCCTCAATATGGACCGTGCCTTTCACAAGATTTTTATCGAGCTCGTCAAGCTGGAGCTCAAACGCCGCGGTCTCCCCAGCGAGGAGTTCGACTACAACGGGCTCAAGCCCGCCCTCGAGCGGGTTCACAACCGGGAGGACTGCGCCGACTTCGCCATCCCGGCAATGATCCGGATGCTGAAGGAATACCGGGAGATGCTCCCTGCCGACGCGGTGAAGGAGATCGAAACCGAGCTTGTCAACTTCCGCTACTGGCTCAGCGAGCCGGGCGAGATCAACGCCTGCTACTTCACCGAAAACCACCAGCCCCTCTACCACACGGCCGAGGTTTTGGTCGGCGCCATGTTCCCGGACACCGTTTTTCCTTCCGACGGCAACACCGGCGCCTGGCACGCGGAGCACGGCAAGGCGATGCTCCGCCGCTGGATCGACTGGCGGGCCCGCTTCGGCTTCAGCGAATGGACCTGCAACTACTATGAAGAGGACATCATCGCCCTGCTGGGGATTGACTGCTACTGCGACGACGAAGCTCTCAAAAAGGGCGCCCGCCTGCTGATCAACACCATTATGTTCGACACCGCGGTCAACACCTTCGAAGGGAGCTGGATCGGCAGCCGCGGGCGGACTTATCCCCGATATCTGGTCGACCCGATGTTCGAGGGAATCAGTCAGGTCTGCCGGCTCTACTTCGGCAAGGGCTCCATGGACGGCGGACTGTCCGACGTCGCTATCCTGATGGCGGTCTACGACTATCAGGTGCCGGAGGCGATCGTGAAAGTCGCGAACGACCCGTCCCCGGTCATCATCAGCAAAGAGCGGATGAGCCTAAACTCCCAGGACGCGCGGCTCTACGGAATCGATCCGGACGACTTCGACAACATCATGTTCTTCTGGGCGCTCCAGACCTACTGCTATGAAGAGGTCATCGAAAACTCGAAAAAGGTCATCAACCCTCACAGCTGGATGAATGAGCGGATCAACGCCTATTCGGAGCATTACAAGCTCTGCCGCGCGGCGGGCCTGCCGTATGACAACGACCCGGATTTCACCGCCATGACCCAGACCGACATCTACGTTTACAAGACCCCGGATTACGCGGTCAGCTGTTCGCAGGATTTCCGCCGCGGAAAGCAGGGCTACCAGCAGCACCCGTGGGGGGCGCATCTGGGCGGCCGCGCCATCGTCTACACCAACCATCCCGGCTCGCTGGAGTACATGGACCGCCCGAACGCGATTGCAGGGAACTGGTACCTCCCCCGCTGCGTCCAGCACGAAAACGTCGTTCTGAGCGTTTACCGCGTCCCGGCTGAATGCATCCGGATGCTCGAAACCCACGCCTACTTCCCGCAGAAGGAATTCGACGAGGTGGCCGAGAAAAACGGCTGGGTCTTCGGGCGGAAGAACAACGCCTACATCGCCCTCAAGTCGATGAACTACACCGAGTGGAAGCCCTCCGACCCCGAGCTGTACCGGTCGATTTACGGCACTGAGTGGGAGAAATACTACAGCGACAAACCGTTTTTCTACCATGCGAACGGGCACGCCAACGTCTGGGTGACCGAGCTCGGCAGCAAAGCGCAGAACGGTAGCTTTGAGCAGTTTATGGCCGGATTCGACGGCGCGGAGCTCAGCGGGGACACCTTTGACTTCACCTATCGTTCCCCGTCTCAGGGCGAGATGCGGTTCGGCTGGGACATCCCGTTCACCGTCAAGGGCGAGGAAATCCGGATCAGGGATTACCCCCGCTACGACAACCCCTACTGCCAGGCGGCCTTCGATTCCAAGCGGCTCGAAATCTCCTGCGGCGGCAGCGAGTGCGTCATCGACCACAACGCATAAGCGGCGGAGTACCTCCGCGGGCAAACGCGATCCGCAGGCAGAGTAAACAGCAACGCTAATAACCCGCGAGGTACGCTGGACATAACCCGTAAAATGTGCCTCGCAGGGCGGAATGCTTCCGCTGTCAATGCACGATCCGCAGGCGGTGCGAATAACGGTGTTGGCAACCCGCGAGGCGCCTTCATCTTTTATATTATGTATCTCGCAGGACTGAAATCTTAGAAATTAGCAAAACATTCGTGTGCGCATTGCCCCGCCTGGGCACAGGCCTCGCAGGACGAATACTTAGAGACTGGTAAAATGTCAGAGTGCGTATTGTTCTGCCGAGGCCATTCGGCCGAATTGCCAGCAGGGGTACCCTGCCCCCGGCAGGACAGTCACGGCGGGGAGCCCCCGCGGGCAGACGCGATACCCGAGCAGTACAGACCTGTAAGTCCGTAACCCGCGAGACACGCTGTCCTTTAACTTTGTACAATGCGCCTCGCAGGACAGTAACCCAAAAACCGGCAAAACGTTCGTGTGCGCATTGTCCCGTCCGGGCACGGACATTGGCCTGCCCGGCCACGGGCGCGGCGGTTCAATCTTTTGTGAAACGAGGAATCAACGATGGCAAACCTTCCAGCTCAACCACTGAAAACACATCATGCGGCCTTAAAGGTCTCCGACATCGACACATCCATCCGGTTTTATACCGAGGGGCTCGGGATGAAGCTGCTCAAAACCTGGGGCGAGGGGGATTCCCGCGCCGCCATGATCGACATCGGCGACGGCAGCTGCATCGAGATGTTCGCGAGCGGCGTCAAAGGCGGCTCGGTCCAGGAACAGGCGGGCTGTTTTGTCCACTTCGCCTTTGAGGTGGAAAACCCGGACGAATGGCACGCCCGCGCCCTGTCCTGCGGGGCGGCGGATAAAAGCGCGCCGGCCGACCTGCTGGTCGAAACCAGCGCCGACCCCTTGGATGTCCGGATTGCCTTTGTTTACGGTCCGGACGGGGAAGTCCTCGAATTTTTCCACTCGAAACGGTAAAACAACGAATGCCGCCCGGTTGAATCGGGCGGCATTTTTTGCGGACAACAGATTGTAAAGGGTAATCTCCACAGGCGGAAGGATCGGTTCAAAACCGGAGGATCCGCTCGAGGGCCGGTTTCGGCCGATGGGCCCGGTCGAAGAGGAGCGGCTCGTTTTCACGGCCGCTGACCGGCCAGGTGGAAAGCCAGGTGGCGTCGTCCGCAACCCCCCAGAGGGTTACGCACTCGATCACCTCGCGGTAGTCCCGGTAAAGGGCAAAGAGCTGTTCGTAATACTCCTCCTGCATCCGGCGCATCTCGGCGGTCGGCTCGCCCATGAGGGTGTTGTCCTCCCGGTCGAAGGCGGGGACGTCCAGCTCGGTGATGTGGATCGTGACGCCCAGCTCGGCGTAAGCTTCCATCGAGCGTTTCACCTCGTCCATCGGCATGGTATAGGGGTTGTAATGGCCTTGCAGCCCCAAGCCGCCGATCGGCGCGGTTTCCTTCAGCTCCCGGATGAGCCGGCAGATCTTCCGGCATTTGTCCGGCGCCGATTCGTTGTAATCGTTGTAAAAGAGCTTCGCCCCATTTTTGACATATTTCCCCGCAAAGAGGAAGGCTTTTTCGATAAAATCGTCCCCGATGAGATCATGCCATTCGGAGGAGCGGAGATAACCTCCTTCATGGTCGTCGACCGCTTCGTTGACGACGTCCCAGGCGTAAGGGGTGGTAAAATGCTCCGCCACCGTTTTGATATGCTCCTCCATCCGGGCGAGAAGAAGCGGGCGGGAAACGGGCACTCCATCCTTTTTATAGACCCAGTCCGGGGTCTGGTTGTGCCAGATCATGGTGTGGCCGCGCAGCCGCAGGCCCCATTCCTCCGCATAGCGGACGAGCTCATCCGCCGGTGCGAAGTCGTAGACCCCTTCGGCCGGATGAACGCTTTCAAACTTCATCGAATTTTCCGCGGTGATGCTGTTGAACTGCCCGCGGATCAGCTCGTCATGGGTGCGGATTGTCTTTTCATTGACCGCCGCGCCGATGTAAAAATAGTCCCGGTAGGCTTCGCAGAGGGAAGGCAGCTGACTTTGATCCATAACGATGCACGCTCCTCAATTTTGTTTTTTTTATTGTATCACGGCCTTTAGAAAACATCAATCGACAAGCGGAAAGGGTTCAAAACACGTGACAAACTACAGTTTGGATTCGACTTAAATATTTT
>CAZSIV010000050.1:0-13434 GCA_964607135.1 uncultured Oscillospiraceae bacterium | reverse complement strand
GTTTGTTGTGAATGAACAGTATATTGGGCATCCCGATCAATACTACGGCGTAGAAGAGCATCGGCTTGTCGGCGGGAAAAAGGATGGGATGCGCATTTTTGAAGTGCGCAACGGAAAAGGCCTTTCGTTTACCGTTTCGGCCGACCGGGGCGCCGATATCACCCGCCTTGCTTTTATGGGATGGAATTTCGGCTTTTTTTCACCCTGCGGCTATGTTTCGCCTCAATACTACGATACGGCGCGCTCCGGATTTCCGAAATCTTTTACGGCGGGCTTTATGACAACCTGCGGATTGACTTCGGTCGGCGGGCCCTGTTACAGTGAAACCGGCGAGCTTCTCCCGTTTCATGGGACGATCAGCAATACCCCTGCGGAACAGGTTTATTATACGGAAGAAAATAACGAACTGTGTATCCACGCCGTTTTGCGCGACGCCCAAATTTTTGGCCATAAGCTCAGTATGAACCGCAAGATAAGCTGTTCGCTGATGGAAAATACGATCAGCATAACCGATACGGTTAAAAATGTAGGGGATCAGGTTTCGCCCCTTATGATTTTATATCATATCAATGCGGGGTATCCGCTTCTGGACGAGAACTCTATTGTTTATATTCCCACCGAACAGGTAACCGCGCATAACCGGCACGCACAAGATGGGATAGACCGGTGGGACAAAACGTCTGAGCCGCAAAAAGGAATGGAAGAACAGTGCTATTTTCACAAAATCACCGGAAAAGGCGTTGTAGGTCTGTTTCAGCCATCCTTCAAGAAAGGGATCGTCATTGAATTTGACAGCCGGGAGCTTGACTGCTTTACACAGTGGAAGATGATGGGATATGCCGATTATGCGATGGGGTTTGAACCGGGGAATTGTTACCCTACCGGAACCGAGGAGATGGGACGCAAAAAATTGATGAAGCGGATTGACCCGGGCGAAACCAAACGGTTCCGTCTTTCACTGAAAATGATCGACGGGGTTGAGGAATGGAATTGTTTGACGAGTTCTGTCTGAACAACCTGAAAAAGCCTGTGAGACTTTAAAGAGTCCTCTCAGGCTTTTTTGTGAAAGCTCGAGCGGAGAGGCGGCGCCGAAGGGGAGCTGCCGGTTATTCGTGCAGAAGTCTTTTTCCAGCTTTAAGCGAACGTCCCGCGAGCCGCCTTCTCTTGACGAAATACGGCTTTCTCGGTATAATGAAATATTGAGTAAAGCCTGATAACCGGGGTTTGGCGATCGGTGAACGCTCCCGGCTTTTGTTTTTGCCTGCGTCCTTAATTTCCGCCCTGGTCAACCTTCCCCGGGCGTTTGGGGCGGCGCTTTCAAGAATCAGGATAAAAATGAAGAAAGGAACGATACGGCGCGCAAAAGATTGATACGGCGGTTTTTTGCGCAGCGCTTGTATTGGATGGGACTGTTTATGAAGATTGCATTTTCCACATTGGGCTGCCCGGATTTTGAATGGACGGATATTTATTCTGCGGCGAAGGATTTGGGATTTGACGGCGTTGAAATCCGCGGCATCGGCGACGATATTTCCGCGCTGAACGCGCCGCCCTTCCGGGATGAGCGCCTTCCCCAGACGGTACAGCAGTTGAAGCGGCTTCGGCTCGAGATTCCCTGCCTTTCCTGCAACTGCTGTTTAAAATTTACGGACAGGGAAGAGGAAAACAAAAAAGAAATCCTCGCCTATATCGCTTTGGCGCAGAAGCTGGGCGCGCCTTACATCCGCATTTTGGCGGATCTCCACAAGGAACCGGAGGGCGAGGTGGACGACGCGGCGGTCATCCGCCAGCTGAAGGCACTGGCGCCCGAAGCGGAAAAGGCGGGCGTCTCTCTTTTGGTGGAGACCAACGGCGTTTACGCCGACACGTCCCGTTTGAGGAACCTGCTCGAGCAGGTGGCGAGCGACGCGGTCGCCGCGCTTTGGGATATGCATCACCCCTACCGGATCATGGGAGAGAAGCCCGAGACGACGGTGCAGAACCTGGGCGCTTACATCAAGTACATCCATGTAAAGGATTCCGTCCGGACGCCCGGCGGCGTGGAGTATCGCCTGATGGGGGAAGGAGATCTGCCGATCGACGAGATGATCTTCGCTCTGCGCTCGATCAATTACGACGGTTACATCTCCCTCGAATGGGTCAGGCGCTGGGCGCCCGACCTGAGCGATGCGGGAATCGTCTTCCCGCACTTTATCAACTACATGGAGCGCTACCTCCAAAAGAATATCAGCCGCAGGCCGTTGTTTGACAACAATGCCAAAACCGGAAAATACGTCTGGGAGAAATATTCCCTGATCGATCTGACCTTCTCTCAGGTCTTAGACCAGATGGTGGAGGAATTCCCGGATCAGTACGCGTTCCGGTTCACCACGATGGATTACACCCGCACCTATTCCGAGTTCCGGGACGACGTCGACAATTTTGCCCGGGCCCTGCTCGCTCTCGGGGTGAAGAAAGGGGACAAGGTTGCGATCTGGGCCACCAACGTCCCGCAGTGGTATATCACCTTCTGGGCGTCGGTGAAGATCGGCGCGGTTCTCGTCACGGTCAATACCGCTTATAAGATCCACGAGGCGGAGTACCTTCTCCGCCAGTCCGACACCCACACTCTGGTCATGATCGACGGCTATAAGGATTCCGATTACGTCGGGATTATCAAGGAGCTCTGTCCCGAGCTGGGGACGTTGGAAAACGGCATGCCGCTCCACGCCCAAAAGCTCCCCTTCCTGCGCAACGTCATCACCGTCGATTCAAAGCAGCCCGGCTGCCTGACCTGGGACGAGGCGCTGGAAAAGGGCGAAAAAATCCCGATGGAGCTGGTTTATCAGCGCGCCGCGCTGGTAAGCCGCCACGACGTCTGCAACATGCAGTACACTTCCGGCACCACCGGTTTCCCCAAAGGGGTGATGCTGACCCATTACAACGTGGTGAACAACGGCAAGAATATCGGCGACTGTATGGATCTTTCGACGGCTGACCGGATGATGATCCATGTGCCGATGTTCCACTGCTTCGGGATGGTTCTCGCCATGACCGCCTGTATGACCCACGGGGTCACCATGTCCCCGATCCCGGCCTTCTCCCCGCGGCTCTCCCTCGACTGCATCAACAAAGAGAAGATTACCTGCTTCCACGGCGTCCCTACCATGTTCATCGCCATGCTCGAGCATGAAAACTTTGAAAAGACCGACTTCTCTCACATGCGCACCGGCATCATGGCGGGCAGCCCCTGCCCGGTCAAGGTGATGCAGGATGTCGTCGACAAGATGCACATGACCGAGATTTCGATCGTCTACGGCCAGACCGAGGCTTCCCCGGGCTGCACCCAGAGCCGGGTCGACGACCCGATCGACGTCAGGGTCAACACGGTGGGCCGCGCCCTCCCGGGGATCGAGTGCAAGATCGTCGACCCCGAAACCGGGGAGGATCTTCCGGACAATGTGGACGGCGAGTTTGTCGCCCGGGGCTACAACATCATGAAAGGGTATTACAAAATGCCCACTGCCACCGCGGCGGTAATCGATGAGGAAGGCTGGCTCCACACCGGCGACCTCGCGAGAAGGCTCCCGGACGGGAACTATAAAATCACCGGGCGGATCAAGGATATGATCATCCGCGGCGGCGAAAACATCTACCCCAAGGAGATCGAGGAGTTCATCTACACCCATCCGAAGGTCAAGGATGTGCAGGTGATCGGCGTGCCGGATCAACAGTACGGCGAGGAAATCATGGCCTGCGTCGTCCTCAAGGAAGGGGAGACGATGACCGAGCAGGAGCTCAAGGAATACGTCATGAGCCACATGGCCAAGCACAAGACCCCGCGCTACGTCGATTTTGTGGACGATTTCCCGATGAATGCCGCCGGGAAGATCCTCAAGTACAAAATGCGGGAGGACGCGATCGAAAAGCTGGGTCTCCAGGACGCAAAAAACATCAAGATGGCT
Organism: uncultured Oscillospiraceae bacterium; assembly: GCA_964607135.1. Lineage (GTDB taxonomy): Bacteria > Bacillota > Clostridia > Oscillospirales > Ruminococcaceae > Metaruminococcus_A. The sequence goes on along the minus strand of CAZSIV010000050.1, from coordinate 9,490 downwards.
TAAAAATGGATCATCTGCTCAATAGCCGTACAAAGGCGCCGGGAGAGCGAAAGCTCTCCCGGCGCCTTTGTCTTTGGGTGTGTAAGGCTTGCGCCTTTAAGCTGAATCCTGATTTTTCGCGTTCTTAAACAGTAAATTTATCATTGCTATTGATGCCGGCCGAATGTAAAAGGCTGCTTTTCCGCCTTCCGTTCGATCCGGCGGCGGCGGAAAAAGCTGCGGAGACGGCCAAATCGCCGCTTTGTCTCGGCGAGGAGCCAGGCTTCGGCGCTCTGGATTTTTTTCAAGCCATCCTCTCCGATTTCCTCTTCTTTATAATGGAGGCGGCTATAGGCATCCGCCGCTTCGGTAAAAGGCAGAGCGGGAAGAGCCTGCCCGATCCGTTTGGCATAGACGGACAGGGTTTCTCCTCCGTCCATCGGAAAGCCGCAGACTCGCAGCAGAAGCAGAACCTTTTTAAAGCTGAGATAGGCCTTCTCCGCCGCATTGGACTGTCGGTACCGTCTGCGCCTCATTTGAGATTTTATGAACAGCAGAAGAAGCAGAATTCCCAAAAGGAGCAGCGTAGCGCCGGCGCAGACCAGAAAGATGCCGGACGGGTTCGAGCCGGACGCTTCATCCTGTTCAATTGGGGACTCCGGCTCCAGTTCCGGCTGGTCGTCCGGTTCGAGGGGGACGCCTTCGTTCGGATCGACGGGTTCGGGTTCCTGCCCCTGCCAGGCGGAGGAGGGCTCGTCTGACATAGCCGCCGTCGGCTCGAAAGGAATCCACCCGATCCCTTCCAGATACGCCTCCGGCCAGGCGTGCCCCTCCTGGTTCTGAACCAGGCAGGTGACCTCCCCGCCCGGAACCCATTCGGTGCACTGTGCGGAAAAGCCCTGGACATAGCGGGTCGGGATTCCGGCGCAGCGGGCCATGACCGCCATAGCTGTCGCAAAATAGGTGCAGTACCCCCTTTGATTGTCAAACAGGAAGTAGTCAACGAAATCCCTTCCCTCCGGCACATCCCCGGGGGTCAGGGTGTAGGTGTAATTCTCTTTGAGATACTGCTCGATCGCCAGCAGCTTTCCGTAGTCGTCGTAATATCCCTGCGTCACCTCGTCGGTGAGGGTGTAGATCCGCTTCGGAAGGGACTGCGGCAGTGCGGTGTAATATGCCTGAATCCAGTCTCTCCGCTCCCGAAGGGTGTCTTCGAGACTGTCGAAGCTAGTGAAAAAGCCGCCGCCTTCCTCATCCGAGGTGAGCACCCAGGTGATCCAATCGGTCAGTTCTGTGGATACCGTGTGATCCTCCTGATAACGGTATTCGGATTCGGAAAAGACCAGCAGCTGGAAAGTGGGGCTGTCGTAATCGACGTCGAGAAACGATGCATCGTAAACCACCCGGCGCTGCGCCCGCTCAAACAGGGCGCCGTGGCTGTACATCCGGAATGGGACGCTCTCGCTGTGCGAGAAGGAGTAGAGGAAGGTCTTAGGCGGCAGAAAGGCAGAGCGGGTGGCGATGTCCTGATAGGAAATGGTCACCGACTTATTCTGCATAAAACCGGGCAATTCCCCGTAGAAGGAATAGCCGGACCGCCCGGCAGCGTAGAGCAGCTCCAGACTGTCCAGTTCGCATTCCGAGTAAGGGGAGGAGAAGTTTTCCGCGTTCCGTTCCCAGCCCCGCCCGGTGTAGGTGTCCTGCATGGAGCCCGTCAGCCGGAGTCCGGAGATGGGGGTCTTGCCCGGGAAGGTGAGCTTCAGCGCGGTGTCGTCGCTGAAAACGATGTTCCCGCCCAGTTCCTCCGCCGATTCGGAATACCCAAGGGAATAAAAGTCGAATTCATCCCCGCCCCCGCCCGACCCCGGAAACCCGAGTCCGGAGAGCACCGAATCCCCCCAGAAGCGGACAAAGCTCCAGTCGATCGGGTCCTCCCCGCGGGGCAGGCTCATCGCAGTCCAGGCGGTGAGGAGGCTGACCGGCAGCAGGCAGAGGGCGGCAAAGGTGCTGGAAATCCGCCGTTTTCGTTTGGGAGAAAGGCATAGGCTGATCTCTGTCAACGCCGAGATCAGATAGGTCAGAGCGAAAATTAAGGTGAAGAAAGGAGCTTCCTCGCCGCTTACGGTGAAGAACACCAGCGCACCGATCACGCCGAGCGCGCAGAAAATCCGCAGAGCCAGAAATTTTTGGAGCAGATAGCCCATAAGTCCTGCGAGGAGGGTGAAGATGGCCAGGGTGAGGAGAGCGTTGTCCCAGTCGTAACCCATCCCGTTCCTGGGATTGTACAAAAGCCACCAGCTGAGGATGGTTTCCCCGTCGCCCCTCTGCGCAGAGGGCGGGAAGGCGGCCAGCCCGACCCAGGTAAAGGCCGCGGCCAGCAGCAATAATCCGATGGTTAAAACCACCGCCCGCTTTTTAAAGCGGTCGAACACCTGGATCAAAGCGAGGTAAATTGCCAAAACGGACAGGAGGAGAAATCCATTTGCCTTCATTCCAAACCGGAGGTTGAAATAGAGCGCACCGCCCCCGCTCAACAGGAAGGCCAGAAAATAGGAATAGGCATATGGGGCTGGTGAATGCCGGATTTTTTTCATCTCCATTCCCCCTGTACGGTCTCCAATGCGTCTGCGATCTCCTCATCCTGTGTGATCCGGACGAGCCGGGCCCGGCGGTCGAGGCCGGATGGAATTTCCTGCGCAGCTTTCCCGCCGACCTGTATGATGGAAACCCCCACGTTCATCGAGAGGATGCGGTTGGCCGAACGGCAGAGCGCTTCGTCCAGTCGGTGGGTGACGGCGATGCAGAAAGCCTGTCCACCGTGTTCAAAGGCGGTCTGCTCCAGGAGAGCGGGAAAAGAAGCAGCAGCGGAGAAGGGGATTCCGGAGAAAACCCGGTAAAGCTGGTCGAACGCCGCCTGGGTTTCGAGCTCGAAGCCGCTGCACAGGGAATCTTCGGCACAGTAGGATACCTCGAGCGGAATATGGCGGCGGAGAAAGTGGTCGGCGACCGAAAGCGCAGTTTCAATGATTTTATCTTCCGTTATAATGCGGTCCAAAGCTTTTTTCAGCTTGATTTCACCCAGGTCGACGGCCAGCAGGATTTTTAGCTTGGGCCGACTGGTGTATTTTCTCACCAGAAGCTCCTGCTGTCTGGCCGAAAGCTTCCAGTTCACCGTTCTCAAGCCGTCCCCCGCCGTATAGGGGCGCGACTCGACATCCGGCTGTTCCTGCACCCCGGCGGCCCGAAAGGAAAGGTTCCTTGTGTCCTCTTCGTCCGGCGCAGATGCGAGCCTCTTGAGCCGGATCACCCGAGGGAGCACCTGCACCGCCGCCTGAGATGCGCGGACGGAGCGCTTCAGCCTGAACAGGTTGAGGAAATCCGTCACGGCGATCGACGCCACCCCGATCTGATAGGTTCCGCGGTAAAGGCAGCGGATCTGCGCGGCGGCTTCGACTTTGTCCCCCGGCGGCAGGCTGACGTACCGGAACGGCTCCAGCCCCTCCGTTTCAAACAGGCCGGTGTAAAGGCGCAGCTCCACCCCGGTGCAGATCAACGGTCCCCTGTTGCGCAGAGCAAAACGGTAGGAGGTTTCCTCCCCTTTGTAGAGGACGTGATCCTTTACCCCTTGGGAAAGCTTAAGGCTGGCAAAGACGATGACTAGGCAGAGGAAGGAGACGAGAGGGAGGAGGAGCACCGCGAAGAGCAGCAGATAGCTTGTCCCGCCGTAGAAGCTGGAAAAAATCCCTGCCGCGAGGATGAGAAACGTGAAGATGAGACGGTTTCGGAGCATCTTGGCCTCCCTTCTGGACGGAGTTGGTTACGGAAGGACAGGGACGGGAATCTCGCTGATGATCTCTTTGAGGATGCCGTCGGCCTTCATGTTTTTGATCTTGACCTCCGGCGACAGGACAAGGCGGTGACAGAGGACATAAGGCGCCATCTTCTGCACATCGTCCGGCAGGACGAAATCCCGCCCTTTGAGGTAAGCGCAGGCCTGCGAAGTCCGGGCCAGCGCCAGAGTGGCGCGCGGGCTTGCCCCCAGCGTGAGCCGGGGATCGTTCCGGGTGTGGTCGACAATAGCCACGATGTAGCGGGCGACATGCTCCGCCATCCGCACGGAACGAACCTCTTCCTGCATGGCCAGGATTTCTCCTTTCCCGGCGACGGGCTCCAAAGCGGCGGCCGAAGCCCCGCTCAGGTACCGCTGCGTCATAGCGATTTCCTCCTCGGCGGAGGGATAACCGATCGAAAGTCGAATCAAAAAGCGGTCGAGCTGGGCTTCCGGAAGATTATAGGTACCCAGAAAGTCGATGGGGTTTTGAGTGGCGATAACCATGAAGGGTGCTTCCAGCGGATAGGTCACACCGTCGACGGTCACCTGCCGCTCCTGCATCGCCTCCAGAAGGCTCGCCTGAGTTTTGGGCGAGGTGCGGTTGATTTCGTCCGCAAGGACGATGTTGCTGACGACGGCCCCTTTTGAGTAATCAAAGTTCCCGGTTTTCATATTGTAGACGGAAAGCCCGGTGACGTCGCTCGGGAGGGTGTCCGGCGTAAACTGGATCCGGCTGAAGCCGCAGCCGAGCGACTGAGCCATCGCGTTTGCCAGAGTGGTCTTCCCAACGCCGGGAACGTCTTCCAAAAGGAGATGCCCTTCCGAAAGAAGGGCGACAACCGCCAGCTCCACGCTCTCTTCCTTGCCGATGATCGCCCGGTTGACGGATTCAATGATACGCTTCGCCGTCTGATAATGCAGCATCGCTTTGCATCCTTTCGATTTTATTGGTTAAAAAACAAATTGAACAGCAGAATACAGTAAAATTGGACTTATATCCTAATTGTATAAAATTATATCATAAAAAATTGTTTTTTGGAGGAGAAAATACAATTTTTTAAATTTTTGTCAATCATTTGGCAAAAAAATGCTGCAATCGCTTTTCTCAAAATCAGGATGTTTCCTTTAAGAAAAAGCCGGGAAACGGCCGTTACAGGGAACAAAGCTGTTGGTGATGGTGGCGATCAGCCGTTCCCGCGGCGAGTCGATGATCCGGCAGCCGACAACGCCGCAGGCATTGCAGCCAAACCCCATCGCCATGGTGAGTTTTTGCCGGAATGCGAATTTATTCCGAATAGGTTTTAGACGACGGCGTGCCGTTGAAACGAAAATAGACCGTCACATGCTGCCGCTTGACCCGGCCGTGCTCTGTTTTTTGATATTCCCCCTGCCCGATTTCGACCCGGTCGATCAGCCTATAAAGCAGCGAAGGCATCAGTTCGGAAGGCTCCAGATATTGCTTTAAGGCTTTTCTAAGCAGATTGATGCGGTCAGGCTGATTTCCTTCGGGCTGAATTTTTTCCAGAGCGCCGATTTTTCGGCCGATTTCTTCGGCTTCTTTCTCATACCGCGAAAGAAGCTTTTCCGCCCGCTCCGCCTTTAAAAATCCGATTGCGTAGTCGTTGTAGAGGGTTTCTATCAGGCGGTCGAGTTCCTGGCTGCGCCGTTTGAGCTTGGCGAGCTCTCTATGCCGTTCAGCTGTGTCGTCCCGTTTTTGCAGGCGCTTTTCCGCCTCGTTTAAAACCGCTTCCTCCTCTTCTGGGGCGAGCCGGACGGTCTCCCGGATCGACGAAAGGACGATCCGGGCGAGCAGGTCGTACTCAATAAAGTGGTTGGAGCATTCGCCCTTTCCATACAGCTTATAGCCGCCGCAGGTCAGGTTTGCGGCAGCGCTTTTTTTGCGGGTTCCGACAGCCGACATACTCCGCCCGCAGTCGGCACATTTGGCGATCCCGGAAAAGATGTTGTGAAATCCCCCCTTTTTTTCACAGATGCGCTGCCTGCTTCTGCGGGAAGCGGATTCAAACACTTCGCGGCTCACGAGCGGCTCATGGGTATCGGGCACGATATACCAGTTTTCCTGCGGATTTGAAACGGTCAGACTGCTCTTAAAAGACAGCTTTGTGGTTTTTCCCTGCGCCATCTGCCCCAGGTAGACAGGGTTTCGGAGCATCTTTGAAATGGTGGAGGACGTCCATCCTCTTCCCTTGACATTCTCCGGGCGGAGAGAGGAATTTTGGAGGGCTCGGTAGACGCTCGGCGGGGGGATTCCCATCCGATTCAGGTGGCGGGCGGTCTGGCTGGGAAGGGTTCCTGCTGCCGCCTCATAAAAGATCTTCCTGACCACCTCCGCCGCGCCGTCGTCGGTCAGCAGATGATGTTTGTCGGCGGGGTCGCGCCGGTATCCGTATGGGGTGGATGCACCGACGAAGGCCCCTTCCCGCATCCTCGCAGCAAAGGCGGAGCGGATTTTCTGGCTCGCATCTCGGGCGTACATTTCATTGATGACGTTTTTGAAGGGGACGATATCGTTATAAGCGCCGCTCTCAGAGTCGTAATGGTCGTTGACTGCGATATAGCGAACCCCTTTCGAGGGGAAATAAATTTCGGTGTACTGGCCGGCCAGGATGTAATCCCGCCCCAGCCGGGACAGGTCTTTGGTAATCACCAGGTTGACCCGCCCCGCTTCGATGTCCTTGAGCATCCTCTGGAAAGCGGGGCGGTCGAAATTGGTACCCGACCATCCGTCGTCGACGTATTCGCCGTATACCGCGTAATGATGTTCCTCCGCATAGGCACGCAGCATCTTGCGCTGGTTGGCGATGCTGGCGCTTTCCGCAGCCCCCTCGTCGTCCTTGGAAAGGCGGAGATAAAGAGCGGTGCGATAGGCTGCCGAAGCTGTAAAGCTTATATCGTTCACAGGATTTCTCCTCCATCCTGCTGCGCCGGTTGTAAAAATTGCGCGGAGTTTTCTTCGGCTTCAACCTCTTCTAAGATCAGTTCGGTCAGCAGTTCCCGGAGGGTCTGCCGCTCGCTGAATCGGATTTCTACATCACCGGAAAAAGTGGTTGTTTCCTTCATCTGTTTCTTCCTCCCCGGCGGTCAAATTGATTTGGACGGCGTCCGGTAAATTCTATGAACCTCGATTCAGCCGTTATGCCAGGCCCGCGATGGGATCAAAAGAAAGGAGAAGTCGGAAAAGGGCGGTATTGCCTTTAATTTCTTGAAACTTGTAGTATAAAATAGAAAAACAATGCAATTTGTATAATTTCAGAATACAGTTCTGCACCTCTGTAGACATAAAAATACGGCGCAGCTTTGTACTGCGCCGTAAGCGGGATAAAATTGAGCGGGATCGGGCGTTTGCTTTAAACGGAGGCGATGTAGTCGTCGATCGCTTTGGTCTCATCCCGGCCCAGAAGGGGCTGCGCATCCTCGAGGATTTCACAAACCTTTCGGTGCGCGCGGTCCGTGATCTCCCTGTCCGGTTTTGCAGACCACTGTTCGAAGGTATTCCAGTCGGAGATGCTCTCCCGGAAGCCTTCGGAGAAATGGTCGAGGGTCGTGTCGTGGGTCAGATAATCCCGTCCGTGTTCTACTTCGAAGATCGCATCCAGGGCGAGGCTTTCATCGCTTGTGTCGAAGCCTTCGGCCAGCCGCCTCACCCGCGCGATGACTTCGTCGTCGATCACCGTCTTTTCCAGTGAAACGGTCAATAGATTTTCGAGGGTTCCGGCCGACTGGCTCGTGACGTTGACCCCCATCAGCGCCGTCAGAAGCAGGCTCTGCATCGTTTCAAAACCGGCCTGGTAGTCGATGCACTTCGAGCTGGTGACACCGGTCTGCGCACGGGCAGGGAGATGGTAAAACTCCTTGTACATCTGGATTGCGCCCGCGAGCATCAGCGCGGTGTCGGGACAGGCGCATTCCCACGAGGCGGTTTTCATATTCGCAAAGGTGAGCGAGGCGCTCGGCAGCACCGGAACGCCCGGGCTGACAAGCTGGGACAGGCAGATCCCCGCCAGTGTTTCCGCGTTGGAGAGCAGGATGGTGGACAGCGGGAAGATCGGGGAAGAGATCCCGGACATCGGCGCGGAGACAAGGACGGTGGGCTGGTTGTATTCCGAAAAGACCATGATGCTTTCGCAGGCGTATTCGCAGTAGCGCAGGGGGCTTTCCGGGCAGACGACGTTCCAGGTGACGTAGTTGTTTCTGACAAAATCCGTCCCGAAAACGATGTCGTACAGATGCAGGATTTCCGCCTTTTCCTTCCGCCCGACATAGGCCATTGGGGCGAGCCATGGCTTGTCGGTGTAAACAAATGCCTCCCTGGCGCAGAGCAGGCCGTTAAGCCTGTCCGGAATGTCCTGCGGCGTGACGGGCTGATACCCGGTCATGTCGATGTTATTGCAGTGCTGGTAGATTTTTTGCAGATCGGAATAATCTTTTAAGGTGCCCTCTCTTCTCTCGCCGTCATGGGTGCGGACAAAGACCTCGCCCCCCGCCGGATGGATCGCGAGCCCTTCCCCGACGACGACCGAACGGTCCGGGTTCACCGCGGTGAGCTTGAAGGTTTGGGGAAGCTGCTTTAACGAGCGCTCCACCAGTTCCGATGGAATGTAAATGATATTTCCGTCCGCTTTCGCGCCGTTTTTGACAAAAACGTCCCGCGCGGCGGCCGATTCGAATACGATCCCCTTTTTGCTCAGAATTTCGAGGGAGGCGGCGTGGATCCGCTGCATGTCGTTTTCGGTTAAATAACGCGGCTGAGTGATCAGAGACATGGACAAAGCTCCTCTTAAAAAATATATTTCCCTAAAATTTTATATCTCCCGGGCGATTTTGTCAAATAAAACGCCATAAGGCCGGCGAGATTGACATTTTTCCAATTCGGTGGTATCCTTATTCCGATATATGGGTTGTAATAAAGTTGATCAATCGAGGAGATATAAAATGAAAAAGGCGCTGATTTTCGGGTTTTATTTCACGATGACGGTTTTATTGACGATGTCTGTGTCGCTTGCTTATCTCGACCCTTCGTCAATGACCTTTGTAATACAGGTTGTGGCCGGTATTGTAATCGCTGTGGGCACGGTGTTCGGCTTTTACTTCAAACGGATCCGGCGGTATTTCAGGAACAAGAAAAAAGCCAAGGAAAACCTTGAAGAAACCGTTGTAACTCCGGTTTCCACCGATGAAAACGACGATGCTTCGAAGATGCTTTCAAAGGATTAAAGGGCTGCCGGCCTTTCTGAAAATCGGGATTTTGGCCGCTGCGACCGCCCTCGTCTTAAATTCGTTTGTCTTTCAGGTGTCGCTGGTGCGGGGGAAGTCGATGGAACCACTGGTGATGGAAAACGCCGTTGTGATCGGCCTTCGCCCTGCCCCTGCGATATACGGCATCGCGCGCGGCGATGTGGTGATTTTTAAGAAAAAAAGCGTCTTTGAGGGGGAGCTCATCAAGCAGGTGGTCGGCTTGCCGGGAGACGGCGTCGAGATCAAGGATCATATTTTGTATTGCAGCGGTAAGGAGGTACTCAGGGATGATTCCCTGGCCGATTTACCGTATTGTATTGTCCCGGAGAATTCGTATTTCGTTCTGGGGGTCAATCTCCCTGGGTCGAGTGATTCCAGACACTGGGAAGACCGTTTTGTCAGGCTGGATGAAATCGAGTCGAA
>CAZSIV010000049.1:0-14586 GCA_964607135.1 uncultured Oscillospiraceae bacterium | reverse complement strand
ATGGACGCACCTCTGGTGCACCAGTTGTCACGCCAGTGGCACAGCTGGGCAGCTATGTGCGGAACGGATAAACGCTGAAGGCATCTAAGCGTGAAGCCGGCCTTAAGATAAGATATCCCACTGGGTTAACCAGGTAAGACCCCTTGTAGACGACAAGGTTGATAGGCTCATTGTGTAAGCACGGTGACGTGTTCAGCTAGCGAGTACTAATCGGTCGAGGGCTTGACCTACATGTTTTAGCTTTTCTCTCTCGCGTTTCTCCTTTTTATTCGGTTTTCAGAGTATCTGCTCTGAGAGATAGTTGGTGCTAAAGGCGGTGAGGGTCCACCCGTTCCCATCCCGAACACGGAAGTTAAGCTCACCAGTGTCGACAATACTTGGCTGGCGACGGCCCGGGAAGATAGAGCGGTGCCAACACGAAGCTGAAAGGTTGGGGTTTCTCCAACCTTTCAGATATATTCTCTTCTGTTAACTGCGCTGCCGGTGGCAGAGCAAGCAGCAGACCGGGAACCGCAGAAACAGGGAGCGCAGCGAAACGAACAGTGAGATGGGCGACCATGTTTCAAGGCGATGCGGTTGCGAAGCAACCCTGCGGTGAGCTGTTACTGTTAATCATCTTTTAACTTAATATTCCTCAATAGCTCAGTCGGTAGAGCATGCGGCTGTTAACTGTGCCGGGCGGCTGCGCTGCCGGTGGCAGAGCAAGCAGCAGACCGGGAACCGCAGAAACAGGGAGCGCAGCGAAACGAACAGTGAGATGGGCGACCATGTTTCAAGGCGATGCGGTTGCGAAGCAACCCTGCGGTGAGCTGTTACTGTTAATCATCTTTTAACTTAATATTCCTCAATAGCTCAGTCGGTAGAGCATGCGGCTGTTAACCGCAGGGTCGTTGGTTCGAGTCCAACTTGGGGAGCCATTTAGTACCTCAAATGCTTTTGCATTTGGGGTGCTTTTTTATCTCCTGAACCTTCCCGCCGCTTATCTCTTCCTTTTTTGATGCTCTTTCTGTGGCGACTCTTAATATAATTACTCATTAAAAGGAAAAAATTGGATTTTATTAACAAAGTTTAAATTAATATTTTGTCGATTCTTACAAAAATATAAAATTAAAATCAAAAAAGTATTGCTTTTTTGTAGATAGGCTATATAATGAAGGCAGAAGGGAAGAACACGCGGCGGCGTAAAATGTAGGAAGTTTGAAATGACAATGAAAAAGATGCGCAGAATCGTCACATCGATGTTGGTCGTGTCGGTGCTGGCAGTTTCCGCGGCCTTTGTGGCGAGTGCGGATTCTCACACAACTACACGTACTTCCAATGTCACAGGGGGAACGATAAAGTGGAGCTTTTCTTCGATTGGTTCCGGCAACTATATAAGCTCTTATCAGTGGGATTATGTCACCCCGAGTACTGGTATAAGCGTTCCCTCTAAGGTCGCAAAACGCTCTGAAACCTCTCCGAACACCTGGGTGCTGGGGACGATGACTGCGGACTACTGGGGGAATCGGATTTTTACAAGCAAGACCATGATCAACCATATGATTCTTAATGATAGAATTTCGTATAACATCACTGGTTAAGTTTGGTTGACAGTATGAGGTAAACCGTTCCGCCGCCGCGATTCCCTTTCTTTTTATCGATTTGTGAGGAGGAAAAGCTTTGAAGACGAATTTTATGAGAAAAAAACGCCTATTCCTCCCTATTGTCTGTTTGGCTGTTGTAATACTGCTTTTTTCCGGCTGTGAAAACTCCAATACTTTGAAACTCGATCCCCCAGTCGCCGACCCGGCGGGACAGCTATACAACAGCCTAAACAAAAGCCTGCCGCTGTCCTTAGAGGTGGACGAAACGAGGACGGTAAAAGCGGCGGTGCAGGCGGAAGTGGTGACAGGAGAGGAAATCGAAAAAGAAGCAAAGGAGCATACAATCTGGGAGCATGTGAAAAAAAAGGTGACGTTTGAACCGGAAGATGGGATGCGTTGGTACCGATGCAGGGCTGTTGTTGTTCCGCTGGAGGAGATCGACCTGAACAAGGCGAGGATTTCTCAGTTTTGTGGGCGGGTTGTTAATGAGACAAAAGGAAATAAGTGTATCAGTACTATTATTAATGGTACGAATGATCAACTGTGGAGTGAGTTCATTTTGTTTGAGGAGGAAGGCGGCCCGGCGCTTTTTACCTATAACCTCGTGGTAAAAGGAAGCGGGAAAGAGCAGTACTACGAGGTGACGATTTACGCTTACCTGCCGGACAATGACAGCAGCTTTGCTTTTGGGGTTACCAATAAAATGGTGAATAACCTCGATGTAACGCTGCCAGACCTCACCGACGAATCTGTCCTGTGCTGGGAGATTAACGGCGGGGAGTGATTAAAACAGGAGGCTTGTCCCCATGAAAAAATATCTGTTCATCCCTATCGTCTGTTTGGCCATTCTGGTACTGCTTTCTTCCGGCTGCGAAAATCAGTCTTCCGGCGCTTTAAAGCTCGATCCCCCAGTCGCCGACCCGGCGGGGCAGCTATACAACAGCCTAAACAAAAGCTTGCCGCTGTCCTTAGAGGTAGATGAAACGAGGACGGTAAAAGCGGCGGTGCAGGCGGAGGTGGTGACGGGAGAGGGAATTGAAGCAGAGGCGCTGGAACATATAGACTGGGAAGAGATGGAAAAAAGATGGGAAAGTATGGGAATACCGATGGCGTTTGAACCGGAAGACGGGATGCGCTGGTACCGATGCAGGGCCGTCGTCGTCCCGCTGGAGGAGATCGACCTGAACAAGGCGAGGATTTCTCAGTTTTTTGGGCGGGTTGTTGACGCGAAAAAGGGGTATCTGTCTATCGGTGCTATTATCAATGAGACGAATGCTCAACTGTGGAGTGAGTTCATTTTGTTTGAGGAGGAAGGCGGCCCGGCGCTTTTTACCTATAACCTCGTGGTAAAAGGAAGCGGGAAAGAGCAGTACTACGAGGTGACGATTTACGCTTACCTGCCGGACAATGACAGCAGCTTTGCTTTTGGGGTTACCAATAAAATGGTGAATAACCTCGATGTAACGCTGCCAGACCTCACCGACGAATCTGTCCTGTGCTGGGAGATTAACGGCGGGGAGTGAGTGAAATAGAGGAAGAAGGGATTTGAAGATGAAACCCTCTGTCTATATTAAATATGTTTGGAACGTTTCGAAAAAGAACCGCCTCCGTAAACGGCTGACAACAGCCGTCTGCGCGGGGGCGGTTGCCTTTACTGCGATGAGCATGGGCTTTTTAGGGGACTATATGAGCCAGCTAAACGGGCTTATGCGGAATATTTCGGAACGGGAAATGGTTTTATACAACAATACGGCAACGGAAAACCCTTATGCAATAGACAATCCGCCGATTCCGATCGAAGCGGTCGAACAGATGAGGAACATAAGGGGGGTGGAAACGGTTGCGCCGCTCCTTTCTTTTACGTCGATCCCGTTCTCGCCTTATATCCGGGATCATTATAACGAAGACGCCGTGGCGGAACCGGCGCAGCCTTCGGAGAGTACGATCGAGTGCATCAACGCAAACGGCCTCAAAAAAGAGGCTGTGGTCAACACGTCGGTTAATGATGAAGAGCATATTACGATTACGGCGGTTTCCTATCCGTCGGCAGAGCTGATGGATCGCAAGACCCTGTATTTTGATCCTTCTGTTGAGCAGGGGGCGTATTTGACGGAGGATTTGATGGAGCGGCTCGAATTGACGGCTGAGGATTTGAACGGTTTAACGGTTGCCTTTGATGTCTGGATTTTTACCGCACAGCGGGAAGAAAAGGTAATCGAGACCTATTTCGACGATAACGGCGGCGTGTTATATGAGGCTGAAGGGACAAGCCACATGCCCTTTTCGCAGAAGATAACGGTCACGGCGGAGGTCAGAGGGGTCGTTCCCTCTCCTCAGGATTCACAGGCCGGGAATATCCTCATGCCGGCGGAGCAGATGCTTCAGCTGATGCGCGACTGTCCCCCCGATACGGAAACGATGGATTTGATCGTCAGAAAATCAAAAGAAGCGCATCCGGACGCCGAAATTCAGCCGTTTACAGCCTGGGCTCCAAGCGCTTACTATTTGGTCGCCGATTCGGCAGAGACGATCGGAACCGTAAAGGATGAGCTGCAAAAGCTCGATCCGAATTTTACTGTTCAGAGCCAATACCAAGACATCCAAGCGGGAACGCAGATCATCAGCAACAACCGCAACGTGATGGTCTACATCTCGCTGGCGGTTCTGGCAGTGGTATTTTTATTGACAGCACTGGTCTATGTGAGCCTGATCGACAAGCGAAAGTTCGAGTTTGCCCTGCTGCGTGCAAACGGGCTGACGAAACGGGAAGTGCGGCGGGTGGTCTATGCGGAGATGGCCTTGCAGTTCGTCCTGATCTTTGTGGCGGGGCTGCTCTTTGCGGGGCTGATCTTCTTCATCGGCGGGAAATGGCTGGGGTACCCCTTCCAGTTCGACTGGCTGACCGTCCTGTGGCTGTTCTTGATTTCGCTGGGAGCGATTGTCCTGCCGACGGTCATCTCGCTGCTGTTTGTCAACAAGTTCGAACCCGACCAGGTGATGAGGAATTGATTCAGGAAGAAATAACAGGGCTTTTATAAAAAGGAAGAATCTGGGTATTCCGCCAAAATCCGAGCCGCATTTTTGTCAAATCACACAAAATACAAACAATAAAAGGAAAAACTGGTAAAATAGTATTGCGATTTTGTCAACAGAGGGATATAATGGAAGCATAAAAGGCGGCGGTGCGTGACATGAAAAAGAAGGAGTAAAACGACATGAAAATTCAGCGCGTGAAAAAATTACAGTGGCTCTGCTTGTAACTTGCACATTGTTCGTGACAGCTTGCTTTGCGGTTTTTGCGGCCACGGCGACAAACAGCGGAACCAAAAATGTCGGAAACGGTGGGTATATTAACTGGCAGTTTACTTCTGAAGGCACTGGCAATGCGATGTCGAGCTGTAAGTTTATTAAATTGGCGGGGAGCACAGGAGTTAGTATAACAGACCAGCATAGGATTCTTAATGTCAGTGAAGTTTACGGATATGTCAGAGCGACACTTAACGGCTCAATATGGTTGCCGACTAACACCATTTTGGCATGGCACAAAATTTCAAATAATGTGATCTCAGTTCATGTAGGCTGACTTGGAACCGCATATCAATAGCCATTAAACCGCAATGCCGTGCCGCCGTTTTTGCGGTAATGAGTGAGAAGTGGGAAGAGGAGGGGTTGCTTTGAAAAAAGGAGTAACGGCCCTGTTTTATCTGAACTATGCGCGGAACACCGCGCGGCGAGACCGCTTCCGCAGACGGCTGGCAACAGCCGCCTGTGCGGGGGCGGTTGCTTTTACAGCGATGTGCGCCGGGTATCTGGGGGAGTTTTCGGATTATTTGCAGGAACAGATGCAAACCATTTTTGATAGATCGATGATTGTAGCAAACACAACAGGCGGCGCGCCTCTGAGCGATGACCTGAAAAGTATGCTTGGAAATTGTCCGATTTCAAAGGACGACGCTGAGGGGATCAAGAAGA
Organism: uncultured Oscillospiraceae bacterium; assembly: GCA_964607135.1. GTDB lineage: Bacteria > Bacillota > Clostridia > Oscillospirales > Ruminococcaceae > Metaruminococcus_A. The sequence goes on along the minus strand of CAZSIV010000049.1, from coordinate 9,031 downwards.
TTGCAGGAGTAGAAAGTGCGGAACCGGTTGTCATTTTTCCTTCCCATTCTTCTTTTTCAAAGCCTTTTATGCCATCGGCGACTGATGATGACTATGACGAATCGGCTGTCAGAGAAGCGTTAATCAATCGCGTCAAATTAACAAATGCTGACGGCTTGTCCAAACAGATCGTGTTGAATTGCAATATGCCTGAAAAATTGAATCCTGGTGATGTTCCAATCAGATTGTTTTATGCTCTTTCCTATCCCTCAAGGGATTATATGGAATATCGATGCTCGTATGTTGATGATACTGTTGATGCGGGTGGATATATTTCTAAAGAGTTTGCAGAAACATTGGGAATCACACAAGAGCATTTAAAAGGGCTGACGATTGAAATTGAGATGATGGTTCCTGTTTGCCGGCAAGATGGATTTTCTCTCATTAGTTCTGGTGAAGAAGAGATGAAGAGAATTAAAAGCTATCATGAATTTTATTCCCGTGATACAATTCGGTTTGAGGTGCGAGGAATTTATCAGGACGAAAATACGGAGCTTGAGACTTACTATATTTATCTTCCGTCTCACATGATGTTAAATCAGATAGAAAAAATTAAAGATGAGAAGATGGATGAGGCTGAAGAATATATTTCGGTGTGCAACCAGATTTTCGCTGAATCACAGGGCGAGTCGAAGATCGCTGCCTGGTCCCCTAATACTTATTATATTATTGCGGAAGATTTGGCGGTAATTGATCAGATTCAGGAAGGGCTGACAGCAATTAATCCCAACTTTGTAGCCATTCATAAATACCAAAATATTGTAGATGGGCTCCGATATGTGAGCAACCACCGCAACGTGATGGTCTACATCTCCTTGGCAGTTCTGGCAGTGGTCTTCCTGCTGACAGCGCTGGTCTACGTCAGTCTGATCGACAAGCGGAAGTACGAGTTTGCGGTATTGCGTGCAAACGGCTTGACGAAACGGGAAGTGCGGCGGGTGGTCTATGCGGAGATGGCCTTGCAGTTCGCCCTGATCTTTGTGGCGGGGCTGCTCTTCGCGGGGCTGATCTTCTTCATCGGCGGAAGATGGCTGGGATACCCGTTCCAGTTTGACGGAATGACCATCCTGTGGCTTTTCTTGATTTCGCTGGGAGCGGTTGTCCTGCCGACGATCATTTCGCTGCTGTTTGTCAATAAGTTTGAGCCCGACCGGGTGATGAGGAATTAGGAGGAATCGGGATGAAGCGCATGGCGTCCAGGATAAAAAAGTGGGTCGGCGACCTCTTGTATTTTCACAAGGGCAGGGTGATTGCCGTCACGGTTGCGGTTGTCATTGTGACGATTTTAACGGCTAACAGCCTGATCCGGCCATATTATGACCTGAAGGTGCTGATCTGGTGCCAAGGTACCCATCAGATGGACGTCGAAGCTCTCAAACAAGTTCTCACAGAGCAGTATGCCTTTGACCGGAACGGCGACGGGCGGATAAATGTTCTGGTCAAGGATGTTTCGAGCACGCTGGGGAATTCGATGCCGGAAACGGAACGCGCAGCAGCGATGCAGGACGCGGAGACCTTCCTCTATATCACCGACCAGACGATGCTGACTTTTTTGATGGGAGAGGTGCTCGGCAAAAAGGGGAAAGCCCCGGATGCTGAAATCCGAGAGGTGTTTGTCGACCTGGAGGAGCTCTATCCTAACGAGGGGGAAAAAGTAAACGGCGTCGCTCTGAAGCTGAAGGGGAGCCGGATAGAGGCGCTTTTAAAGGCAGAGGATTGGAAGTCCGGCACGTCTTTGGGCGGGCTGCAAATCATGGTCAAAAAGCCGGATTTGGAAAACCAGACTCAGATGTCGGCCTATCGAGATGTGCTCTCGATATTGGAACAAATGCTCTGAAAGGAAAATCTGGGTGTTCCTCCGAAATTTAAGTCGTATTTTTGTTAAATTCTACAAAATATAAAAATAAAAAAGAGAAATCTGTGAAATAGTATTGCGATTTTGTCAACAGAGGGATATAATGAAAGCATAAAAGGCGGCGGCGTCTGACATGAAATGAGGAGATGAAAGACATGAAAACACAGCGCGTGAAAAAGATCACAGTGGCTCTGCTTGTAACCTGCACATTGTTCGTGGTTGCTTCTTTTGCGGCTCTTGCGGCCACAAACAGCCAAGGTTATGGGGTAGGTTGGGGACGGTCAACAGTTAAATATGATGGTCATGTGGATTGGACATTTTATTCAACTGCTAGTCCTAGCAGAATTAATACAACGACATGGCAGTCTGCTGCCGGGGTGAGTGGTGCATCTGTTACCGCTAAGCGGGCGGTAATTTCAGAGTCCACCCCTGCAATGTCAATCGGCTACATGTCCTGTAGTTATTTTGGTGAGAGTATCTTTTCCAACAAAATGATTGTGAATCAAATGGCGAATACTTTAGGTGATGTTCGTACAAGTGTCGTATACGGAACATTATTGAGGTCAGAGTAATTTTTAATTTTTGCTGGACAGTCGAGTGAAATGGTAAAGTGAAGCTACGCCGCCGCCTTTTCTTTGCTGGTAGTCCTTCAAAACAAAAATAGAAGGGGCGATGATGGGGTAAAGGGCCGTAAAACAGTCTTTTGCCCCATTGTCGTTATGGTGACTGACATGAAACGATATGGTCCGTTTTTAGTAGCTTTGCTGGCTTTTGTCCTCCTGCTGTCCGCCTGCGGGCCGGCATATCCGGAGGTGAGTGAGCCTGTCGCCGATCCGGCGGGGCAGAAGTTCAACACCTGGGGGAAATACCTGCCGATGACGCTGAGAACCAAGTCGGGCGGGACGGTGGAGGCGGCTGTCAAAGCGACGGTCGAACTTGACTTTGAAGAGAAGGAGTCTGTTCTCAATCAAATGAAGACTGACGAGTTTCATAAGGTAGAAAGTTATCTCAGCGATAACGGGAGTTGGACGCTCGACAGGATGGATCTTGTGAGGATTCGGCTGTTTGTTATGCCTTGGGACGGCGCGGATTTTACAGCGGACGAGGTGCTTTTCACCGCCTTTGCGACGACTTATAAGGACGGGGATATATTCGGCGGCGGCACTTACTTTGGGCCAATTTACAACCAGAAGCCGAGGGACGAGCCGCTTAAAGGGGACAGCATAAAAGCGTGCGGTATTGCAGGCGGTCTGAGTGTAGAAGCGGGGGATGGGATAGCGCCCCATCAGTATCTTTGTTCCCCAATGGTTTTGACGGAGCGGCCGGAAGGGAACTATTTCGAGACGGTGATCTTCGCCCTGCTGCCGAAGGCGGAAGAGCGGAAGGGCGCCGTTGACTACACCTATATCGTCGCCTTTACCGATTATGATATAGACAAAGACTTTTTTGAAATGACCTTTGCGGATATCCCGACTGAGGGAAAATATGTCTGGGAGATCCCGCTGGAGGGGTGAGTGTCAATGTTCGAACCCGACCAGGTGATGAGGAATTGATTCAAGCAGAAATGGCAGGACTTTTATTAAAAGGAAGAATCTGGGTATTTCGCCAAAATTTGAGTTGTATTTTCGTCAAATCATACAAAATACAAGCAAGGAAAGAAAAAACTGGTAAAATAGTATTGCGATTTTGTCAACAGAGGGATATAATGGAAACACAAAAGGCGGTGGCGCTTGACATGAAAAAAGGGGATGAATGACATGAAAACACAGCGCGTGAAAAAGATCGCAGTGGCTCTGCTTGTAACCTGCACATTGTTTGTAGTAGCTTCTTTTGCGGTGTCGGCGGGGCAATTTTTTGGAAGAGCCAAGGGGTATACGACAGTCAAATATGATGGCCGTGTCAATTGGTCGTTTTATTCGAGCGTAAGTTCCAGCGCTCCAAGCAAAATGGCTTCAGCGAGATGGGAATCTGCTACAGGAGTAAACGGGGCTTCTGTTACTGGTAAGCGGGCGATGATTTATGAAAACGAGCCTGCGAAGTCGAAGGGTTTGATGTCCTGCAGTTATTTTGGTGCGACTGTCTTTTCGGATAAGCTAATTGTAGAACAAACGACCAATTCACTTGGTGTGTTTCGTACAGAGATCAAATATGGAGCATTACAAGGTTCGGAATAATTGATCGTTGCTTTGACAGTAGAGTGAATGGTAAAGTGAAGCTATGCCGCCGTCTTTCCTTTGCTAGTGGTCCTTCAAAACAAAAATGGAAGGGGCGATGATGGGGTAAAAGGCCGTAAAGCAGTCTTTTACCCCATTGTTGTTTTGAAGATTATCCGATTACGGCATAGACAAAGATTTTTTGAAACGCCCCTTGTGGATATCTCGGCCAAGGAGAAATATGTCTGGGAAATCCTACTGGAAGGATGAACGTTAGAGCGAGAACGTCTGGAGAAAGGAGCGGAACTGGGGGATTAGTATGCCTCGGCTCACTGGTATTACGATGAAACAGGCTTTTTTTCTAAAATATGCGGTCGATTGTTTTCGCAAAGATCGGCTGCGGAAATTGATTGTGACAGCCGCCTGTGCCCTTGCAGTCGCGTTTACGGCGATGAGCGCGGGATTTCTGGGAAAGTATTCTGCAATGCAGAAGGAATATATGAAAAATATTTCGGAACGCGAGCTGATCGTTTACAACAATGTTGCAGTGGAAAATTTGTATTCCCACGAAAACCCGCCGATCTCAGCCGAAATGGTGGAGAAGCTCGCGGAGCTGGACGGCGTGGAGAACGTCGTTCCAATGGTTTCGTTTTACTCGCAGCCTATGGGGTCTACCGTTTTAACAGCGCTGGATGCAGAGACAAAGGAGTATGCGGATGAGTTGATCCGGCAGCAGTTCAGCACGGTGACGTGGAACGGTGGGTCGGGGAAACAGAAGAGCAGGGAGTTCCGGGTAGCGGAAGGGGACAATTATTTTACTGTCTCTTACCCTTCCGCCGCATTGATGGACAAAAAGGCCCTATATCTGGATGAGAGCGTAGAAAATGGCGGATATATTACTGAGAGTTTTATGGAGCGGCTCGGAATCACCGAGGAAGAAGTAAAAGGCCTGACTCTCACGGCTGAGGTTTGGGTCGGCTTGCTTCAGAGGGCAGACCGCGTTAAGATAATCGATTTCCTGGAGGACGGGAGCGAAGAGGTTTCTTACGGTACGATGTATCCTTCATGGGACCAGAAGACGTCGGTTACGACCAGAATCCGCGGGGTCGTTCCCAATACCGAACTGCCGCAGGAAGGGGACCTTTTTTTGCCGGCGGAGCAGATGCTGGAGGTGGCTGAAACTCTTCCTTTGGAGAAAGAAAATTTCGACCGGTTCAACGCATGGGTAGAGGAAAACAAAAATGATCCGAATGCGGAGATTCCGCCGTATTTTGACTGGGCGCCGAACGCCTATTATGTGACGGCGGAATCGGTTGAGGACATCGTTCCGTTAAAAGAAGCAATTTTGGGACTTGACCCAAATTTTGAGGTGATTTATTTTTATCAGAATTACCAGGCTGGGATTCAGAGCCTCAGCAACAACCGCAACGTAATGGTCTACATCTCGCTGGCAGTTTTGGCGGTAGTATTTTTACTGACTGCGCTGGTTTATGTGAGCCTGATCGACAAGCGGAAGTACGAGTTTGCCCTGCTGCGGGCAAACGGATTGACGAAACGGGAAGTGCGGCGGGTGGTCTATGCGGAGATGGCCTTGCAGTTCGCCCTGATCTTTGTGGCGGGTCTGCTCTTTGCGGGGCTGATCTTCTTCATCGGCGGGAAATGGCTGGGGTACCCCTTCCAGTTCGACTGGCTGACCGTCCTGTGGCTGTTCTTGATTTCGCTGGGGGCAATCGTCCTGCCGACGGTCATCTCGCTTTTGTTTGTCAACAAGTTCGAACCCGACCAGGTGATGAGGAATTAGGAAGGAAAAGCCAATGAAAAAACGACTCTTTGCTTTTTCTGTAGTCTTTGTGATAATGATGTGCCTGTTTTCCAGCTGCGAAGGAGATTCTTTAAAAAATTCATCGGCGCCGGACGGTCAAGCGTCGGCTTTCAGCCCTTGGGGGGAAGAGCGGCCCCTCATGCTGCTGACCAAAGAGTTCAAAGAAATCAAGAGCTCTGTCAGCGCTTCGTATAACGGCGACAGCGAAGCGGTGCGGCGCGAGGTTGGAAGTTATACAGATTTGAACGAAATTGAATCAAAGTATCAGGGCACAGAAATGCGCTGGATTAAATGCGAAGCCCATATTGCGCAGGCGGAGGACGAAGACCGCTCGATCCGGGACGCCGCCTTTTTGATCCACTTTGAAGCATACGGCAGGTGTGGCGGAAGCAAGGAGTTTGCGCCGCATGACATCAATTCGTCCGGTATTTTTATTTATTCCAGCGACCGGGAGGATGTACCGTTTACCGTAGTTTTAATGGCTTTTGATTCGCTTTCGGAAAAGCCGCTTTACCATGCCGCTTTTGCCTATGCTTATGTTCCGGCGGGGAGCGAGTCGGAATTTGTCTTTGCCGTTGCAAAAAGAAAACTCGATCCAGAGAGAGAAGCCTTCGAACTCCCGCAGCTGCCCGACTCGTCTGTCCTATGCTGGAAAATTCCTGAAATAAAGTAAAACAAAAGGAGGAAGCCCCAATGATTCAGCTCAACCATGTGAACATCGAGTTTTTGGAGCGAATGCTCTGAAAGGGAAGATCTGGGTGTTCTTCCAAAATTCGAGTCGTATTTTCGCCAAATTGCACAAAATACAAACAATAAAAGAAAAAAACTGATAAAATAATATTGTAATTTTGTCAACAGAGGGATATAATGGAGCTATCAAAGGCGGCGGTGCCTGACATGAAAAAGAAGGAGTAAAACGACATGAAAATTCAGCGAATGAAAAAGGTTGCAGTGGCTCTGCTTGTAACTTGTACGTTGTTCGTGGCAGCTTCCTTTGCGGTTTTTGCGGCCACGGCGACAAACAGCGGAACCAAAAATGTCGGAAACGGTGGGTATATTAACTGGCAGTTTACTTCTGAAGGTGCGGGCAATTCCATGACTGCTTGCAGATGGAATTACGTCACCCCCTATATGGGCGTTTATGTCAGTGGGAAGAGAGCTTATATAAGCCCTGTCAATTCTAGTGAAGCCTATGGGCGTGTATCTGCAACTCTGGCGGGAAGCCCGGTTTTAAGCGACAGTATTATTACCTGGCATGTGATTAAAAACAGTAATATCACATGTAAAACCTGATGAGAGATGATTCAAGATAAAGAGGTCATTTATCCTGGCTGATTTGACTTAAAAGGATGCCGCCGCCTTTTCTTTTTTGAATATTGAATTATTTATCTAGGGGGCTTTATCTTGAAGCCGAGGTTTTATTTGAAATATTCTTTGAACAGTTTAAAAAAGGATCGCCTCAAGAAAGAGTTAGTCACGCTGGCTTCTGCCGCTGCTGTTGCTTTTTGCGCTCTCTGCGGGGGATATATGAACCAGTATGCTGCGGCTCAGCAGGAACGGATTAAAAATGTTTCTGAGCGGCAGCTTATTGTTTTTAATCATACCTTTTCCGAGAATTATCTGACAGGTGAGAATGCCGGGATCGACCCGGAAGAAGCGGAACGGTTCAAAGGAATTGAGGGCGTCGAAACCGTCTCCCCAGTTTTGTTCTTTGTATCAGACTGGCATATAACCGCTGGAGTGAGCAAATATAATTTGACCGAATTGTTTTCAGAAGAAGAACTGGAAAAGGGTTCGTCGCTTTATTTTGGCTTTTACAACCGCAATGGTTTATCCAGAACGGCGGATGAAATCAGCTATCTGGATGCAGACGGAAATCAAAGCAGTTTGTATACGGTTCAGTCTTACGCCATTGAGAATTACTATGATCCGCGGTGCGATGTCCTGGACTTGAGCGTGAAGGATGGGGCTTACATCACGCGGCAGTTTGCAGATGCGATTGGCCTCACCGGCGATATGCTCAATGGCCTGACGCTTGAGTTTGACATTTGGGTTCCGATCGCAGAAATTGGGGCGCCTGTCTATATTCAGGATACGTCTTATGTCAATGGCAAGGAAGTAACCGAGGAGTATTGGAGCAGGTTTCATTCCAAGTATTATGAAAAAGCGAGGATTTCAGTGCCGGTCAGGGGAATCTTTGATGCGGGGACACTCAGCAGCTCCTATGCAAAGTCTGAAATTTATATGCCGGCTTCCGTTATGATGAAAACTGTGTATCAGCACATTGATGTGTCAGGAGAAGAAGCATCTTATTATATCAAGGAGCTGGAGAAGAAAAATGATTATGCAAATTATCCGGTTCCGCCGACTGTTGACACTGAGTTTTCTGTACAAAGCTGGCGTCCGGCGGCCTACGAAGTAATCGTAGAGAATCTCATCCAAGTCCCTTCAGCCAAGGAAGCGATAGCGGCGGTCTCTCCAAATTTTGACGTGATCCAGGAGTATCAAAATATTACGGCTGGACTCCAATACGTGAGCAATACCCGTAACGTGATGGTCTACATCTCGCTGGCGGTTTTGGCGGTGGTCTTCCTGCTGACGGCACTGGTGTACGTGAGCCTGATCGACAAGCGGAAGTACGAGTTTGCGGTATTGCGTGCAAACGGGCTGACGAAGCGGGAAGTGCGGCGGGTGGTCTATGCGGAGATGGCCTTGCAGTTCGCCCTGATCTTTGTGGCGGGTCTGCTCTTTGCGGGGCTGATCTTCTTCATCGGCGGGAAATGGCTGGGGTACCCCTTCCAGTTCGACTGGATGACAGTCCTGTGGCTGCTCTTGATTTCGTTGGGAGCGGTTGTCCTGCCGACGGTCATTTCGCTGCTGTTTGTCAACAAGTTCGAACCCGACCAGGTGATGAGGAATTAGATATAATTTATATATGCATATATTACTAAAACTATATATAGTAAAGATGCATAAGTATAAAGTGTTTTTTTGTCATATCGTCCAAATTTTTCCTGCATCAGAAAAATAAATAGAAATACTATTGAATATTTGTAATTTATAGTCTATGATGAAATCGAAAAAAGTAGAAAGAGGGAGATTCCATTGGATAAGGTAGAATAAGTTTCGCAAAAAGAAAAAGAGACATAGTTTGCAGTCCTC
>CAZSIV010000048.1:0-14898 GCA_964607135.1 uncultured Oscillospiraceae bacterium | reverse complement strand
TAGGGCTTTGCCCGCATATGAAATACCACCCGCTATGCGGGTGGATTTTTATTCACTCACGATTGATCCACGAATTTTCATCTGATTTTATTCAGGACGGCGGCTGCCCGTTCCCCTTCGCGGGAATAAAGGTGGCTGTATGTATTCCATGTGATCTCACTTTTGGAATGTCCCAGCCGCCGCGCGGTCTCCCGGATGTGATCCCTTCATTTGCTGGCAGGGAGGCATGAAAGTGACGGAAATCGCGGATGCGGATATGAGCCAGACCTGCTCGTTCGGCAAACTGCCGGTTTTTTAGGCCGAGGTTGAGATTTCTTCAAAAAGCAAATTTTTCCGAAGTAATAGATGGAGTATGTTATATTTTATACAGCAATTTCTATAATTTTCTGGTATGGCTATTCGCCGAATTCCCATATTGAAAGTTTAGAGAGGATATGCTAAGATAGTAGATATTACCAAATAAAAATATAAGGGGAGCGTATTCGATGAAACAGTTGGAGAAGGTCATCAAGAAAATATGTCTGGTCTGTTTGACAGCAGCTTTGGTTTTCAGTACGGCAGGATGCGGAAATAAAAGCCCTTTAGATCCTCAAAACCCGGTTTCTCTGACAATATGGCATTATTACAACGGCTCCCAGCAGGCGGCTTTTGACGCTTTGGTGGAGGAATTTAACGATACGGTCGGCAAGGAAAAGGGAATTTATGTACAAAGCTATTCCCAGGGCTCGGTCTCCGATTTGGAAACGGCGGTGAGGGACTCCATCGGCGGAAAGGTAGGAGCCGATGCGATGCCGGATATTTTTTCCTCTTATGCGGACACCGCCTATGAAGTAGAACAGGCGGGCGCGTTGGCGAATCTGTCCAATTATCTCAGCAAGGAAGAGCTTGAAAAGTATGTGGATTCTTATATTGAGGAGGGCTGTATCGCCGCCGACGGCACGCTCAGGATTTTTCCGACGGCGAAATCCACCGAGATCATGATGATCAACAAGACGGATTGGGAGCCCTTTGCAGCCGCTACCGGCGCTTCTCTGGACGATCTCAAGACCATTGAGGGTGTGGCGGCTACTGCAAAAGCCTACTATGAGTGGACGGACGGCCTTACGCCCGACGTGCCGGGCGACGGCATGGCGTTTTACGGAAGAGATGCGCTGGCCAACTACTTTATCATCGGGATGCAGCAGCTTGGAGTGGAGCTGTTCCAGGTGGAAAACGGAGAAATGACGTTGCATCTGCCCAAAGAGGAACTGCATCGCCTTTGGGAAAATTATTATGTTCCCATGGTGAAGGGGTATTTCGGAGCTTACGGTAAATTCCGTTCCGACGATGTGAAGACGGGAGATATTTTGGCCTATACGGGTTCCACATCCTCCGCCATGTATTTCCCCGACCAGGTAGAGCGGGAGAATGACGGCCATTCCATCGATTATGTCGTGATGGCCGCGCCTGTGTTCGAGGGCGGGAAGAACTATGCCGTACAGCAGGGCGCTGGGATGGTGGTCAGCAAGTCTGATGAAAAGCACGAGTATGCGGCTGTGGAATTTTTAAAGTGGTTTACCCAGGCGGACAACAACCTGCAGTTTGGCTCGGTATCCGGTTATCTGCCGGTGCTCAAGGAGGCAAACAGCAGTGAAAAGCTGGATCAGGTCATCGCGGATCAGGGCTTGACGGTAGCTCCTAAAACCTATGACTGTTTGACGACGATCTTTGAAGAGATGGAGGACATGACCCTTTACACGAACAAGAGCTTTAAAAACGGCTCTGCGGCCAGAAAGGTGCTGGAATACAACCTTGCGGACAAGGCGGCTGAAGACCGCGCATCCGTAGCCGCGGCGCTGGCACAGGGAAAGAGCCTGGAGGATGCTTCGGCGGCCTATGTGACGGAGGAAGCTTTTGAGGTGTGGTACGATTCTTTTTGTGACGCATTGAACGCTGCGGTGAATAAGTAGGGGTACGATGAACGGTAAAAGCAGGCAAAGGAAAAAATCTACAATATTTCGAATCTTCCTGATTCCTTTGATCGCCATTATGCTGATACAGAGCGTCGTCACGATCGGCACTTTGGTTGTAAGGCGAACCGTGGAGACGCTGGAAGAATACTCCAGTGGAATGATGAACCGGTTGGTGGAAAACCGCGGGGTGATTCTGCAAAACGATATGAATCAGCGCTGGGCGTCCATCCAGGAGCAGGAAGCGCTTATGAACGGCATCTTAGAGCAGTGTTTAAGCGATGAGGCCGTCGGTCTGGAGGAGTTTCTCCGCTCCGGTGAAATGAAAAGCAAGCTGCTGGAGCTGCTTTTCCCAGAATGCCTTGATGTGTTGCAGAGCAATTCCACAACGGGAGTTTTTCTGGTTTTGACAGAGGATGCGGACAGGGATACGGCCGGGGAGTTCGACGGCTTTTTTATCCGGGATTCCGACCCGAATACCAACCCCGCCAATTATACGGACCTGTTATTGGAACGGGGGAGTAAACATCTTTCCAGAAAGTGGAATATCCCTTTGGATACAAATTGGACTGCCCGTTTTCATATGGACGGGCAGGGGCAGAATGCGGCGGACAGCTATTTTTACGAGCCGTGGAGAGCTGGGGCGGAGTACCCCGATGCGTCTGCCGGTGATTTGGGCTATTGGTCTATGCCCTTTTCTCTTGAAAAAGATGTTGCAGACCCTTATGAGATGATTACATATTCGCTGCCGCTCAGATATAAGGGACAGGTCTACGGTGTGCTGGGAGTGGAGGTTTCAAACAGGAGCCTGTATGATTATTTTCCGGTAGCGGAGCTCAACGACTCCCAGCAGTCGGGGTATATGCTGGCTGTCAAGGGAAACGACGGCGATTATACCCCTTTGGTGGGGAAAGGAATTCTCCATAATCTGATCCAGTCTATGGACGATGAGTTTTCTCTGCGGGAGACAAATTACGACAATCTTTCCCTGGTGCAGGACGCCCGGCTGAATGGACGGGGCGTTTATGCCGTGGAATATCCGCTAAAGCTGTACAGTAACAATGTGCCCTATGACAATACGGAATGGGTGCTTCTGGGGCTGGATACGGAAGAGGATCTCTTCGGAATGAGCCGTCAGCTGTATATCTGGATGATCATTGCCGTTTTGATTGGATTGACCTTTGGCGTATTCGGCATTTATTTTCTGGTGCGGCATCTGACCAAGCCGGTTCAGCAGCTGATGCGGTGCATCAGCAGGGGAAGAGCGGGACTTCAGGAGTTTAGGCCATCCAATATTTTGGAGATCGACGCGTTGTACGATGTGGTAACGGACCTGACCGACCGGCAGAAAGAAGCGGAAAATATTCTTCTGGAGGAAAAGGAGCGCTACAGGCTGGCCTTGGAGTCTTCCAAAGACATTTTTTATTCCTACGACCTTCAAAGCAAGGTGCTGGATATTGTAAACCACGAGACGATGAGCGGACAATGGCTGTGTGAAAAATCCGAGAGCGGTTTCATCAATCCCGAATATATTTATGAAGCGGACAGAGAGCAGGCGATGGAATCCCTGCAAAGGGACGAAGACCAGCTGTATGCGGAGTTTCGGATGAGATGGCCGGAAGAGACGGAATTTACCTGGGTGGCTCTTACAGGCAAGGCGATCTACGACACAGACGGCAGACGCTGGAAGTTGGTGGGAAGCATCCGAAATATCCAGAAGCAAAAAGAGAAAGAGGCGGAACAGCTCAGGAAAAATACAACAGACGGCGTCACCGGTTTTGCTGTTTTCAGTGCTGGAATCAAGCAGATTAAGGAGTGCCGGAAAATCCAGCCGGATGGTGTCATGGTCTGTCTGTCCCTGGACCATCTGAAAGAAACCAATGAGAAGAACGGTATCGTGTTCGGGGACATGATCCTCGAAGAGGTCGGCGGGCTGATTCGCCAGGAGTGTCGGAAGTTTATTAAGGAGACTGGCGGGCAGGCGGTCGTATTCTGCCTGAATCGGAATGAGTTCGTTTTATGGTTCGAAAATCAGTCCAGACAGCGAGCGGCAGAATTGATAGAAGCTTTTTCGGAAAAAGTCTCTTTGTGTTTTCAGGAGGAAACGTTCCACATTCGGCTGCACGCCGGTTTGGCTTGCGGGGAGAGGATGCGGAGTACGGAGCGGTTGATTCGCATGGCAAGGCTGGCGCAGATTCTTGCGGCTTCCACCGCAGGACGATATTTCCTTTTCTATGAGGACATTCCGGAGGAAAATTGCAGTGATTTGCCTGCGCTGCAGGAATATGAACTCAATACGGTGGGCTATGGCAAGGATGTGAGCTTGGTCTCTGTAGCCCTCAATCTGTTTGGCAAGGGGAGCGATTTCCCCGCCCAGATGACGCTGATGGTTCGAAAGATCGGCAGATTCTATGGGGCCAGCGACGTGCTGGTGTCTTTGCTGCGCGCCGATTTCAACTCGAACTACCTCAATTATCAGTGGCATCGAGACGGGAATATCATCACAGAGAGCGTAAGAAAATATAAGCAGAAGGAAAAAGAGGCCTTCAGCCGTTGGCTGGGGCAGGAGGAAGTGCGGTATTTTTCAGATGAGGACAGCCGGCAAAAGACGGTCCAGTGCTTTTTAGGCGTTGAACCGGGGCAGAAGGGTATCTTGTTGCCTCTATATGACAGCGGGAATTATATGGGAAATATCTGTATTCTCAGCGTTGCGCCGGAGCTTTTGGAAAACCCGGAAGAGCATCATAACCTTGCGGAGCTCGGCAGGGTGATTCAGGGCCAGCTGATTCAGCAGCAGCACGACATTGCCAGCAGGGCGAAGTCTGATTTCCTCTCCCGCATGAGCCATGAAATCCGCACGCCGATGAACGGCATCATCGGTATGACGGCGATTGCTTTGCAGAAGGGGCAGAGTGAAGAGCGGGTGATGGACTGCCTGCAAAAGATACAGTCCTCTTCGGATTACCTGCTGGGATTGATCAACGATATTCTGGATATGTCTAAAATCGAGAGCGGCAAGATGAAGCTGGATCCTTTTGATTTTGACATGAATGAAATGCTGACCACCATCAAGGAACTGATCACGCCGCAGGCGGCGGCCAAGAACCTTGAGTTCGTGCAGGATATTGAATTGACGCACAGCTGGTTTATGGCGGACAGGATGAGGATCAGCCAGGTGCTGATCAATCTGCTGGGCAACGCCGTGAAATTCACGCCGGCAGATGGGAAAGTTATCCTGACTGTGCGGGAAACGAGCGCGGAAGAAGGGAAAGCCGTCGTTTCCTTTGCGGTAAGCGATACGGGGATCGGCATCGCAAAAGAGGATCAGGAAAGGGTGTTCCGCTCCTTCGAGCAGGCGTCCGGCGTGAACCCGTCCAAACAGCAGGGAACGGGATTGGGACTTTCCATCAGCAACCGTCTTGTTCAGCTGATGGGGAGCAATATCCAGCTGGAAAGCAAACCCGGGAAGGGCAGTACTTTCAGCTTTTCAATTCCCTTGATAATCGGCGAGAGCAGGGAGTCCGAGGGAAGGAGCGAAGAGATTTCCTTCGACGGATGCCGTGTTCTGGTGGTAGAAGACAATGAACTTAACGCCGAAATTGCGCAGTGCCTGTTGGAAGAACGCAATTTTGAAGTGGATTGCGTCGGTGACGGGGCGCAGGCGGTGGAGCGGATCCGCTCCACCGAGCCGGGCACTTACGATGTGATCCTGATGGATATCATGATGCCGGTAATGAACGGCCTGGACGCTACCCGTGCCATCCGGGGGATGGAACGGGAGGACTGCCATACCATACCGATCATCGCCATGTCTGCAAACGCCTTTGACGACGACTTGAAAAAATCGGTAGAATGCGGGATGAACGGGCATTTATCCAAGCCCGTAGAGGTGGAAAAGCTCTATCAGATGCTGGATCGGGTAATCCGTGAAAGGAAGTAAATGGAAAGGGCCTGGGGCGGCGATCTGCTCCGGGCCCCTGTATTTCAAAATTTTTCGGCACAGAGGGCGAATAAAAAGGTCACGGAGATGGAGCTTTATGAGGCAATATATTGTCGATGCCTTTACTGACGAACTCTTTAAAGGAAACACCGCTGTTGTCTGTATCCTCGACCGTTGGATCGACGATCTGCTCATGCAGAACGTCGCAAAAGAGAACAACTTCTCTGAGACGGCATTTGCCGTAAAGGAGGGCGGCGTTTATCATCTGCGGTGGTTCACGCCCGGCGGGGAAATCGATTTTTGCGGTCATGCAACGCTTGCAGTAGCCTATGTTATTGAGAACCATATAGAGCCTGGGGGCGGCGAAATAAAGTTTCACACCATGTCGGGGGAGATTCCCGTAAAGACGGCAGACGGTCTGTTCGAGATGGATTTTCCGCGCTACCGCCTCAATGAAGTGGCTGTGACGGATAAAATGACACAGGCGATTGGAATACGGCCGCTTGCCGCCTATCTGGACAGAGACCTGCTTTTGGTTGTCGATTCGGAGGAAGCGGTCTTTCATCTAAAACCAAATCAGCCGGCTATGAAAGAGTTAGACGGATTGTGTATTGCAGTGACGGCGAAAGGCAGGCAATACGATTGCGTTTCCCGGGTCTTTGCGCCGGAGCTGGATGTGCCGGAAGATCCCGTGACGGGATCAACCCACTGTATGATTGTCCCCTATTGGGCGAAAGAGCTGAATAAAAACAAGATTACGGCATTTCAGGCTTCTGCGAGAACAGGAGTGCTCTATGCGGAATTAAAAGACGACAGGGTAAAAATTTCGGGGAAAGCCGTGCTCTTCGGGATTGCCGATATTTTGTGATCGCAGGCGGATCATCTGCCTGTTGTTCTTAAATTCAAGAATGCAAGAACTCCCTCGCCGTCCTTTTTAAAGGACGGCGAGGGAGTTCTTGCGGATTGTATTATACTATTAGTTGATAAATATGATTTTATATCAATTAGAAGGGGATGCAAACTCAATCTGCTGTCGCCTTTGCCTGAATCAAGCGCGCCCGTCCCGCCGCATCGACAGGAACCCTTTTAACCCGTTTAACAGCGTACCGGCATTGATAATGACGATCAGCGCAAAGAAGACGATTTCCAGATAGATCCAGAATCGAACCTCTAAAATCATAATCACGGTTTGGAAGAGCAGAATCACAGTGTTAAGGGTGATTTTAGGAATCTGCATATTGAACCGGATAAACTGTTTGGTGGTGATGGCCCGGAGGATAAAGACCAGCAGGCAGCTGATGAAGGTCGCCGCCGCCGCACCGATCCCGCCGTAAAGCGGCACCATGGTCAGGTTCAGGATAACGTTGACAGCGGCGCCTGCAAAAACCGTCAGCATGGAAACCTTGTTTTTCTTTGCCACCATATAAATACTGGCGAGAAACGAAGAAAAACAGGTGAAAATCGTCGCCAGCATGAGGATGGGAACAAACTGCCAGGAGTCATAGTAGCTTTCCGCCACCAGGATTTTTGTGACGACCTTGGTTAAAAGGATAATAAAGGACGCACCCATAAAAATCAAACCGGAAAAAGAACCGAAGACGTTTTTATAAAACCGCTTTTTATCCCTCGCGTTGTCTTCGGTGACGGCGGAAATATTCCAGGCCTGCATAACGACGCCTGCGATCATTGTAATAAAGGTCGGGAGCTTATGCGCCGCGGAGTAAAGGCCGTTGACGTATTTACCGTTTTCCAGCATATAGGTGATGACGTACTTGTCGGAAAGGGTGTTGATCCACCAGAAAAGGGTAGTCGGAATCAGCGGAAGGGAGAACAGCACCATTGCGCGGAGAAGGTCTTTGTTGATTCGCGTCAAATGGATATACTGCTTTAACCTGGCAATCCAGAAAAGGAAAAGTGCGGAAACAAAGTCTGCGACGATGATCGACAGAACATAGCCGTAAACTCCCATGTGAAAAACGCCCAGCAGCAAAACATTGACCAGCACCATGACGGCGGTGTTTTGGATCCCCGAATAGGCAAAAAGCTTGACAAAACCCTTCGCCCGGACAAATTGCAGGCAGAGGCTGTTTAATGCGGAACACAACACAAATAGATAAATTAAGACAGGGAACTGTGCTATAATATCAATTTGCAGAAGCGCGGGCATTAAGATCACCATTACACCGAATCCGCACAGAATGACTAAGAGCCCGTTGGTAAACACCTGCCCGCGGTTTACCGCGCGGTCCAACCCAAAACGGATGACGGCGTCGGTGATACAGACCGTGATGACGGGGATCAAAAGGTTGGCTGTATCGACAATCAGGTTGACGTCGCTGAACTGGTCGGGCGACAGCATACTGGTGTAAAACGGCGTCAGCAAAAAGACGAGCAGCTTTGAGGCAAAGGTGCCGATTGCAAAGGTGGATATATTTTTGACAAGCCTAATATACTTGTTCATGCAGTCATCCTCTCCGGTTTGCGAATTTGCCCTGCCGTATGGAACGCAAGCCCGTTTGGAGCGCTTATAATCACAACCTGAACTCCTCGTCTTTCAGACGGCGGAAAATAATTTAATCATTTGGCAGGAGACTCTCCCGTCGGAGCTTAAAAAGCGTCGTACCCGGACGAGGGGCGCCGCTCCTGACGAAGCGCTGAAAACTTGGACTGTGCCGGCGGGCTGGAACCGCTGACCTTATAGGTAAAAAACGGTGCATTTCAAACGATCGCCGCATGTCTTGAACGAAAGCGATGGAAACAGAAAAAATCTGGAAGCGTTCCTTTAAAAAGTAAAATCAAAATTATTATAACATTTATTTGCAAAAAATAAAATAAAAAGCCGATGATTTGAAGCAATAAAAGCTATTTTTTTCCTCGACATATAAAATTAGGCTCTGTATTTGGATATTATGCACAAATTCAACGTAATAAATTTCTGAAAAATAAAAAAATAAACAAATTTCTATTGAAAATAAATGCCGAATTTGGTATGATAAGTTCATCAAAAGGATGCGGAGGATGGTCGTTATGCCAGGAGTAAAAAGAACGCCGAATGATTTTGCCGAATTTCTTTTCCATCAGGGTACAAATTATGAGGCTTATCGGTATCTGGGTTCTCACCCCGCAAAATATGGAAGGAGCACGGGCGCTGTTTTCCGGGTTTGGGCGCCGCATGCCCGTTCGGTCTCTGTAGTAGGGGACTTCAACGAATGGGACAGGAAGGCGAACCCTATGACAAAAAGCGACGATGGGGAAATCTGGTACTGCTTTATTCCTCATATTGAACAGTACGACCTGTATAAGTACAGTGTTGAAGGGCCTGACGGCAGGATTCATATGAAGGCCGATCCGTATGCCTTCCATGCGGAGGAGGCGCCTGGAACCGCTTCGAAATTTTATGATATTTCCGGCTATACATGGCGCGACCAGGCCTGGTTTCAAAAAAGCGGGGCTGATATTCTCCACCGGCCGTTGAATATTTACGAGGTTCACCTGGGGTCGTGGCGGCGCTATGAAGACGGCAACACCTTCAGTTATACAAAGATGGCGGACGAACTGATCCCCTATGTCAAGGAGATGGGTTACACCCATATTGAACTGCTGCCGGTGACGGAGTATCCCTATGAAGGCTCCTGGGGGTACCAGGTGACAGGGTATTTTGCGCCGACCGCCCGATATGGAACGCCGCACGACTTTATGGAGTTTATAGACCGCTGCCATATCGCCGACATCGGGGTGATTCTCGACTGGGTTCCGGCTCATTTCCCGAAGGATGCCCATGGGTTGTATGAGTTTGACGGAGCGCCCTGCTATGAGTACAGCGATCCGCTCAAGCAGGAGCACAAGGGCTGGGGCACCCGGGTGTTCGATTACGGCCGGAACGAAGTGATCAGCTTCTTAATTTCCAGCGCGAAGTTCTGGGTGGATCAGTACCACGTCGACGGAATCAGAGTGGACGCAGTGGCCTCGATGCTCTATCTCGATTATGATCGGACAGAGTGGCGGCCAAATAAAAACGGCGGGCATGAGAATCTGGAGGCGGTCGAGTTTTTCCAGAAACTCAACCGCACAATTTTGAGCGACCATCCAAATGTTTTGATGATCGCGGAGGAATCGACCGCCTGGCCGCTTGTTACAAAGCCCTCCGATGTGGGCGGCCTCGGCTTCAACTACAAATGGAATATGGGGTGGATGAACGACATGCTCTCCTATATGAGCATGGATCCGCTTTACCGTTCCGGAAGCCATGATAAGCTGACCTTCTCTTTCTTTTATGCGTTCAGCGAAAATTTTATTCTGCCCATATCGCATGACGAGGTAGTCCACGGCAAGTGTTCGCTGATTTCTAAAATGCCGGGGGAATATGAGCAGAAATTTGCCGGCGTGCGCGCTTTCTTAGGGTATATGATGGCTCACCCGGGCGGAAAGCTTTTATTTATGGGGCAGGAGTTCGGCCAGTTCATTGAATGGAACTACGAAAAAGAGCTCGACTGGCTCCTTCTCAGTTATGAAATGCACCGGAAGCTGAAACTTTTTGTTTCATCTTTAAATAAGTTTTACCTGAAATCCTCTCCCCTCTGGGAAGACGACCATTCGTGGGATGGTTTTCAGTGGATTTCAAACGACGACAATACACAAAACATCATCACATTCCGGCGGATTAATCAAAAGGGAGAGGAATTGGTTGTCATATGTAATTTTTCACCGGTACAGCGCGAGGATTATATGATAGGGGTTCCGTATTACGGCACTTATACGGAAGTTTTCAACACCGATGATCTTCGCTTCGGCGGCACGGGAGTCGGCAACCCGAATCCAATTCATTCGGTGGACGTGGAAAATCATGGATATGAGCAGTCGGCATCCTTTACAATCGCGCCGATGTCGGTCATGTTCTTCCAGGTAAAAAAGGAAGAACGACCGAAGGCAAAAACGGAAAAGACGCCTCGAGCGGCGTCTCGCAAACGAACCCAAAAGGCCTAGGAGCCGTCCGAGAGTATTTTATAAAATGATTGGGAGTGAGAAGTGTGTTCAACAAAAAAGAGTGTGTGGCAATGCTGCTTGCCGGCGGTCAGGGCAGCCGTTTATATGTTTTGACACAACATATGGCGAAACCGGCCGTTCCATTTGGCGGGAAGTACAGAATCATCGATTTCCCTCTGTCGAATTGCGTCAATTCCGGGATTGACACGGTCGGGGTTTTGACCCAGTACCAGCCGCTCGTGTTAAACGAATACCTCGGCAATGGCCAGCCGTGGGATTTGGACCGAATTCACGGGGGAGTCCATGTGCTGCCTCCGTATCAGTCGGCGCTGGGCGCTTCCTGGTACAAAGGGACTGCGAATGCGATTTTCCAGAATATTCCCTTTGTAGACCGGTACGATCCGGACTATGTTTTGATCCTTTCGGGCGACCATATCTATAAAATGGATTATGCGAAGATGCTTGCCTTCCACAAGGAGAAAAAGGCCGACTGCACCATTGCGGTTTTGCAGGTGCCGATGGAGGAAGCTTCCCGGTTCGGCATCATGACGGCGGACGAGGAAGGGACGATCGTCGACTTCGAGGAAAAACCGAAGGATCCGAAGAGTGACCTCGCTTCAATGGGCGTTTACATTTTCAGCTGGAAAAAGCTCAAACAGTATCTAATCGAGGATGAAAACGACGCTGATTCCAGCAAAGATTTCGGGAAAAATATCATTCCGGCGATGCTCGGGGCGCACGAGAAAATGGTGGCCTATCCGTTTGAGGGCTACTGGAAGGATGTTGGGACCCTTGACAGCCTTTGGGAAGCCAATATGGACCTGCTCAACCCCAATGTGCCGCTTGAGCTTTACGACCCGGACTGGAAGATTTATTCCCGCAACCCGGTCATGCCGCCTCATTACATATCCGCTATGGCGAATGTTCAGAACAGCATGGTGACCGAAGGATGCAGCGTATATGGAACGGTTGATTTTTCCGTCCTGTTTGCAGGCGTTACGATTGAGGAGGGTGCCGTTGTCCGCGACAGCATCGTGATGCCGGGCGCTGTCATCAAGAAAAACTCGATTGTCGAGTATGCGATCATCGGCGAGGACGTTGTAGTAGAGGAAAACGCGGTGATCGGCGCGCGGCCGGAGATGATCGACGATAAATCCCAGTGGGGAATCGCGGTGATCGGGCCGGATGCGACGATACCCGCCGGCACCGTTGTGAAACCCAAGCAGATGGTTGCAGGCAATATGTAAAGGAAGGGCGGCGAAAATAATGTATAATGAAAAAGTGTGCGGAATCCTTTTTTCCAATACCCATGACGATATCATCACAGACCTGACGGAAAAAAGAACCCTTGGTTCGGTGCCGTTCGGCGGCCGTTACCGTTTAATCGACTTCCCGCTGTCCAATATGGTGCGTTCCGGGGTCAGCCAGGTCGGAGTTATCACAAAGTACAACTACCAGTCGTTGATCGACCATCTCGGTTCCGGCCGTGAGTGGGATCTTACGAGAAAGGTGGGGGGGCTGCATATCCTGCCGCCCTTCGGAAACACCACCCACGACGGCATCTACCGCGGGAAAATGGAAGCGCTGCGGGGCGCGCTGGACTTTCTGACCCACTCCAAATGCAAGTATGTTCTGATGTCCGACTGCAATATCATTTCCAACATGGATTATACGCCGTTTGTGGAGTATCACATTCAAAAAGGCGCGGATATCACCATGATGTATAAAACGGTCAACGTGTCGGAGGAAGAGGCGGCGGTCAGCACCCTTGTGAAGCTCGACAGCACCGGGCGGGTCTGCGATGTCATGATCGATCCTAAAACCGAAGGGATGAACCAGCTCTGCCTTGACGTTTACGTCGTTGAAAAGGATCTGCTGGTTGATCTGATCCGGGAAGCCGCCGCCAAAGGTGAGGTCAGCTTCGACCGGAGCGTTCTTCAGGGGAAAAAGGACAGTTTAAAAATTTACGGATATGGATACGACGGCTTCGTCGAGGATATCTATACGATGCAGAGCTATTACCGGGCGAATATGGACCTTCTTAATCCGGAAGCGCGAAAGGTGCTGTTTCCTGTCGATCGCCCGGTTTACACCAAAATTCGCGACGAAGTTCCTGTAAAATATGGAATAGACGCAGTTACGAAAAACTCTCTGATTGCCGACGGCTGCATCATCGAGGGCAACGTGGAAAATTGTATTCTGTTCCGCGGCGTCATCGTCAAGCCGGGCGCCAGGGTCAAAAATTCTATTATCATGCAGGGCTCGGTCATCGGCTCGAAATGTGAAGTGAGCCACGTAATTGCGGACAAAAATGTCGTCTTTAATGATTACCGGGTTGTGACCGGCACCATCGACTATCCAGTTTACCTTGCCAAAGGTTCGAGGGTGTGACGAAGATCCCGGGGACGTGTATGGGAAAGGTTGGTTGAATGATGAAAGTTTTGTACGCGACAAGTGAAGCGATCCCGTTAATTGCATCCGGCGGATTGGCCGATGTGGCGGGCGCTCTTCCAAAGGCAATCCGCAACCGCAAGATTGCCTGCCGGGTGGTTCTGCCTCTTTATCAGGACATTAAGGAGGAGCACCGCAGCAAGTTTAAGTACATTACTAATTTTTATGTGGACGTCTCTTGGCGCAGGCAATATTGCGGTGTTTTTGAGTATAACTACAACGGCGTGATTTATTATCTGCTGGATAATGAGTATTACTTCAAACGCCCTGGGCTCTATGGCTACTACGATGATGCGGAGCGCTTTGCCTTTTTCTCGAGAGCGATCCTGGAGATGCTCCGGTACATCGACTACAGGCCCGATATCATCCATGCCAACGACTGGCAGACCGCGCTGGTCTCTGTCTACTATAAGCTGTTCTACCAGTACCAGGAAGGGTACGACAACATCAGGAATGTCTTTACGATACATAATATCCAATATCAGGGGAAATACGGAGTGGATATTCTGGAGCCGGTTCTCGGCATTCCGAAATCCCAGCTCAGCCTTGTGGAGAACGACGGCTGCGTCAACCTGATGAAAGGCGCGATCCAGGTGGCGGATAAAGTGACGACGGTCAGCCCCTCTTATGCGGAAGAAATCCTGACTTCCTGGTATTCCCACGGGTTGGATTCCATCCTCAGTGCGAACCGTTATAAACTCTGCGGCATCCTCAACGGGATCGACACCGCCCGTTTTGACCCGGAAACCGACGAGGAGATTTATGAAAATTTTTCTGCCGCTGATTTGAGCGGCAAGAAGGCCAACAAGAAAGCGCTTTTAGAAGAGCTGGGGCTTTCGGACGACGGTTCGCCCGTCCTCTCCATGGTTACTCGGCTGGTCGAGCACAAAGGGGTCGACTTAGTCCGCGCCGTATTTAACGATATCATTGCGGAAGGGTATAAGGTTGTGATCCTCGGCTCCGGCGACAGGGAGTATGAAGACTTCTTTTCCGCTATGAAGGGGAGATATCCGGACAGGGTCGCTTTGGTGCTGGGCTTTATTCCGGCTCTGGCGAAGAAGATATACGCTGCGAGCGATATGTTCTTGATGCCGTCTAAGAGCGAGCCGTGCGGTCTGGCTCAGATGATTTCCCTGCGATATGGGACGATCCCGATCGTCCGGGAAACCGGCGGCCTGCGCGACAGTATCTTCGACTGCGGTTCGCTTTCCGGAAACGGCTTTACCTTTAAGAGCTATAACGCCTATGATATGCTGGATGCGATCCGCCGCGCGAAATATCTCTATTATGACAAGCCGAACTGGGAAGGTCTTATGCGATACGCAATCGGCTGCGACAATTCCTGGAAAAAGTCGGCGGCGTCTTATGTCGATCTCTATAAAGAGCTCGTCGGCGAATAAGCAATCTTGTGAAAAAGCTGCTGTAAATCTCCCTGCTAAAAGAGGTAAAGGGTTTTAATCAGCTTTTTATGCACACGAAAATGGGATAAAAAAACGCCTCCGTTTTAAATGGAGGCGTTCTTTTTGTATTCTGAAAACCACGCGATAGTCGCGTGGTTCAAAAAAGGTTAACCGA
>CAZSIV010000047.1:0-15392 GCA_964607135.1 uncultured Oscillospiraceae bacterium | reverse complement strand
CTTCTTTCTCCCAGAGTCTGCAAACTAATTTGCGAAAAACTCTTGACACTACCATACATGAACATGAAACACTTAGAGACGATCCTGCAAGACATCTCTATTGCCGGCTGACTTCTTTCTCCCAGAGTCTGCAAACTAATTTGCGAAAAACTCTTGACACTACCTGCGCAAATAACGGCGAGCCACGAATCATCCAGTTGACACAATACGCCTATACGTCTCGCAGTATGATCATCCTGAAATTTATAAATCGTCGGAGTTCAAATTGTCCTGCCAGAGCCACCTGACCGTAAAAAATGCATTTCAACCTGATTGCTTCATTTAGCCATGTAAATCACCAGATATTAACGCTTCTTTAAAATGGAAGGAATTAAGTTTTTAATATATTTAAATTCATTATTTCTAAAAAATAAAGCTAACATGATAGTATTTGGCACTATTAAACAAATAACAATATTTACTAAGAAACCAGCTATGCCATTTAAATCAAATACGTGAATCGCTGCATCTGTAACAATGGCAAGCAATATGACTATCATGAATTGTTTAACATATGTACCAATGAAATATATAAATTTTTTCCCAAATCCATGTTTAAACAGGACAAAAGCCTCAAACCAAACATTTACCCCCAAATTAGCAATTGTTGTTCCTATAAATACCCCAATAATTCCCAATGTTTTTGCAAGTATAATAGAAAATATTAAATTAGCCAATGCCGCTAATAGAGGCTTATATCGGTCATACCAGGGTAAACCCAACGCCTCCTTAAACGTCAAAACAGTCTTTCTCATACCCATAATATAAAAATTAAGTACTATAACTATTTTAACAGGCAACTCCATCGTGTAATCCCCACTTAACCATATTTGCCCTACAAATTGATCTAGTAAACAAAACAAACTCACCGTGCAAAATGAAACAATCCAGAAATTAATAAATTGTATATTTTTATAGAGCTTATATTTTTCATCGTTTTCTTTTTGTACGCCAAAATCTCCTATACTGGCAAGCGCTCCGGAAAAAATAGGCGTTATAAAACTATTGACTCCATTTATAATTAAAAGATAGTTCGAGTATATACCCAAAAACAACAATCCAAAAAATTTAGATATGAGCAGATTATCTATACTATCAACAACAACCCCCCCTACCCTATGAAATATCATAGCTTTGACGTTGCGCGAAATTTCACTTTTCTTATCCACAGGTAAAGCCTTGGAGCCCGCAATTCCTGTCGTCCATGCAAATTTATTATCCGCCCACTTTGAAAGTACCATATTTTCAGCTACTGTACTGATTATCTGAACCGTCAAAAACAGCAGATAGTTTCGCGTATATATCAATATAATAATTTGTACAACGTCCATCGCAACTTTAGAAAATACATGTACCGAATCTATAATATATTGATTTTGGCTGGCTGTTATTGCCAGCCTTTTATAGGCATAAAAATACGATACTGCCGTATTTGTGACAAACATCATATAAATTATACTGATATTCTCAATACCCTCAGGAATATCATTAATAAAATACGACAAAAAGGGGGTTATGCAAAAACCTGCTACTAAAACAACAGCCCCTATAATTCTGTATGTTTTTTGGTAAAAGCGCATAAGAGTCGCACAAAGCGAATAATCCTTTTCTGCCAACGGTTTATATAAGCTGAAGGTCATAGCAGGACCCAGCCCCAGCTCCGCCAGTGAAAGCACTGTGAGGATACTGGTAAATAATCCGTTTACGCCCAGATATTCCGCGCTCAAAAAGACGATAAATATTTTTCTCGCGACAAAACTTATTACTGTAAGCAAAATCTGGCTGATACACGCTATTATAATATTTTTTATGGACTTTGAAGTTCTTGACATCTTATTCTCCCATATCAACAGCCAGATTTATATATTTTGACGAGTTTATCTGCTGACGCTGAGACATCATATCCCTTTTGGTATAACTTATCATGAATAAAGTCTATATCCACCGGCTTTATCTTGCAGCTTGATAATATTTCTTCAGCCCATCTGCTCATATCGTCATTCAAAGAGATATATTTCACCAGTCCGCAACCGGCATCTACCGCTCTCGTAATCGAATCGGAAAGGATACACGGCACACCGGCTGCCTGCGCTTCTATAACAGAACCGGGGGCTCCTTCTGACAGCGACGGAAGCACAAATACGTCAAATACATGTAAAAGCTGCGGTATATCATACCGTTGCCCTACAAAAAACACTTTACCCTCCATTTTATTCTCTTTTACATATTTTTTTGCTTCCTGGTCTTCATCATTTTTTCCGACAATAAGCAATATTACATTAGAATTTATTTCTAACAACCTTTTAAATGCCTTTACAAGAAATATGTGATTTTTTACCGTCCTGGCATTTCCAACCGTGCCGACAATATACTCGCATTCCGGTATTTTCAAATCATTTTTTATCTTCTGCAGCGTATCGTTATCAATTTTATAATATAAACCCAAATCAATAGCATTGGGCATAAAATATGTACGCGGCATTATTTTATAGCCTTTTCCATATACGTATCTGGCTGATTCCTCACTGCAATAAAATTTATGCGTCGAAAAAACGATCGTCATTGCTTTAGCAATAAATAAAAATACTCTTCTTAATCTCGAAACATCGTAGGTTCCCCCGTTTCTCGCATGCGCAATCCTCATAGGTATGTTATTTAGCCATGCAAAAAACAACGCGATTCCTGAATCCACAGCTGTGTTTGAATGTACTGCGGCATACTCCTTATTTTCAAAAATTTTTCTCCACTGGGCAAACAGGCTCCTGAACCCTGCTTTTCGCCACGATACAATCTCGTACACCTCGCCGCCTAACTTCTTTATTTCATGGTAGAAAAATTGCTGTTCGGGGTGGGGCGACGTAACAACAAAGTCAAACTGTACGCTGTTTCTGTCAAGCTTTCTGTAAATGTCCATTATTCTGGACTCTGCCCCGCCCTTATTTAAAGTCGAATAAACTTGCAAAACATGTACTGTTTCCGTTTTTTCCCTGTTATTTTTTACATATACAAAAGCATACGATACCGCTATGACAAAATAATACAACGGCGTATCCACTAAATCATTAACAAACGATATAGCAAACAGCGACATTAGAAGCCCTACTATTGCCATAATAGACGTGCTGTTTATCTTTTTATTTCTTTTAAGTAAGCCTACAATAATATATACCCACAATGCCACTACGCTTAGTGTAACAAATATTCCAAACCTAAATAGAAAATAAATTAACGTATTATGCGCATCGCGCGCCCTACCGCCTATTACGGGCCTATCGTTTAATGAATAATCTGTGCCAAACCAAAAATAATTTGGCAACTTTTCCGCATATCCTTTCCAGATAGTAAATCTTAAATTGTTCTTTATTGACGAATTTTCGGTAGAATCTATCGAAAATCTATCATTTTTACGGTTTTCCGAGGGCTCAGCTTTATCCATGCTCGCCTCTTTATCACCATTTTCAGCGCTCATTTTGTCATTCGGTTCAGCGGGATCTTTAATTTCCGTATTGTTGGAGCCCAAATCGCTTTCATCAGGTTGAGTTTCCACTTTTTCAATAAGAGCCCCTACTCTCGCGTTCTTTTCATCGCTATCGGACGGGTTGATGGCCAAAAGCGAAACAATAATAACAATTACAATAAAAACCGTCTTTTTCAAGACAGTAACAATCATCTTCCAATTGATCTTTTTCCTATAGCCAATTAAAGAAAACACTGCGGTTACAGCCAGTCCCGCAGCCAAACCCAGCATACCGCCCCGTGATTGTGACAGCAAGCATGATGCGATACATATGCCAATACATACTTCGTTTACTATCAATACCCCGCTTTTCCGGCTAATCATACAGATGAGCAGCATAACCGCTATTACGGCATAAAGCGCCAATATATTGGGGTTTCCATATATTCCTTCTAATCTGTATTGCCCTAGATCATATAAATATTTATTTTGGAAGATTATAATTAAAGCAGTAGTCGTATATGTATACACCGTCAATAACTTATCTATAACCTTATTATTAATATAAGCTTTGGCAAATATAAAAAAGCCGACTGCCGCATATACCACCATCTGATAGACTGTAAAAAAAGTAGTATCTTTGGCGGAAAATAATTCCACCATATATTTTACAGTAGAGACTGAAAATATAAGCATAACAAGGATAAAATACATCTTTCCCTTGACGATTATTTCTCTTAGCCTGTTCTCCTTATACAGCCAAACGATAGCCGCTAATATGTAAACTATAGCTGTTACCAACAGTATCTGATTGAGTTTGTTGAAAAAAATACCCGGCATTGAAATAAAAAAAATACAAATGTATAACAATATATTCGTACTTTTTTCTAATATATTTTTTGTATTCATTAGATATATGATCCTTTCTATTATCATATATAGGTATTATAAGTCAACAGCAATCCCTTTATCATATTATCAATCGAATATTCCTGTTTTACAATTTCAACCGCATTATCAAGCATTTCTTGTTTTTTCTCATTTGATAAATTATATGCCTTCTCCAAAGCATCTGCAAATGCTTTTGGAGATTTTGCTTTATGCAGAAACCCCGTTTTCCCCTCTATAACAAATTCGGGCACTCCGCCTACCTCCGAGACTACTACGAGCTTCCGCATCATCATACCCTCCAGCACTACGTTAGGCGTGCCTTCCGAATCGGAAGGCAGTACAAGTATGCCGCACATATTCGTATCTTTTACAATATCTTTACTAAAGCCATGGATTATTACCGAATCGTTCAAATCATATGCTTCTATCTCCTTCTTTACAATCTCCAATCTAGTTCTATCTTCGTTTGTTGTCCCTGCGCCGGGAACAGCCCCAAACAAATGGACAACGAGATGATACCCTCTTTTTTTCATCTCCGCCATTCCTCGTACAAGTACATCATGCCCTTTAAAATCCACAAAATTGGAAATCATTGCTATGTCGTTTCTGCTATAATCCGTTTGACTTGTCTCTTCAATTTTTACCGCATTATGTATCACCTGTATCTTCTTTTTAGAGACATGCGTGCGTTTTAATAACTCATTGGCATTAAACTGATTTATAGAAATATACCGATTCACTGCAAAACCCGTTAACCAACTTGCAAAATGATAAATATTTTTCTTTAATCTGGAAATGTGAGAACAATCAATATACGTATGTACCCTAAAGATATGGATAATACTTGGCGTCATCATCTTCGTCAGTCTGCATATAAAACTTTCTCTTAACATATGCGACTGAACTATTTTAACGTTTTCTTTCTTACAAATTTTTCTTATATTCCATGCCGCCTTCACCATACTACGAAATGGCCATACGATAACATGGGCCCCGTTTGCTTCGCACATGTCTGAAAAGGGCGACTTTACATTCGTGAAAACATACGTTTTCCAATCCTGTTCCTTAAGGTTTTGAACAATACTTTCTATTTGATGTTCTATTCCTCCGCGTCCAGAATAATATCTTACAATTATTATCTTTTTTCCTTCATTCATTATACCCCTATACTTCTTTCCCTTTTCATCATCATTTTAATTCGTATATCCCATGCCCAAACCATAGCTCTTAACAACCCGCATCTTTTTTTGCCCGCTGCAAAAACAAACATTCTTTTACCCTTTACAAGCCTGGATATATATGGATTTTCTTTCCAATTCGGATACTTTTCATAAAACCAATCCACGTGCCGCTTAATGTCCTGATTGCTTCTGCTCGAACGAACCATGAGCATCACCATACCATACATCAACTCCGATATGGCATGAAATTCCAATTCGTTCTCAAAACCCTTATTAGATAGTTCATACATCCTTGAGACCGTTTTAGGATAAAAGTCCAGGTCAACATGCTTATGATTTTGATTTGAAAGAGAAGCTGCTCGCTGAAAATAATAATAAGTCGGAACATGTACTACAGCTATTTTATCCGTCATCGTGTATAATGGAACTGTGGCAGAAATCTCTTCACACCTGAAGATATCTTCCGGAAACCATATATTATATTTATCAAACAGTTCGCATTTCCATAATGCTCGCGTCGCCGAAAATCTTAAAAGGGCTACTTTTTCCTTATGTAATGACTCCGTCTCTATACTCCTTGAAACACTCTCTTCACATATTTTTCCGTTATCATAATATCGATATCCATTAGTATTGATCACGATATCCATACCATTACTTGCCGCTTTCATAACCGTTATATGATCTTTTGTAACCCAATCATCACTGTCCACAAAAGTCAGCCACTCTCCTGTAGCATTCCTTATACCAGTATTTCTAGCAGCTGAAGATTTTCCATTATTTTCTCTCTGGATGAATTTACACTTTTCAGGATATTTTTTTGCATATTCCTTTGCGATTCCAGCACTGCTATCTGTTGAACAATCATCTACCAGTACAATCTC
The DNA here is from genome assembly GCA_964607135.1 of uncultured Oscillospiraceae bacterium. Lineage (GTDB taxonomy): Bacteria > Bacillota > Clostridia > Oscillospirales > Ruminococcaceae > Metaruminococcus_A. The sequence goes on along the minus strand of CAZSIV010000047.1, from coordinate 8,940 downwards.
TATATTCTCGTAGGTCTGTGCCAATAATGAATCGATACACTTTCTTAAATAATTCTCTACATTATATATCGTTACAATTATTGAGACTTTATCCATCTGATTATATTCTCCCTTTAAAAATACTCACCAGAGAACCCACTCCATAGCTTACATGCAGCAGCCAGTAATACCCGCACATCTTTAAAACAGCTAATATATTTCTCGTTTTTTTACATGCAAAAATCACCGCCATACCTATATACAGTAGATACATAGCCGCTATCGCCCACCTGGCGCCTCTAAAAAAAATGCTGGAAATAATGAGTAAAATATTAGAAATCAAAAATATCAGAGGAATTAGATGCCTTAACGATATTCCCTGTTTGCTTTCGCTTTTTTTTGCGCCTATTATAATCCATTTGCCGTTTCCAAAGGCCTGCCTCATCATTCCCTGTACCGTTTCTCTGGAATGATATATATTTCTTATCGAAGCATCCAGGTAAAATTTTCCGCCGCATTTTTTAATGCGGCCGTGCATATCATTGTCCTGATTCCTAGTAAACTTCTCATTAAAGTAACCCGCTTTCTCAAATATTTCTTTGCGGTACATTCCATACGCTACGGTATCCACATAACCAGATTTATTGGCATATCTAAATTTAGAGTCCCCTACGCCAAAAGGAGAGGATAAAACGTCTGCAATAATCTTTCCTTTTTCGGTAAGGGGCTCTGTCTCCAACCTTCCGCCAACACAGACCACGTCGGACTTTTCGGTTAAAATGCAAACGCAGTTCCTAATTAGCGCCGGATCGGCCTGTGCATGCGCATCGATTCTCACCACATAGTCGCCTTTTGCTTTTTTAATCCCTATATTCCATCCCGCTGCCAACAACTTTTTAGGGTTTTCAAAACACCGAATCTCAGTTTCCACACCGTTTTTCCGGTATATCTCCATAACCTCTTTTACCTTATCAATGGTATGATCTTCAGACATTCCATCAATAATCAAGATTTCATATCGATCTTTCGGATAATCCTGATTTAAAAAAGACCTTAGCGCAGGCTCTATATAATTTTCTTCATTTCTGACGACAATCATAGCCGTCACAAAAGGCAACACGTTTTCCATATTTTCCCTCTACAAATTTTCTTTATACCAATCTATTGCAAGCGCAATCCCCCTGTCAAAGCTATATTCAGGGTCATATCCCAAAAGCTCTTTTGCTTTTGAGATGTCGGCGTTGCTGTGCTTAATATCTCCCGCCCTGTCAGGACCGAAATGAGGTTCTACATCCAGGTGCAGTGCCTTTGTCAGGCCATAATAGATATCTATTAGATATTCCCTTCCGCCATAAGCTATATTAAAGGCTTCTCCCGCCGCCTCGCCAGACGCCAGGCAGGCTTTCAAATTTGCCTCTATGACATTGTCTATATAGGTAAAATCCCTCGATTGTTTTCCATCGCCATTTATGGTGGGAGTTTCACCGTTCATAAGCTGCTTTAAAAATTTGGGTATAACGGCCGCATACGCTCCATCGGGATCCTGCCTTCTTCCGAAGACGTTAAAATATCTCATTCCATATGTATCCAGCCCATAAAACTTTGTGTACATCTTGGCAAATTCTTCGTCCACCCGTTTGGTTAAGGCATATGGCGAGAGAAGATTCCCCTCCCGCCCTTCTTTTTTAGGAAGGTTTGGTTCATCCCCATATACGGAGCTCGACGATGCATACACAAATTTTTTAACGCCCTGTATTTTAGCGGCCTCCAGCATATTAACCGTTCCAATAATATTATTATTTGCATAAAAAAGCGGCATTTCTATACTGCGAGGCACGCTTCCCCAAGCAGCCTGATTCAACACATAATCGACATTCTCACAAGCCCTTTTACAGACCTCCAAATCCTTTATATCTCCCTTTATAAATTCATAACGGGGATTATCCAAAAACAGATCCACATTCTTCCGCTTCCCTGTTGATAAATCGTCAAGGCAACGCACCCTGTACCCCATTTCAAGGATCGCTTCACACAGGTTAGAACCTATAAATCCAGCTCCACCTGTAACAAGAAATAATGAATCTTCAGGAAATACCAATTCTTTATAGCCCATATAATAAGCCTCCCTATCCCGCTTTTAATTTCTCTAATTATTATACGAAAACGAAGATTTCCATAGGAACCTTCGTTTTCTATATCATCACAACAGAATCTTTATAATCTCCAGTATATATATCCTGCATTTTCATATTGCTTCCGATCAAAAAGGCCTTTAATATCTAAAAGCACTTTTTGCTCTTCGGGGACAAACATAGCCCCTATTTCCTTTTCCGAAAGCTTTGTGAACGCATCATGCGCCACCGCCACGATAACAGCGTCCATATTCTTAATGGAAGCAACGTCCACAAACTCTATACCATACTCCCTTACCGCTTCCTCTCTATCTGCAACCGGATCCGCGATAACCGGAGTAATACCATACTCCTTCAATTCGTTGACAATGTCAATAATACGGGTGTTCCTTGTATCGGGGCAGTTCTCTTTAAAGGTAAAGCCCAACATGGCAACCCTTGCGTTCTTGACATATTTATCTGCCTTGATCAGGCTTTTTACAAGATTTTCCGCAATATATTTACCCATATCGTCATTGATACGGCGACCGCTCAGGATGATTTGGCTGTGATAACCCATCTGTTCGGCTTTATAAGTAAGGTAATACGGGTCGACGCCGATACAATGCCCTCCTACAAGTCCCGGCGCAAAATGAAGGAAATTCCACTTGGTCCCCGCTGCCGTCAACACAGCTTTTGTATCAATACCCATCCTGTTAAAAATGATGGATAATTCATTCATAAACGCAATATTGATATCTCTTTGACTATTCTCAATCACCTTGGCAGCCTCCGCCACTTTGATGCTCTCCGCACGGTATACTCCCGCGTCGACAACAAGCTCATATACCTTGGCGACGTCGTCGAGGGTTTCCTCATCCATCCCGGAAACAATCTTTGTAATGGTCTCTAAGCGATGGACTTTATCTCCCGGGTTGATTCTTTCCGGAGAATATCCCACTTTAAAATCTCTACCGCAGACTAACCCCGACTCTCTTTCAAGGATAGGCACGCATATATCTTCTGTAACTCCAGGATACACTGTAGATTCAAATACAACGATGCTTCCCTTAGACAAATGCCTTCCCACGATCTCACAGGCGCCTTCAACCGGCGTTAAATCAGGCGTATGATCCGCATTGACCGGCGTCGGCACGGCCACTATAAAAAATTTTGCAGCGTTTAGCCTATCCTCATCAGAAGTGAACTCAACGGCGGTAGCCTTAATAACTTCATCACCGACTTCCTTGGTGGGATCTATCCCATTCTTATAGCACGCGATTTTGGCTTCATTTAAATCAAAGCCTATTACATCTACTTTTTTAGCAAATGCGACCGCTATCGGCATTCCCACATATCCCAGCCCTACAAGGGCAATCTTTTCCTGTTTGGAAACTATTTTTTCATACAAACCCATCTTTTTCTCCTTTCGCTTTTAAAAACTGTTAATGCAGTTTTAATCACCATTAATCCACTATTTCCGTATGTATTTGCTTAGGCAGAACAATCAAGGTACAACCGGGTATCCCCTGCAGGACAAGCCGCGCACCACGCCTTTCCGATTTTAAAATAGTCATCTCGCGAGGCGTGTCCGTGCCCGAACAGGGCAATACATACCCCAGAGGTTTGCCAAACAAAAAATTTTCAAGTCTGCGAGATGCCTGCGAACACAATCTGCCATACGGGTTGCAGTCCGGCTCTTAGCATAACTTATGGATCGCATATTGACAGCGGAGGCACCCCGTCCCTGCGGCAAATTATGCCCTAATTATTCCGTTTACTTATACCAAAATACAACCCGTCTTCTTACCTACCGCTCCTTAAACACAGCGGCTTTATTTTTAAACTGGCGCCTACTATAAGGGCTGCCCCACAGAGAAGCCTTCCTTTGAATCATACGAATACCAATATTTCATTCGGTTTGCCATACCCCATTATTTATCTGATAACAGCTATGACGGTCTCTATCATTGTCCAAAATTCTTTAAAAAGGCTAAACTGTTTCACGCTCTCCAAATTATATCTCATTTTTTCAGGCAATACCTTATGGATATACGCCTCGTCTACGTTTTCAGAAGTCTCCAAAAGCCGGGCCTCATCCTTATATTTAATACTCGCCTGGCTTGTCAGTCCCGCCGGCAGCAGCAATGTCGCAAACATTTCCGCCGTATATTCATTGACAAAACGGGGAACCTCCGGCCTTGTCCCTACAAAACTCATATCCCCCGTAATGATATTGATAAGCTGAGGAATTTCATCCAAACGATATTTTCTAAGCGTCTTTCCTATTTTAGTAATGCGCATATCATGATTTGTCGTGACCTGCGAGGCCAGACTCTCCGCATTGGCAACCATTGTCCGGAATTTAAAAATACGGAATCTGCGACCATACTGCGTCACCCGTTCCTGCTTAAAAAACACGCCCCCCTTTGAGTCGGCCGCAATTATAATAGAAGTTCCTATTATAACCGGAGACAGAAGGAGCAACATGAAGCTCGCAGCCAAAAAATCAAAGCCCCTTTTTAGAACAAGGCTTAGCCTTTTTTTTCTCAAGCGATCATAATATGGGCGCACCTCTTCCGTCCGCATATAATCAGGCAAATTTTCCCATTTTTTCATCAAGCATTTTCCTTATGCAACACAATTTAAAGATATCTTCCAACCGCATCTTTATAGTGCTTTATCACATACTCCACCATCTCGTCCGTTAATTTTGTATGCAACGGCAGTGTGATTTCGTTCGCAAAATGATTATATGCATTCGGATAATCTGCAATATTAAACCCAAGCCCTTTATATGCTGTGTGCATCGGAAGCGGTTTATAGTGCACGTTACACGCAATGTCAGCTTCCGCCATCTTTATAATAATCTCATTTCTTTGTTCCAACGTGATACTAGGAATTCGCGTCAAATACAGATGGCCCGACGATCTCCATTCTTCTGTAAAATGAGGTAAAACCTCAATTCCAAGCGGCTTTAAGGCTGTATCATACCGTTTTATGAGTTCCTCTCTTCTCGCCAGCAAGGCAGGATACCGTTCAAACTGCTTCAACCCTATTGCGGCTGCAATATCCGTCATATTGCATTTATAATACGGTCCGACAATATCATATTCCCATGCGCCCAACTGCGTCTTCGCAAGGGCATCTTTGGACTGCCCATGAAGCGACAACAACTGAAGCTGCTTATAGACCTCTTCGTTGTCGATTCCAGAAATTGTTTTCCAGGTAAGAGCTCCTCCCTCCGCCGTCGTAAAGTTCTTGACGGCATGGAACGAAAAGCTGGAAAAGTCCGCAATGCTGCCAACCATTTTCCCGTGCCACTGCGCTCCAAACGCATGAGCTGCATCCGCAGATACGACAACTCTTCCAATGGCTTCTTGGAGCCGATTATTTGGGTGAAATAATGCTTTCTTCTTCTCTACTATTTCAAAAATCCTGTCATAATTACAGGGAATCCCACCGAGATCCACAGGAATAATAACCTTCGTTTTTTCATTAACAGCCCTTTCAAGCGCCTCGTAGTCCATCTCAAAACTATCTTTTTGCGTATCGACCAAAACAAGCTTTGCGCCAACATGACAAACAATAGAAGCAGAAGCGGTATATGTATAGGCTGAAGTAATTACCTCGTCCCCTTCTCCAATACCCAGGAGGCGCAACGCCATCTCTGCACACGCGGTTTGCGAATTCAGGCAGACACACTTTTCCGCCCCCACCCAAGAGGCTATCTTACGCTCCAGTTCCTTTGTCCTAGGTCCCGTAGTAATCCAGCCGCTGCGCAGCGCTTCAATTAACTCATTGATTTCAAGTTCCGATATATCCGGCGGTGAAAAAGGTATCTTCATCATTACTCTCCTTCGTCATCATATTCTGCTTTCTCTCAAACTTTCTTCAATGACTTTTCATAAGCGCCCAATATGTCTCACCCTTCTTTTCACTTCCATTTTTCCCTGCAGGCGAAAACGTCGGGACAACCTCTTTGATCAGTTCTTCCAGTCTCCGCTCGTCATTCTCATAACTAATATCCATGAGTTCCTGCATCTGTTTTAAGAAAACGCCCACGCTAAAGAAAATTGGCCTTCCAATATGGATCAAACGGTTCGGAGTCGTCTGCAGTCCCTCTTCCTCCATCAGTTTTTCTTCATAAAGTTTCTCACCTGGACGAAGGCCCGTATATACCACAGGGATATCGATATCCGGCTTATAGCCAGATAACTTGATAAGATTTCTTGCGAGCGTGTCGATCTTCATCGGCGCTCCCATATCAAGTACAAATATTTCCCCGCCGGCCGCATAAACGCCGGCTTGTAAAACCAAACTAACCGCTTCGGAAATCGTCATAAAATACCGAATTACATCCGGATGCGTTACCGTCACCGGACCTCCCGCTTCAATCTGTTTCTTAAAAAGCGGAATTACCGAACCATTGCTGCCCAATACATTTCCAAACCGGACGGATACAAACTCCGTCTGTACTTGATTCACCTGCTCTTTAATCTCCAGCATCCGGTCGTCTTCATCTTCCTGATGCGCGCACAAAATCGGCAGCATATCGGTATTTCCCGTTTTTACCAGCCGATCAAAGGACTGAACCACCATCTCACAAAGGCGTTTGCTGACCCCCATGACATTTGTTGGATTCACAGCTTTATCCGTGCTGATGAGCACAAAACGTTTACACCCATATTTTAAAGCGGCGTAAGCCGTTTTATAAGTACCGATCGTATTATTTTTAATCGCCTCACATGGACTTGTTTCCATCAATGGCACATGCTTATGCGCTGCGGCATGGTACACAATATCCGGACGATAGGTTTCAAATACGCTGTTAATCCTTCTACTGTCACGTACCGACCCAATTAAAACCACCAAATTAAGCCTGGGGTATTTTCTCTTTAACTCCTGCTCGATTTCATAGGCGTTATTTTCATACACATCAAAAATGATCAGGCATTTAGGAGCATGTCCCGCAATTTGACGGCAGAGCTCGCTGCCAATAGAGCCCCCCCCACCGGTAATTAAAATGGTCTTACCATTTAAATGGTAAAAAATTTCTTCCATATCGACATGAATCGGCTCTCTTCCCAGCAGATCTTCCATCGATACGTCCTTCATTGCCTTGACCGTAACTTCGCCAGTCAATAATTGATAGATCCCCGGCAGGTTTTTTAGCACACAGCCCGTTTCTTTACAAATATTTAAAATATCTCTTTTTTGCTCTGCTGTGGAATTTGGAATCGCCATATATATCTTATCAATCTTATACTTTTTTACATTGACCAAAATATCGTCGCGCCCGCCTACAATGGGAACATTATCCACAAAGCGATTCCACTTATTGGGATTGTCGTCGATAATACAGCACACAATTTCTTTTGGATCATTAGCATGCTGAATATCCCGCAAAATCATCCGTCCAGCACTGCCGGCGCCAATCAACATCACACGGCTCGCCCCTGCTTTTTCTTGACTTTTATTTCTTCGGCCGCGCTCTAACAGGAGAAAACGATAAGAAAAACGAACCCCCAAAATTAAGATGAACTGAATCAGCGCGCCAAAACAATAATACGAAACCGGCATGCGTTCAAACAATACCGTAATGCCAATGGTATAAAAAAGAAAGGTCAACGCCGAAGCGGCCGTCGTTCTTATCAACTCGCTGTAGCTGGCGAAGCGCCAAAGACTTCTGTACAGCTTAAGCCAGTGAAATACAACAATACAGAAGACCGTATAAATTGGCGCAAAGTAGAGATAAGAATTTAAATACGATAACGGAATCGCCGAAAAGCGGCAGTCAAATCGGAACCACAGAGCGATAAAGTAAGCAATATTAACAGCTACCACATCATAAACGACCAGCCAGATTGCAATCATCTGCCAGTGCTTAATCCACTTGTGATTGTCCTTTTTACCATGTCTGCTTTCCTGCTCCTGGTTTATATGAAAATTATCCAACATTTTCTCAATTTCCCTCATTTAATTAAACTTTATCATCTAACCTACCTAATCCGGCCGGACTTTTTCGAGCACCGGTAAACCATCCGCAGGCTTAAATTCACAATAATAAATACCACCTTTGCAAAAAATGACATAGAAAGTATTATCTGGGACTCTAAACGACCATATATAGACGAAACAACCGAGGACAACAACGTTTTTCGCAGGAGCTTTGAACCGCTAAGTGTGCTGAGCTTCTTACGCCCGTGACAGCATAGTTCCATCGCATACCTTCCCGGCTCGCTAGGTTCTCCGCGCAAAAAATTTTTGACCATAGAACGGCGAACCGCCGCTGGTAATTCGACCGAGTGGCCTCGGTACGTCCGAGCATGGACCGGGCAACTCACACCCCAAGATTTTCCCGGTTTTCGATTTTTTGGTCCTACAAGGCGTATTGTATCAAATGAGTATCGCGTCTCTCGGGACAACGACGTTGTTACCGATATTACTTGCGAATTGCGAGTTGCCAGTGAGGGTTACCCTCCGCCTCTATCCATAGCACAAGGAACGTTTTACCGTTCTATTTTTTGAAAACAGAAACCTACATCTAGTAAAACATTATATTACATTTAGGCTCAAAATTCAACACCAAATATTTCCATGCTTTTGTATATTGTACCTTAATTCTATAATTTTAAGGGATTTTCCAACCGCCAAAAATCATTTTTTCTATGATAATCAGTTACCTATAAAAAGTGGCGGCATGAAACAGCGATATAGCAATTAGTGAACAGGCCGCATCAAATTCAAAATCTTTTCGATCCATTAATACATTATTTTACATAATAAGTCATATTGGTAGTGTCAAGAGTTTTTCGCAAATTAGTTTGCAGACTCTGGGAGAAAGAAG
>CAZSIV010000046.1:0-15811 GCA_964607135.1 uncultured Oscillospiraceae bacterium | reverse complement strand
AATCGCGATTGGCCCGCCCGGCCACGGGCCTCGCGGGTTACCAGCGTTGTTATTTGTCTGCCTGCGGATCGCGACTGGCCGGTCTGGCCACAGACCGCGTTTGTCCTGCCGGGGACGCCCGGCGCGGCGGTTTGCCGCCGCTTTATCTATGATTTCCCAATAGAAAAGCCGGAACTGCGCAGAGAAATCTGCGCGGCTCCGGCTTACTTTCTGTCAGTTTATTCCGCCGGGCTGGAAACAGCCTGTGTATCTTCCAGCACTGTGGAGTCCTTCTGGTCGTTCGGGACGACGCAGACCCAGGTTTTCCCGGGGTTGAAGGAGACCGCGCCGCCTTCGCTGTCGGTAAGCTTGAACATGGCGTTGTATGTACCCTTGCTCCAGCTCAGCTCCTGCACCTTCCCCTTGGAGAGATAATACCCATCCCCGCCGGTCAGGTCGTACCGGGTGAGGTAGGTGTCCCCGATTTTAGAGGTGGGGGCGTAGAGGATCACGACATTGTCGACCGCCACCTGCTGCTGGTTGTTCGCGTCGATATGCGCCTGCCCATACTGGTTTTTCAGGTATTTCCCGCTGCTCCGGTCATACTCGAAGACCGCTGTAGTGTAGCCGGAAAAACGAACCGTCGCCCGGTCGGCCGAGCCGTCGGAGAGCACCGCCGTCTCCCCCGGTTCTACAAAATTAAAGGCGGACGGGCAGCTGTGGGACATGGAAAAGCCCTTTTTGGCGATTGCGGGCTCCAGCAGCTCGGTGTTGGTGTAGAAGGTATGCTCCCTGCGGATCCCGCTGCTCACCTTGTCCTGATCCTGCAAAAAGGTTGTTCCGGAAAAGACCATCCCGTCAATGTCCTCGATCTTGTACTCGCTGAGGGCGTCGTATCCGGTGGTGCTGCCGCCGAAGTGGACGAAAAGGGCGTGGAACGGCTCGCTGAACTGGGGATAATACTCCCGCACCGACCGAACCGGGCCGACCTTCGGCACCGCGTCGGGGTCGGCGTACATACACATCAGACGGGTGATCCCGCCCTCCGTCACCGCCTCATAAACCAGGTCGGCTTCGGAAATTCCCCACTGCGGCAGGGAATCCTTGATGTTGCTGACCATGACGGCGACCGGACGTTTTCCAACCGCATCGGGGTTGAAGCCGTCCTCCCCCGTCAGGGGATTGATTACAACTTCCACCGGCTCCGACGAAGCCGGATCGGAAGAAAGGTCGGAGGGCTCGCTGCTGCTCCCGCCGCCGCTTCCGTCGCACCCGGAGAACAGCATAAGACCCAAAGCGGCTACCAAAATCAGGGCTGTCATCTTCTTTTTCATTTAAAATACCTCTTTTCTTGAAAACTGGCGTCCTTTTTATTCCGTATAACTCAGCTTGACAAGGTTCTGATCCTCAATAAAATTTTCCACATTATAGACGAAAAGAATCTGGTCATAACTGCTAAGGTCGACCTTTTTCCCCAGGTCGGTATTGAGATAGCGCAGATCCGCCATCGTGATCTCCGCGTAATGCTGGCTCAGGAAGGGAAGCAGGCTGTGGGCGTAGGAATCCTTGATGACCAGCAGCTTTTTCCCCTCCGGCGCGTTGGTAAAGACGGTGACAAAGGGCTGGTTATCCCCCAGAAAGGAGGAGTACTTGTCCTTCCGGTCGAGATATTCCCGGAAATACATGCTGTCGTAAACCTTTTGGGTACTGCCGGTATTCACCACGACCCGTTCCACCTTCGTCCCCTTGGGATAGCTGTAATAATCGATGGTGTCCGGACCGGTCTGGTCATAGATCACCTTGGAATAAAGGGTGCCGAAAAAGTCGTGGGAAGCGTGCTGGATGTCGAAGCTGTTCAGCGAAACCGTCTGGTAGCCTAACGACCGGGATGCGGCGCTGTACCCGAGATAGGCGCCCAGACTGGTCCAGTGGTGGTCGGTCTTATAATAGATATAGTCGTCCTTGGAGGAGGAGAGCGGGGAGTAGACGTCCACCGTCGAAAGCTTTCCCCCCATCCGGCTGTAGACGCTTTCGATGAGCATCTTCTGGTTGAGAACCGGGGCGTTTGAATCCAGCAGATCCTTCTGAATTTCACAGGCGGTGGGGATCAGCATCATGGCGCAGGGCGCCTCGACCCGGTCGGCAAAGCCGGTGATTGCGCTGACATTTTTGGCGACCAGGGTGCGGTCGTAATCCTCCACCTTCTGGATCAGCCGGTCTTTGAGGATAAAAACCCCGTTGACTTCCTTTTTCCCGGCCAGCAGCTCGCTCTTCGTCTTGGCGGCGATCCACCCGTCCCGCAGGATGAAATGGTCGGCAAAATAAGCCTCAAATCCTTTCATAAACCTGCCGTCCTGGATCGTCTCCCAGGTAAGGGCCGGGAACTCGGCCAGGACGCGGTTTTCATTCTCCGAAAACTTTTTTTGAGGGAGGAACAGGATCAAGAGCGGGACGACCGCAATCGTCAGAAAGAAAAGGAGCGCCGATATTTTTTTTGCGTTTGTCATCCTTTCACCCCCTAAAAGCGGAAATACAAAAACGGGTTGTAGGTGGAATTGACGAGAAAAGCCGTGCAGAGCAGGAGCAGGCCGGCCTCAAAGACCGGGGAAGCGTACCGGACACAGACCGGGAACTTCCCCGAAATCTTCTCCACCAGCCTTTTGGGGTAATTTGTCGCGCTGACGGCGCAGATCAGCAGCAGAAGAAGGTAGGAAGTGAGCAGGTAGAGCGACTGGCCGTCGAAAAAGACTCCGCCGTTGCCGCCGAACATCGCCGCCAGGTACTGCCCCACATTCCCGAGGCTGTCGAACTCGAACAATACCCAGCCGAAAACGACCAATAAGAAGGAATAGGCCACCTGGAGCACCGCCGGGAGCTTTTTGAGGTATTTGCCCAAAAAGAAGCGCTCGAGGATGATGAGCACCCCGAAGTAGAGCCCCCAGAGGATAAAGTTCCAGCTGGCGCCGTGCCAGAGCCCGGTGAGGAACCAGACCACCAGCAGGTTGCGCAGCAGCCTAAGCGTCCCCACCCGGTTGCCGCCCATCGGGATGTAGATATAGCTGCGGAACCAGGAGCCGAGCGTGATATGCCACCGGCGCCAGAATTCGGAGATGCTTTTGGAAAGGTAGGGGTAGTCGAAGTTCTGCGGGAAGTTGAAGCCCATCATCTTCCCCATCCCGACCGCCATGTCCGAGTAACCGGAAAAGTCGAAATAAATCTGGAAGGTGAAGGCCAAAATCCCCAGCCAGGCGGTCAGCACCGAGAGCTCGTCGAGCGGGGAAGCTTTCACCGTCGTCCAGAGCATCCCGATGTTGTTGGCGAGCAACACCTTCTTCCCGAGCCCCCGCAGGAAGATGCCGACCCCCTCCCCGACCTTGGTCAGGGTGACCGTGCGGTGCTCGAGCTCAGCCGCCACCTCCTTGTACCGGACGATCGGCCCGGCGACGATCTGCGGGAAGAGGGTGACGTAAGCCGCGTAATTGATGAAGTTTTTCTGCACCGTGATATTCCGCATATACATGTCCAGCGTGTAGGACATGCTCTGGAAGGTGTAGAACGAAATCCCGATCGGCAGCGGGAGCTTCGGATCGATGAGCGAAAGGCCGAACAGCTGGTTTAGGTTTGCGACGACAAACGAGCTGTACTTGAAGATGCAAAGGAGAAGGAGATTGACCGAAACCGCTGTAATCATACAGGCGAGCCGCGCCTTCGGCCGCTCCTCAAAATGGGCGATCAGCCGCCCGGCGGTGTAATCCACCAGGGTGGTAAAAAGCATGAGGCAGACGTAGACCGGCTCCCCCCAGGCGTAAAAAAGAACGCCGGAGATGAGGATCAGCAGGTTCTTGAGCTGTTTCGGAGCGGCGTAATAAACCAGCATCACAAGCGGCAGGAACACATATAAAAAGGTCACGCTCGAAAATACCATTCTACTCGTCACGCGATACGGAAACTGTGCAAAAAGCCGCGCTGCCACGGCATTTCAGGCCCGGTATCGCCCCTTCCTTTCTATTTTTCACCCGGATTCTCCCCGTCCATCCCGGAGACGATCCGGAACAATTCCTCCCTGTCCATCCTTCTGTTCAAAAGGGCGACGAGGGCGTTTGCGCTCAGCCGCTCCGGCAGGCCCAGCTCCAGCAGGAACCGCTTCCTGCGCGCGGCGCTGTCCGGCCTTCCGCTGAGGCCGAGCTCATACAGATCCGCCTTGGCGATCCCCCCGGCGGACGGCGGGCAGGCAGTGACACCGCTTTCTTCCAGCGCTTTCCTCAGCAGCGGGAGCGGAAGCCCCTCCACCCCCAGCTTTCCCTCCTTTGAGGGCGCAGCCTTCCGTTTTTCCTTCCCGAAGACATCCGGGATATAGAGATGGTAGACCTCGCATCCTTTTAAAAGGGAGCTTAAAAATCCCCGGATTTGAAACCCGGCGGCGTCCGAATCGGTCGCGATGACCGCGCCGTGCTCCTCCGCCAGGCGGCGGATCAGCCTCTGCTTTTCACGGTCCCGGTAGATTCCAAACCCGTCCGTTTTAATTATAACCGCATGAAGCAGAGATTCAAGCTTAATTTTATCGTACTTCCCCTCCGAGACGACGATCTGCCGGAGGGTGATCTTTCCGCCGTCATCCATCATCCGTCCCCCGCCCGGAGCCGCACCAGAGCGGCCTCGAGCAGCTCGTAGGAATCCGCCTTGCTGGACTTTAAACGCAGGTCGAGCTCATGGAGCAGCTCGATCCCCCGGCGGAGGGCGCCGAGCTCCGTCCGCGCCGCGCTTCGGAAGGCGTTGTCCACCCGGAACCGCACCCGGGGGTTGTATCCGAAATCGGCGACGACTTCCGCCGCATTTCTCCCGGCTGCAAGGGCGCATTTGGCGCGGTAAAGGTCGAGGAAAGCGCTGTTGAGCGCCCCTGCGACCGCAATCGGCTCCGCCCGCTGGGCCTTCAGCGCCGCCACTGTGCGGAGCGCCGTATCCAGGTCGCCGCGAAGTGCCGCATTCGCGAGGTCGAAGGCCGTGGCGTCCATCGTTTTTTCCACAAGGGCGTCCACCGTGTCCGCGGCGATCTCCCCTGTCCCGGTGAAGGCAATCAGCTTTTCCAGCTCCTTAAGCAGCGCGGTCAGGTCGTTCCCGACCGATTCGACCAGCATCCCCGCCGCCGCAGAGGATAGGAAACAATCCGCCTTCGCCGCCTCGCCGGAAAGGTATTTCACCAGATCGCCTTTCGAAAGGGGCGGGAATTCCACAACCGTCCCGTTTTTCTCCATGAACTTCAAAAAGCTCTGCACCTTGCGGCTGGCCTTGACCGGCAGTTCAAAGCCGGTGACGTAAATTACCAATACCGTGCTCTCCGGCAGCTCCTCCACCAGCTTCTGAAATCGCTTGAGCTCCTCCGCCGGGAGCTGGTCGGGGTTCAGGTCGTGGAGGGCGACCGCTTTCCGGGGCGCCATCATGGGCAGGTTCTGGGCGGCATCCTCAACCACGCCCCAGTCGAGCTCCTTTTTTTCCGCCTCAAACCGCTGGAGGTTGAAGGCAGCCATCCCCGGCACGACCCGCTTTAAAAGCCGTTCCAGATATCTGGACAGGAGATACTGCTCGCTCCCGTACAGAAAATAAGCGCCGGAAAGCTCGTTTTTTTTGATTGCGCCGCCCAGCTTCTTAAAATCAATTCTGGCCATAAACCCGCCTCCTTATTCCGCAGTCCGGCAGCAGCCGCCCCAGTCGGGATAGAACAGGGTCGTCCGCACCGACTCATAGCCCGGGATCACCTGTCCGCTCTGGTCGCCCGCATCCTCTTTGGGGGTGAGGAGGAGAATCCGCTCCGCGGGGAGCGCGTCCCGGTCGGTGGTCGATTCGGCTGCCGCAACCAGCCTGGCCGGCTCATCCAGATAGGGCAGGGCGTCCCTGAGATCCTGCGCCGCGAGGTATCGCTCTCCGCGGTAGACGACCTCCACGACCGGCAGCTTCATCCCGTAAATCCGGATCGTCGTCCCGTCAGGATAGGCGAGCTCCAGCCCATCCATAGAAAAGAGCCTGTCCCGCTCGACGTCGTGGGGATAGCTTTCCGTACTCAGCGCTTCACCGCTGAGCGCAAGGTGTTTGATCTCGAACAGCTCCGAAAAGGTTCCGGTGATCTGCCCCGTTCTCCGGTTTCCGTCCGGCTGGATGTAAAGGTCGATCTTCTCAACGCCTCTCGCCCGCAGCTCACGGCGCAGAGTCGTTGCCGCCGAGGTGTTGGAGCAGCCGTAAACGAGATTCACGCCTCCCGCTTCGATCAAAACGCCGGATTCCTCCCCGGAACGGACGGCTGTCACCGCGATGGAATGCTCCGACAAAAACCGCTCTGCTGCGAACAGCGACGTGAGAAGCAGACAGGACACCGCCGTGATGCAGAACAGAACCTTCGGCTTCCGCCTTCCGAACAGCCTGTAGTACAAAAAACCCGCAAGACTCAGGACAAACCAGAGCTGGACCATTCCCTTTCCGAGCGGCAGGTAGGCAAACGGCGCGCCAACCGCCAGCTCCGCTCCGCGGTCGATGACCGTGACCGCCCAGGAACAGGCGGCGCCGCTGAGTGCCGCGAGCGGGCTCAAAAACGGAACCAGCCCCAGAAAAGCCGTGGCAAAGCCCGCGAACATGGCGACCGAGACAAAGAGGTTGATCACCGGGTTGAGCAAAATCCCAATCAGAGAGACCTCTTCAAAACAGAGGAGATTGACCGGAAGCGTTCCCAGCACCGCCGCAATCGAAACAGTGAACAGCGAAACGACGCTCCTGCCCCGGCTGCCCCGGATTTTCAGAGCCTTG
Source organism: uncultured Oscillospiraceae bacterium (assembly GCA_964607135.1). Lineage (GTDB taxonomy): Bacteria > Bacillota > Clostridia > Oscillospirales > Ruminococcaceae > Metaruminococcus_A. The sequence continues at coordinate 9,040 of CAZSIV010000046.1, read as the reverse complement.
CAGATCCGGTCCCGCATCGGACAGGCGAGGAGCAGGATTCCCAGCGTCGCCGAAGCCGAGAGGAGAAACCCGACGTCGTACATGATGTACGGATTGGAAAGGGAGATGAACAGGCAGGCGATCCCGAGCGAATTGAGCCCGTTCGCCGGGCGGCGGAAAAGCTGGCCGGCAAGGAGGATCAGCATCATGATCCCCGCGCGGAGAACAGACGGCCTGCACCCCGCAAGCAGCATAAACCCCAGCACTGCGAAGATGCCGAGACCAGCCGACAGCCGTTTATTGAACCGCAGCAAGGCAAACAGCCCCATCGTCAGCTGTACTACAATCGTCATATGTAAGCCCGAAACACTGAACAGGTGGGAGACCCCGGCCCGGCTGAAGGTGATCCGTTTCATCTCGTCCAGATTGGAGCCGCCGCCGAGCAGCATCCCGGATGCGATCTGCGCGCTGTCGGAGGGCATGTTCTTTTCGACCGAGGCCCTGAGCAGATCCCGAAGCAGGTGAAAGGAAGCGCTGAGGCCGGGCTTTTCCGAAGGGAGAACCTCCACCTGCGCATCCGACGCCGCATTTCCCCGAAGAAAGAGTCCGTGGGATTTATAATAATCCCCGAGCGCCCTTCCCTCCGCGGGCTGATTGAGCTCCAGCTTCATCCGGGTTTCCACGATATCTCCGTAGGTGACGCCGAGATCTTCCCTGGAATAATGGAGCACTCCGACCGGTTCGACAGGCCGCCCATCAGCCTCCAGCAAACGGAACTCATAGGAATAAAAACCGCTCCTGGGGCTGAAATCCTCCACCGCGAGCTTGACCGAAACCGTCCGGCCGTCCAGCCGAGCCACGGGTTCGTAGACCGTGCGGGTGTAGAAAAAGAAGACGCCGAAGGCCAGAACCGCCGCGGAAGCGACGCACCAAAAGCTCCGGCTCACCCGCAGGGATTTCACGCAGAGCCCGGCGGTCAGCAAAACCAGGAGCGCCGGAAACCCCCAGGCCAGCTTTCCAGCACCCAAAACGGCGGCTGCCAGCAGAGCGGCGGCGTATCCGTAGCCAAACCGCGCCAGTTTCTGCATTTTCATCCCTTTGCTCCATTCCGGTTTTCAGCCATCATTTCTCAAACAGAGGGAGCTCCTCCAAAAAGATGATATCGTCCCGGTTCGCCGCTTCCCCTTCGGCGAGGACGGTCGCGATCCCGGCGATCTTTCCGCCTGCGACGTTTGCAAGCTCTGTCAGAGCGTTGAGGGATTCTCCGGTGCTGATGACGTCGTCGACGATCAAAACCCGTTTCCCCTTGAGGAGCTCGATGTCGTATCGGTCGATGTAGAGGGTCTGCATATGCATCGTGGTGATCGACTTCACATCCACCTTGACCGGGTCTTTCATGTAGAGCTTCAGGCCCTTTCGGGCAACGACGTAGCGCTCGCCGAGCTGGCGGGCCATCTCATAGGCGAGGGGAATCCCCTTGGCTTCGGCCGTCAGGATCACATCGTGCTCCGGCGCCTTTTTGATCAGTTCGGAAGCGCAGGCGACGGTCAGCTCCACGTCGGTGAACATGACAAACGCCGCGATGTCCAGGTGCTCGTTGACCGGGCAGAGGGGCAGCTCACGGGTCAGGCCCGCGACCTTCAGGGTATAGGTTTCATTCATTGCAAAGACCTCCGTTCTCATGATGCCGGCGGATATCCGGCGCGCGGCGGACTCATTAAAAGACATGCCGCGCGCCCGTCACGCCGATTTTACAGGCTCACGCCATTTTTTCGCTGAGCTTTTTCCCGCCGAGGACATGGAAATGCAGGTGTTTGACCGTCTGCGCCCCATCCTCGCCGCAGTTGGTGATCACGCGGAACCCGTTCCCGAGCCCGAGCTCCGCCGCGAGCTTCGCAATCACTTCGAAGATATAGGCGACCACAGCGGAGTTTTCCGCCGTAATCTCAGCCGCGCTCTCGATATGCGCCTTTGGAATAATCAGAAAATGCACCGGGGCCTGGGGGTTGATATCGTAAAACGCATAGACCCAGTCGTCCTCATAAACCTTTTTGCTGGGGATCTCCCCGGCGACGATCTTACAAAACAAACAGTCCATCTTCGTTTCTCCTCTCTGTTACAGCGACGTCAGCTTCTCAACCAAAGAGGGCAGGAAGGAGAGCGCCTCGTCCATCTTGTACGGGTCGGAAACGCCGGCCATCGCCATATTGGGCCGTCCGCCGCCCTTTCCACCGGCGATCGCCGCGATCTCCTTGATGACCACGCCGGCCACCACCCCTTTTTCGATCGCCTGCGGGCCGCAGGCCGCCACCAGGGTGCCCTTTCCGTCCCGGATCGTCCCGACGACCAGAACCGAGTTGGGGATTGAGCCCGTCATTTTATCCGCAATCTTCTTCAGGGATTCCGGGTTTGCATTGTTGAACAGGAAGGACGCGACCCGCAGGCCATTGACCTCGACGGTATTTTCCGCCACCCCTTTGGCCTGAATCTCCGCAAACTCGGCGTTGATCCTTTCGAGCAGCTTCTCCTTTTCCTTGAGCTCCGCCGAAAGGGCGGCGCACCGGTCGGGCAGCTCGGCCGGATTGGTGACCTTGAGGGTCTGGCAGCATTTTGCCAGCATCTCGTTGGTGCCGTCGATCAGCTCCAAAACGCCTGCGCCGGTCACCGCCTCGATCCGGCGGACACCGGCCGCGACCGAGCTTTCGCTGACGATCTTGAACAGGCCGATCTTCCCGGTGTTGTCCACATGGGTGCCGCCGCAGAGCTCGATGGAATATTCCCCGATGTCGCAGACCCGGACGATATTGCCGTATTTTTCTCCGAAAAGGGCCATCGCCCCTTTCGCCTTCGCCGCCTCGATGTCGGTTTCATACAGCTTGACGTCGACGGCGGAAAGGATCGCGCGGTTGACGTCGAGCTCGATGGTCTTGAGCTCCTCCGGGGTCAGGGCCTGGAAATGGGAGAAATCGAACCGCAGCCGCTGCGCCGTGACGAGCTGACCCGCCTGGTGGACGTAATTGCCCAGCGTCTTCCGCAGCGCTGCCTGCAGCAGATGGGCGGAGGTGTGGTTGCGCATAATCGCCCGGCGGTTCAGGGCGTCCACCTCCGCCTGAGCGGTTTCGCCGACCGAAACCGAACCCTCTTCAACGGCGCCGTAGTGGATAAAATGCCCGCCGTCGTCCTTCTGGCAGTCGGCCACCCGGAACAGACCGTTTTCCGTCCTGATCACGCCGATGTCGGCGACCTGTCCGCCGCTTTCCGCATAGAAGGGGGTGCGGTCGAGGACGACCACGCCCTTGCTCCCGGAGTTGATCTCGCCCGCGAGCTCCCCTTCAGCCGCAAGCGCCAGGATCTCCGCGCCGCAGGAGAGCGTCTCATACCCGGTAAATTCCGTCGCGGGATGGGCGTTCAGCTCGAGCGCATCATCCTTCCAGGCGACGTCTCCGCCCGCAAAATGGGCGGTGCGGGCCCGCTCCCGCTGCTCCTTCATCAGCTCGGTAAACCGTGTTTCATCGACCGAAATCCCCCGCTCGGCGGTGATTTCCATCGTGAGATCGAGCGGGAAGCCAAAGGTGTCATACAGCTTGAACGCGTCGTCTCCTGTGAGGGTTTTCTCCCCTTTCTCCTCCATCCGGTCAAGGATCGAGGAGAGCAGCTCCATCCCCTTGTCGACCGTTTTCCCGAAGTTCTCTTCCTCCACCCGGACGACCTTTTTGATGTAGTCCGCCTTCTGCCCGAGCTCGGGGTAGGCCGTGCGGTTTTCGTGGATGACCGTGTCCACCACCTCGAACAAAAACGGCTTGTCGATCCCGAGCAGGCGGCCGTGGCGCGCCGCCCGGCGGAGGAGCCTGCGCAGGACATAGCCCCGCCCCTCGTTGGAGGGGAGCACCCCATCCCCCACCATGAAGACGGTGGAGCGGACGTGGTCGGTGATCACGCGGAGGGAGACGTCGGTCTTTTCGTTTTCTTTATAGGAGACGCCGGCGATCCGGCTGATCTGCTTCATGATGTTCTGGATCGTGTCGACTTCAAAGAGGTTGTCGACCCCCTGGGTGATGCAGGCGAGCCGCTCCAGCCCCATGCCGGTGTCGATGTTCGGGTGCTCCATCCGCTCGTAATGGCCGTCGCCGTCGCCGTTGAACTGGGAGAAGACGAGGTTCCAGAACTCGACATACCGGTCGCAGTCGCAGCCCACGCCGCAGGTGGGCTTTCCGCAGCCGTATTCCTCGCCCCGGTCGAAATAAATCTCGGAGCAGGGGCCGCAGGGGCCGGAGCCGATCTCCCAGAAGTTGTCCTCTTTCCCCAGCCGGACGATCCGCTTCGGATCGACGCCGACCTCGTTGACCCAGATGTCGAAGGCCTCATCGTCGTCCTCATAGATCGAGACCCAGAGCCGGTCGAGGGGCATCTTGACCACCTCGGTGATAAACTCCCAGGCCCACTTGGTCGCCTCGTGCTTGAAGTAATCGCCGAATGAAAAGTTCCCGAGCATCTCAAAAAAGGTGCCGTGGCGGGAGGTCTTACCGACGTTTTCGATGTCCGGCGTGCGGATGCACTTCTGGCAGGTGGTGACCCGCTTGTTCGGCGGAACCGCCTGCCCCAGAAAGAATTTTTTCATCGGCGCCATGCCGGAGTTGATGAGTAGCAGGCTGCTGTCGCCGATCGGCACCAGGGGGAAGCTCGCCAGACGGGTGTGCTCCTTGGACTCGAAAAAGCTTAAAAACTGCTCGCGCAGGTCGTTGAGTGAAGTCCACTCCATTGTTGCAACATTCCTTTCAAATGGCCGGTACCGCCGCCGAACAAACAAAAACAGCCCCCCTCCGCAGAAATCCTGGGACGAAGACTGATGTTTCCGTGGTACCACCCGGTTTGGGCCCCTCCGGACGGAAAAGCCCCGCTTTGTACTTCCTTAACGCGGAAAACGACGCGCTTCCCCCGCTCTGCAACAGGCTGGCGCGCAGCTCCAAGGCGGCGTTCCGCCCTCGCCCAAAAGCCTTGCACCGGCCGGCTTCTCTCTGACCTGGGCTGTCGACGGATTGACCTTTTCACAGCAATTCAATATCAGAAATATTTTACCATCCTTTTCCCAAAAAGTCAACGCGTTCCGAGCTCCTCCCGGATTTCTTCCAGAAGGGTCAGCTGGTCGGCGATCTCGGCAAAGACCGGCCCGGCGCTCGCGTTTCCCGTCTTGCCGTCCTCCACCACGACGGCGACAACATAACGGGGCGATTCGGCCGGAAAATACCCGGCAAACCAGGCGTCCAGCTTTTCGACCCCCACCTCGTCAAACCGCCCGGTCTGCGCCGTCCCGGTCTTTCCCGCCGCCGAGACCCGGGTCGGCTTCGCCTTCATATTCTCCTTTTCCTCAACACAGGCCTCCAAAAAGGTGCGGAGGGTTTGGGCGGTTTCCTCGCTCATCGCATAGAGCGGCGCCGACCCTTCCCTGACCTCGCTGAGCGTTTCGCCATCCCGGGTGAGCCCCTCCACCAGCCGGGCGATCGGCGTCTTGCCGCCGTTTACCACCGAGGATGTCATCTGGCAGAGCTGGATGGGGGTCGCCAGCAGCCTGCCCTGCCCGAAGCTCAGGTTTGCCACCGCCGCCGGGTTGACCAGCTCCCCGGCATCCGGAAGGATCCCCGCGCTGGTAAAAAGCCCGTCCGCCAGCTCGGTCTGCCGCCCAAAGGAAAGGTTGGATGCGAACTCCAGAATCTTCTCCGGCCCAAGCTCCAGCCCCAGGTTGACATAATAGGGGTTGCAGGATTCGATCATCGCCTTGCGCATGTCGACCGTCCCGTGGCCCGAAAGAAGGTGGCAGTGGAACAGCTGCCCGCTGACGTCGATCAGCCCGGTGCAGTCATAGGAAAGGCCGGCGGGAATCCCCGATTCGAGAGCGGCGGCGCTCAACACCGTCTTGAAGGTGGAGCCGACCGGAAAGGCGGAAAAACAGCGGTTCAGGAGCGGGCCTCCGTCCTCCCCAAGGCTCGCCGCAATGTCGTTCGGGTCGTATTCGGGAAAACTGGCGCAGGCCAGCAGCTTTCCGGTGGACGGCTCCATGACGACGACCGCCCCCTGTCCGATCATCCTGCTCCCGATGTTCTCGCAGACCGCCTGGATCTCCCGGTCGATGGTCAGGACGACGCCGGATGCCGCGTCCCCGCTCTTATTGACGGCGGTCTTTCCCGTCTTCAGCGCTTCTCCCAAACCGTTGAGGGTGTAATTCACCTCGATGGTCTCCCCCGCCTGGGAGAGAAAGTCGTCGTACGCCTTTTCGATCCCGGCGACTCCCTTCCCCTCGCCGTCGACATACCCGATGATGTGAGAGGCGATCTGCTCCTCGCCGTACCGCTTTGCCACCTCCACCGGAAGGACGCCGTCGGCCTCCGTATCCTTGGGAAGCAGATTGGTCAAAAAGGGCCGCCCCTGTTTGATGCTCTGGTAAAGCGCGTCGCGCTCCCCTTCCTCCACCGCGTCGAGTAAGCCGGCGGTCGTCTCAGGCTGCGGCAGAACCGCCGAAACGGTGACGGATTCTGTATTGACCAGGCTTTTAAAGCTGCGGTCGTAGATCTGCCCCCGGGATTTCCCCACCGTCAGGGTATAGCTGCGCTGGTTGAGTGCCGTTTCCTTCAATTCCTCCGAAGCCGCCAGGGTCGCCACCCTGACGTTGAGGAGCGACATCAGGACGCAGAATATCGAAAAGATTGCGATCATCCGTTTAGACAAGCCGTGTTCCCTCCTGTGTGCAGCCGCCCCGCGCCGTTACCAGCGTTCGAAAAATCTGAAACAGCGGCTGCAGTTTCATCGATCTGGACGCGCTTTTTACAGCTTTTTGAAAAAGCGGCGCCTCTGGCTAACTATTCTGCCCGGAATGCGGCGGTTTATCACGGAAAAGAGGGATGTATTTCTTGTAAAAAAAACGGTTCTGTGATAGAATAAAAACAATATTTTGAATTGCGCGAGAGAGTGCAGAACCCTTTGGATTGCCGGGTGAAAAAGCGCACGCTTTTCCTCCTGCCGCAGTCAAAATCAAGGGCGGTTTTCTCCGGGTCAAAGCAAAGCGGAACCAGCCCTCGTCCGCGCTGTAAAATCGATTGAAATGATAGAAAGTGGTGTTTTTTTTGAATCATCAGACCGTTTTGGTTCTGGATTTCGGCGGCCAGTACAACCAGCTGATCGCGCGGCGGGTCCGCGAGTGCGGCGTCTACTGCGAGGTCAAGCCCTATCAAACCCCGTTGGAGGAGATCAAGGGGATGAACCCTGTCGGGATCATCTTCACCGGCGGCCCCAACAGCGCCTATCTGGAGGATTCCCCCCGCATCTCCCGGGAAATTTTCGAGCTGGGCATCCCGGTGCTCGGCATCTGCTATGGAATTCATCTGATGGCGCACCTGCTCGGCGGAAACGTGACGGCCGCTGTGACCAGCGAGTACGGAAAAACGCCGACATCCTATACATCTTCCTGCGCCCTTTTCGACGGGCTCCCGGCAGAGGGAATTTCCTGGATGAGCCACACCGATTATATTGACCGGCTCCCGGAGGGCTTCGTTTCCACCGCCCATACCGCCGACTGCCCGGTTGCCGCCATGGAGGATCCGGCCCGCAGATTTTACGGGATGCAGTTCCACCCGGAGGTCATGCACACCGAAAACGGCCTGGCGATGCTCCGCAATTTCCTTTATAAAGTCTGCGGCTGCACCGGCGACTGGACGATGAGCGGCTACGCCGAAACCGAGATTGCCTCGATCCGCGAAAAGGTCGGGGACGGCAAAGTCCTGCTCGCCCTTTCCGGCGGGGTGGATTCCTCGGTCGCAGCGGCCCTTCTCGCAAAGGCGGTCGGCAGCCGGCTGACCTGCATCTTCGTCGACCACGGCCTTATGCGGAAAAACGAAGGGGACGAGGTCGAAGCGGCCTTCCGCGACTCCGGGATGCAGTTTGTCCGGGTTAATGCGGGCGCGCGTTTCCTCGGCAAGCTCGCCGGCGTCTCCGATCCGGAGACCAAGCGGAAGATTATTGGGGAAGAGTTTATCCGGGTGTTCGAAGAGGAAGCCAAAAAGATCGGCAAGATCGATTATCTGGTCCAGGGGACAATTTACCCGGACGTCATCGAATCCGGCGCAGGGGATGCGGCGGTCATCAAAAGCCATCACAACGTGGGCGGGCTGCCGGACGCCGTCGACTTCAAGGAGATCATCGAACCGCTCCGCCCGCTCTTTAAGGACGAAGTCCGGAAGCTCGGGCTGGAGCTCGGGCTCAAGGATTACCTCGTCTGGCGGCAGCCCTTCCCGGGCCCGGGCTTAGCCATCCGGATCATTGGGGAAATCACCCCGGAAAAGGTTTCGCTGCTCCAGGAGGCGGACTTTATTTTCCGGGACGAAATCGCGAAAGCGGGGCTCGACCGGGAAATCCACCAGTATTTCGCAGTGCTGACAAACATCCAGTCGGTCGGCGTCATGGGGGACGGCCGAACCTACGACTACGCCCTCGCCTTACGCGGCGTTACCACGACGGATTTCATGACGGCCGATTTCGCGCGGATCCCCTACGAGGTGCTCAGTGCGGTCAGCAGCCGGATCGTCAACGGGGTCAAGGGGATCAACCGGGTCGTCTACGACATCACTACCAAGCCGCCTGCTACGATTGAGTTCGAGTGATGAAATAGGATTGTTGTAGAGAAGCAGCGAAATTTGAATTTGAGGGTAAAATTATGGGTGACTTTAACATTAGAGAAATGCTTACTATGCAACAGACATTACAAGAAAAATATAAAGATAAGTGGGAAACAATTCGTCCTGAAGCAGGTAAGCATAAATTGTTGTGGATGATTGGTGAAATAGGCGAAGTTGTAGATATTATTAAGAAAAATGGAGACATCAAATCACTTGAGGATCGTGATTTGCGAAAGCATCTCATTGAAGAAATGGCAGATGTTCTGATGTATTACAACGATGTCCTCCTTTGCTATGGAATTAGTGATGAGGAACTTAAAGAAGCATATACAACCAAATTTGAAAAGAATATGAAACGCTGGTAAATTCCTTTTTGCAGAACTAAATTAACATTTGTT
>CAZSIV010000045.1:1916-16069 GCA_964607135.1 uncultured Oscillospiraceae bacterium | reverse complement strand
AGAAATACGGACTCAAAGCGGCCCGTCGTGCTCCGCAGTTCTCCAAGCGGTAATTTGGCATATTTTAAGACGCTCCGGGGGTTTCCCTGGAGCGTTTTTTGTGCTAGTATAAAAAGAAACGCTGGTATTTAACGGCAGTGCTTTTGAGCGGGGGGATGAGATGGAACAGAATTCGCTAGTTGAAATCATACGGGAACAGACCCGCCGCGCTCTGTGGGAAGTCAAAAACGTCATCGACTGCGTCCCGAACGAGCTGTGGGATCGGGAATACTGCGGAATGCCCTGCTGGAAGCATGTTTACCACATGCTCCATTCGCTGGATCTGTGGTATATCAATCCCCGGGACCGCGCCTTTGAAGAGCCGGAGATTCACGAGGAGGGCCTCAATAATCTGGACACGGTTTCCTCAAAATGCCTCTCCAGGGAGGAAGTCGACGGCTATTTTGCTCAGGTCGAGCGGAAGATCGGCGGGTATCTTGCAAATTTGACGGATCAGGAGCTGCTCCAGTTCCCGCCGGACTGCGAATATTGCAGATTTACCCTGATTTTGGCGCAGTTTCGACATCTGCACAGCCACATGGGGATGATTATGGGATACATCATCGCGGACACCGGCTTATGGCCGAGGGTTTTGGGGCTGGAATCCCCTTTCCCCGCGGGGGAGTATGAGAAATATTTATAGAAGGCCGGCTTCCTGTGCCCTGCAAAGAAAATCACAGTTAAAATGAGATGAATTAACGAGCTTTTTAAAAGGATGAGAACGATGATCCAGAAAATCAAAAGCAAAATGGGGATTGTAATCGGTTCGACGATTGGCGCCTGGTTGGGGAGCGTGCTGTGGCGCTGGATCGATTACTGCCGGCACGAGGGCCTGTACCGGCTCGCTTCAGCGCCCTGGTACGCCGGGCTGATCCCCCTTACGGTGATGACCGGAATTCTGCTGTTGATCGAAACAGCGCTGTACCTGTTTCTCCGGTACCGGGTGAAAAAATCCGGGAAAGGGGAGTAAACCGCTCCGTTTTGCCTTGAGCCGGAAGCCCCGGGACAGACCGGCGGCCTGCGAGAATCAAATCCCGGAACGAAAACCGCGCATCGGTTCTGATGAAGTAAGCTGCCCGTCATAAAAAATAGGCGGACGGTTTTTTATTGCACGAACGGGGCGATCACTTCGTCCGAACAACGGGCAATACAGAGAATCTCTGCGTTTGAGAGCTTCATTGCGGCCATGGGCTTCCCATCCGCCGTTTACCGGAGGATGCCGAACACGATCATGCAGATTCCCATCAGAACCGGCTGGTGGAGCAGGTAAATCCAAAGGGTGTGCCGTCCGATAAACGCAAGGGGCGGCAGATGCTTTTTGTAAAAGAAGGCGGGCATCCTTCCGGCTTTGACTGGGATGCCGAAGAAGGTTCCGGCCAAAAAAACAAAAAGCCAGGGGAGGAGCGGGAAATAGTCGGAGGAAACAAAGCCTTCCCCGATGATGCCGAAAGGGAAGAATAAGCCGCTTTCCCGCAGGATTTCAGGGTGAGGGAGCTCAAACAGCCCCGCAATCCCGAAATATCCGTCCTTCATCCCCCAGGTGAGGAGGAAGAGCAGGGCGCAGCCGGCAATCCCCGCCCAGAGCGGGAGCTTGTCCCAAAGGCGTTCGGTAAAGGCAAAAAACAGCATGCAGACCCCCAGCAGGTGGAGGATTCCAAAGAGGATCGGCCCATGCGGCATCACAGCCGCGGTCACATAGGTCATCACCATTCCGAGGGCAAAGCACTGGACGCCGCGCTTCAGGTTGTTCCTGGAAAAGCGGCAGGCGGCGCCTGAGATGAAGATAAACAGCCCGGCAAAGAAGTCGCGGACAAGATTCAGGGCAGGAGAGTAAAAGGCGGGAATATTCATCCCGTAAAGGACGACGATGTCGTAAAAGAAGTGGTAGACCACCATCAGCAGGATTGCGATGCCCCTGATCTCGTCGATCAACCAGACCCGCTCGTTTTGTTTTTCCATCAACTAACCAGCTTTCATCTTTATTTTGAGGCTGCGGAGCGGCGGATTGCCGCCGATAATTTGCACACCAATGTTCTGCCAATCTCCGGGTTTTCGTCCTGCAAGACATCTTGGATGAAATAGGTGCGGCGAATCCCGCGGGCTGCAAGGCTATAAATCGATATCACATGCGGATCGCGATTGTCCAGCCCGGTCATGAGCTGCATTTTCCGGTGCGGCTCCCGCCGCGTCCGCCTTGCTTGTTCCCAGGCGCTCCAGATAGCCCCGGGGGGATACGCCGAACTGTCGTTTGAACATCCGGGAAAAGCTGAAAATATCGGGATACCCGGTGGAAAGGGCCGCTTCTCCCGGCGTGTAATGGTGCTCCGTCATCAGTTCGCAGGCTTTCTTCATCCGGTAATCGGTCAGGTACTGCTGGGGGGATTTTCCCGTTTTCTCCCGGAACAGGGTGCTGAAATAGGAGCGGTTCAGGTTCAGCTTTTCCGCCAGCTCCAGGATCGAGAGCGCCCGCATGTAATTGCTTTCCAGATAGGTTTTGGCCTGTTCCACATAATCCTCTTCTCCGCCCTTCCCTTCCGACAGCTGTGCCATGAGCTGGTAGATTTTGCCGCAGAGATAAAGCTCCCGCCCATCCCCCATCTCCTCAGCATCCAGCATCGAGCTGAAAATCCCGCCGCAGCGGGAGGCGCTGACGACGCGTTCCCGGCAGAGGCATTCCGGCAGGTCGACCCCGGCGGTAAAGCCGACCCAGATGTACTCCCACGGCGTCTGGGAATCCGCCTCATAATAGGTGCGCTCAAAGGGACGTATGACGAAAATCTGACCCGCCCGCACAGGATAGATGTTTCCGCCGCTTTTTATCATACCGCTCCCCTGCACGACATAATGCAAAAGCCAGTAAAAGCGTGTCGCCGGCCCAAAGGAATGGCGAGGGCTGCATTTTTCCCATCCGCAGTCGACGGGGTTGATCTCCTTCCAATGCCGGTTCGTCAAAAAAATCGTCTTTTCCATGAAATAGTTCCTTTCCTGTCTGAAGCGCGGCGGAGTGTCTCCGCCGGCAGACGCGATCCGCAGATGGTGCAAATAACAACGTTGGTAACCCGCGAGGCGCCTCGCAGGATAACCGTCTTAAAATCGGTAAAATGTCGGTGCGCAAAATCGCCCCGCCTGGGCACAGGCCGCCTCGCAGGATTGGAATCCAGAGAGCAGTGGAATGTTGGTGCGCGGGTTGCCCAATCCGCACACGGGCGGCGTTTGCCCGCAGGGACACCCGGAGCGCCCGTGGCCGGTCTGTGCCGGACGAGGGGATTTATCAATGACGGACAAAATACAATCCATGATTCTGCAACTGGAAAATAATGCTTGACACGCAAGCCGGATTGTGATAGTTTATGAAAAATCACCTGAATCAAAAGGCATATTTATAACGGTGAAAGGAGCTTCGGATGATGAGGATCAAGATGATTTTGACAGACCTCGATCATACGCTGCTTCGTTCTGACGGCAGTATATCGGACGATACCAAACAGATTTTGAAAAGATGTCGGAGCTGCGGAATCCTTACTGTGATTGCCACCGCCCGATATTGGATCGGGGCAGAACGCTGCATAGAAGAAATTCAGCCTGATTATGAAATCACAACGGACGGAACGCTGATCCACCAGCGCGGGAAACAGGTTTATAGCTGCGGCATGGACGCCGCTGCCGCGAATCACATCATACAAGATTTGCTGGAAAAAAACCCGGATACGGAAATAACCGTGGCGGCAGGGCGCCGGGTTTTTTGGAACAGCCGTCATATATCGGAATCCGAAAAATTGCACAAAGCGGTTTTCAATGATTACAGCAAACCCTTGCTCTGTCAGGTCAATAAAATAGTGGCAGAGCTTCCCAGCCGCAGCATTGCGGCAGAAATTGCGGACAAAAACCGATGCCGTTTACAGTGTTACCGGGGAGAAAATTGGTATGCTTTTTTACCGGAGGAATCCGGTAAGATCCAGGCGATCCTCGAACTGGCAAAGCGATTGAATATACCGCTAAACGATATTGTATCTTTCGGCGATGATGTAAACGACGTGGAAATGCTTCAGCTATGCGGGATAGGAGTTGCCGTTTCCAATGCTGTCGCGGAGGTCAAAAGCATTGCAGACTGCATCGCACTGTCAAATGACGAAGATGGGGTTGCAGACTGGATTGAAAAAAATATACTCGGGAATTATGAGGAAACGTGAGTTGATTTGTGATCCCCTCTATGAAAAAGCTTCCGCTGCCAACATTTTACCAAATAAACCCCACATCATGCAATACCTGTTTTTCTCAAAGAGGAGTATGATCATAGTAACATGAAAAGCGTTCCCCAAAATTGGGGAGACAAAAAGTGGAGGTTCCGTTATGAACAAAATCACGTTTATGGGTGCGGGAAGCACCGTCTTTGTCCGGAATGTCTTAGGAGACTGTATGTGCAGCGACGCGCTGAAGGATTGGGAATTCGCCCTGTACGATATCGACCCCGTCCGGCTGGAGGAAAGCCGGGAGATCATCTCCGCCATGAATGAAACCAAGGGCGGGCACGGAAAGGTGACGGCCTATCTGGGGGTTGAAAACCGCAGGGAGGCCCTGCGCGGGGCGAAGTTCGTCGTGGACGCCATCCAGGTCGGGCTGTACGACCCCTGCACCATTATCGACTTCGAGGTGCCGAAAAAGTACGGCCTGCGCCAGACGATCGGCGACACGCTGGGGATCGGCGGGATCATGCGCACCCTCCGCACCATCCCGGTTTTGCAGGACTTCGCCAGGGAGATGGAGGAGGTCTGCCCGGATGCCCTCTTCCTCAACTACACCAATCCGATGGCGATGCTGACCGGCTATATGCAGCGGTACACCGGCGTCCGGACGGTGGGGCTGTGCCACAGCGTCCAAGTCTGCTCCGAAACGCTGCTCCGGGAACTGGGGATGGAGGATCAGCTCCCAGGGCGGAAGGAACTGATCGCCGGGATTAACCACATGGGCTGGCTCCTCGAAATCAAGAATAAGGACGGCGTTGACCTTTACCCCGAAATCCGCCGCCGCGCCCGTGAAAAAAATCTGGCTGCGCTGGCCGACGGGGCGGAAAAGCACAACGACATGGTTCGCCTGGATTATATCAACCGCTTCGGGTACTATTGCACCGAGTCGAGCGAACACAATGCGGAATACAACATGTTCTACATTAAGTCGAAATACCCCGAGCTGATCGAGCGGTACAACATCCCGCTGGACGAATATCCCCGCCGCTGCGTCTCCCAGATCGAAGGGTGGGCAAAGGAGCGGGACGAGCTGCGCAGCTCCAAGAAGCTGGATCACGAACGCTCCAAGGAGTACGCCTCTTATATCATGGAGGCGGTGGTCACCGGGAATCCCTATCAGATCGGCGGAAACGTTCTGAACACCGGATATTTGATTGAAAACCTGCCTGCCGACGCCTGCGTCGAGGTTCCCTGTCTGGTTGACGGGATGGGCGTGCATCCCTGCCGGGTGGGCAGGCTCCCGGTGCAGTGCGCCGCGATGAACCAGACCAACATCAACGTACAGCTTCTGACCATCGAAGCCGCCGTGACCGGAAAGAAGGAACACATCTATCAGGCCGCCATGCTGGATCCCCACACCGGCAGCGAGCTGGATCCGGACACGATCGTCAAGCTGGTGGATGACCTCATCGACGCGCACGGAAGCTGGCTGCCCGCTTACCGGTAAACCGACGAAAGCGGGGGAGCTTTAGGAAAGTGTGCGCTGGATGTTCCAGCCGGAGGGCAGTAATCCGATGCGCCCTTTCCCAAAGCCTGAAATGTGTCGTTCTCCTTCGGCCACACTCAAAAAATAACAGCTCCGCCGATGTCCATCGGCGGAGCTGTTATTTTTTAAAGGAGCGGTAATATTTAAGTTAATATACTGATTGTATATCGTGCGAATTGTTATACGATTTCACAGCCGCCCCATTCGACAACGGTAAAGCCCTTCCGCTCAAAAGGCTCAATCACAGGCGGCTCGATCTCGACCGGGGCGGACAGCGGGCGGTAGGCCATAAAAACCCGCAGAAGGCTGTCCGGTTCCGGCGTGACGGTGAGCTTTGCGCTTTCGGTGTAGCAGCCGGTCTGGAAGGTGATCAAGTTATAAGGGTTGGGTTCCATTTTAGGGAGCCAGTAGACGATGAAGTCGTTGTATTCCTTCGGGATCAAACCGAGTTTCGGCAGGATTTCCTGCAAAAATTCCCGGGTTTCTGCCCCTTTGACGACGAAGCCTTTGGTAAGGTCATAGTCCGCTTTGGATTTTCCCTCCCAGAACAGGTAGGCGTATTCCCGCCCGTCCCGTTTGTCGGTCAGCGTCCCGTCCGGCATCGCCGTGACTTCCCAGCATCTCTCGTAGAGAGGGTAGGTGGTGGTGAGCCGCCCGCTGTAGTCGAGCTTGACGGTGACTTCCGTTTCCTGCTCCGGATAGAGGTAAATTACCGGCTTTGCGGCTGTGAGGTCTTCATCTGAAAGGATGGAACATCCACCGAAGAGGCCGGTGCTCCCAACCAGAACCAGTGCGGAGAGCAGCAGCATTCCTGCTTTTCTCATAAACTTCCCTCCATTTCATATTACGATTCGTATTATTTAATATAAAAATACAATCTATAGAAACATCCTCCAGGCAACTGCCCGGAGGATGCTCGAGTCATCTTTTCCACCTGTAGAGACGGTTATTCTTCTTCAGTGGAAGAGCTCTCCGCGATCTCCTTTTTCTCCGCGTTTTTCCCGAGAAATTCAGGGAGCTCCATCCCCGCCATTTCAAACAGTTCGTTCATCGGCGGGATCGATTTGAGCATACCGGAGAGGAAATTCGCGGTGGTGGAACCGCCTTCTTTTCCGCCCATGCTGTCCCAGACAGTGACCTTGTCGATCTTGAGGTTCTGGATCGCCTCGACCTGAGTCTTGACCAGCGCCTCGAGCTTGTCGGCGATCATCAGCTTCATGGCGTCGTTCGCACTGCCGCCGGCCGCTGAAACGATCTGAGCCAGACCGGTTGCCTGCTTGGTCAGCATCTCCTGAACGCCGCGGGCTTCCGCCTCCATCTTGGCGTAGATCGCATCCGCTTCACCCTTTGCCCGGCGGCGGATCTGCTCGGCCTCCGCCTCGGCTTCCAGCTCGATCTTCCGTTTCTCGATTTCGGTTTTGACGATGACGTCCGCCTCCAAGGTGGCCTGCTCACGGGCAGAACGGGCCTTTTCAGCCTCCTGCTCCGCGACATAAGCCTCCTGCAGGGCGCGGGCGGATTGAATCTTTTCCGCGGCGGTTGCACGGCGCCTGGCCTCTGCGGATTTCTCGGTCAGAGTCGCATTCGATTCGGCGATCTGCGCTTTCGCTTCGTTTTCACCCTTGATCGCTTCGGAATCGGCCATCGAAACCTGCACCCTCTGCTCGCGGTGGGCGTTCGCCTCACCGATGGCGCCGGAGCGGTCGGCCTCCGCGACCGAGATTTTCGCATCGTTGATGGCCTTGGCCGCCGCCTCTTTACCGAGGGCCGAGATGTAGCCGGATTCGTCGGTGATGTCGGTGACGTTGACGTTGATCAGCCGCAGGCCGATCTTTTTGAGCTCCGACTCGACGTTATTCGACACAGCGGCGAGGAATTTGTCACGGTCGGTGTTGATCTCCTCGATTTCCATCGTCGCGATGACCAGACGCAGCTGGCCGAAGATGATATCCTTCGCAAGCTCCTGGATTTCAGTCAGCTTCAAACCGAGTAGCCGCTCCGCCGCGTTCTGCATGACGCCCGGCTCCACCGAGATGCCGACGGTGAAACGGGATGGGACGTCGATGCGGATATTCTGCTTCGACAGGGCGTTTTTCAGGTCGACCGAAATCGAAATCGGGGTCAAGTCCAGATATTCATAGGACTGGACGACCGGCATGATGAACGCCGCGCCGCCGTGGATGCACTTGGCGCTGCGGTAGGTGCCGTCCTTGTTCGAGCCCACTTTACCGTAAACCACCAGGATTTTGTCGGACGGGCATTTGCGGTAACGCGAAAGGATGACGATCAGCGTGGTCAGAACCAAAACGGCAATGACCGAAACTAAAATGACTACGATTGGATCCATTGAGAAATACCCCCTCTGTTCTTCGTTCCTTCATCCGGCAGCCCCACTAAAACCGTCTGTTCGTCTACAACGCCGCAGACGCGAACCAAAGAGCCGGTTTTGAGGAGCTGCGTTTCCTTTGTGACTGCGTCTAACTCAATCAGACGCTCCTGAACCATGACGGTTACCTTTCCCTGGCCTCCTTCCATCGGCGGGATGGGAAGGTAGACCTTCCCAGTTTTCCCCACTGCGTTCCTAATATCAAGGTTTCCTCTATCCTGAAGCTTTAAAGCCGCCTTGAACATGTACGCTACGCCGACCAGCGCCGCGGCGCCGGCTGCAAAGGCGACGACGACCGCCCAGACCGGCCCGGTGTATTTGACGAGCGCCAGCCCCGTCCAGCCGCCGACTGCGAAGAACGCAACCAGCCCGCGGACGGTGAAAAGGGCCAGCCCGCTGCTGCCGTCCGCCGCGTCGTGAAAGTCCGCGCCGGAATCTCCGTCAAACGCGGCGTCAAAATCCGAATCAAAGTCTGTGTCGAAATCCGTATCAAAATCTGTATCAATATCGGCCCCTCCGTCGAGACTTCCCGCATCCGCTTCGCCGCCGCCGAACCCGACGCCGAAGAGCAGCAGGAGGGACTGGATGACCAGCACCACCGTCGCCGCAATCGCAATACAGGCAAAAACCTGCTCCAAAATCGACAGGCTATTCCACCAAGCCAGCATCGTTTTCTTCCCCTTTCTCCTGCGCCGGCTCCCCGCCGGGCATTTTTTCTTTTAAAAGCGGGGGTTTCTGCAAAACCGCTTCACAGAGCTGATCCGCCCGCTTTTTTACAATGGACGAAGCGTAATAGGTCAGGATGATCTCCATCCCGTTGATCAAACGCTCCCGCGCGCCGGGAAACGGCTCCTGATAATCCGAGATCGCCGCCGACACCACCTCTAAAAATTCCCGTTCGGACAGAAGAGTTTCGTAATCCGCCTGATCCAGCACGGTACAGAGATAGGTGTAAAGCTTTGCCTCGGAGACGACGTTGTCCTGTTCATTCCCTGCCTCGCCGTTAATGTAGGTGAGGAGGGAGGCGATCGTCTCGAGCTTCATCACGTCCCGCAGCATGTTGATGATGATGATCCGGGCCAGATGGTCTATGCCGTAGCGCTTTTCCACCGGCTTCTGCACCCAGCCCCGGTTGACCCAGTTCTGGATGGCCGGGGTGTCCAGCCCGGTGATTTCGCGGACCTGGGCCAGCATCAACCCCTTTGTGATGGCGAAGACGCCGAATAAAAACGCTTCCGCATTCTGGCCGTTCCGCTCGATGACGGTTCCGGGGAAATATAGTTTCATCCCAGCGCCTCCTTCCGTTAATTTGATTATATATCACATTCATTTGAATGTCAATAGGATTCTTGCGAAATATATGCTGGTTTCAACGAAAAATCGTTCCAATAAACCGGGAAGGGCGGGAAAAGGGAGAGATGCGGGAGCAATAAAAATTTTTGCCGGGGAAGACGCCTCGCCTGTTTTCCGGCGGAAGGCGTGAAATTTTACCGAAACGTGGCACAACGGGAACCTGCCTCGTCTTGGAACGCGTCAGAATCTCCGCGTGCCGCCGCCGTGCGTCCGCCCGCTGCTCGAGGTGTGGGTCGAGCTTCTGCCGGAGGAGCCGCATCCGGAGGAGCTGGTGCTGATCCGTCGTGTGGTCACTGTCTGGCGGAGAAAGATATCCTCGCTCCGGGTGAGATTCATTTCACTCTTTTCGCGGAACGGATAGCTGTTCTTTCCCGCTTTTCCCCGGTACCGCACCAGGACAATGACACAGCAGACCGCGCCGGCCGCGGCCGCGATCAAAAGGCTGACAACGATTTCGAGGACAGTCAGGCTCTTGAACCGATCTGTCCTGCCTGTCTCGGTGTCGTAATTGTATTGATTTCCGGGAATCCCAGCCTTCATGTACTGTTCGGCGCCGTCGAGGAAGGCAGCCGCCGTCCCGTAATAATCCCCGTCGCTGATGAACTCATAGGCGTCGTCCAGCAGGGATTCGATCCGTTCGTCGGTGAAATACCGGATGCCGTCCGCATGAGTCGATATGCCGAGATTTCGGTTGTCCATATCGATCAAAAAGAGGATGCCGCTGTCGTCCCATCCTGCGCCGTAGCCGTTTTCGTCGAAATAGTCGTCGGCGTAGGCTTGGGTGCCCTTTCCCTGAGCGTCCCCGGTTGTGACAAAGACGAAGTCCATCCCCGGGTAGGCCTGCCGGAGGGAGGCGATCCGGCTCTCCAGCTTCTCGATCTCCCCGGCGGAGAGGAGCCCAGCATCGTCGACAACCCGGGTTTCAGCCGCCGCGACGTTTAATGTGCCGAGGATGAGGAACAGCACGGCGGCAAGGGAGAGGAGGAACAACCTGGAAGCTCCGGCTGCACGCCGCACGGCGCTTCCGTCAGATGCCGTTCCAAGAACCGGCTTTTTTGTTTCGTTTCCATTCTTCACAGCAGATACCCTCCCAGCGCCAGCAAAAGGAAAAGGACGGCGGTGACTGAGCCGAACAGCACCGAGAGCCGTTTCCAGCTGACCGGCAGCCTGCCGCAGACATTTCCGTTTTGACCGTTCATGACATAGTAGTAGGTTTTCCCTTTTTTCTGGTAGGTCAGCGCCCAGACCGGGAGCAGAAGGTAGTGCGCCTCTTTTTCCTTTAAATAGGTTTGTAGGTTCTGGAACTGGACCGAGGTATATCCCGTCATCGTCCCGCGGAGCAGATCCCGCGTGTACCCGTCGATCTCGCGGCGCGCCTCTTCGAGAGCCGTCTCTTCTTCGATATCCCGTTTCTCCGCCTGGAAACCGGAGAGATAGGCCATCGAGAAATCCTCGACCACCCGGGTGTCGAAGGGCTGGATTCCCTCCGCCAGCTCGCGGTTTGCCTTGGTCAAGGCGTTTTTGAGCAGGTCTTTATACCGGATCTTCCCCTCCCGCACAATCCGGTAAAAGCTGGTCTGGGTGTGCTCCGTGTTGCCGGTGCGCCAGACCTTTACCTTCTGTGCGGTGGCATCCGCAGCCGTTTCAGCGGTGCAGTCCATCATCCAGTAGGGGTAGTAGACCCCCGTGATTTTTTCGAGTTGGGCGTCGCTGAAAAAGGCCTTGGGGACAAAGCGTTTCTTTTTGATCCAGGCGAGGAATTTTTCAACCGCCTCGTCCCGGGTGATCCGGAACGGGATCACCTTTTCCGGGCGGAAATTCCCCTCCAGCCGCCCGGAAAGGACGACGGGGTTATGGCAGTAAAAGCAGTAGGTGGCCGCCGTTGTTTTTTCGGTCACGATCTCCGCCCCGCAGCTCGGACAGGTAAAAACCGCCGCCTCTTCCTCGCCGACGGGAAACTCTTGCCGCGCACCGGCCTGATCCGTGCGGCTTTCCCCGCCCGCCCGCTCCCGCAGCTCGGGCTCCGTAAAGGATGAGCCGCAGTAATCGCAGGAAAAACGCTGGGAGCCCGGGTCAAAAACCAATTCTCCGCCGCAGCTCGGGCATTTATACGTCAAAGCGGATTCCATTCCGCCTCACCTCCTGTTTATCCGGGTTGGGGACTAGTTCTTCCGGTCCTCGGGGCCGATCGGGTCGCCGCACTCGGGACAGAATTTTGGAATCGGCTGGGCCGGGTCCGGCTCGTAGCCGCACTTGCTGCATTTGATCTGGCTGGAGTCGGGCTTCGCCTTTCCACAGGCCGGGCAGAATTTCCCGCTGTTCTTGCTGCCGCAGCTGCAAGTCCAGCTCTTATCCTCCGGCTTTGGCGCGCCGCATTCGCTGCAGAATTTTCCGGTGTTCAGGGCGCCGCAGCCGCATGTCCAGTTGTCCGCAGCCGGGGGTACGGGCTGTGCCGCTGCCCGGTTTGCAGCCATCTGCTGCTGGTTCGACTGGGAGGCCGCACCCATAAAGCCGCCGCCTGTCTGCATCCCGACGCCCATCCCCATGAAGCCCGCCATGCTGCCGTTGGCGTTGGAGCCGGCCGCCTCCATTCCGCGCGCAACCGCACCCTGGACATACCCTTCCCGGATGTTCGGGTCGCCCAGCATCGCACCCTGGTTGCGCATGTTGATCAGCTTCTGCGACTCCTCGTCGTACGAGATGCTCGCGATGCCGACCGACTGGACCTCCATCCCGCGGAGCTGGTTCCAGCTTTCGTCCAGGATGGTGCTCATGTACTGGCTGAGCTCCCGCCCCTTGGAGGGGACGAAGGAAATCCGGACGCCGTCGGCCGACATCTGGTTGATCGCCGCCTGGAGCGCCTCTAAAAATTCAGAGAAATACTGCTCGTTGATGTCGTTGATATCGACGATGTCCCGGTCGCGGGGGATCGCCTCGGCGTAGAACTTGAGCGGGTCTTTGATCTTGATCGAATAGGTTCCGTGGGTGCGCAGGAAGAGCTCGGCATTATAGAAGCTGTCGAAGTAGTTGATCGGGTTGCGGGTGCCGAACTTGATCCCTTTGATCTCCTGCAAATTGATGTAGAACACCTTCTGGAGGGTCGGGGTGACGCCGCCGTACCGGATCCGGTTGAACGACTCCTTAAGGGTGTCGCCGAACTGGCCGTTGAAGAGGGAGGGCAGGGAGGAGTTGTTGACGGTGTAGTACCCTTCCTCCGCCGTGTAGTCCACAATCTTTCCGCCGTCTACCAGCATCATGAACTGGTTTGGGTAGACGTGGATGACCGATCCGTTTGAGACGGTGTTGTCCGTCCCCTTGGTGTTGCTGTTCCGGCCATCCCCCCGGCGCACCTTGACACCGCTCGTAAAGACCGTCGTGCCGCTCATCCGGTCGGGCTCCAAAACCTCCAGCCACTGGTCCGCCAGCCCGCCGCCGGCAGCGCCGATTAACGCTTTGATGATTCCCATCTTGATCGTTCCTCCTGACTCTTTCATTTGATTTAAGGCCGTTTCACGAATCGGAAACGGCCGTCTAACGCACCTCGTAAAAACGGTCGATCTCCCAGGCGTAGGCGTTCAGCTCCTCTACAGCCGAACCGCAGTACGCACAGACCTTCTCCCCCAGCCCTGTCACGGGCGCGCCGCAGTTCGGGCAGGTCAGCCCCCGGGCGTGATCCGCAGAAACGCCGTTTAAATGGGAGACGTCTTGGATGTAAATGAGTTCGACGTTGTATTTCGTCTGCACCGGTTCGTCCCTGCTGCCCGAGACCAAAGCGCCGTCCCGCTCTGTAAAACGGCGGTGGCCGACGGCGCTTTGCAGGGTGACCGTACAGCGCCCGCCGCCTTTCTGGTATTTCGTGATCTCGGTCTGATGGATCACAACGTCCCGGTACTGCCGCCGAAGCCCGCCGCGCCGATCCTGCTGAATCTCCAGCGAGACCTGTTTTTTCAGCTCTGCGGATGCGTTTGTCAGCAGGGATGGATCCTGCCCGGAGACCGCGGCAAAGGCCGACCGCAGCATATTTTCGGCTTTCTGCTTAAACTCCCCGTAATGGAAGGCGGGGAAGTCCTCCGCGATTTGCGGCAGGTAGATTTTCGTCATGCTGGAAACCGATTTTGGAGTTTCGGCGAGGGCCTCGCGCTGGAGCGCCAGCCCTTTCAGGAGGGAGTCCGTTCCGAATGCGGAACGGGCGAGCCGCCGCACCCGTCGCACTATCATTGCGACCAGGAGGACGGCAGCGATCGCCGCGGCTGCTATGGCCGCAAAACCAATGGTCCACTCCATTTTAAACCTCCTGTCTGTGATATATTTGAGAAAGGCTCTGAGGCAAAAGCGTGGCATACTGCGCGGATTGCCCCTGCAGCCTTCAGCGCCGCCCGCTCACTGCGATTGTCCGGCCCGGACACAGTCCCCGCCGCATCAAGGCTGCACGTCAGCGTGCTGCTAGTTTTTGGGCTGCAATCCAGTGGGCTGTCCATTTGAAGGCAGAGCCGGAATGGCATCATCGGCCATCAGGACGGGAGCAAGCGATGCGAGCGGATCGTCCCGGCCATGAGATGTATAATATCTGCTTTGCGGTGTATGATACCATGAAGGCAGAGCCGGAATGGCATCATCGGCCATCAGGACGGGAGCAAGCGATGCG
>CAZSIV010000045.1:0-1816 GCA_964607135.1 uncultured Oscillospiraceae bacterium | reverse complement strand
AGCGGATCGTCCCGGCCATGAGATGTATAATATCTGCTTTGCAGATATTATACAATGAAACCGTGAAATCGTCCAGCGCAATACCCGCCAAAGTCTATGCCGAAATTCTGTCAAAAATTACCGGCCGGCGCCGGCCCGGTTGTTCTTTTTCCATTCTTTGATCCGCTCCAGCCGCTCCTTCACCCGCGCCTCGGAGCCCTGTTCCGTCGGGCGATAATAGCACTTCCCCTCCAGTGAATCGGGCAGGCATTGCAGGGTGGTGAGCTTTTCCTCCGTGTCGTGGGCGTACTGGTACCCTTCCCCGTAATGCAGCTCCTCCATCAGCCGGGTCGGGGCGTTGCGCAGCTGGAGCGGGACGGGCTCGGCGAGCTGCTCCAGCGCGTCCCTGCGCACCCTGCCGTAAGCGGTGTAAAGCGCATTCGATTTGGGCGCCAGCGAAAAATAAACCACCGCGTGGGCGAGGTTTACGTTGCACTCCGGCATCCCGATGTCGTGACAGGCCTGGTAAACCGAAACCGCCAGCGTAATTGCCCGGCTGTCCGCCATCCCGATGTCCTCGCTGGCGAACCGGATCAGCCGCCGTGCGACGTAAAGGGGATCCTCCCCCGCATCCAGCATCCGGGCAAGCCAGTAGAGGGCGGCGTCCGGGTCGGAGTTGCGCATCGACTTGTGGAGGGCGGAGATCAGGTTGTAGTGCTCCTCCCCGTTTTTGTCGTAGAGGAGGGATTTTTTACTCACGCACTGCCCGACGATCTCTCGGGTCACCACCGTCTTTTCGCCGTCGCTTTTCCCGTTGAGCACCACCATTTCGAGGGTGTTCAGCGCCATCCGCGCATCCCCGTTTGCAAAATTTGCAATCAGGGCGAGGACGTCCCCGTCGATCTCGATCTCCTGCCCGCCGAAGCCGCGCGGATCCTCCAGCGCCCGCCGGAGGAGGGTGACGAGCTCGTCCGGCGAGAGCGCCTGCAAAACGAAGACCTTGCAGCGGGAAAGGAGAGCGGAGTTGATCTCGAAGGACGGATTTTCGGTCGTCGCGCCGATTAAAATGATGCTCCCCTTTTCCACATAGGGCAGGAAGGCGTCCTGCTGGGCCTTGTTGAAGCGGTGGATTTCATCCACGAACAGGATGGTCCGCTCCCCCAGCATCCGGGCGGTTTCGGACTGCGCCATCACCTCTTTGATCTCCTTGATCCCGCTGGTAACGGCGCTGAAATCGATGAATTTCGATTTCGTCCTGCCCGCGATGATCCGCGCCAGGGTGGTTTTCCCCACCCCCGGCGGCCCCCAGAAAATCATCGAGGGCACCTGGTCCGAGTCGATCATCCGGCGCAGGACGCTTCCCGGTCCCAGGAGCTGTTCCTGCCCCGCGAACTCTTCGAGGGTGGCCGGGCGCAGCCTGCTGGCGAGGGGGTTGTTGTATTCGTTCCGTTCAAAAAAAGACTGCTGACGCATCGATAGAACGCATCCTTTCCAGATAAAGGAAGGGGCCGGCTGATGCGGCCCCTCCGGTTTGAAACTCATATAGACGAAGCAATCGAGGCGCGGAGTGCCTCCGCGCCGAGTGACCTCGGCGGGACAAGTCGCACACGAACGTTTTTCCAGCCTCTAAATTTTTATCCTGCGAGGCGCTTATGATAAAGCAAGCACCGCGCGGGTTACCAACACTGTTATTCGCACTACCTGTGAATCGCGTTTGCCTGCGGAGGTACTCCGCCCTGCGAGATGCCTTGTATAAACTACGTGCCGCGCGGGTTACCAGTCTCAATCTCAGAGCAACTTATGAATCGCGTCTGCCGGCGGGGGTTTCCCGCGCCCG
>CAZSIV010000044.1:0-16242 GCA_964607135.1 uncultured Oscillospiraceae bacterium | reverse complement strand
TAGGGCTTTGCCCGCATATGAAATACCACCCGCTATGCGGGTGGATTTTTATTTACTCACAGTCCATAGATTTTAGAATTCCCCGATTTTGGGAAAATCGCCTTCAAAAAGGAACCCTTTGATGCCGACGGAAGCCGCGCCCTCTAAATTGTCCGCCCGGTCGTCGATCAAAAGGCATTCCGCCGGATCTAAGCGGTATTTTTCCAGCAGATGCCGATAGATCGCGGGATCGGGTTTGAGAAGGTGCACGTCGGATGAGATGACCGCTCCGTCAAAAAAATCGAAGGGGAGAAAAGAGGGGAAATAATCATAGATTTTCTGGCTTGCGTTTGAGAGCAGGAAAACGCCGTACCCAGCTTGCTTGACAGCCGTCAGGAATTCTTTTGCGCCCTTGAGGGGCTTCATGCAAATCTGCCAGTTTTCCACGCACTGCCTGAGCGGCCCGTGGAGCCGGGCGGGAAGACGCTGGGCGACCGACTTTTCCATCTCTTGGTCGGTAATCCGCCCACGGTCTTTTTCGATCCACTCAGGGCCTGAAAACAGCTCTGTCATCATCCGTTTTTTGTCGTCTTCCCGCTCCAAATAAAGGTCGAGGCAGACCCGAGGGTTGTAATCGAGCAGGACGTTCCCCATATCGAAAATCAGGCTGCGGATCATATTGATTCTCCTTTTTCGGCAGGCGAAACAATCGGGGTATCATATGGTATGCGGTAAAGCAGTATGGCATACTTGGCGGCATAAGGTTTCCCCGAAAAACGCGTCGTACCTTGATTGTTTTGTCTATGCTTTCCAGCGTATTTTATCACAGCGCTGCGAAAAGCGCAACCGGCAAGGCTATAAGCGCCATGAAGCCGTATTCATTGACTTAAAGGATAAAAAAGCCTATAATGAAAACAATCATTTTGAAGAGGAGCGGCGGGTTATGAAACCGATACAAAACGTCTTAATCGTCTTTCCGTTCGACCAAGCAGAAAAAGAGCGCTTATCCAAGGATTACCCTGCCTTGACCTTTTGCTTTGAGGAGAAGCCTGCCCGGGAGCAGGTGCAGGCGGCGGATGTGATTTTCGGAAACCCGGAGGTGGAGCTGTTGCGGGGGTGTGACCGGCTTCGGTGGATCCAGCTCAGCAGCGCGGGCGCCGACCGGTATGCGGAACAGGGATTACTCCCCGAGGGAGCGCTGCTCACCAACGCGACCGGCGCTTATGGGCTGACCATTTCGGAGCATATGATGGGGATGCTGTTGATGCTGACCAAAAAGCTTCATCTTCTCCGCGACCATCAAAATCAGGGGACGTGGCGGAACGCCGGGCCGGTGAAAACGCTGATGGGCGCCAACGTGCTGGTGCTGGGAGCAGGAAATATCGGGACGGAATTCGCCAAACGGGTGAAGGCATTCGGCTGCTATACCGTCGGGGTGCGGCGTACGCCCGGGGAAAAGCCGAGCTGCTTTGACGAGATGCATTTGATGGAGGAGATCGACACCATCCTTCCGCGCGCCGACGTCGTCGCGATGGCGCTCCCCGGAACGCCGGAAACTGCCCGTATCATCGACCGGAAGCGCTTTTCGGTGATGAAGGACGGCGCGGTGATTTTGAACGTGGGGCGCGGTTCCGCGATCGAGACAGAGGCCCTTTGCGACGCGCTCGAGAGCGGAAAGCTCTGGGGCGCCGGCCTCGATGTGACCGATCCGGAGCCTCTTCCGGCGGGACATCGCCTCTGGAAGTACCCGAATGCCGTGATCACGCCCCACTGTGCCGGCGGGTTCGGACTCAGTGAGACGAAGGAATACATTGCGGAAATCTTCCGGCGCAATCTTGAAAGGCTGTTAAACGGGGAAGAGCTCGAAAACATTGTAGACCCTGCGACAGGCTATCGGAAACGGTAGATCAAATACGAGATTTTAATCGGGAGGAATTTACTTGAAAAGAACCCCTGCGCTATACTGGAAAATCTTTATCTCAACCTTTACGCTGAGCGCTTTTACCTTTGGCGGAGGCTATGTCATTGTGCCGCTGATGCAGAAAAAATTCGTCAGCCAGTACGGCTGGATCGACGAAACCGAAATGCTCGATCTGGTCGCGATCGCACAGTCGGCCCCCGGGCCGATCGCGGTCAATGCGTCGATCATGATCGGTTACCGCCTGGGGGGCGTTTTGGGGGCTCTGGTCAGTATGCTCGGCACCGTACTGCCGCCGTTTATTATCATCTCGGTCATCTCTCTTTTTTACAAAGCCTTCCGCGACAATTATTATGTCGCCACCATGATGAAGGGGATGCAGGCTGGCGTCGCGGCGGTCATCGTAGATGCAGTCGTCAAGATGGCGATCAAGGTTGGAAAGGAAAAAAGCGTCCTGTCCTATGTCATAATGATCGGCTCCTTTATCGTCGCTTATTTTTGTGATATCAATATCGTGTTTGTGATCCTCGCCTGCGCCGCGATCGGGATGGTTGCGACGGTGGTTCGGGGAAGACGGGACAAAGCCGGAAAGGGGGAAGCGAAATGATTTATCTGGAACTTCTCTGGAGCTTTTTCCAGATCGGGCTGTTCAGCTTCGGCGGCGGCTATGCCGCGCTTCCTCTGATCCAGACGCAGGTCGTCGACCTGCACGGCTGGCTGAGCATGACCGAGTTTACCGACATCCTCACCATTTCTCAGATGACGCCGGGGCCGATCGCCATCAACGCCTCCACCTTTGTGGGGATGCGGGTCGGGGGGCTCGGCGGCGCGGCTGTGGCGACCCTCGGCTGTGTACTCCCCTCCTGCATCATTGTCCTGCTTCTGGCCTACCTGTTTTATAAGTTCCACGGCCTTGCGCTGATCCAGGGCGCGCTGAGCGGGCTGCGCCCGGCGGTCGTCTCGCTGATCGCCTCGGCGGGCGTCGGCATCCTGATTCTGGCGCTCTGGGGCGGGGACACCATTTGGAGCTTTGCCGTTGAAAAGATCGACTGGGTTGCCGTCGGGATTTTTGCCGTGGCGCTTTTCGTTCTGCGAAAGTTCAAGGTAAATCCAATTTTCGTCATGCTGGGCGCTGGTGTTGTCGGCCTGTGCATCTATCCTTTTTTGCCAGCATAGGCTTTCGCCGTTGAGGGAATTTTCAGATGAATCATCGGAACTATCAAAAAGAGCTCGACGCCCTTTTATCCGGGTTGGAGCGGGAGGAAACCGTCCCGTCTCTGCTGCTCCACAGCTGCTGCGCGCCGTGCAGCAGCTATGTGCTGGAGTATCTGTCGTCTTTTTTTCGCATCACCGTTTTTTACTATAACCCCAATATTTCTCCGGCGGAGGAATACCGATGCCGGGCTGACGAACAAAAGCGGCTGATCGAACAGCTCCCGGTAAAGCATCCGGTTTCGTTTTTAGAAGGAAAGTACCGCGCTGCGGAATTTTACACTGCGGTAAAGGGACTGGAGCAGTTTCCGGAGGGGAGCGAGCGCTGCTTTGCCTGTTATCGGCTCCGGCTGCGGGAGGCGGCCCGGGCCGCGTCGGAGGGGGGCTTCGATTACTTTACGACCACCCTTTCGATCAGCCCGCTGAAACGGGCGGACTGGCTGAATGAAATCGGGGAGGATGCCGCGCGGGAGTTCGGAGTGCCCTATCTGCCGTCGGATTTTAAGAAAAAGGGCGGCTATCAGCGCTCTATTGTGCTTTCGCGGGAGTACCGCCTCTATCGCCAGAATTACTGCGGCTGCGTTTTTTCAAAAAAAGAAGCGGAAACACGTTTGTTGGAAAGGGGTGGAGAGAAGTGAAATTTGAGGATAAGGTCTGCGTTGTCACAGGCGGTGCGCAGGGAATCGGCCGCTGTATCGCTGAGGAATTCGCCAAACAGGGCGGCTGTGTCGCCGTAATCGATTTCGACGAGGAAGCGGGCAGGGAGACGCTCATGCGGCTCAAGGTGATCGGAAACGGCAAAAACCACCTGTTTTATTACGGCGATGTGGCGGAAGAGAGCGCTCTGGAGAATTTCGCCAAAGCGGTCGGGGACGTCTGCGGCAGGGTGGACGTCCTTGTGAACAATGCCTGCCTGAGCAGGAAGGGAATCCTTTCCGGCTGTGATTGGGACGATTTCAACTATGTTCTCCGGGTGGGCGTTTCCGCCCCCTACCGGCTGACCCAGCTTTTCCTTCCTCTTTTTGGAGCGGATGCGTCGGTGGTCAACCTTTGCTCTACCCGCGCTTTTATGTCCCAGGCGGATACCGAGAGCTATTCCGCTGCCAAAGGCGGGATTGCAGCGCTGACCCACGCGCTCGCCGTCAGCCTTGCGGGAAAGGTGCGGGTCAATGCGGTCAGCCCCGGCTGGATCGAGACCAGCGCGTATCATAAAGGGACTTACAGCCCGATCTACACTCGGGCGGATTTGGCTCAGCATCCTTCCGGCCGGGTGGGGGAGCCGATGGATATCGCCCGTGCAGTCGTCTTTCTTTGCGATCCGGAAAACAGCTTTATCAACGGGCAGAATCTCGTGATCGACGGCGGGATGACCAAAAGGATGATCTACGCCGGAGACGAGGGCTGGACGCTGGAGGAGCTGCCTGACTAGGATTGATTTTTGCGATAGCAGACAACCTGTTTCGGCGGCGGGATCGATGTCCATACCCGCTGTTAAAAAGCTTGCCGCCCCGGTATTGCGGAACAAAATTCCCCCCCTCGGCCGGGGGGGTCAGATAAAAGCAAAAACAGTGTCCGCCCTAAAAAGGATTTTAAAACGTCCGGGAAACGATTCCGTTTTTTTCATTGACTTTCCGCCCTGTCGTTTGTACAATGAAAGGAAAGGCGTTCTGCCTGAGTCAATCCGTCAAAGGAGAATGAAAATGGAGAACTATAAACAGAAGAGCGCGCCTGAACGCAGCCTTTGGGCGCAGTTCGACGCGCTGCAGCTCGGAATGGATTGGGACGAGTCCGACATTCTCAAGCCGCAGATATTGATCGAGGACGTTTTGGGCGACAGCCATCCGGGGAGCAAGCATCTGGATAAGCTGGCGGAGCAGGCCAAGACCGGCGTCTACGAGTCGGGCGGCCGTCCGGCTCAATTCCACGCCACCGATATCTGCGACGGCTGTGCGCAGGGCCACAACGGGATGAACTATATCCTCGCTTCCCGCGAAGTACTGGCCGACATGGTGGAAATCCACGGTTCCGTCAATCCGTGGGATGGGATGATCCTCCTCTCTTCCTGCGATAAGTCGATCCCCGCCCATCTCAAAGCGGCTGCCCGGCTCGATATTCCGACCGTGTTTATCCCGGGCGGGAGTATGCGCCCAGGACCGTATATGTCAACATCGATCAAGGCGGGGGATATCTCCCTCCGGCAGAAACGAAAGGATGCGATCACCGAACAGGAAGTTCGGGATTATAAGCTGACCGGCTGCCCATCCCTCGGGGCCTGCCAGTTTCTCGGGACAGCCAGCACGATGCAGTGCATGGCGGAGGCGCTCGGCCTCGCGCTGCCGGGAAGCGCCCTCGCTCCTGCGACGATGCGGGACATCCTTTCGCTGGCGCGGCTCGCCGGCCGCCAGGTGATGAAGCTCGCTAAACTGGGGCTGACGGCGGGCCGGATCCTGACCCGTGAGGCGTTTGAAAACGCCATCGTGGTACACAGTGCGATCGGCGGCTCGACCAATGCAACCCTCCATCTGCCAGCGGTCGCCCGGGAACTGGGGATCGACCTGCCGCCGGAGCTGTTCGATGAAATCAACCATAAAATTCCCCACATCGGGAATATTTACCCGAGCGGCCAGCATGTGACCGAAGCCTTCTGGTTTGCGGGCGGGATTCCGATGGTTCAGTTCATGCTGAAGGATTATCTCCACCTCGACGCTATGACGGTCACCGGAAAGACGCTGGGAGAAAACCTGGAGGACATTCAGAAAGACGGCTTCTTTGAGCGGAACATCGGTTACCTTGCCAATTATGGACTGGCCCGGGAGGACGTGATCCGCCCGGTTGCTGAGACAAAAGAGATGGGCTCGATCGCCGTGCTCAAAGGCAATATCGCCGAAGAGGGCGCGATTGTGAAGTACGCCGCTATTTCCGAGGATATGCTGGTTCACCGGGGCAGCGTCAAGGCGTTTGACAGCGAAGAGGCGTGCTATTATGCAGTCGTTGAGGGTAGGGTGGAGCCGAACGACGTCTTAATTATCCGGTACGAGGGCCCGCGGGGCTCCGGAATGCCGGAGATGGTGATGACGACCGAGGCGATCGTCTGCGACGAGCGGCTCAATGGAACGGTTTCGCTGGTGACGGACGGGCGTTTTTCGGGCGCGACCCGGGGACCCTGCATCGGGCATGTATCGCCTGAGGCGGCGGCCGGAGGAGCGATCGCCTTTGTGGAAAACGGGGATGTGATCGAATTTGACATCCCGAATCGGCGGCTGAACGTTGTCGGAATTGCCGGGAAAGAATGTACGCCGGAAGAGGCCGCCGTTGTGCTGAGAGAGCGCGCGAAGGCGGGAGTTAAGCCGCGGCAGGAGCGCAAGGGAATCTTCAAACGTTATACTGAAACCGCCCTGTCCGCGATGAAGGGCGCCTCGATGGAATGATCCTTATGTGCCGGACGGAGCTTATAGCCTTTTGAGTGTCGCCGGGGCATAGCTTATGGAATAATTTACAAAATTCCGGACAATATTTTGGGCAGAATTTTGGCCGGTTTCCCTGTGAAATAGACAAAAAGCCATAGACTTTTTTGAGGCCAAGTGGTATGATATTGGTATCATTGAAAACATAGGAGGATGTAACATGATTAATACACCCGTTGTTAAATTGGGGATCGTTGCGGTCAGCCGCGACTGTTTCCCGATGTCGCTGTCCGAGAGCCGCAGAAAAGCGGTTGTAGCCGCCTATAAAGCCAGCGGCGGCGAGATTTATGAGTGTCCGGTCACCGTTGAAAACGAGAAGGACATGCTCAAAGCGGTTGAGGATATCAAGGCTGCCGGCGTCAACGCGCTGGTCGTCTACCTCGGCAACTTCGGCCCGGAGACTCCGGAGACTTTGCTCGCCAAGACCTTCGGCGGCCCGGTGATGTTCTGCGCTGCCGCTGAGGAGACCGGCGACAACCTGATCGATGGGCGCGGCGACGCGTTCTGCGGAATGCTCAACGCGAGCTACAATCTCGGCATCCGCAAAATTCAGGCTTATATCCCGGAATACCCGGTCGGCACCCCGGACGAAATCATCGGCATGATCAACGACTTTATCCCGGTTGCCCGCGTCGTAATCGGACTTTCCAAGCTGAAGATCATCACCTTCGGCCCGCGCCCGAACGACTTCCTCGCCTGCAATGCGCCGATTCAGAAGCTCTTTGACCTCGGCATCGAGGTAGAGGAGAACTCTGAGCTCGACCTCCTGGCCGCTGTTCAGAAGCACAAAGACGATCCGCGCATCCCGGAAGTCGTCGCCGATATGGAAAAAGAGCTCGCCGGAAACAACCCCTGGAAAGACCTGGTTCCGAAGCTCGCGCAGTTTGAGATCACCCTGCTCGATTGGGCGGAGGAGCACAAGGGTTCCAGAGAGTTCGTCGCTTTTGCCGACAAATGCTGGCCTGCGTTCCAGACCGAGTTCGGCTTCTGCCCCTGCTATGTCAACAGCCGTCTGACCGGCCGCGGCATCCCGGTTTCCTGCGAGGTTGATATCTACGGCGCGCTTTCCGAGTATATCGGCCAGCTCGTTTCCGAGGATATCGTCACCCTGCTCGACATCAACAACACCGTTCCGGCGGATATGTACAACAGCGACATCAAAGGCAAATTCGATTACGCGCATAAGGATACCTTCATGGGCTTCCACTGCGGCAACACCAATTCCAGCAAGCTTGCTGAGTACGCCCTGAAGTACCAGCTGATTCAGCACCGCTGCCTCGAGCCGGACAGTGAGCCGAACGTCAGCCGCGGTACCCTCGAAGGCGATATCAAGCCCGGTCCGATCACTTTCTTCCGTTTGCAGTCCACTGCGGACACCAAGCTGAAAGCTTATGTCGCAGAGGGTGAGATTCTGCCGGTTGCGACCCGTTCCTTCGGCGGCATCGGCATCTTCGGCATTCCGGAGATGGGACGTTTCTATCGTCATGTCCTCATTGCCAAGAGATACCCGCATCACGGCGCGGTTGCCTTCGGTCACTTCGGGAAGGCGCTCTTCAACGTCTTTAAATATCTCGGCATCGAGGATATTGGCTTCAATCAGCCGAAGGGAATGCTCTACGAGACTGAGAATCCGTTTGAGGCATAAGAACCTGACCCGTTAGCGAAATCGAAGATTTCGAACGGGTACCCCAGAACCTTGTTACTCGCCTGCGGCTCGTAATAAGAACCTCACGGCGCAAACGGAAGCGAAGCTTCCGGCGCCTGAGAGAACCTTGTTGCCTTCGGCAATAAGAACCTGACCCGTTAACGAAATCGAAGATTGCGAATGGATACCCGGGAACCTTGTTGCTCCCTACAAAACCTCACGGTGCGAACGAAAGCGAAGCTTCCGGCGCCTGAGAGAACCTTGTTACTTGCTGACGCTTGTAAGAAAAACCTGACCCATTAACGCAATCAAAGATTGCTGGCGGGTACCCGGAAATCTTGCTGCTTTGCAACAAGGAAATTGACAGCGTTAAAAGGAGCCATAGTTTTATGGCTCCTTTTTGCTTTTCTTTCGTTCCAATCAGACAATCAACCATATCGATAAGGAGAAAACAATCATGGAATTTATCAAGTATTCAGTTGAAAACGGGAACTTGAACGGGCTGCATCACCGGTTTATCCAGCCGCCGCAGGTTGCCTATTTTGTCTCGACCGTGGATAAATTAGGAAACGTCAATGTGACTCCAGTCACAATGGGAACCTGCATCGGGCATAATTTCTTTTCCTTCACCCTTTCCAATCTTCATGTGGGGGCGGACGAGTGGGATCAGGATAAAAATGAATGGCACGACGGCGTCAAGCAGGGTTACGCGAACCTTCGAGAGGTGCCGGAGTGCGTCATCAGTTATTTCGGCCGCGACCTGCTTCGGGAAAGCTGGATTGCCGGGATGCCGGTTCCGAAGGGGATCAGCGAGATCGATGTGATGGGCTGCACGCCGCTGCCCTCGGCTGTCGTAAAGCCCTGCGGAATCGCAGAATGTCCCATTAATCTGGAGGCCAAAGTGCTTTATACCCATAAGCTCGGTGCCCGTTGGACAAACTATATCTGTGAGGTGGTTTATGCGTCGGTTCACAAGGATTTGGTTGAAGAAAATGAGCACGGTGAGCTGGCAGGCTATGGGATGCTGGCGATCGATCCCTTGTTCGAGGTGATGATTGCAAGTGGGAAAACCCCGGAGACCAAAAATTACCGGCTCTACTATGACCGTCTCGACTTCGGCAAGATTGAGCGCTGCCCGGAGGATATCGGATACAACGATGGTTGGATCGGCACCTTCGCCCAGTGGCTCAATGAGGAACAGGGGCGGGACCGCCTGAGTGCGGAGGAAGTCAAACGCGCCCTCGAATTGGAACAGCTCTGGCGGGTGAATCGTGATCCCGTGTCGAATTCCGCCGTGAAGCAGGAACTGACGCAGCTTTGTAAAAAGGCGGCGGGAAAAGCGTAACGCTGTCCTGTAAGAGATTGAATTGGGAAGGAAGATTTTTGTGAAAAGAATAGAGTTTCTTTTGTTCTCGATCTTACTTAGCCTGTTCCTTAGCGGCTGCTCTGCTGTTTCTCATCCTGCATCGGATGTTGCCCTTTCTTCGTCCAATTCATCTTTCTCTGAATCCGAAAGCGATATTCTTCCCCTTACTGACGACAGGATTAATGAGTTAATTGAAAAAAATCTATATTGTATGTTTGAAATCCTTTCTTTGGGATCACTTCCTACTCAGGGCGAGCCGCTTCATGACATGGTTTATCTGGTAGATGAAACAAAGTTTGCCTCTTACAGTGCTTTTGAAAGTTATCTTCGTGATATTTATGTAAAAGATGAAGCTGATCTGCTTCTCTACAACTATCCCATGGAAGGGCGGCCGAAATATCTGAATGAAGCCGGAAAGCTTTGTGTTGATATGGAACTCGACGGTGGCAGAGGCTATTATGTTGATTGGGAGAATTATACGTTTGAAAGACATTTGAATTCTGCAAACCGCTGCGACTTAGTTCTTCACGCTTTAATTGAAGAACCTGCGGATGAACCGGTTGCCGAAGAATATGAAGTTACGGTGACGGTTTTGTACCAAAATGGGAAATGGATGTTAACCGAGTTATTTTACTAATGCGGCTGGTAAAGAATAGAAATCGTTAGCTCGTGTAAAATGTCTTGACAGATAGTGTATGATAAATATAAGAAAGAGGGGAATCCGAATGATCGTAGTGGTTGACATTGGGAACAGCAATATCAGCATCGGGGCGTACTCCGGCGATCAGCTCCTCTTCCTTTCCCGGATCAGCACGCAAAACGATGCGACCGCGGATGAATACGCGGTCAGGCTGCGACACATTTTCGACCTGTACGGCCATTCGGCGGAGGAGATGGAAGGGGCGATGATCTCTTCGGTGGTGCCGCCCCTCTCTCCCAGATTGTTTCAGGCCCTCAAGCTTTTAAAGGACGTTCGCGTCTATACGGTCGGACCCGGGCTGAAAACAGGGCTGAATATTAAAATTGACAATCCTTCTCAGCTCGGTTCGGATCTGGTCTGCGTGGCGGTAGCTGCT
Source organism: uncultured Oscillospiraceae bacterium (assembly GCA_964607135.1). GTDB lineage: Bacteria > Bacillota > Clostridia > Oscillospirales > Ruminococcaceae > Metaruminococcus_A. The sequence goes on along the minus strand of CAZSIV010000044.1, from coordinate 5,582 downwards.
GCTGCAAAATATCCGGCCCCTGCGGTGATTATTGACATGAGTACGGCAACCACCTTTTCGGCGGTCGACAGCCGGAAAAATCTGGTCGGATGTTCGATTGTTCCCGGAGTAGAGCTTTCACTGAACGCTTTGGCGGAAGGGACGGCACAGCTCCAGAAGATAGATCTGGACGAGCCGGTCCGTTCAGTTATCGGGCGCAACACCATCGAGAGTATGCGGGCGGGTTCGGTGTATGGAAACGCCGCCTTGATCGACGGGATGATTGCCCGGTTCCGGGCGGAGCTGGACGGGGAACTCAGCGTAATTGCAACCGGGGCGCAGGCGCCCTACATCCTGCCATATTGTAGGGAGACAGTGGTATATGATGAAAATCTGCTGTTGGACGGTCTGCGGTTGATTTATGAAAAAAACCGCAGATGATTCCCGGTATTTTCGCTGCTTTGCGGCGTAAAATATAAATTTCAGAATGCGCTGCATCTGCCGCGGATGGCGGAGCAGCAGCAAGGAGGAATGAACAATGTCACAAACCCATGCAAAAACCCTGAAGCTGGCGCAGCTCGCCATGCTGATTGCCATTGAGGCGATCATGACCTTCCTTCCGATCGGGTTTATCCTGATCCCGCCGGTGTCGATCACCCTGCTCCACATCCCCGTCATTGTCGGGGCAATCCTGATGGGGCCGCTTTATGGCGGTATTTTAGGCGGATCATTCGGCTTATTCAGCCTGATCAAAGCGTCTTTTGCCGCTACATCGCCGATCGATATGGCCTTTTCCCCCTTTCTGAGTGGCGCGCCGCTTCAGTCGATTATCATGAGTATAGTTCCCCGGATTCTTTTGGGAGTGATCGCCGCTTATCTGTTTATCCTGCTGAAAAAGCTTTTTAAAAACGAAGTTGCGGCGATTTTGATCTCTGCGCTCCTCGCAACCGCCTGTCACACCATTTTGGTGCTGGGCTCTCTCTGGCTGCTGTTCAACAGCCTCGCTTTAGAAGGCGGCATCACGTTGGTAGCCATTTTTGGAACGGTTATCACAATAAACGGCCTTTTGGAGATGGCAGCGGCCGGCTTGGTTGCAACAGCCGTCTGTAAACCTTTGCTCGCTTTTCAGAGAAAACGCCAGCTCGCTTGAGTTAAAAGCTGTTTGAGCTGTGCTGACTGATTGACCAGATTTTTCACAAAAAAACGCCGCGGAGGATTCTCCGCGGCGTTTCTACGCCTAAAAGCTGACAACTCCAATGGGAAAGTTGGTTGAACGAAAATCAGTTTCCGAAGTCGTTCGAAAATTTATAGGGGGATTTCTTAAAAAACGTAGGAGACGCGATTTCACTTTACTGGAAAATATGTTATAATATTTTCACCCACAGACGCAATCGGAGATTGCTGGTGGGTGCCCGAAAATCTTGTTACTCACCTACGGTTCGTAATAATAACCTCACCCGTTGGCGAAATCAAGATTTCGAACGGGTACCCGAGAACATTGTTTTTCGCTGACGCTCGTAATAATAACCTCACCCGTTGGCGAAATTGAAGATTTCGGCGGAGTGCCTCCGCTCTCAATCGCGATACCACGGGCAATGTAAGTCATAAACATTCTTAACCCGCGAGGCTCGTGATTAGGTGAAGTGCTCTGAGGCGGGTACCCCAGAACCTTGTTGCCTTCGGCAATAACAACCTCACGCCGTAAGCGCAGGCAAAGCCTGCGACGGCTGAGAGAACCTTGTTGCTCCCGATGGTCGCAATAATAACTGCAAAGCGACTATCATATATCCCATGGCCGGAACAATCCGCTCGCTCCCGTCCTGATGGCCGATTCTACCATTTCGGCTCTGCCTTCATAGTATACTGTCTCTAGAAATTTCAATATGTTAGGATGTTGAATCGATGCCGCCTGTTCATCTTTTAATCAAGCCTGCATCTGGCAGCTGCAATATGGTCTGCCGTTATTGTTTTTACCGTGACGAGACAGAAAACCGTGAAATCGGTTCGTATGGCATCATGAGCGATCAGACGCTCGAAAGTGTCGTCTGCCAAACCTTTGAGTTTGCCGAACGGGAATGCACCTTTGCGTTTCAGGGTGGTGAACCAACCCTTGCAGGACTTGCATTTTTTCGAAAGCTGGTTGATTTGGTACAGGGGCAGAACAGGAGAAAGATCAGGGTAAACTATGCGATCCAGACAAACGGCCTTTGTATCGATCGGGAATGGGCGGAGTTTTTTCGGCAGAATCAGTTTCTGGTCGGCCTTTCGTTAGATGGGAACAAAGAAGTGCATGACAGCCTTCGGTTTGACCGGCAGGGGAAGGGAACCTTTTCAAGGGCGATGCGTGCCGCCCAGCTCTTCGATTCCCATCGGGTTGCTTACAACATTCTGACGGTGGTAACCGCTTCGCTTGCCCGGAATATCAACAGGGTATACAACTTCTACAGCCGCAATGGGTTCTTTTACCAGCAGTATATCCCCTGTTTGGATGCGATCGGCGAAACGCGGGGAGGGCGGGACTTTTCACTCACACCCGAATTGTACGGGAAGTTTTTGATGGATCTGTTCGACCTTTGGTATATGGACATCAAAAGGGGACGGCGGGTTTCGATCCGGTATTTCGACAATTTGCTCATGATCCTGCGGGATACTCCTCCGGAAGCCTGCGGGATGTTGGGCTGCTGTTCTGTCCAGAATGTCGTTGAAGCGGACGGGTCGGTTTACCCCTGCGATTTTTATGTGCTCGATCCATATAAGCTCGGAAACTTAAATGAAGTTGGATTGAAAGAAATCTACCAAAATCGGCTCAGCGTAAATTTTCTCCGGGATTCTTTGGCAAAGGCTCCTGAATGCCAGGGCTGCAACTGGAAAAATATCTGCCGCGGCGGATGCCGCAGAGACCGGGATTTATTTGACGGAAAAGGGCTGGGGTTGAACTACTTCTGTGAATCCTATAAAATGTTTTTTTCGCACGCCATCTCCCGGCTCCAGGAACTTGCTTATAGGAGCAGATAGAATTTTAAAAAAGAGGGAGAGTTCAATGACGCCGGATGAAATGTATCCCACTTGACAAACCGCAAAATTGTTCATATAATAATATGTAGCACGCTACTGATATGGAGGCAAACCGTGGCTGATCTTGGTTTTTTATTCAAACTGATTCATGACTCCTTTGAAAAAGATTTGAATCACCTGCTGAAATCGCAGGAGCTGACCATGTCCCAAATGCAAGTTTTAGGCTTTCTGTTCGCTCATTCGGAAGAGGCGGTCACCCACCGCGATATCGAAAAATTTCTGGATTTGTCCCACCCGACTGTCGTAGGAATTCTAAAGCGGATGGAGTCAAAGGGCTTTATTCGCACCGCTGTCAACGAAAATGACCGCCGTTGCCGCGATGTCTTTTTGGCGGAAAAGGCGGCTTCTGTCCGAAAGGCGATGGAGGCGCATAAGGCGCATATGGAGGCAAAGCTGACTGCGGGAATGACCGAGGCGCAGATCAAAGAACTCGATTCGCTGCTGCATATGGTTTTAAAAAATATGAACCAGTAGCTGGATGAGGGGAATTCCCCTCTTTCATTTTACGCATATTAGTAGCATGCTACATATTTTGCGAGGTGAATGATCCATGAACTCTAAAATCGATGTGTTCGAAAAACTGCCGGTTCCCAAAGCGGTTCTCACTTTGGCAGTTCCGACGGTGTTCAGCATGCTGGTCACTGTTATTTACAATATGGTAGACACCTACTTTGTCGGCCAAACAGGCGACCCGAACCAGGTGGCGGCGGTTTCGCTTGCAACGCCCGTCTTTTTGCTCCTGATGGCGTTCGGCAACATCTTTGGAATCGGCGGCAGCGCTCTGATTTCGAGGATGCTGGGGCAGGGCAGAAAGGATATGGTCAAGCATGTCTCGAGCTTCTGCTTCTGGGGAGCACTGGGTGTCGGTATTATCATGATCGCAGTATTTCTTTGCGGGATGCCGCTCATTTTACAGATGATCGGAAGCAGCAGCAACACAGCGGGATATGCGGAGGAATACCTCTTTTGGATTGGCGTGGGCGCGCCCTTTGTCGTGCTGGCAACCGCGTTCAGCAATGTGGTGCGGGGTGAAGGCGCTTCAAAGGCATCCATGATCGGTATGATGGCGGGAACGATCCTGAATATCGTCTTAGACCCTGTGATGATCCTTTGGATGGAGATGGGGGTCGCCGGCGCGGCGATTGCCACGATCATCGGCAATCTTTTGACGGCGATCATTTACCTGGTCTATATCTTAAAGGGCAAGTCGCTTCTTTCGATCAGCCCGAAGGAATTCCGCCTTGGATCTGGAATTTTGACGGGGGTTCTGGCAATCGGTCTGCCCGCTTCACTCAACAACGTTTTGATGTCCGCTTCCAACGTGATCATGAATAATTTTCTGGCTTTCCACGGCGATATTCCGGTTGCGGCAATGGGAGTGGCGATGAAGGCAAATATGCTGGTTGTTATGCTTCAGATCGGAATCGCAACCGGTGTGCAGCCGTTAATCGGCTATAACTATGGTGCGGCCAATTTTAAACGGATGAAGTCCGTGATCCGTTTTTCCATGCTCTGCACTGTGATCGTCGGCACTCTGCTGACGGGAGTCTACTTCTTCGCATCCGATTCGATCGTCCGGATTTTCATCTCCGATGCGGCTGTGATCGAAAACGGAATCCCGATGCTGCGGGCTTTGATGCTCGCCGGCCCGGTGCTGGGGATCCTGTTTGTCTTTACCAATGCGTTTCAGGCGATGGGGAAAGCGGTTCCTTCTATGATCCTGTCGATCAGCCGGCAGGGGCTGGTCTTTATCCCGGTTTTGTTCCTTGGAAACTATCTGGCAGGCCTGAACGGGATCATCTATGCGCAGCCGATCGCCGATCTGGCCTCTATCTTGATGGCTGCCGGAATCTTTCTTTTCATCAACCGTAAACTGAAAGGGCAGGAGACCCAAAAGGTGGAGCTGGAGCTGCATCCAGCAGAAGTCGGCTGCGAATCGTGATTGGAGATGCCGGTATCCTACGAATTCTTTGAAAGCGCTTCTGGTCCTTTTCTAATGTCCCATTCTCTGTTGAAAAATACCAAACTGGCAGCCTTTAGAACAAAGGCTGCCAGTTTCACTGAAGTTGGTAAGAGATGAACTTACTCTGTTTCCAGCAGTTTTTGTATCGCTTCTTCTTTCGATGCTACAAAGAAAAAGTCCTTTCCGCAGTTCGATTCATAAATAAAGTCTTTCAGCGGCTTGCTTGTATAGCGTGAATAATCGCCGTAGACCGCGGCTTTAATGTGATAATTCACGAATTTTTGCAGAATTTCACCAGCGATTCCCGTGCTGAGGATGAAAAAATCCTCACAAATCATGTTTTTATCGATCACGAGCCTTGTTGCGTTTGTTTCATACTTGACGGTCATTGCCAAATCCAAAGCGGATTGTGTATCGATAATGACCTTCTCTTTGCCGGAAATGACAGCAAGATCGGTTCCGTTGTTTTTTAAGTGTTCAATATTCATTTTGTCCTCCTAGTTGGATGATGCGTACTGTAAAGTTAAATGAAAGTTGAAGACCCGTCAGCCTAGATGGTACAATG
>CAZSIV010000043.1:0-16805 GCA_964607135.1 uncultured Oscillospiraceae bacterium | reverse complement strand
GAACTCCCGCAGTACGTCGGTCATCTCGTTGCCGCGCTCCCCGCAGCCGATATAAATTACGATATCCACGTCGGACCACTTCGCCAGCTGATGCTGGACGACCGTCTTACCGGAACCGAACGGACCCGGTACAGCCGCAGTACCACCCTTGGCGATGGGGAACATGGTGTCGATGATCCTCTGGCCGGAACAAAGGGGCCGTGTCGGAGAATACTTTTTGGTATACGGACGCCCGACGCGGACAGGCCATTTCTGAATCATAGACAGCGGCACTTCCTTGCCGTCCTTTGTTTTCAGAACGGCAACCGTTTCCGTTACGTTGAAGGAGCCGCTTTTGATTTCGGCAATCGTGCCGCTCATCTTCGGAGGGATCATGATTTTATGGAGCACCACAGGGGTTTCAGGAACGGTGCCGATCACGTCGCCGCCCGTGACCTTGTCCCCCACTTTGACAACCGGGGTAAACTCCCATTTCTTTTCGTGATCCAGAGCAGGGACTTCTACACCACGGGTGATGGAAGCGCCCACCTTTTCCACAATCTTCTCCAACGGGCGCTGAATCCCGTCGTAAATCCCCTCGATCATACCGGGGCCGAGCTCCACGCTCATGGGTTCACCGGTGGTGACAACTTCGGCGCCGGGGCCCAAACCGGAGGTCTCCTCATAAACCTGAATGGAGGCCGTATCCCCCTTCATGGTCAAAATTTCGCCGATCAGGCGCTGGGGCCCCACCCGAACCACGTCGGACATATTGGCGTCCGACAGGCCCGTGGCAACCACCAGCGGTCCGGATACTTTTACAACTTTACCGCTCAATATAAAATCCTTCTTTCAAGGTTGATTTGCCAAAGGGTTCCAGGGAGCTTCCCTGATTTCGCGCCCAGCGCGAAGAAGCAGCCGTCTTTTCCGCCGGAAGCCGACAGAAAGGACAACAGAAAGCGTTTCGACAGCCCCCAGGCCGGCAAAAAGCTTCCCAGGGTCAAAAATCAAAGGATATCCGCGCCGACTGCCCGCTCGATAGCGCGCTGGATATTGTTTTTCCCGATGCCGAGAGACCCCTCCCGGCCCGGAATCAGAATGATGGCAGGCCGCAGTTCATCCTTATACTGGGACAGCACATCTTCCATATCCTTTGCCAGCTGCTCGGTGAGGTAAATCACCGCACAGTCCTCCCGGGCGAGTTCTTTTACCTTTTCCCGCGCCGCTTCCACCGAAGTGACGGGATAGGTATCCAGACCCAGGGCACGGAACCCCATGACGGATTCCCAATCGCCAATCACGGCGATTTGATACGTTTTTGCCATCGTCACACCGCCTTATACATAGCTCTCGCGGAGCCGCGACCGGATTACATCAGCAGGGAGCCCGGCGCCGCGTCCCATCAACAGGATGCGCAGGTTGGTATACTCCGTTTCCCGTGCCGCCAGGTAACCCACCAGCGGGGCCTCCCCAAACGGTACATACTGGGCTCCGGCCAGATAATCCCCGACTGCGTCGTCACAAAGCTTTTCAAACTTTGTCAGCGGCCCGCCGTGAAGCGCTTCCGCCCCGGCCTCCGCCGCCGTCTGAAACTGTGTCGGCCCGTAGAGCTCACTCATCCCGCCGCCAGCCGCAGAACTGACCGCTAAGACCGCATCCACGGGGATATCGCCGCCCTCAAAGAGAACGCCTTGCAGAAAATCCGCATTCTTCCCCATCCGCAGGGTGCGCACCAGCGTCCGCAGGTTTGCCGCATCGATCTGGGCTTTCAGGTAGCCCAAAAGGAACTCGCTCCCGATCGACGCCACCAGCTGCTCCATATCCCGGTAATACCAGCGATCCAGCACGATGTCGGAAAGCTGGGGGTCCCGGGTAGTTGTGAGAACATCCTTCGCCTCTGCGGCGGCCTGCGCCAGCATCGGCGGCAAACTGTCCAGCTCGCCGGCTCGGATCGCCTCACTCAGCTCCTTCGCCGGAACACGTCCCATATCCATCAGCATATGGGCGGCGTCGGTCTCCATCATCTCCGCCTTTAGGACTGCCTTCACATTGTGGTAATCATACTTCAACTTAAAAATATCGATATACCTGGGATCCGGCGCCCCGTCGGCCAGGTCGGCCAACATCGCTTCCCGCGCCGCGGACAAAGCCGCGTCCAGCGCCTCCGGGTCGGCGGTATCCAGTTCGGGATAACCGCATTCCTGCAAAATCTTTACAGCCTCGTCATCGCTTTTCGCGTCCAGGAGCTGTTCCATCCGCTCCCGGGTCAGAAGGCTGTTTTCCATCGCTTTAACGCGGGCGGAAATGACCAGGTAATCGGTATCTTTTATCTTTTTTGCCAAGGCGCTTCCTCCTCGCTATCCCTCCGGGAACAGGTGTTTTGCCACCGCTCCCGCAGTTTCCGCTTTTTGCAGACGCACCAGTGTATCAAAGGTACAGTTGACCTCTACATTGCCGTTTTTCAAAATAAATCCGCCGTTGAGAGGCCTGGTCTCTTCAGCCAAAACCAGCTCACCCTTCAGCTGCTCGTTGGCTTTGGCAACTGCCGCCGCGCCGACCCGTTCCCGCTCCGCCGGAGCAAAGATCACCTCGCCGCAGCCGTCCGGAGCCGCCTGCGCCAGCAAATCAGCAGAGACGGATATGTACTGTTCGTCAGACATGGCGCACAGTTTTTCCAGCGCCAGCTGATAAGCCTTCTCCACCATCTCCTGCTTGGCGGCCAGAGTCACCTTACGGGCCTCCATCTGGGCCACGCTCACCAGGCGCTCCTCCTGCTCCGCGGCGCTTTTTTCATTCCGCGCCGTCAGGCCGGCAGCCTCGGCATCCGCCCGGGCCTTATAATCGGCCGTAATCTGCGCAGCTTCTTCACGGGCTTTCCCGAGAATGCGGTCGATCTCCGCCTGGGTTTCCTCGTCGATCCGCTGCGTAATTTTTTCGATTCCGTTCATGTTGACTCCCCTTTCTTTGGGGTTAGCCGGCAACGTTGATGATCATCAACATGGAAGCCAGCAGGGACAGGATGGCGTAGAACTCTACCGTAATACAAAGCACCATGCCCTTCGACCAATCGTCAGGTTTTTTCGCCAGAATGTTGATGGAGCCGGCAGCCACACGGCCCTGTGCAATCGCAGAGAAAAGGCCGCCCAGCGCCATCGGCAGGCAAGCTGCGAAATACTGTAACCCCTGCTGAACGCTCATGTCGAAAGCGGTTCCGTCCAGTAAGCCCATCTGGAAGACGGCGAAGAACCAAACGACGAGGCCGTACAAGCCCTGCGTACCAGGAATAACCTGCAAAATCATGACCTTACCGAATTTGGAAGGATCCTGGCACAAAAGGCCTGTGCCCGCTTCACCGGCACGGCCGGTGCCCTTCGCAGAACCAATGCCGGAAAGAACAGCCGCCAGGCCGGCACCCAGCAATCCCAGTGCTAAACCGCCAAACGCTTCAAAAAAGTCCATGATGAATTTCCTCCTTAATTTGATTCAATATCTACAAATTTTGTATTCATGGCCAGAGGCCGGAACGGCTTGCCGCCGTCTTGATAAAATTTGCCGAAATACTCCAGGCACTGCAAACGCAGGTCGTGAACATAGCAGCCCAGCAGATTGAGCGCGAAGTTCAGCGCGTTGCCCGCCAGTGAGATCACAATAAAGATAATGATATTCCCCGGAATCGCCCCCAGCGTATTGAACACCTGGGCGATGACACTCCCTGCCAGCATCAAAGCCATCAGACGCGCGTAGGAAAGAATATCGCCGAAATAACCGGTCACGTGGTTATAAAGGGAGCCGAAGATACCGAACGCCTTCCCGACAATCCCTTTTCCGTTGACCACACAGCCGGCAACCAGCAGGATACCCCCGACAATCAGGACGACGCTCGTGACGCCGAGCACCATGCAGGCGATCCCGGCAAAGATGATCCACCAGGTGACCTCTTCCCAGAGAGCATCCAGGAAACGGCGGCGCTTGAGCTTCTCAATAAAGCTGATCGCCATACCGGTGATGATCTGTACAAAGCCGAGGCACATAGCGCCGACCAGGATCATCAGCGTGTCGTCGAGCGGGGTAAACAGGGCCGGAAGCGTCAGCGTGCTCTCCGAATTGATAAGCTTTGCAATCTGCGGGATGAAATCGCCGAAGAACCCGCCGGTAACCGCCCCCATAATAAAGGTGCTGATCCCGCACAAACCGAGCAGCCCAAACAGATGCCCTGAGGTTCCCTTTGGCCGGTACTTCTTCAAAATCACCACCGAAGCGAGCATCATCAGCAAACCATAGCCCATATCCGCCATCATGATCCCGTAAAACAGGATGAAAAACGGCGCCATCAACGGGTTGGGGTCTACATTGTCATACGATGGCAGGGAGTACATCTCGGTCACCATATTCAGCGGCTTTGTCAGCCAGTTGTTTTTCAGCTTGACCGGAACGTCGGGGATTTCATCCTCCGTCGGGTCTTCCGCCTCCCAGGCACATCCGCTTCGCTCCAACGCAGCCTGCACCCGGTTCATTGACTCTGCCGGAGCCCAGCCTTCGAAGAAAACGATCGTCCCGTCTGTCAGCAGCCTCTCCTGAGAAGTTTCCCTGGCGGCCTCGACTGTGAGACGGTCGGCATAAACCCGGAGCGCTTCCCTCGATTCTGCGCTTGCGACAAGCGCCTCGGTGGTTTCCTCCTGCGCTTTGCGGTTTTCCTCCAACTGTTCCGACAGCTTTTGCAGATTCTCCGCTGCCGTTCCGACAACCCCCTGAAACGCTGTGACGCTGAAACCATGGGGCCGCAGAATTTCCAAAGCCGCATCTTCCTCCGCCTTATGACAGAGAAGCAGGACATATTTCTGCTGCTTATCCCCGCTGATTTCAAACAACGCAGCCGCTTTGCCCGCCAGCTCTGTCTGGACAACAGCTACATCAGCCGCACCTGGAAAGGTTCCGATCCGGTAAAGCACATGCTCCGTGCCCTCCGTCTCCAGCGGCATGTCGAGCTCTTTCCAGGGAAGCAAACCCGCTTTTCGGTTTTCCAGCCGGCTTTCTTCAGTCTGAAGGCGCGTCAGATCCTGCAACAGCTCGCCGATCTTCCGGCTCGCCTCTTTTGCAGTTTCCACCGTGCCGGCACTGAGGAATTCCCGTTCAGAGATAGGATGCCGTTTTACGAACAGCCCGTCTTTTACCTGGGCGTACTTTTTAATGGCCGCCAAAGCGGCGTTCACATCGCTGATTTCACCCTTGGTCGCCGCCAGCCGGGAGCTGCCCCGCTCCAGCAAAGCAGACCAATCCGGGTCCGCCAGTTTGCCGTCCGGCTCGCTGATTTCCACGCAACCCAGATGCAACAGGTCTTTCAGCAACGTTTCCCGTTGATCGGCCATCGCTATGACGCGGAGTTTTTTCATTTTTACAATGGCCATATCAGTGCTTCACAATCCTTCCGACAATAAACTCTGCGGCTTCTTCCAGATGCTTTTCCGCCGTACTGCGCAGCGCGCCGCTCTCCGCCTCCGCAGCGCGGGCAATCTCGGCCGAGCGCACGGCCGCTTTTTCCTCGGCCTGGCGCAGCAGCTTTTTCCCCTGCTCTGCCGCATCCGCGCGCATTTGCTGCAAGAGCGCAGAGCTTTCCCGCTCGGCATCGGCGACGATCTGTTTCGCCTCAGTCTCAGCGGAAGCCCTGCGCTCCCGGTTTTTTGATTCGACCTCCGCCACCCTTTCGATTGCTTCAAGGGACATTGTTCTCACCTTCTCTCTTGCAATGAAATGTCTTGGGATACCCCCTGTCCGAATTTTCTGCGGCTGTTCAGCTTTTCCTGAAAGCGATGCAAACCCGGACAAAACATATGATTAGGTAAATCAACTATACGATATAAGTATAGAAGATTTAAGCTGCCAATGCAAGGGGATTTTGCAAAATTTTACTCTTTCTTCCTTTTGCACAATCTTCCGTCAATTTTTTTGTCGATTCGGAGCAATCGCCCACATTCCCCTTTCAAAACAAAAATTCCCTGTGCAGCGATGAAAAAGCCGCACAAGGAATCTTGCCTCTTATAGCATCGGGAAAAGCAGACGCCTTAACCTCGCCGCCATATATTTACTGAAGCGGAACGCCCTTCGCATCAGTGGTGAAATTCGGAGAACCGGTCAGGATCATAATCCCTTCAATAAGGCCCCAGATTTCAGAGGCAATCGACAGGGTAAAGCAGGATAAGACCGTAATCAAAAGCTGGGCGACCGCTTTGCCGGTATAACCAAGATAAAAATTATGCGCGCCAAAAGCGCCGAGTAGGATTCCCAGCACACCGGCGGCTGTTTTGGATTTCGGCGCACCGGCGCCAACAGGGATACCGTTCGGTGTAACCGGACCGTTTGCCAGAGCCGCACCGCAGTTCAAACAGACAGCCGCGCCGGGCGCAGTCGCATTTCCGCAATTCCCACAATATCCCGTACCCTGGCCGGCAGCAGCGCCGCAGGTGACGCAAAACGCAGCGTTTTCATTCATCTGCGCGCCGCAATTTTTACAAAACATGTCCAATCCCTCCAAAACACAATTTACTAATAAGTTGTGGAGCGAAAGCACTAATCGCTCTCTACATCCTATGATACTTCATTTTATATTATAAGTCAATAAAATACTTTTCCTTTTTCAGCTGCAAATCGTGAGTTCCAACAGAGCGAAAACAATTGACAAAACGGCTCCACCGGCCGTACCCGCTGATTTCTAAAACAAAAAACGCGGAAACTTAAGTTTCCGCGTTTTTAACAATAATTGAGTTACTGGAGCGGGACGCCGTTCGCATCCGTCGCGATCGAACCGGTCAGGATCATAATCCCTTCGACCAGCGCCCAGATACCGGCCGCGGCAGGAGCCAGCGCCGTAATGCCGCAGGTAAACGGAGCAAGGATCCATCCGACAAGCGTCATGACGAGCTGCGCAACCGCTTTACCGGTATAACCGAGCATAAAGTTATGTACGCCCAAAGAGCCGAGGAAAATGCCAAGCAGACCGGCAGCAATCTTGGACTTCGGCGCACCGGTGCCGACAGGGGCGCCGTTCGGTGCAACCGGGCCGTTCACCACAGCCGCGCCGCATTTCAGACAGACAGCCGCGCCAGGCGCAATTTCGTTGCCGCAATTCGCGCAGTGACTCGTCCCCTGCCCGGCGGCGGCGCCGCAGGTGACACAGAACGCAGCGTTTTCATTCATCTGCGCACCACAATTTTTACAAAACATCTCACAAACCTCCCATAAATATAAAACCACTTACAGTTCAATCAAAACGCTGCTCCGCGCTTAAACTGAAAACCGTCTGAGTTTATTATATAGTGAGAGCTTTTTGATGTCAATAAAGATATTAAAAATTAATATACAAAAAATTCATAAAACGCGCGATGCGCCATATAGACGTCAATTTTAGAGACCACCTCAAACGGGGCGTGCATCGAAAGGACGGGGACGCCCAGGTCGATGACATCCACATTCAGGTTGGCGATATAGGCCGCGACCGTTCCGCCGCCGCCCTGGTCCACCTTGCCGAGCTCCCCTGTCTGCCAAATCACTCCCGTCCGGTCGAGGAGATTCCGAACCTTTCCGGCAAACTCCGCCGAAGCGTCTGACGTCCCGGATTTGCCCCGCGCGCCGGTGTATTTGGTGATTACGACCCCGTAGTTCAGATAGGCGGTGTTTTTCCGCTCCGCCACATCCGGGAAAGTTGGGTCGAAGGCGGCGTTGACGTCGGCCGACAGGCATTCGGAATGAGAAAGAACCGTCCTTCCCTCGATCCCGTGCGGCTTGGCTAAGTCGGCGATAAAGTAACGCAGGAAGGCGGACTTCAAGCCGGTGTTCCCGTCGCTGCCGATTTCCTCTTTATCCGCCAGTACCAAAACGGAGGTTTTGGCAGGACGCTCTGTTTTGAGGATCGCCTGTAATGCGGTGTAGGCGCAGACGCGGTCGTCATGCCCGTAGGCGCCGACCATCGAACGGTCGATCCCGATATCCTTCGCCTTGAAAGCCGGAACCACTTCCAGTTCGGCAGAAAGAAAATCCGCCTCGGTAATTCCATATTTCTCAAACAAAAGGTTCAGGAGATTCAGTTTGACCTTATCGCTGATCTCATCGTCCTTGAACGGGAGGCTCCCGATCAAAACGTTGAGCTCTTCCCCCTTGATCCCCTCGGCCAGCGTCCGCTTCATCTGGGCGGCGGCGAGGTGGGGCAGCAGGTCGGTGACGCAGAAGACCGGATCCTCCTCCGCTTCCCCGATTGAGACCTCGATCGTCCGGTCGTTCCGGTCGATGATGACGCCGTGCAGGGCAAGCGGGATTGCAGTCCACTGGTATTTCTTGATTCCGCCGTAATAATGGGTTTTGAAGAGCGCCAGCTCAGCGTCCTCATAGACCGGGCGGGGCTTTAAATCCAGCCGGGGCGAATCGATGTGCGCCGCGGCGATCCGGACGCCGTTTTCAATCGGCTCGCTCCCTATGACCGCCGCAATCAGCGATTTCCCGCGGTTGACCGCATAAACCTTGTCCCCCGGCAGATATTTCCGGGCGGGATCGAAGGGGCAAAACCCTTTCTCTTCCAGCAGCTTCACCCCGGTTTTCACCGCTTCGCGCTCGGTCTTTGCAGCGTCGAGAAACTCTTTATACGGGTCGCAGAAAGAGAAAGCCTCCTTCACATCCTTTTCTTCCATCCGGAGTGCGGCATTTTTAGGTTCTAAAAACAATTTTTCTCTCAGTTCCTTGGCGGCGCTTTTGGTTTCACTCATTACAATCCCTCCTATTTTGTTGCCGGCGGCGCAAACCGCCGGATTAACGCATCGATCAATCCATCCGCTTTTTGAAGGAATTCTTCCTTCGTCCCGTTGTTATAAAGGATAAAATCAACCCTTTCCCGATAAAACGCATCGTCATTCTGGGCGGACAGCCTCAGCAAAGCGGCCTCGCGGCTCAGCCCATCGCGCTGCATAATCCGCTCCAGGCGCAGGTCAAATGGGGCGCAGACCGCCGCAACGCAGCAGCAGAATCGATCGGCGCCCGCTTCATAAAGGGTGGGCGCGTCCAGAAGAAGCAGCCCTTCCCCCGACGATTCTGCGGCGGCGATCTGCCGCTCGATTTCCCGGGTAATAAACGGGAACACCGTTTTGTTGAGAAGCTTCAGCTGAGCCGGGTCGGAAAAAACAACGGCGCCCAGCGTTTTCCGGTTCAGGGAGCCGTCCGGATCAAAGATTTCGTCTCCAAACGCTTTCCGCAGCGAAGAGAGACAATCGGGATTTTCCCCCGTCACCTGATGGCTCACACGGTCGGCGTCGATCGCCGGGATTCCCCGCTCGCGGAACCGCTCGCTGAGGAAGGATTTCCCGCTCCCGCTCTGTCCTGTCAAGCCGATCACAGCAGTCATAGCTCCACCACCTGAAAGGCCGCGGCGCGGAGAAGCCGGTTATAGACGGCACGCCCCACCCCTTTTTGCTCCGGGCAGCGGGCGTATACAATTTCCGCACCCTTTTCATCGAGTTTCCGAAGCGCATCAAATAATCCGGCCGCCTGGGTTTCGGGTGTTTCCCTTTCCCCGTATACAATACAGGGCAGGCGCAAAGCCGGTTCTTCTCCCTCGAAGACCAGGGCGAAGGCATCGCTTTCCGCTTTATTATTGACATATTCGGCGAATTTATCAAGCGGGCCCTTTACCAGAACGACGTCCGCCTTGGGCGCATAGTGCTTGTATTTGAGCCCCGGCGAAAGAACCGCCGCCCCCTGCCGCAGCCCGGTTTCTACGGCCGGGTCGACCGTGACCGGGATGTCCAGCCCCTCCAGCTCCTCAAGCGAAACGCCGCCGGGGCGGAGGATGTGAACGGAATCGCTCCTGACGAGAACCACGGTGGATTCGACCCCGACCTCACAGCTCCCGCCGTCGAGCACCAGCGGGATTTTTCCGTTCATATCGCAGAGCACATGCTCCGCCCGGGTCGGACTAGGCCGCCCGGAAGTGTTTGCAGAAGGCGCCGCCAGCGGAAAGCCGCAGGCGCGGATCACCGCCGCCGCACCGGGATGGCTCGGCATCCGGATGCCGACGGTATCGAGCCCCGCCGTCACCTCGCGCGGCACCCGCTCCGACTTCGGCAGGATCATGGTCAGCGGCCCCGGCCAGAACGCGCCGGCCAGTTTTCGGGCCGACGCGGGAAAATCCGAAGTGAGCTCCTCCAGCATGGCAAGATCGCTGATATGTACAATCAGCGGATTGTCCTGCGGTCTCCCCTTCGCCGTAAAAATTTTGGAAACCGCGGCGGGATTATAAGCGTCGGCCGCGAGCCCGTAGACCGTCTCGGTCGGGATTCCGACCACTTCCCCCTGTTTTAAAAGCGCCGCGGCAAGCCGGATTCCCTCCTCGCCGCAGGGCAGCATCTTTGTTTGAGCCATTCTTTTCCCCCGGTCTTTACTCGAGCTCCGTCTGAGCCGCGAGCTTCTCAGCCTGATTCGCTGTGACCAGCGCGTCGATAACCTCGTCCAGACTGCCGTTTAAGTTGTCCTCCAGATGGTAAAGGGTCAGCCCGATCCGATGGTCGGTCAGCCGCCCCTGCGGGTAGTTATAGGTGCGGATCCGCTCCGAACGGTCGCCGGTTCCGACCTGTGACTTCCGCTCGGATGCAATTTTGTCGTTCTGCTCCCGCAGCATCGCTTCGTAAAGGCGGGAACGCAGGATTTTCATCGCCTTTTCGCGGTTTTTGTGCTGGCTCCGCTCGTCCTGGCATTCCACTACGATCCCGGTCGGGAGATGAGTGATCCGGATGGCGGATTCGGTTTTATTGACATGCTGACCGCCCGCCCCGCTGGAACGGTAGGTGTCCACCTGAAGGTCGGCGGGATTGATCTCAACCTCGACATCCTCAGCCTCCGGCAAAACCGCGACGGTGACGGTAGAGGTGTGGATCCGCCCCGACGCCTCGGTTTCCGGAACGCGCTGCACCCGGTGGACGCCGCTTTCAAATTTCAGACGGGAAAACGCGCCTTCCCCCTCGATGCTGAAGCTCACCTCTTTAAAGCCGCCCAGCTCGGTTTCGTTTGCGTTTAAAATCTCGGTTTTCCAGCCCTTGGTTTCGGCATACATGGTGTACATCCGGTAAAGGGTGTTGGCAAAAAGCGCTGCTTCTTCCCCGCCTGCGCCGCCGCGGATTTCGACGATGACGTTTTTATCGTCGTTGGGATCCTGCGGAAGAAGCAGGATTTTGATCTCTTCCGAAACAGCGTCGATCTTCTCCCGGCTCTCCTCCAACTGCTCCTGAACGATCTCCTTGAAATCCCTGTCCAGGCCGCCCTCGTCGAGCAATTCCTTCGCCTCGTCAAAAGCCTTCTGCGCCGCAAGATACTCTTGGTATTTCTCGATCAGCGGGGTCAAGTGCTTATATTCCTTCATCAATTCACGGTACTGCCGGTTGTCGCCGACTACCTCGGGATCCATCAATCTGCGGTTGATCTCCTCATACCGTTCCTGTGTCAAACTCAATTTTTCAAACATGGAGCCACCTCATATTACCGTCTCGCCCGAGCGGACGATGTGTTTGATATTCTTCTCGATCTTTACCCTGGGAACCATGACTTCCCGTCCGCACTTGGTACAGCGGATTTTAAAATCCATCCCAATGCGCAGAACCAGGAACTTTTTTTCGCCGCATGGATGCGGCTTTTTCAGCTCCAGGATATCGTTTAACTGCACGTCCATCAACCAATCCCCCATTTGCCGTCGGCCGGCAAGTGCCGGACATCGTTCCAACCCGAAACCGGCCAAATCTCTCCCATCCAACCGAAGGTATTGATTTTATTATAACAATTTGACGGTCAAAAGGCAAATTTTTTCAAATTTGGGATATCCTTCGCCCGACAGGAAGACGCACCAAAATTCCCGCCTGTCCGTTTGTTTTTAAAACAGCTGTCCGTCAAGCGGAAGAGCAGGCAAATATTTTCACACATGAACTGCTTTTCGGGGGAAAAATAGTAACGTGGTTAAAGAGCTTTTGGCTTTTCCAATCGCAGCCTTTAATCCGTTTATTATTTTGAAAGGAGACCCTTCGCATGAGCGTTACCATCACCGCGGAATTCGATTCCGTAGACTTTGCGGAACGGGCGGCAAGGCGGGTCAAGTCTCACTACCCTCAGGTGGGCAAGGCGGTCATTAAATGCGGCCATCTGTCGGATGGAGACGAACAGCATCGGGTGCCGGTTCCCGTCCTCAATTCCTTTCACGACACCTTCCAGGCTGTCGCCTTTACCCCAACGCCTCCGTTCAGCACCGAAAACAGCTCGCTTTTCCGCAACGAGACAGACCGGCGGCGAACCGCGACGCTGGAAATCACCGCCGAAACCGCGCAGGCGAACAAAATCTCAGGATTCCTGATCTCCTGCGGCGGCTACCGCATCCAAAAGGTGTAATACCACTCCGTTGTTTTGCATATAGTTTACCAAGTTGCAAAACAATGGAGGTACATAAGATGAGCTATTATCCGGAAGGCAGTCTCATACACAGCGAAGAAAACCGATATTACCTGCGCAGCGAATCCACCTTGAGCGAGGCTCTGCGCCTTCAGGCGATTTTGGAAGCGCGCGCCGTCGTCTGTGACAGCGGTCACAATTTAATTGTAGATTTGGGCTGTATGTCCGGCGTCATTCCACGGGAAGAGGGCGCCCTGGGGATCGACAGCGGAAAAACCCGCGACATCGCGCTGATCTCCCGCGTCAATAAAGCCGTCTGCTTTATGGTAACCGGATTTGAAAAGGACAGCGCCGGAAAAACGATTGCCCTCCTCTCCAGAAAAAAAGCGCAGCAGGCTTGTAGCGAGGAATATCTCTCCGGCCTGGCCTGCGGGGATATCATCCCCGCCCGCGTCACCCACCTGGAGCAGTTCGGCTGTTTTGTCGACATTGGCTGCGGCATCCCCTCCCTGATCCCGATCGATTCGATCTCGGTCTCCCGGATTTCCCATCCGAGCGACCGGTTCCGGCAGGGACAGATGATTTACGCCGTTGTGAAAAGCTTTGCCGAAGACGGCCGGATCTGCCTGAGCCATAAAGAACTCCTCGGAACCTGGGAAGAGAACGCCGCGAATTTCCAGAGCGGGGAGACCGTTCCCGGAATCATCCGGTCAATCGAAAGCTACGGCGTCTTTGTCGAGCTCGCCCCCAATCTCGCCGGACTTGCCGAAGTGAAAGAGGGGATCAAAAGCGGACAGTTCGCAAGCGTTTACATCAAAAGCCTGATTCCCGAAAAAATGAAAATCAAGCTGATCATCGTCGATGCGTTCGACGAAGGAGAGATCAATTATCATTATAACTACTATCAAACTGAAGGGCATATGGACTACTGGCGGTATTCGCCCGGATCCAGCGCCAAAATCATTGAGAGCAGTTTTTAATCCACAGCCCGCGTCTGCCGTTTGAGTTTAAACGGCAGACGCGGGCTTTCGTTTTTTATATCTCGCTGCGCAGAGCGTCAACCGGGCGCAGCTTTGCCGCCTGCATCGCCGGGTAAACTCCGAAGAGAACGCCCGTCCCCGTCGCAAACAGAACGCTGAACAGGATCATTTCCCAGTTGAGAAGCGGGGCCAGCCCCAGTGCGGAGCATCCGAGCACCGACAGCAGAACGCCCAGTATCACCCCCGATGCACTTCCGATTCCGGAAATCAGGAACGACTCCGTTAAAAATTCCATCATGATCTTGCGCCGGGAAGCGCCGATCGATTTTTTGATCCCGATCTCCTTCGTCCGTTCGCTGACCGACACCAGCATGACCGTCATGATGGACAGCCCGGCAACCACCAGAGAAATCCCGGCAATCACCGAAAGAACCAGGGTGACGATCCCCAGGATGTTGTCGAGCTGTTCCCGCTGAGCGGCGAGATTTTCGACCCGGATATTTTCCCCGCTGCCCAGCACGCCAGTGAGAGAGGCCTTGATCTCCTTCGCGGCGAGCTCCGGGTCCGCCTCGGATTTGAGCTTGACGGCAATTTGGTCGAAATTCGACTTTCCCGTATGGTTTTTCAGGGTGGTGTAAGGGGTGTAAACAAAGCAGGGAATATAGTTTCCGATCAGCCCCTGCATTAAGCTCCCCCCCGTTTTCACGACCCCGATGATTTCAAACGGCTCCGGCATCCCGTTCATTGAAATATAGATGGTTTTCCCCACAATATTCGTCCGCTTATAAACCTTCTCCGCATAGCTTTCGTCTACAATACAGACCGCCGCATTGGATGCGACGTCCGCCTGATTGATATACCTCCCATACAAAAGCTGCATCGACACAACGTTTTGAGCGCCGCTGTCGATTCCCCAGACCGCGCAGTCGGTTTTAATCCCTCTCAAGGTGCTTTCGGTGTATTCCAGCATGAGCGGGATCGCCTCTGAAACCGGCTCCAAGGCTTCTACACTCTGGATTTGAGCGGTAAAAAGCTGGCTGCCGCTTTTCACCGTGCGGATGGTCAAGCCGCTCATCCCGATGCTGTCGATTTCCTGATTGATGGCGCTTTTCCCCACCTCGCCGATTGTGGAGATGACGACGACCGAGAGCACGCCGATCGCAATCCCGGCAATCGTCAGGACAGACCGTACCTTTTTGCGAAATACGTTTCTGGTTCCGCTGATGATATAATCGAACATTTAACCGACCCTTCCCTGCACGCTGATATAGCTGCCTTCCCCCGAAACAGTGGATACATCAAAAACGACAAGGTCGCTGGGGTAGACCCCTTTTGTGATTTCCACACCGTTTGCTGTCTCGACCCCGCTTACCACATGGCGCTTGACTGCGGTTTCAGCCGCTGCATCATAGATATAAACGTACTCTTCGCCGCTTTCATCCTGCCCGATTGCATCGTAAGGGAGCAGGTTGATCTGCCGGGGAGCCTCTACCTGTATCTCAGCGTTGACGGTATACCCCGGCTTTAAAAGCGTATCCTGCTGGTCCAGCTTCACCGAGATGTCGACCACTGTTTCCAGGGAAGTGCCCGAAAGCTGTTTCCGCGCGGAAGAGGCAATCGAGGTCACTGTGCCGTAGCGCACCTCATTTTTGTCGGACACGCCGGTCAGCGCCACCGTCTGCCCGGTCTCGATCATTGCAATGTCGGATTCGGAGACCGCAAGCGTCGCAACCATCGCTGTCCCCTGAGAGATCGCAGCGAGGGTTGTCCCCGGAAAAAGCAGCGTTCCTTTCGACGCTTCCACCCGGCTGACGACCCCGGACACCGGCGCAGTGACGACATCCGGAAGCAGAGCGGCAAGCTGTTCGTTCGAATACTCCCCGAGTATCTGAAGCAAGGTCATCGTCAAGCTTTCCCCCGAGGAAGAAAGGGTGCCGGACGCCAGTTCCAAAAGGAGTTTTTGGGTGTTTTCCTTATCGACTTCCATTAAGACGTCGCCGGCCTTTACCGCGTCCCCCGCAGAAACGTTTATCTTTTTAATCACCAGCGGGAAGTCCGAAGAAACTTCGGTTTTTCTCTCTTCCTCAACCGTGCCGGAAGCGTAAACTACCTCCGAATACCGGTCTACCTTCATCGAAGTGATCTTGACCGACGGAAGGATTTGGGAAACCAGGTTCGGAATCATCAATACCGCAAACATAAGTATAAGCGTTGCCGCTCCGAGCGCCAGATATTTTTTCAAATACACTCACCCTTTCAATCAGAAATGCCGTCCCGCCATTTGGAAGACTCGGCCGACTTCCCACGGAAAGGAAAAACTGACCGTCAAAATCTTCAAAATTGAAAGACGAGCGCCTGCATATCGTTGTCAAATTTAGTGTTGCTGTCCGGCTGTCAAATATTCTTTTAAAATCCTTATATTATTATTTTCAAAACAATCTAAATAATAAAAAAACAGTTCGATCTTCATTTAATCAAACCGTTGACGCCGTATTTCATCCCAAATTCGGCTTAGACGTGAGAGCGTAGTAAGGCGAGCAAGCGGACCCTTTGCAGAGAAAGAGCAGCAACAATGCGGACGGAAAATGCCCGCTTCAAAGAGTGGGCGCTTTAATTAAGCGTCGCTCGTTGCGATGCAGCGAAAGGTGTAAAAAAGATGCCTGCTTAAACACGGAGTCAAAAAATAAAACACCCCACAGAGTGAGGTGTATTTACTGTCCGCGGCGACTCGCCGCCGTATAAGCCACATGAAAAAGATGCTTCTACGATTTTGGCGGTGAAATTTGAACTTTCCTTTGTGCTGAACAAGATATCTGAAAACAGCAGGGAGGAAACTATCGGAAAATAAGCTCTTTTACGATCTGTTTGAACTTAGGCTGAAAAAAGTTCAGATGTTAAAATAAAACCCTTTACTTTTTTATTACCGGCACATAGATTTCCATGACTTTATCAGTATCTCCATGACAACGCTCATCATACAATTCGAAATCCGGCTTGGTTTCGTCCCATAAATATCCGGAGCCAGGAAACCATTCGTTTATAATATCATGCCATGTGTTTTGAATATTTTTAGAAAATGCTGCATCATCTACAGGGGACGTCGTGAAAACTGCGTAGTCAGAAGCTGGAAGTTCAACCTTTATCATATCCCCGGTTGCATCGTCGAAATTTTCCACCGCAACTCCGATTACATAGACAAATTCGCCAGTTTCCTCGTTGCTTTCATAACAAATACCATATTCTCCATGCTTTAACGGCTTGAGCTGTGTATATAGCTTCTCTTCCCAATCTTCTATGTCATATTTGGTCCAGAGCGCCGGACAATCCCTGATACTTTTGACGCTATTCGTTTGGATGCCGTATCCAGCAATTTTCAATGCCGATTTATTGATGATTT
Organism: uncultured Oscillospiraceae bacterium; assembly: GCA_964607135.1. GTDB lineage: Bacteria > Bacillota > Clostridia > Oscillospirales > Ruminococcaceae > Metaruminococcus_A. The sequence continues at coordinate 44 of CAZSIV010000043.1, read as the reverse complement.
TAGGGGTCAGCGCCAGTGATAAAATGTAAAAAAAACGCCGAGGA
>CAZSIV010000042.1:0-18271 GCA_964607135.1 uncultured Oscillospiraceae bacterium | reverse complement strand
CTTGTTTATTTTACCTCCTCTCCCCTTCCCTTGTCAAGGGAATTTGTCAAAAAATCTTATAAAAAATAATTGAATTCCCCCCCTTTTTTTGCTATAATGGGATTCCAGGTCAATTTTAAAGATTGGAAATGACGTTTTATGCCAATTAATATTCCCGAATCCCTGCCTGCTCGTTCTATTTTAGAAGGCGAAAATATTTTTGTTATGACGGAGGAACGCGCTGTAAAGCAGGATATCCGCCCGCTGAAGATTGCGATTTTGAACTTGATGCCCAAAAAAATCGAAACGGAAACACAGCTGCTCCGCCTGCTCAGCAATTCTTCCATTCAAATTAATATTGAGCTGCTGCAAACTGCTTCTTATACTTCGAAAAACACTTCTCAAAAACACCTGCTTAAATTTTACAATACTTTTCATGAGATTAAAAGCGAACGGTTTGACGGCTTGATTATCACCGGGGCGCCGGTGGAACAGATGGCGTTCGAAGAGGTGGACTACTGGGATGAGCTCTGTGAAATCATGGAGTGGAGCAAGACCCACGTTTTTTCGACCATGCATATCTGCTGGGGCGCTCAAGCGGGATTATATTACCACTATGGGATTCCAAAAATCCCGTTACAGCAAAAAATGTTCGGCATTTTCGAGCATCGCGTTCTCACCTATGACAGCCCGCTGGTACGGGGGTTCGACGAAGAGTTTCTCGCTCCGCATTCACGGCATACCGGTGTGCCGATTGAAAGGATTATTCAAAATTCAAATCTAGAACTTTTAGCTGTTTCCGAAAAGGCCGGGCCGTTTTTGATCGCTTCAAAGGACAACCGCCAGCTCTTTGTCACCGGGCATTCCGAATACGATCGGCTGACCCTCGCGTCCGAATATTTCCGTGACATTGAAAAAGGCCTGCCGATCAAAGTGCCGTACAACTACTTTCCCGGCAACGATCCGAACCGAACGCCGCCTTTCAACTGGAGAAGCGCCGCAAACCTGCTTTATGCAAACTGGTTGAATTACTTCATCTACCAGCAGACGCCTTTCGATTTAAACGAGCTGGAGCCAATCGTCTTATAATTTTATCTCCGGGCCAAGAAAAGCAGAGGCGATTTTTCAGGACAAAGCGGGGTTCGGCTGGGCATGGACACCGAGGGCACTCGGCTCGTTCGCCTTTTTCGACCTGCTTGAGCATATTTTTCTTGTCGGTCAAGGATGTCCTTTGCTTTTAAAACTTTATACCTGCAAAAAACCGGCGGAAATCTCCACCGGTTTTTCTTTTAACATATTTCTCCTCATTTGGCGCTGGCTTTAAGCGCCTTACGATATTCCCCGGGAGAAATACCGTTTTTTTCGCGGAAGCAGCGGTAGAAATAGCTGTTGTTCTCATAACCGACCGCCGTGACAATATCGCTGACCGGCAAGCTGGTATCGGATAGCAGTGTCTGGGCCGCCTGCAGCCGTTTTCGCTGGAGGAGCTCCTTAAAATTCGCTCCGGTTTTCTGCTTGATCATCTTGCTCAATACCGGCAGTGGCTGATGCAGCTGCCCTGCCAGTTCGGTCAAGCTGGCAGTGGGATAATGCTGGTCGATATAACGCAGGGCGGCCATCACCAGGTTGTCCCGATAGCCGACCGGAGACGTTTTCTCCAAAAGATCGGTGTGCTTTTGAAGATAGAGGAACAAAAGCCCCATCAAAAGCTGATTGATCCTATTTTCGTCCTCGTGCCGGTCGATCAAGGAGATCAGCAGATTTTCCACCAGATTCTGGATCTGAGGCACCTGTGACACCTGAAAGTGGAGAAATTGGTCAGGGTTGTCGCTCCTGCGGAGAAAGCCGCTGATAAAATCCATCAGGATGCTGTCCTTGTCGAGCATAGTAAGGGCAGCGTCGAAAAATTCGGGGAGGATCATAAAATTCACGCCGATATCCCCTTTTCCGGCGGCCCGGATCGAATGGCCGGTGTGGCGCCCCAGAAAAAGGAGGTCGCCCGCCTGAACGCGCACTTCTTTTCCGCCGATCAGATGGGTGACGGAACCGGCACAGACATACATCACCTCAATAAAATTATGGCGATGGGCTGGAAAATCCACAAAGCGGGTGTGTGGCCGCAGGGTGATCAATTCCCCGCGCCGGAGCATCTTGCCGCGGTCTACAATAAAATCCCGCCCGGCGGCGTACCGTTCCTTTTCAATCTTGCCGCCGGTCAGAAGCGCGTGTTCTTCCTCGGTGATTTCAGCAAGGGCCGAGAGCAGCCGCCCGTCCATCATCCTCCCCCGTTTCGCAACAGAATCTCCCTTCACTTGACAAGGCCAGGGTACCCCTGCGGGCCTGAGCCCAGGCGGGGCAATTTCGCACAGCGGCGTTTTGCCTGTTTTTGAGTTTCAGTTCTGCGAAGTACCTTTGTACAAGCTATGTGTCTCGCGGGTTACAGGCCTGCGGGTCTTGTACTGCCTAAGTATCGCGTTTGTCCTGCCCGGCCACGGGCGCGGTGGCACGCCGCTGCACTTGTCAATCGAGGGTATGTTTCTTATTATAAAACAGCCGTCATCCTTTTTCAAACAAAAATCTTTCCGGAAGGGAAACGCCGAAATCCCCGGCGAGCTGCCGGAAGCCGTCCGGCTCGATCGTCTGTAATTTCTTCGGCGCCATCGACAGGGTTTTCACCAGAATTTCAGCTGATTTCTCCACGGTATGAGCCAGCCCGAAGGTCAGGTCGAAGGTCTCGCCCGAGCAGAAAATCCCGTGATGCGCCCAGACGGCGACGTCATAAAGCTCCATCAGCTCAGAGGTTTTTACGGCGATCTCCCGTCCGCCGGGCACCATCCACTCCACAACGCCGATCCCGTCCGGAAAAACGACCGGGCACTCGGTGGCCATCTCCCAAAGCTCGCGGGTGAAGATCTCATCCTTTAACGGGAGGACAAAGGTGAGCGCAATGATATTGGCGGGATGGCAGTGGTAGATCACGCGGTGCACCCCCTTTGTTTTCCGTTTTTTCACCTCGTGGTTCATCAGATGGGTGGGGAGCTCACTGGTGGGCTTTCCACCGTTTTGAAGCCCCCAAACCAGCTGATAGTTTTCCCCTTTCTGGTCGACCCGGATCACCGCCAGGGTGTCCTCCGGCGCAAGGGGGACGTTTCTAAAAAATTTGCCGGAGCCGGTCACCAGGAAGTATTCCCCCGCAAGCCCCGGCACGCCGGCGCCGATCGGAAAGAGCGCCCCGTTTTGCTCCAAATCGTCCTGAATAGAACAAACATCCTCTTCTGTCAGCCGGTAGCTGAGGTTTCCCCCATTCCGTTCATGCCAACCCTGCGCGAACCCGTCGCCCGCAAGCCGGATCATGCCTTTCGCAAATTCTGTCTCCAAAACCTTCATCATTGAATCCTCCCTCAATTTCTCTGGCTCAGTGCCGTTTCCTCATACCGCTCGACCTCGCTGTACCAGTCCTCCCGCTCCGGCACACCGCTCTCGCGGCAGAACTGATCCCACACGTCGCCGAACGGGCAGGTCTTCAGCTCTTCCTGTAACATCATAAGCTCGGTAAACCTGCCATCCTTTTGAAGTTCCGCCAGCTTTTCATTGGGGCAGAGGAGCGCGTAAAGGAGTGCCTTCTGAAAATTCCGCATCCCCATCACCCAGGCAGCGACCCGGTTTATGCTCGCGTCAAAAAAGTCGAGTCCCAGGCAGACGCGGCCGAGCGCATCATTTCGCACCAGCTCCTTGGCGATCTCTTTCGTCTCATCGTCGAACAGGACGACGTGGTCGCTGTCCCACCGGACGGAGCGGGTGATGTGGAGCGCCAGCCTGTCGAAGAAAAGAAGGATGGAAGAAATTTTGTCCGACACCATTTCGGTCGGGTGGTAATGCCCGTTGTCCATCAGCGGAAGGATGCCGCGGGAAGCCGCATACCCCAGACAGAATTCGCTGGAGCCGACCGTATAGGACTCCAAGCCGATCCCAAACACCTTGGATTCGAGGCTGACCAGCACCTTTTCCTTATCATACCCGATCGAGAGGATTTCGTCCAGCGACTGGGCGAACCGCGCGCGGGGCGAAAGCCGGTCTGCCGGAACATCCTTCAGCCCGTCCGGAATCCAGATGTTCATCAGGCAGGGCTGCCCCAGCTCCTCTGCAAAATACTCTGAAATCCGCAGGCAGCATTTGCAGTGATCGATCCAGAACCTTCGGATTTCCGGGTCAGCGCTCGACAAGGTCGCCTCCGCCGCTTTGGGATGGGAAAACAGAGTGGGGTTAAAGTCGAGCCCCAACCCCCGTTTTTTGGCGAATTCCACCCACGCTTTGAAGTGCCGCGGCTCCAGCGCGTCGCGGTCGACGGCTTCTCCCGGCTCAAAGACCGCATAGCTGGCGTGCAGATTGAGCCGTTTTTTCCCCGGGATCAGCTCGAGCGCTTTGTCCAGGTCGTTCATCAGTTCCTCCGGCGTTCTGGCTTTTCCCGGGTAATTCCCCGTCGTCTGAATCCCGCCCGAAAGCGAGCCTGCATTCTCAAAGCCCCGGACGTCATCCCCCTGCCAGCAGTGGAGCGATATTGGAATCTCTTTCAATTTCCGGATCGCCGCCTCGGCGTCCACCCCAAACTCTGCGTATCTTTCCTTCACAGTTTGATACCGTTCTTCCCGATTCATCCTAAATCCCCCTCATTCATACTTTACAATGTCAAATGACCGTTCAATCGTTTTTTTGGCTTCTTTTATAGAAGAAAATGCCCCCGTTCCCAGCATCTGCGCCGCCAGATTTCCAACCGCCGTGGCTTCGACCGGGCCGGCAAAGACGGCGCGCCCCGTCGCTTCGGCCGTCAGCCGGTTCAGATAGCTGTCCCGGCATCCGCCGCCCACAATGCGGATTTCCCGGTATTCCCGCCCGGTCAGGCGTTCGAGCTCCCCGACGGTCTGCCGGTAGCTTTCCGCAAGGCTGTGGTAGATGACAGAAGCAATCTCCCCGGCAGTTTCCGGTACCTTCTGCCCGGAAGCCGCGCAGTATTCCCTGACCGCTCCAACCATGCTGTCCGGCGCGAGAAAGCTCCGATCATTCACCTCGACCCGTGCGGGAAACGCGCGGCATTTCTCCGCCAGCTCTGCCAATTCCCCAAAAGAATAGCTTTCATTCCACTCTTTCCGGACGGACTGGAGCATCCAAAGCCCCATAATATTTTTGAGGTAACGGTAGCGGTATTGAAATCCGCCCTCGTTGGTGTAGTTTGCCGTTCGGCTTTCCGGGGAGCAATCCGGCTTCAACCGCTCCACCCCCATCAAAGACCAGGTGCCGGAGCTGAGATAAACGCCGTCCCCCTCCCCCGGAACCGCCAAAACGGCGGAAGCCGTGTCATGCGTTCCGGGCAGAACAACTTGGAGATCAAAGCCGATCTCCCGCCAGATTTCCTCTTTGAGCCCGCCCAGAACTGTTCCCGGCGGAACGATTTCGCCGAAGATCCGTTCGGGGTATCCGAGCCGGCGGATCAGTTCCAAGTCCCAGGTTTTACTTTCAGCACCAACCAGCTGGGTGGTGGTTGCATTGGTATATTCCGAAGCTCGTCTGCCGGTCAGAAGATAGTGGAGATAGTCGGGAACGAGCAGGAAGGCATCCGCTTGTTCCAGCTCCTCCGGATGGTTTTTCCGGATCGCCGTCAGCTGATAGATGGAGTTAAACGGCTGCTTCTGGATACCCGTCCTTTGATAGAGTTCTTCCGGCGAGATCAACTTTTCGACCATCCGGTCCATCCCATTGGTTCGACTGTCCCTATAACCGACTGTGTCGCCGAGAACGCTCCCTTTCCGATTCAACAGGACAAAGTCCACGCCCCAGGTGTCGATCCCCATAAAGGACGGGATTTTCCCGATCTCCCTGCATCGGATCAGCCCCTGCTTGATCTCGCGGAACAATGCGCCAAAATCCCAGCAGAGACGGCCGTTTTTCCGCGTCATCCCATTCGGAAAGCGGTGGATTTCCTCTGTGCGGAGGATCCCCCCATCCAGCCAGCCCAGCAGATGCCGGCCGCTCGAAGCGCCGATATCGACCGCCAGATAATATTGATTCACGTCTGCACCTCCTCAGGCCGCTGAGAAAGAGCTCTGACCCTTTCTGCACAATTCCGACAGATTTTGAGCGTTCAGCGGCAAACTCATTATAGCGTCTCCAAAGAGAGAAAATAAGGACGTTATTTTATTTAAACGAGGTCCTTATTTGTCTCTTGTATTTCGTCTATTATAACGTATAATAAGAGAAACGGGAATTATTTTCTTCTCGCTTCTTGAAACATGGAGTCCTGAATTTTCAGGCAAATCATCGACAAAAAAGGAGAATCCATATGGGAATTCAAGGTGCTGAATTTATCACATCCTCCGTTCCTTTGGGAACCGCCGCCCCCGTCTTTCAAAAAGCATTTTCTTTATCTAAAAAGATAAAACGCGCTGTTTTGGAGCTGTCCGCCCTCGGCGTTTACGAGGCGGCGCTCAACGGCAAACGAATCGGGAAATTCGTCCTGGCTCCCGGCTGGACGAGCTACCGCAAACGGCTGCAATACCAAACCTATGACGTCACAGAGCTGGTTGGTCAGGGCAACACCCTCACGGTCGGGGTCGGAAACGGCTGGTGTGTCGGCCGGCTCGCCTGGAACGGACACAGCCATTTCTGGTCGGACGAAACGGCGCTGATCGCAAGCCTCACGCTGGAATACGCCGATGGGACGTACGAGGAAATTCAAACCGATTCCAGCTGGCTTTCCGCCCCGGGGCCCGTTCTGTTCAGCGAGCTCTATGACGGGGAAACCTACGACGCCAGAATCCAGCCGTCAGACTGGAAACCTGTTAAAATCTTCTCCTTTAGCAAGGACGTTCTGATCCCGCAGGAGGGGGAAGAAGTCCGGGAGATCGAAGAACTCAAACCCGTCGAACTGATTCATACCCCTAAAGGCGAGACGGTGCTCGACTTCGGGGAAAATATAGCGGGCTATGTCCGCTTCAGGGTCAAAGGGGGCGCCGGAGAGGTCGCAGAGCTTTCCCACGCGGAAGTTTTAGACAAAGACGGCAATTTCTACACCGAAAACCTGCGCAGCGCCAAACAGAAAATCCGCTATATCTGCGCCGGAGGGGAAGAAATCTATCAGCCGCATTACACCTTCCAGGGGTTCCGCTACATCCGGCTCGACCAGTGGCCGGGAGAGGTGAGTCCGGATGATTTCACCGCCGTCGTCATCTGCTCCGATATGAAGCGAACCGGATTTTTCGAGTGCTCAAACGAAAAGGTTAACCAGCTCTACCGCAACGTCATCCGGAGCCAGAAGGGGAACTTTATCGATGTTCCCACCGACTGCCCGCAGCGCGATGAACGTCTCGGCTGGACCGGAGATGCGCAGGTCTTTATCCAGACTGCGGCCTACAACTATGACGTGCGGCGGTTCTTCCACAAGTGGCTGCACGATTTAAAGGCCGACCAGTATGCCGACGGCCGCGTCCCATATGTGATCCCGGCTGTCTTGGAAAAGAACGACGGCTCGGCGGAGTATGGGATCGAGGACGACGACAAGAAAAACTCAAGCGGCTGGGCGGATGCGGCGGTGATCTGCCCCTGGCAGCTTTACCTCGCCTACGGCGACAAGAGCTTTCTGGCAGAACAGTTCGAAAGCATGAAGGCGCATGTCGACTGGATCCGTCAATCCGGAGACAATGAATTCCTCTGGAATACCGGATTTCACTATGGGGACTGGCTGGCGATCGACTGTGAGGAGGGCGAGCGCGTCGGCCCGACTGACGTTGGATTGATTGCAACCGCTTACTATGCCTATTCAACCTCCCTTTTTGTAAAGGCCGGGAAGATTTTAGGAAGCGACATGGCCGAATACGAAGAGCTTTACAAGAAGATCCGCAGGGAATTCAACCGCCAGTATGTCAGAGGCGGCAAGCTGACGAGCGACACCCAGACCGCCTATGTCGTCGCTCTTGCCTTCGACCTGGTGGACGGCCCCGAGGCATTCGCCGAACGTCTGGCTCAGCTGCTGCGGGAAAATGACAACAAATTAAAAACCGGTTTTATCGGCACGGCCTATTTGATGACCGTCCTTTCCAAGTTCGGATACGACGATATCGCCTATTCACTGCTGCTTCAGGAGGAGTTTCCATCCTGGCTCTTCTCAGTCAACCAGGGGGCGACCACCATCTGGGAGCACTGGGACAGCCTGCGGCCCGACGGCAGTATGTGGAGCACCTCCATGAACTCCTTCAACCACTACTCCTACGGCGCAGTCGCCGCCTGGATGTACAGCGTCATGGGCGGGATCAACCCGGTTGAAAGTGCGCCGGGGTATCGGCATATCCTGCTCCGCCCGGTTGCCGACCCGCGGATTCAGTTTGTAAACACCTCGCTGGAAACCCGGTATGGGACTGTTAAATCCTCCTGGAAGAGAAATTCGGACGGTAAAGTCACCTACTGCTTCACCGTTCCGGATGGAAGTACTGCGACCATCGTGCTCGGCGGAAAAGAGGAGGAAGTCGACTCCGGAGAATACACCTTTACCCTTTGAATGCCGGTTCGCTCAACGGGGCGTTCGGAAAATCGATCCGTTCGTTCCGGAAAAGTTTATCTGTTGCTTTGCAGCATCGTCCTATAGCAGAGCACTTTTCGGCAGCCTTCCTGATAAAGGGATGCCCGCTGAAAAGCGGTTGCCTTTTAATGAGCTGATAGATTAATCGGGATTTGTCAATTTGAAAGGGGTGTCATTTCGAAGATGGAAGAGTTAAAATCTATCATGGAGAAGTTTGCCGCATCGAGTTGGAAACCGATCTCTGTTCCGTCACAGCAATGGTTAGATGGAAAATCCGATCAAGACACTTGTATCGGCAATCGAGCAAGCGGATAAAGAGTGTGGAAGCTGTGGCTGCGGATTAGATCTCCTCTATAAAAGGGCTTTGGAATTAATTTGACGGCATCGCCGATTCCGGTCGGTCGTTCCGTCCCGCAGACGCTTTCTTCGAAAGCGTCATAGTAGGTCGCACAGTACAAAAAGGGCAAGGCAGACTGTTCCAGTCTGCCTTGCCCTTTACTTCTCTTTATGAGCTCTCAGCCTTTCTTTTCGCGGAGATAGGTTTCCGCCTGAACAGCCGCCACAGCGCCGTCTGCCGCAGCCGTCACCAGCTGGCGGAGCAGCTTTGTCCGCGTATCGCCCGCCGCAAAAACACCGGGAAGGTTTGTCAGGCAGTCCTCCCCTGCCTTGATATAACCGTCCTCCAGTTCAACCTGCGGCGCGAACGCTTCGTTTTCCGGTTTCAGCCCGACAGCAATAAACACCGCCTCGACCGAAAGCTCCGTTTCTTTTCCATCCCGGTTTATGAGCAGCACAGAAGAAACCTTCCCCTCTCCCCTGATTTCTTTCACCTGGGTGTTGGGGATAAACGAGATGCGTTCGTTTTTCAGCACCCGATCGACTGTGACCGCACTCGCGCGGAATTCCTCTCTGCGATGCACCAAATACACCTTTTGGCAGAGCCTTGCAAGATAAAGCGCGTCGTCCAGCGCAGTATTTCCCCCGCCGACGATACAGACCTCTTTCCCGCGGAAAAAGGCGCCGTCACAGGTCGCGCAGTAAGACACGCCCCGCCCCGTGAGCTCTTCCTCGCCGGGACAGCCGAGTTTCCGATGCTCCGCACCGTTTGCGAGGATCACCGCATCGGCGGCATACGCTTCGCCGTTCAGCCGAAATGTCTTGGGATCCACCGCCAAGTCGAGTTCCTCCGCTGCGCCGCTCACCAGGACTGCACCAAAAGCTTCCGCCTGCTTCCGGAGAACCTCGGTCAAGTCGAATCCGGAAATTCGTTCAATGCCGGGGTAATTTTCCACCTCGGGCGAGGTGACGATCTGCCCTCCCGCCATTTTGTTTTCTATTACAAGGACACTCAAGCCCGAACGGGCCGCATACAATGCCGCGGTCAGGCCCGCCGTTCCCGCTCCAATAATCGCGGTTTGATAATGCTGTGCCATAGATATCTACCTCTTTTTTCTTTTATCACCATTCTACTATTTCCCATAAAAATGTCAATATGTGCCTGTCTGCGGATAGGCGGCATATTTGGGACGACCTGAGAATATAAATGGACTAGTCATGGTGAAAAGAAAGGAAGATTGCGGTGAAGTTGCTTGAAGTATTTCAAAAAGACCTCACAGAAGCCGTGGAGCAGGCGCCGGGTGAAAAAAAGCGCCGAAGCGGAATTCCTCACAGCGCTCCCGGGCTCAGTTCCCGTGAAGCAGAGCGCATCCTTGCGAAAGATGGAAAAAACCAGCTTTCCGGCGCTCAAAGGATCAGCGCTTTCAGAATATTGCTCAGCCAGTTCAAGGATATCCTTGTTATCATCCTACTCATCAGCACGGTGATATCCGCCTGCATGGGCGAAATGACCGAAGCGGCGGCGATCGCCGCAATCGTCGTTTTAAACGCGCTTCTCGGATTTGTGCAGGAATTCCGCACAGAGCGCACCTTAGAGGCGCTCAAAGAGATGGCGGCGCCCACCGCACGGGTATACCGCGACGGCGTGCTGCGGGAAGCCCCCGCGTCCGATCTGGTGGTCGGGGACGTTGTCGAGCTGGAGGCCGGGGACAAGGTGCCGGCTGACGGAGTGATTCTCCATCAGACCGCGCTTGCGGCCGATGAATCGATCCTAACCGGAGAATCCGTTCCCGTCAATAAATTTGCGGGGGATTTTTCCGCTCCGCCCGATGCGCTTCCGGACGACACAAAGGTTTTTATGGGGACGATTATTACCAAGGGACGGGCCAGGTTCCGGATCTCTGCGACTGGAATGCGGACCAAAATGGGCGGCATCGCCGGAATGCTCAGCTCGATCGAAGAAGAAGCAACTCCGCTGCAAAAAAAGCTGGATGAGCTCGGAAAATACATCGCAATCGGCTGTCTGATCATCTGCGCCGTCGTTTCGATTGCGGGAATCCTGCACGGTGAAAACGCGATCAACATGCTGATTACCGGCGTTTCGCTGGCGGTTGCCGCCGTTCCGGAAGGGCTTCCCGCCATCGTCACCATCGCCCTCGCCCTCGCCGTCAAGCGGATGGTCAAGCGCCAAGCGCTCATCCGCCGTCTCCACGCGGTAGAAACCCTCGGCTGCGCCAGTGTGATCTGCTCCGACAAAACCGGAACGCTGACCCAGAACCGAATGACTGTCCGGCGGATCATGCTGCCGGGGCACCGCTATGACCTGGATGGAGACGGCTACGACTGCCACGGCGAGCTGACGGAGGACGACCACCCCGCAGTGGCCGGAAAAGGGCTCCGGATGCTGCTGGACTGCGCCGTACTGTGCAACAACGCCCGTCTCACCGGAACAGAAAACGGGGAATACTCCGGCGATCCGACCGAGCTTGCGCTGCTGGTTGCGGCCGAAAAAGCCGGAATCAAGGCTGAACAGGTTCTTTCCCATTACAGCAAAACCGATGAAGATCCATTTGACAGCGCGAAAAAGTATATGACGGTCACCGCACGGGCATTGGGCGGAAAAACCTTCCTTTTCATCAAAGGAGCACCCGACATTCTCTTAGAAAAATGCACCAAGCTAAAGATGGAGCAGGGCGATGTCTTTTTGACCCGGCAGCGCCGCGGTGAGATCATGGAGCAGAATGAAGAGATGGCGTCCAAAGCGCTTCGGGTCATCGGCTTCGCCGTCAAAGAGCTTTCCGCGCCGAATGCGGGAAAAGATGAGGATGATTTTGTCTTCCTAGGCCTCGCCGGAATGATCGACCCGCCCCGAAAAGAAGCCAGGAAAGCGATCCGCGTCTGCAATAAGGCGGGAATCCGCACGATCATGATCACCGGGGATCACCGCACCACCGCTCAAGCCATCGCCGAACAGATCGGTATCTTTCACAAAGGCGACCGGGTTTTAACAGGCGCGGAGCTGGAAAAGATGGGGGACAGCGAACTCGACTTAGCGGTCAACCAGACCACTGTTTTCGCCCGTGTCAGTCCCCATCACAAGCTGCGGATTGTAAAGTCTTTAAAGCGCCACGGCCATGTCGTCGCTATGACGGGGGACGGCGTCAACGACGCCCCCGCCATCAAAGAAGCGGACATCGGCGTTTCAATGGGGATCGGCGGAAGCGACGTCACCAAGGAAGCGAGCGACCTGATCCTGCTGGACGACAATTTTGCCACCTTGGTCGCGGCGGTTGAGGAAGGAAGGGTTATCTACAGCAATATCCGAAAATTCATCCGCTACCTGCTTTCCTGCAACATCGGAGAAGTGCTCACGATGTTCTTGGGAATCCTGATGGGGCTTCCGGTCGTCCTGCTCCCGATCCAAATCCTACTCGTCAACCTGGCAACCGACGGGCCGCCGGCCATTGCTCTTGGGCTGGAACCGGCTGAAGACGATGTGATGAACCGCCGCCCCCGCCGCCGAAGCGACGGCGTTTTTTCGGGTGGGCTGCTCACCACTATCCTCTTTCGGGGCTGTCTGATCGGGCTGACCACCCTCGCCGTTTTCGTCTCGTTCTACAATACCTATCAGCAGGTTGAAATCGCCCGAACCGCCGCATTCCTCACCTTAGTTATGACACAGCTGATCCACGTTTTTGAATGCAAAAGCGAAACGAAATCCCTTTTCACCGTTCGATATTTCAATAATATCAAGCTGATTTTAGCGGTTCTGCTCTCGGCCTCCGTCGTTTTCGGAGCGATTTACCTCGAACCTCTCCAGCCGATCTTTTCCACCGTCGCCCTATCCGGCCTCGATCTCCTCAAAGTTTTCCTTTATTGCCTGGCCGTCCCGGTTCTATCCTCTTTATTCAAGGCTGTTCAAAAGCAGTTTACCCGCCCTAAAAATAAGGATCAAATATAAAATAACCTGAAAAGCAGCAGCAATTTTTAGCTTGAGTCTGAAAATTGTCTGCCGTTTTTCTTAAAAAGGATTAAATTTTCACGGGTTTGTGGTATACTATTTTTGTAACAGACCGTATATCTTTTATTCCAAAAAACAGAAATACGGCCTATGGCTTTGCACAATCCTGTTTGTGGAGATGTTGGAGGCCCTTGTTAATCAATGGTAACATAATAAAATCAAATATGCCAACGCTAAAGGTAAATGGAAGGAGACTAAAAAAATGAGTGTCACGGTTTTACAGGAATCCGAGTTCGAGACAGCTGTCAATCAGGCGGAGGGATTGGCCTTGGTCGATTTTTACGCCGACTGGTGCGGCCCCTGCAAAATGCTGGCTCCAGTGATTGCGGAGCTTGCGGAAGAACATCCCGAGGTGCGCTTTTTCAAGGTGAACATTGACGAAAATGCGGAGCTGGCCGCCCGGTATGGGGTGATGAGCATTCCGACAGTGGTTTTGATCAAGGGCGGAGAGACCCTTTCGACCGAGGTCGGTGTCCGTCCAAAATCGAGTTACGCCGCATTGATCGAACAGTACCGCTGAAGGAAAATTTAAAAGGTAAAGCAAAAAACGCCGTTGACACCGACCCCTTGAGGAATTCGAAAATCAACGGCGTTTTTATTTTTCACGCTTATAAAAATCTGCTCTGCCCTTTAAACTTCGTAATCCGCGCTGACCCGGTCTTTGGTGACGCTCCGCACGAACTGGGCCGCTTCCAGATGATGGGGATTGACCCGATATGCTTCCAAAGCTGCGCGATCTGTAAATTCGGTATAAAGGCAGATATCGTGAGACGTTTCGTTATAAGTGACCGAAACCTCGACTTTCAGCAGCCCGTCGATCTTGCCAACCAGTGAGGTGAGCGCTTCCTTCATCCGCTTATATTGGCTCTGGAGATACACCTCTTTACCGTCCTTGGCATTATAAAGCACTATGTGTTTTACCATATATTTCCCTCTCTTTTGTCAATCGCCGAACGACATGCCCATCATTCGGCCGGTGCGGATCATCTGATGGTCTACCGGGACAAACTTGGTAATCCCTGCGACCTCTTCCAGCGGATTATGGGTGACGATGTTGTTTTTCATCGCAACAGAGACGCCGTAGCAGCGCTTTGCAATCAGTTCAGCAGCATAAACGCCGAATTGGGTCGCCAGAACCCGGTCGTAAGAGGATGGACTCCCCCCGCGGACAATATGCCCCGGCACGACGACGCGGGTTTCGAATCCGATTTTTTCGTTGATGCCTTTCGCAATCCGCGCTGTCGCGGTGGTTTCTCCCCGCTCCTCCCGCAGCTTGGCTCGTTCCTTCTTTTTGAGCTTTGCCTCTTTTTTGTCCATAGCTCCCTCTGCGACGACGACGATCGAGAAGTTCTTCCCCTTATCCGCGCGCTTCTGAACCGAATTTGCGATCTTGTCGAGATCAAACGGGATTTCGGGCAGGACGACGATGTCCGCGCCCCCCGCAATGCTGGAATAGAGGGAAAGCCAGCCGGCTTTATTCCCCATGATCTCAATTACCATAACCCGTTTATGGCTGCAGGCCGTCGTGTGAATCCGGTCGATGACGTCGGTTGCGATATCGACCGCCGTGTGGAAACCGAATGTGACGTCGGTTCCCCAGATGTCATTGTCGATGGTTTTGGGAAGACCGATCACATTGAGCCCCTCATCTGAAAGAAGCTTCGCCGTTTTATGCGTGCCGTTTCCACCCAGAATCAAAAGGCAGTCGAGTCCCATCTTTTTGTAGTTTGACTTCATGTTTTCGATTTTGTCGATGTTGTCTTCAATCACCCTCATTTTTTTGTAGGGCTGCCGGGAGGTTCCCAAGATGGTTCCGCCCCGAGTGAGGATTCCGGAAAAATCTTCCGGGTGCATTTTATGGGACTCGCCGTGGATCAGCCCGTGATACCCATCGACGATACCGACGATCTGGGCGTTGTCCACCTGCTCATAAATCGCCTTCGCAGCACCGCGGATGGTGGCGTTCAGACCGGGGCAGTCCCCGCCGCTTGTCAAAATACCAATTTTCATCTTCAACATCCTTTCTGTCTGAATGGTATCCTTATTTCAACTGCCGGAACGCCCTCCGCTCAAAAAGCAAAAAGGCCGTTCCCGTTTGTTTTTACCAAAACGGCAAAAAATACACATTGAATTTCAACAACTGTAATGGTGCAATAACGGTATGGTAAACATCTTCTCTATCCTCGGTTGACGAGGGCAGCCGATACGCTCCCTAACGTTCTGCCGTCTCCAGGTTTTCATCCTGCGAGGTGCATTTGCGAATCAACGCGGCTCGCGGTTTACAGACTGTTCGGCCTGGAACCGCCTGTGAACTGCGTGTGGACAGTCTAGCACAGACCTTTTGCAGTTCTCAACTTTGGGGCTTTCTTCCGCAGCCGGTGGGAAATTCTTCCACAAAATTGACGGCGTACGCCTCCTCCTTGGAAAGAGGCGTTTTCGTCCAATCGATGGACTTTTCAAATCCGGCGTAATCGCAGATGCGGATGCTGCAAAGGAGGCCGTCCTCCCCTCTTTCATAAGAGGAAACACCGGAGATACACACCCGCCCGGCTTTTTCCCGGCCCTCTCTGGAAACGATATGCACCCATTCGATAACGCAGTTCTTCCCGTCGTCTACAATGGTCTCATACCGCATCCCCACCCATTTAGGGATATAAGAGGCCATGTGCTCGTAAATTTTCCGCAGCTCCTCCCGGCTGGCTCCGTGGGGCTCGACGCCCACAGGCTCATAACCGCCGAAGCGGCACCCGTCCTGCATAGTTTTCAGAATCCGATCCACCTGGACGCAGGGCGTGTGATGCAGGGCCTCATAATACTCCCGCACCGCACCCGTCAGGAGCTGAGGATCCCCCATTTCCAGATGCGCGGAGGTAAACAAGGGCCTGCGGTAACCGGTAAGGCCTTTCACATGGGTGAAATGGAAATAGATCCGCAGTTCGTCCAAGGTCTCGGCGGTGCGCAGATCCCCCACTAAGAACATGGGAACCTGATCGATCACGTCCCCTACCCGAAAATTCACCACTGCCTCTGTGACGCTTCGCCCGTTGGCCCGGGTCTGGATAACGGGGATCAATTCCCCGGATGCGGCTTCAAAAAGCTCCAGCCACCCTTCTGCAAAGGAGCGGATCGCCGAAAGGCCCTCGTACCGGCCCTGGGGCGCATCCAGCACCGGGCAGCCTCCGAAAAGCTTTTCCTCCCGGAAATAGGAAAGAGCTTCCTCCGTCCTTCCGGCGCAGACCGCCTGCATGAAAAGGATCTCCGGGGAATTCCAAAGAATGGGATGATCGGCCCCCGCGTATTCCAAAAGAGCAGCTTTTTTGCGGATGATTTCCATATGTAATACACCCTCTCTAATTTTCAACGGTTTTGGCGAACTTTATTCAATTCCTTTGCAGTGTGACAGCTCCTATAAAATATAAAGGCTCAAATGTTATTTTATATTATACACCTATTTTACGGATTTTGAAAAGAAAATTTTAACAAAAGCGTCTGCGATCCTCCGCTTGTAATGAAGTACCCTCGATTGGCAAACGCAGACACGCCCTTGTCAATCGAGGGTAAACTTTTTTGAAGCAAATCGAATCAAAATTCTTTTTCCAGATCAAAGGCGGTTGAGCAGCGATTTGCGGCGGACCTTCTTTGCCTTTCCGATCGGATCACGGGGTGTTTTGCCACGGGACAAAAAGAAAAATAACACCGCCGCCGCGCCATATACAGCGGCAAAAATACCGAAGCTGCTGAAAATACCTTTTACATAGCTTGCCAAGAACAGTCTCAAAGAAGCCGGCTCCAGATTCAGATTCTCCATCCGGAGCATCGGGTTGAGCGCTATAGCAACCAGAAGACAGAGCAGAGCCGAAGCGGTAAAAGCAAAAAACAGACAACGGCAGGCCGTCCTTCGCCCGCCGGAAAGACTTATTGTAAGATAGACTGCAAGCGTGCAGAACAAAACAGTAACCAACAGAACAATCCAGAGGATATTTTGCAGCTTGCTGATCAGGAGATTCAGCTGGCTGGCAAGCGGGATGCTCACATAGCTGGCGTAATCGCTTCGACAAGCGTCTGCCACAATGGAAACGCCCTGTTTGTTGGTGTCGTTCAGTTCCCGACCGCGCGCCGCGGCATCAGCCGCCATCGCATCATAGGTGCTGTTGGCAATCTCATTGCGCAGATTAAAAGCCGTATCCCCCTGATACAGCTCCGCAACCGTGCGCTGCATATCCTTCTCGATCTGTTCTGCGGAAATCTGATCTGTCAGAATATGGCTTTCAAAGCCGGTCGCGGCGGCATAGCTTTTGTAATTTTCAAGCAATGTATCGTATACAATCTGAGGAAATCCGCTCGCAGTCACACGGCTTTTCATATAATTTTCATTACAGACGGTGAGATACAGCACCAAAACGACAGCCAATACTGTCAACAAAAGGGCGCTGAGATAAGAAAGCGCCAAGGGCCATCCAATCGAGACAGATCTTTTCTGTTTGCTCTCTTCCCTTCGTTCCCCACTGCCTTCATTCCAGCCGTCGGCAGAACGGATTTTATCTGTCATTTCCATATTTTCCCCCTTTTTATCAGCGCTCAGGGTCCAGCTTCGGTCCGGACACATATTCTGCATAAATAAAGTAACGATTAGGGGTAAAACCCAACGCATCAAACGGATAACAGGTATACATAATGAGATTTTCGTCGGTGCGCGAGAAATCATAAGCCGAGCGGTCCTGATAATCTTTTACCTGCATATCAACGATGCGATAAGTGGAGACGCCGTAATGGGTTTCCAATTTAACCAGAGCACCCAGCTGCACATTTTTCAATTCGCTGAAAAATGTGTTGTTGTGAGCGACCATCATAATCGTCTTCCCCTCCCCTGGGATCCCCGCACCGGAGTGGTCTTTATAGGTGCCGACCCCCCGGTTCAAGATGGTGTGGGAATCCCCGTAATAGACAGGGTTCTGCATATTGGTTCCCTCAATGGAAATGGTCGCGTAGCGGTCGCCTTCAGCGGGATAATCGATCGAGCTGAGCGGTAAAACCGGCGAACCGTCATCAGAGATTGCGTCGGCCGCTTCCAACAGATCGCGCGGCTCGACCTCTTCGATATGTTCAGAGAAAAAAAGGCTCAAAAGCTCCTCATATGGCGCCACCAAGGAACGACCGACTCCGTAAAGCACGGCCGCAGTAAAGATGGCAAAAATCAACGGTACGATGAGAAATGCCCAGGGATTTTCCCGTATAAACGCTTGTTTCCTCATATAGCTCCTTTCCGGTGGCATACTGCCGAAGATTGGCCGAATCATGTCAAAATAGTTTTTTCAAAATAAAAATCCACCCGCATAGCGGGTGGTATTTCATATGCGGGCAAAGCCCTA
>CAZSIV010000041.1:0-18286 GCA_964607135.1 uncultured Oscillospiraceae bacterium | reverse complement strand
GACCATATTCGCTGTTTTCGGGCCCTATTTTTTCATCTTTACTTTACAGTGCCGGATGATGCAATACAAATTTTGCTGAATGAAAATTCTAACACAACCACCCTTATTGTCAAACCACAAGCGTGTGCTGCCGCTAAACTGTATATATAAAGTCCACCGTCTATTTCGGACGGTGGACTTTATTTCCATATCGTTCCTAACTAAAATTTGTCAAAAGACATTGCAATGGTTTAGTGCTGTTCAGAGTTTTCCCCATTCTCAGTATCATCCTTGGGGGCCGGTTCGATTACCGGCTGAACCTGTACATTATAAAGGTCGTTCCGCTCCTGCTGCATCTGAGCAAGACGGCGCTTTTCTTTTTTCTTATTGCTCCCTACCACCACACAGATGATCACAACGGCGACGATGAGCAGAACCGCGCCTCCGCCGATGCAAAGCGTCAGGACAATTTTATCCGGACGGAACAGAGATTCGATGGTAAACGGACGCTCCTTGACCTCGGTAAATTCCATCTCCTGGACAATCTGATCCAGCGTTTTTTCTTCCTCAGAGGAGATGGAGCCCGTATAGGAGCGCAGCGTAATATTGATGTGCTGGCCGTTGATGACCGTGACGTATTGAATCAGAGCAGTCTGCTCCTGGTCGTTGATAATCCGCGCATTCAGCTTCATCAGCTTGCACTGGGGATGATCCACCATTTCATAATCCCTGTCGTATTTCACCCCGGAAATCCCGGTGATTTTCTCCATGTCGGCGTTCATGATCTCGTCGGCAAATTGCTTGTATTCAGCATCCGAAAGCCCGTTCCAATCGAACAAAACCGGATTTTCCGCCATGGTAACCACAATTTCCTGGGACGCATCGTTCGGCTCTACAGCATTAAAATAGATCGAATTCTGTTCGAATAGCTGATCCATATATGCCTTATCGATGCCTTCGAATTCATCAAAAACCGGCGCATCCGCCGGGGTGTTGCGGGTAAAAATGAGCCAGTCTTTCGGGGCCGATATCCTCAAGCTGAGCTCTTCTACATCAACCAGATCACCGCTTGACGCGGCCAATGCCGGTGATACAGCCGCAGTCAGCAAAAACAGGACGGCAAAAACAGCGGAAACAAGTCTTTTTTTCACATTTTTCATATGATCTTCTCCTTCATTATTTCATTAAAAGGCAATCTTCTTTCAAATTAATGATACATTACTTGGCCTGGATCACCTGCGACGGCACTATAATCAACATCGCTCATGAACCGAGATAACGAGCGAAAATATCCCAAATATCCCAGTGAAATCTTCTATTTCACTAATGAATTTATTATTATTAAGTATACCACAACCTTCTATTCGGAACAAGTGTCAATCCGACAAATCTTCTGTTTGCAAAATTCACAGCCTCTCCTTTTATAGTTTATTAAAAAACTGTTCATTGACTTTGTTTTTCTACGCTTTTATAATAAAGCAGAACTCACCGACCAATCGGTCGGTAAATTTTTAACAAAAGCTGTCCAGTGACGATTTCTGGCGGGATTGGAGTGTGTGATGTTTTCAAAATTCAGCGTAAAAAAACCATTTACCATTTTAGTCGCGGTCATTATTATTCTGGTTCTGGGCGCCGTGTCTTATTTGAACATGTCGGTAGATCTGATCCCCAGCTTTAACCTTCCCTATGCCATTGTTTCCACGACCTATCCCGGCGCTTCTCCTGAGGAAGTGGAAACGCATCTCACCAGCCCGCTGGAGCAGGGGATGGCTTCCATCAGCAATGTCAGCGAGATCAGCTCCGTTTCCAGTGAAAACGTTTCCATGGTGATCCTCAAATTCAACGAGGACACCAATATGGATACCGCCATGATTGAGATGCGCGAGCGCCTCGACATGCTGGAGAGCTATCTCCCCGACGGGGTGGGTTCCCCGATGATTATGAAGCTCAACCCGGACATGATGCCGATTCTGTCGACAGCGGTTTCGCTCGACGGGGTCAGCGCTGAAGAGGCGTCCCAGTATATCAACGATAAAATTATTCCGGAAATAGAAAGCGTGCCGGGCGTCGCTTCGGTTTCTTCCAATGGGCTGATCTCCAATATGGTCGACGTCACCCTTTCCCAAGAAAAGATCGATCAGGTCAATGCGGATATCACCGCCCATTACCGTGCTGAAGCGGAGGCGAAGATCCGTTCTGCCGCCCGGACGGAAATCATCAAACAGATTGATACCCAGCTCGAAACCCAAAGAGAAGCGGCTTTAAAGCAGACTCTCACCGCGGAGATGGCGGACGCTGCTCTTGCAGAGCCGAAAAAGCAGGCGCTCAGTGCGGTCGATCAGCAGTTTGAAGAGCAGAGGCAGGCGATGATCGCCCAGGGGATGACAGCTGAAATGGCGGATGCCGCCCTCGCGGAGCCAAAGAAGCAAGCGATTGAGGCGGTTGAAGAAAAGTTCGAACAGCAGAAGCAGGAGCTGATGAAACAGACGGTTCCGGCCGATGCGGTCAATGAACAGATCGAAGCCGCTCGGAAAGAGCTTTATTCCAAGGTGGATTCTCAGGTCGATGAGGTAGTCAGAACGCAGATGTCCTCGCTGACCATCCCGGAGATTACCATCACGCCGGAGCTGGTCGGCGGAGTTCTGAGCGGGGAAAACTTCAGCATGCCCGCCGGTACGGTCGACGGTGGGGACAGTGTGCGCTATCCGGTTCGGGTCGGGGATAAGATCGGCAGTCTCGATGCGCTCTCCTCTCTCACTCTAATGGAAATCCCGAACTATAAAAGCATCACTCTGGCCGATGTGGCGGAGATTACACCTTATAATAACGCGGACACGATGTATTCCCGGGTCAACGGCAGCCATGGCGTCATCCTTTCCATTCAGAAACAACCCGACTATTCCACGGCGGAGGTTTCGCATAACATTCAGGAGCGGATGGAGAAAATCGCTGCGGGCAATGAGGCCGTCCGCTTCACTACCCTGATGGATCAGGGGGAATATGTCGATCTGATGATCGGAACCATTATCTCCAATCTCCTCTGGGGCGCCCTTTTTGCGATCGTGATTCTTTTTATCTTCCTGCGTAAAATCAAGCCGACCTTCATCGTCGGCGTGTCGATCGTCATCAGCGTGATCACCGCCTTTGTTTTGATGTACTTCTCCGGCATCTCCTTAAATATGATTTCGATGAGCGGGCTCGCTCTCGGCGTCGGGATGCTGGTCGACAACTCGATCGTCGTCATCGAAAACATCTTCCGCTCCCGCCGTGAGGGGATGAGCGCAAAAGATGCGGCAATTCAGGGGGCCAAAGAAGTCTCCGCCGCCATCATTTCCTCAACTCTGACGACTGTAATTGTCTTTGTGCCGATTGTCTTTATTGAAGGAATCACCCGTCAGCTCTTTACCGACATGGCGCTGACCATCGCTTATTCGCTCCTCGCCAGCCTTGTCGTCGCGCTGACAGTGGTGCCCGCGGCGTGCAGCACCATGCTCCGCAAGCCGATCGTCCAAAAAAGGAATTTTATCGACAAGATGGCGGACGGTTACGCAAAGCTTTTGGAAGTCTCGCTCCGGCACAGCTGGGTGACCATCATCCTCTGCGTGGTTTTGCTGGTTTCCAGCGTTGTCGCCGCGTTCTCCTCCGGGACCGAGCTCTTCCCCGAAATGGACACCGGCAGCATCACCGTGTCGGTTGATATGCCGGACGATTACAATGAATCCGATATTTTCAGCGCGCTCGACGAGTTGAATGAGACATTGATCGGTATCCAAGATGTCGATACGGTCGGAATTTTGTATACCGGCTCCGGCAGCGGCGGGATGATGTCAATGATGAGCAGCGGGGGAACGACGATCTACGTCCAGCTCGATGAAAATAAAACCCGCTCCACCGGGGATGTGATCCAGGAAATCCGCGACGCTGCCGGCGGGCGGCCCTATGAGGTGACGGTGAGTGGCGGCAGCTCCGATATTTCGATGCTGACCGGGGGGCAGATCGTCTATGAGGTTTACGGCAAGGATCTGGACTCTCTCCGGACTGCGGCGAAAGAGATCAGTGCTCTGATCGAAGAAACCGAAGGAACGACGGAGGTCGACGACGGCCTGGGAAAGGCCAACCGGGAAATCCGGATTACGGTGGATAAAGACAAGGCGATTGCCCAGGGGCTGACGGTGGCGCAGGTTTACATGGCCGTCCGCGAAGAGATTGCATCCGATGAGGTCGCCACCGTTCTGACCCAGGACGGCTTGGAGTACGACGTGTACGTCAAGGACAGCCGGGTATCTCCTGTTACGGGGGAGACCTTGAAAAATATCCTGATTGAAAACCAGAGCGGAGAGAAGATTTCCCTCGGCGATATTGCTTCTGTCGGCCCGGCGGAGGGCTTTACCTCAATCCGGCACAGCGGCCAGGAGCGGTATGTCAGCGTGACCGCTTCGCTGAAAGCCGGATACAATACCGGTGACGTCAACGCAGCAATCCGGAGCAAGATTGACTCTTACAGCCTCCCGGAAGGGTGCCGCGTAGAAGCGGGAGGTGAAAGCGAGAGCATCACCAGCACCTTCAACGACCTCTATCTCATGATCGGCCTTGCCATCCTCTTTATCTATCTGGTCATGGTGGCGCAGTTCCAATCCCTGCTCTCTCCCTTTATCGTAATGTTTACCATCCCCTTGGCGTTCACCGGTGCTTTTCTCGCCCTTTTCTTTGCGGGGATGCCGGTCAGCGTCGTGTCCTTAATCGGTTTTGTCCTGCTGGTAGGCATCGTCGTCAATAACGGGATCGTGTTCGTAGATTACGCAAACCAGCAGGTTCGGAAGGGAATGAGTGTTGCGGAAGCCCTTGTCCTGACCGGCCGGCGGCGAATTCGCCCAATCCTGATGACCGCCCTGACCACCATCATCGCTTTGACGACGATGGCATTTGACGCGAGCTCCGGGGCGGAGCTGATGCGCCCGATGGCGATTACCACCATCGGCGGGTTGGCGTACTCGACCCTGCTGACTCTCTTCTTGGTTCCCGCGCTCTATAAGGCGTTTCACCGCAAGAATAAAGAGAAAGCGCAGGAAATCCCGGAACCTTCTGCTCCGGCAGTTCCGGATGAAATCGGTGGATAAAGGATTAGATCATGTCGAAACGCGAGGATATTTTAAAGGCGGTCATCTCGCTGAGCAATTTTTGCCACTCCCCTGGCGAGATGACGATTTCGGCCGTCGCAGAACATGCGGGCGTCGGAAAGGGGACGGTTTATGAATATTTCCAGTCCAAAGAGGAAATGATCTTTGAAGCGATGCGGTATTTTGTTTCCACCAAGCTGGGGAATTTTATCCATACCCCGTTTCAGAACGGTTTTCGGGAAGGGTTCCGGGAAATCATCGAAAAAGTCAAAGAGCTTTACCGGCAAAATCGGTCTTTTTTCCAAATCATTTTCCTCACCGGACACCAGAAAGAGTATAGCGGGGCCCCTCCGACACAGAGAATGGCGGCACAGCGCAATGAAATGTTCAGGGAAATAGCCGGTATGCTTTCCCGCCTTGTTGAAGCGGGGCGCGCGGAGGGGATCATTACCGCAAATCCGAACGAAAAGGATGTAGTCTTTGCCTTTCTCTGCATTGCATCGGCTTTATGCGGCGTAATCCCGCAGTCTACCGGTATTTTTAAAGGAGAATCGGAAGACGACGAGTTCAATTTTTTCTATCAGAAGTTTGTCAAGCTTCTCAACTGAATCGGTAAAATCCAATGCCGGGCAGAATCCCAAAAGGTTCCGCCCGGCATTGAGTTTATCTATTGAATTTTTTCGGACTTATGGGTTGACATCGCCATTGATAGAAAATATAAAAGTATATTACTTAGTAAAGATGCATAAATAAAAAGTGGTTTTTTGTCACATCATCCAAATTTTTCCTTGATGGGCAAAATGGATGAAAATAGAGTTGAATTTTTGGAATAAATGGTATATGCTGATGCCAGAAAAGGCAGAAAGAAAGAGATTCCAATGGGTCATTTTGTTTCCCCGGCGGTGTTGAAACATATTTTGTAGGATGATGTTCTGAAAATGAAAGGGGTGCCAAAGGTGAAAAGAAGGCTAACAAGTTTATTGACCATTTTTTGTTCTTATTTTCTGTTCCGTTGATCGCAGGAGCGGTTGATCAGTCTGCCAATGCTTAAAAAGAAGCGGCTCAAAACGAAAATCCTTATGTTCAGAAATACCTGGAGGAACGGTTGCTGATGAGGATAGCGTACTCAACAATTCTGAGCAACGGGCCGCGGATATGGAGACCCTCGTTGAAATCTATCATGAGGATACCGAGGTAGCGGTATCTTACAGAAGTACTCTATGAGCACCTTTTCAGGTACCTCTGTCGATTATGCAGAAAAAGCCACCTCGCTGGACCGTGAGCAGATCATACAGGTGATGCACAATATCGAGCGCGTTTATCCGGCGGCTTCCGAGGATGAGCAGGAATTGATGCTTTCCTATTTGCTGCACCATGCGGAGGCTTGTGAAGACCCCCAGGCGACCGCTTTTTTGAAGAGCTTGAATAACACCGATCCGATTCAGCTAATGGCGAATTATTCATATAACTCGACGGCCGGTGTAAATTACGCGTTGAATTGGTGGCATAGGTTCAACACGGACAACTACCCGGCTCTTGATGTATTGCCAAAAAGCGGGGACTGTACAAATTTTGTATCTCAGTGTTTGAAGGCGGGTGGAGTGCCCTTTCAGTCGAATTGGTACTGCTATAAAAAGAACAATACCTACCCTCATCCTACTACCAGAGAACAGCTGAATTACAGCTGGAATTTATCCGATCCCAGCTCTTGGATTTCGGTTAGTGCTTTTAAAAATTATTGGTATCCGCGGGTTACGGTGGAGTCATATACTTTGCAGCAGTATAGGGATCATCACGCGGATGCATTTGTTTCTAAGATAGGGAAAGGCGATATTGTCCTCTTTAAGTCCGGCGCCGCAGGTTTAAGCTGGCCGGTTCATGCGATGATTATCAGCGATTACGACGGTGCAAATAAGGACTTTTTGTGTGCAGGGCATACCATTGCGCGTAATTACCATCCGCTTTTGACAGCTCTGCGTGATGGAACTTATTCCGGCGTAGATTTCTACCTGTTTTAGGGGAGTTTGATGGGATGAAACTCAGTAAGAAGGCTAAAACCGTACTGGTTTCCGTCATATGGATTGCCTGCATTCTGGCTTTTGTGACCGGTCTGTTCCACAAAGCGCTGGCCGTCTATATGGCATCCGTTCACCTGGTGTTCAACCATTTGGATCATGGGATCATGCTGTGTCGGGAAGTTGAGAGAAGAGGAGTGTTGGATGACTATCTCGTGACATTTGAAACGCTGAATGGAGAAAAAGTTGTCGTCAAGATGTTTCCGGAAATCTTTCCGGTACTCGTATTCAGCGATTCTTTTGACCCCTGGCCTGGCTAATCAATCTGATTCGGACGTCAGTTAAACCCTTTTAAAGGAGGCTTCCCCATGCTAGAACTCAGACAGGTCAACATCAAATTCACAGAATCAGTGATCGAGAATGGAAGCCTTCTGATCCCGGACGGGGAGCTGACGGCGTTGACCGGGCCATCCGGGAGCGGAAAGACAACCCTGCTCTACTGCGTGGGGCTGGTCTCCTCCTGCAAGGATTATGAGTATATCTTTGACGGGAAGCAGATCGACCTTTCTTCCGAAGAGGAAAAGGGGAATCTGCGGAAGACAAAGATCGGGTATATCTTCCAGGAAAACAACCTGAACCAAAACTTGACGGCAGGAGAAAACGTCCGGCTGTCCGCCTCCCTAGCGGGGGCGGACGCCGGCGCTTCTCACATAAAGGAGCTGTTGGAGCAGGTAGGGCTTACAGGACAGGGAAACAGTTACCCGGCTTCGCTGTCAGGCGGGGAACAGCAGCGATTGGCGATCGCTTGTGCCTTGGCGAAGGAGCCCGAATTAATCATCGCGGACGAGCCGACTTCCTCTCTGGACGAAGAGAACACCGAGCAGGTGTTAAAGCTGCTGGAGAAAATCGCAGGAGAAGGAAAGAAGGTAGTGGTGGCAAGCCACAGCAAAGCGGTGGTGGAACGGTGCGGGGTCGTATACAACATCGAAGGAAAGAAGCCTGTCTTAATCAAGGGGCAGGAGTACATAGAAGGCGGGGAAAAAACCGAAAGTAAGTCAGAGAAAAAGAAGAGGAAATTGAAGCTTCCGTTCTATTTGAGGTATCAGAGGAAGAACGGGAGAAAGGGGCAGGTGCTGAAGGAGCTGACGGTGGGGATCTGCGCGCTGTCGGTAGCGTTCACGGCGTTAAGTACAGGGTATATCAAGGACTTTGAGGAACAGCAGCAGAAAGCATTTAAGGCGATTTCAGAACGGGAATTAGTTGTTGCAAGACGTTGGAACCCACATTATCCAACAACCAGTGCGTTTCAAAACCAATCTCTTTCTTTGACAGAAGAAGAAATCTTACGGCTGCAAAGAATTGAAGGCGTAGAGTCTTCCGGGCCGGTTTCGCTTTTTTGGAATCGGACTGAATTATGGGAAGACGAGTTAAAAATTGATTATTCTAAGCCGTTGGAAGAGGGTGTTTTCAATTCATATATTAGTTATCAAAATGCTTCAGGGAAAACAGGAACTGTAGGCTTCTGTGCGACAGATTATTATAATGTAGTAACGGGCGAAAGTTCATATAGCCCGGGTGAAAATATTATTAAGAGTGGGTATTTTATTGCTTCATATTTTGCGTATGAGAGTATGGACTTAAAGTGCCTATGGATCGATCAATCTGTTTCTCCCGATCAAGGAATCTACATATCGTTTGAATTGTTTGAAAATTTAGGATTGGAGAAGACAGATCTTTTTAATTTACAACTTACAATTGATGTCGCCATACCAGTAAAAAGAGCAATCACTACGACTACTTTTACTAATGATGACGGTACGGCTTATCAAAACGACGATGCAAATGACTGGTGTATAAAAAGGCAAATCACAATGCCAGTTCGAGGAGTAATTGATCCTTTTATAATCAGTTCTCCAATTTATGCACCATCGTCTGTCATGATGGAATATATTGAAGCCAACCGGATCGAAAAAATCCCAGATCTGTACTATGAAAAGACCCCGGAAATTGAAAGCTGGATCAAAGAAACCTACGACTGGCGGCCCTGGGCGTACTACCTGATGGTGGACGACGTGGCAAATATCGACGCGGTGAAAAAGGCGGTGGCGGAGATCGCGCCGGACTTGGATGTGATCCACGAGTACCAGGATTACCAAGCGGTGATGGAGTCGGTGGACAACTCGCAGAAGATGGTGCTGTATGTGTCGCTTGCGATTCTGGCAGTGATCCTCTGTCTGAGCGCAATCGTCTATGTGAACATCATCGACAAGCGGAAGTATGAAATCGCGATGCTTCGGGCAAACGGGTTGACGAAGGGGGAAATCCGGAAGCTTGTGATGAGCGAGATGGGAGTGCAGGCGGTCATCACATTTGCTGTGTCGCTGTTATTGGCCTGGGCAGGGTATGAGGTGCTGAGCCGGACGGTCGGCGGGTTTACATTCAGCTGGATGACGGTGATGTGGCTGGGTGTGATCTCGGTGGTCTCGGTGATCCTGCCGTCCGGGGTGGCGCTGGTGCTGACCAACCGGTATGAGCCCGACCAGATTTTGAGAAATTGAGGAAAAGGCCTCTTAGCAGAAAAGCGCAGGAGGGGTGCAGCCTGTTTCGGTGAGACGTGCTGTGGAGGGGAACCCTCACAAGGGGTTCCCCATATTTTTTAGAGGCCAAAGGAGGCTTAGCATGATCCGGCTGGAGAAGATCAGAATACAATTTGGGAAGAAAACGGTGATCGAAAACGGGGAGCTGACCCTCCGCCGGGGGCGGGTGACAGCCCTGACCGGACCGTCGGGGAGCGGGAAAACCACCCTGCTCTACTGTCTGGGGCTGATCTCCTCCCAAACGGGACACAGCTATACCTTCGACGGAAGCCCTGTCCGGCTGGAGGACGACCGGGAGAAGGCGGCCCTCCGGAAAGGGCGAATCGGCTATGTCTTTCAGGACAACAGCCTCATCGAGACGATGACCGTCCGGGGCAATCTCTTAAATTCCTATGCGCTGGCAGGCGGGACGCCGAAGGGCGGGATGAAACGGGCGGAGGAGCTGCTGGAATGGATTGGATTACAGGGGAAGGCGGGGAATTACCCCCGTCAGCTCTCGGGCGGGGAGAAGCAGCGGACGGCCATCGCCTGCGCCCTGATGAAAGACCCTGACCTGATCATCGCGGACGAACCGACCTCCGCCCTCGACGGCGGGAATGCGGAGCTGGTCTTTGGCCTGCTCCGGAAGACCGCCCACGAGAAGGGAAAGATGGTGGTGATCGCCACCCACGACCCGGATATCTACAGCCGGGCGGATGACCTTTATCGAATCGAAGACCGGCGTCTCCAGCTCCAAAGGGCGGCGGAGCCGGAGGAACAGTGGGAGGAAACACCTGCCGCTCCTCTGAAAAAACGGCTGCCTTTCCGGTTTTATCCCCAGTATCTCCGCGCCAACAGCAGAAGGAACCAGCTCAGGAAACGAATGATCACCCTTTTCTGCGCGCTGGCCGTCGCCTTCATCTCCCTCTGCGTCGATTTCGGACAGAACTTTGTCGCAGGACAGGAGGATTTGATGAATCGGATCTCCGACCGGGAGATCTTCGTCGTCAACGCCACCGCGCCGCCGGAACGGAACCAGGCCAAGTACAGTTCGGCTGACCTCGCCTTCGACAGTGGAATCTATGAAAAGATCAAAAAGGTGCTGGGAGCCGACCAGGTCATCCCGTACTTTGAAATCCAGGGGAACAAGATCGACGGGAAAGAGCTTTACTATTATGTCGTCCCGTATTATGAGGATCAGCTGATGGATTTGAAGTCGGGCCTCTTCGATGGAACGGCGTCTGAGACGGAAGGAGTTTACCTCTCCAACCAGCTGGCAAGGGAGCTGAACCTCGAGAAGCTGGATGGCCTTTCGCTGGAGCTCTCCCTCGCCGTCCCCTCAAAGCTGAAGGAGATTGAACAGGAGGCTTTGATCCGGACAGATGTCACCGAGCCGGATACCCTGACCGTCCCTGTCCGGGGAGTGCTGGAGGGGCAGATCGAGCACAGCTATTCTGACTCGGGGAAGAATATCGTCTATGTCCCTTACAAGACCCTCCAAAGCCTGCTCGACCGGCACAAAGCCGGAAGGCTGGAGGAAGGGGAAAAGGAATGGGCGCCGAGTGCCTGCTGGGTGGTCGCCTACAGCTACAGCGAGGTCACGGCGGTGAAGGAGAGCATTAAGAAGCTCGCCCCCAAGATTCTGGCCTACAACCGCTATCAGGATTTTGAAGCGATGACCAACAGCATTCAGGAGACGCGGAACGTCATGCTGGTGATTTCGATCGCGATCCTCGTGATCGTCTTTTTGATGGTGACGGTGGTGCGGGTGCATGAGACGGAGCGGCGGAAATATGAAATCTGCGTGTTGAAGGCGAACGGGCTGACGCGGGGGGAGGTTTACCGGCTGGTGCTGGCAGAATCGTTCTGGGAAGCGGTGAAGATTTTCGCGGCGGCCTTCCTGTTCACCGGCCTGCTTGCGGTGCTGACCAACTTCGTCCTTTTCCATCAGGCGCTGATCTTAATCAACTGGCGGCTGATTCTCGCCCTGTTCGGGACGTCCGTCCTCTCGGTGACCGCGCCGGCCGTTGCCACCATCCTCTTTACAAACCGCTACGAGCCCGACCGATTAATGAGGAATTAGAAGCGGCCTGTAAAAATTATGCGGAGATGCAAAAAACGGAATGGCTATTTGTAGCCATTCCGTTTTTTGTCGGATATTTTTCTGCCATTATTTTTTGACATCAAAATCACGCACTCAATATGTGCATCGTTGTCCAAACTCATTTCTATATCTTCTTCAATAATCGGAAGCTTGAACTTGATAGATTTCAGCCACTGACCGTTAGGCTGCCGTTCCTCAAAAATCTGCACTTCTGAAATCAGTGCTTCCATCAGCTGCCGCCGTTCCTGCTCATCCATCACAGCATATAACTTCTCAAAATAAATCAATACCTTATAGATATTATCTCCGGTCAGTTTCTCTGCTTCGATTGCCATTTTCTTTGCTCTGGCGGCAATCAACAAGTTTTCTGTATCTTCAATTTTATCATACATCTTGTAAAGACGGTCATCAAGGTCTGCCTTGCGTTTGACATAGTGTTTATCGTCAGGGTCAAGGGAGTCGATTTCATCCATCAGCTTAGATTTCACTGAATAACTCTGCCGAAGTTGTTTTTCATAAGTGACGATTTCCTGTTCAATAGCGGTAATATCTACCTTCATATTGATTTTTTCCTGCATCATAGCGGCAAATTTCGGATTGCTGACCAGCTTCACAATGACCTCTGCCACTGCATTATCCAACAGTTCTTCATTGATCTGTTTTTTATAGTCACATTTATGCCCACGGGTCATAGTCCGATGTTTGCAACCATAATAAAAGAAATCCTTGTACTTTGTTCCGTCCGATTTGTGTTTGATGCTCTTATTGCCATACATCCCAGCTCCACAAATAGGGCATTTGACGATGCCGGACAGGAGATGCACCTTGGTATCTTTGCCACGGTTTACGTGTTCATATTTTTCAGCTTGTGCCAGTAGCTTTACCTGTGCCTCGTGCCAAAGTTCTTCAGACACAATACCCTCGTGCTGACCCTCCACCAACAAATAATCATCCTGCTCCACAAGCCGATAATCATTCCTTGTGCCATGCACTTTTTC
This sequence comes from uncultured Oscillospiraceae bacterium, assembly GCA_964607135.1. GTDB lineage: Bacteria > Bacillota > Clostridia > Oscillospirales > Ruminococcaceae > Metaruminococcus_A. Next base: position 5,497 of record CAZSIV010000041.1, on the reverse strand, counting down.
CGTTCTACGTCTGCCATAGGCGATTTTTCCGCAGTAAACAGGATTTTTCAGTATTCGCCGGATAAGTGCCGCATCAAAAAGGGGATTTTTCCCATTTTGCCTTGGAATTTTATGAATCCCATGCTGTTCAAGATATTTAGCAAGACCATTTGCCCCCATATCGGTATGCACATACTGATCAAAGATTGTGCGGATTGCAACCGCTTCTTCCTCATTGATGAAAAGCTGTCCTTTTTCCAGTTTATAGCCGTAAGGAGCAAACCCGCCGTTCCATTTGCCCTCTTTGGCTTTCTGAATACGCCCTTCCATTGTCTGAACACGAATATTTTCACGTTCAATCTCCGCAACTGCTGACAACACAGAAATCATCAGTTTGCCCGCATCCTTGGAAGAATCAATTCCATCTTCCACGCAAATCAGGTTTACTCCAAAGTCCTGCATAACCTGTAAGGTAGACAATACATCGGCGGCATTTCTGCCGAAGCGGGAGAGTTTGAATACTAGGACATAAGAAATACCGTCTTTTCCGGACTTAATATCCTCCATCATCTGATTGAACTGGACTCTGCCCTCAATCGACTTTCCAGACTTACCGGCATCCTCATATTCGCCTACAATCTCATAATCATTGAAATCAGCATAGGCTTTCATGCGGGATTTTTGTGCGTCCAGAGAATAACCATCAATCTGCATGGCGGTGGATACTCTTGTGTATAGATATACTTTCATCTTTTCTTTCTTCATAGCGGATACCTCATTTGTGCCACGGGCTGTGGCACATTTCAATTCTTATCTATCTTTTGCCCCAACATTTTAATCGAATCCAAATAGTCCTGCTCTACTTCGCTAAGGGTCTTAGCTTTATATTTTCTATATTCGTCGGTCGCTTTATCGACTGCCTGTTTATGTGAAACGCTTCCGTTACCAACCAATAACTGCTCACCACTCATGGTTAGAATTCTGTCCAAATGTTCTGCCCAGTCGTGCATGGTCATAGCCTGTTCACGCTCCGCCTGACGTTCCGCAAAATCCAAATAACCGGATACAAGTTGTCCCATCGCCCGAAGTTCTTTTTCATTCAAATAATTTTTTGCAACAACAGCTTCTCTCAAAGTCGGCTGTTTACCTGAAAAAGCAGTAAGTCCCATAAATTCTTTTTCTGCATCTGCCCGATTATAAATTACCTCTGCCGCAGTCTGACCATGAATGGCATAATGAATTTTATTCTGCACTTTTTTGAAAAACTGAATTGATATATCCGCTTTTGGGTCATAATCAATACTGGTAGCATAGATTTCAAGTACCTGCCGATAAAATACTTTCTCAGATGCACGAATATCACGAATTCTTTCCAGCAGTTCCTTGAAGTAGCCGCCACCACCTAAATTTTTCAGGCGCTCGTCATCTAAAGCAAAGCCTTTTCGCATATATTCTTTCAAAATGCCCGTTGCCCAGATACGAAACTGAGTACCACGTTTGGACTTTACTCGGTAGCCAACAGAAATAATAACGTCCAGATTATAGTAATCCACATCGTATACTTTTCCGTCAGCGGCAGTATAGGCAAATTTTGCCCACACTGATTCTTTCTGTAATTCTCCTTCTTTGAAGATATTTCTGACGTGCTTACCAATGACACTCCGATCTCTCTGAAATAACTCCGCCATTTGGTCAATAGACAGCCACACCGTATCTCCATCAAAAGTGGCTTCAATTTTTGCTAATCCATCTTCCGTTGTATAAATAATAATATCCGACTTTTTTTCTACTGCTTCATAATTGTCCATATCGTTTCCCTCATTTTCTTTATGTATCTCTGTGCAGAAAAAATTTTCCTCTTTCCGCACAGAGTTTGGACATTGATTACACGTTTATTATATCATGCCGCCATTTCTACTTCAATATTCTTTTTATGAACTTTTTTATCTGTATCGCTCTCTCTTTCGATAAAAATTGGATCAGGCAAAGAGTCAATGTCCAAATCCGCAGCATATTTCTCAATCAAATCTGTCAGCAAAACAGCTAATCCGTTCCACTCATCTATCATAGGCATTTACCCTCCCTCTTCCCGGTTTATTCATGTACTCTGCGATCACTTCTTGGGGAATACGGTCGAGCAGTGCGAGAGCATCTTCATAGTCCCGATGCAGCTTGGCATCTGCCAGCTTCTTCAAAGTGCTTTCCTGAGTAGCTTCCTCCAAGGATTCCGATAACTGTTCGTTTTTCTTTTTCAACTTCTTGTTCTCAGTAGTTGTAGTGGTAAACGCCACATTGTATTTTTTCAGCGTAGTGTGCATCTGCTCCACAGCGGGGATATATTTATCCAACAGTTTCCCAATCTCCGCCGCCTTACCCTTAGCATTGAACGCATTGACACCGGAAAGCAATTCTTCCAGCTTTGCTTTCTGCTTGGTCAGACGGGTCATTTCTTTGAACACCCTCGACGGGATGTGGTCACGTCCTGTTTTACTGGCACTCTCGCCACGTTCCAGATCAGGGAACATTTTAACCATGTGTTCCCAGAACTTATCCTGCCACTGGGTCAGTTTTTTCTTGTTTCCTAAAATCTCTTTGGCACAAAGTCGTCCCTCCTGTGTCAGCGGGACAAAAGAAAGGTGCATATGTGGCGTTTTCTCGTCCATATGCACCGCAGCAGATATGATTGTTTTCGAGTCTTGATTTTGCCCCATAAAATCCAATGCTGCCTGAAAATAGGCTCTGATTTCAGAATTTTTCTTACCCTTAAAAAACTCCGGCGTAGCAGTCACAAGAGTTTCCACTAACCGCACACTGTCAGAACGGGTACGACAACCGGCTTCTTTAATCTGCTGTTCAGCCAGCTTGCGATACCGCCCCTCCGGTTCAATCAAATGGAAATTAAGATGTGTGCGACTCCTGTCAATATCGGGATTGCTGGCGTATTTCTCTTTGGTGCGCTCGTTGTGCGCTTCAATATTGGAAATCTCCGGTCCTTTGTACTTGGCAAAGCGGAGAATTGCATATTGTGGTTTTGACATTTATTCTTTACCTCCATTTTCTCTATTACAGGTATCTGCGGTAAAACACTGCGTACATACGTACCAGAAAATCAATCGTCCCAGTCTTCCGGTACGTACGTATGCTCCGAAACATCATAAAACCATTTATATTGGGTCTGGCGATAGCTTCAATACCGAAGAAACCCCATACCCGCCGTCCTGCTGAATTCGTGATATTATTACTATGTTCCAGATTGTATTTTGTCTGGACAGCAATCACTGCATCACTGAAACTACGCTTTTTCAAGGAAGCCAGGCCGTTTTCCTCACACCACATCCGATAAATTTCGTATAAGTCTTTGGCGCTGATCGTCGATTCTGCTTTCAAACGAATATAACCTTCAGAGTCCAGAAAGTCGAAAACATTGTTGTTATCTCGTTTGACTGCTTCCCGATTATCCTTTGTGCGCTGGCTCTCTGTAAATTTGAAGTTATTATCTACAAGCCGTTGCAAGCCCTCAAACGCCCAAAGGAAGATACCTTCGGCTTCCATTTTCATCTTTTCAGCAAGGTCAGGGTCATCCACTCGGTCAATCGGCTTTTCTTTGGTAGTCAGTACAAGCTGTCTGCGGTAAAAACCGTCGCTGCGATCATATAGTGCTTGCAAATCTCCGTTGGAGAACGCCAGCAGACGTGCGAACATCCAGCCCTGATAACTCTGCTTTCCCTTGCGTTCCAAGTCCATTTTCCCCTGTGCGGTAACAATGGACTTAACATAGTTGGTCTGCCGCAGAGCTTCCATGCGCATATCATCGTCCACACAAAGCAGTATGTGTTCAAGGTCTGCTCTAGCAAAGCGATTTTCAGAAATTTTACCGATACTGCCATCTTTCATGTTACTGTCGAGCAGCGCATCCAACACAGCACCAATCTGGGACTTACCCTCGCCGCCACTGCCCTTGATGACCATCATACGCTGCCCCTTGTTGCTGGGAATCAGACAATAACCGATATACTCCTGCAAAGTGGGAATATCCTCTGCATACAGTAACCCATCCAAGAAAGACAGCCAACGGACGGGAGTTGGTACATCAGGGCGATAGGCTACCGGCAACCTGCTTCGGACAATCTCTGGTCTGCCCTCAGTAAAACTGCCATCCAGCTTCAATGTGCCGTTTGCCAGATGGATTCTGTCAGCCTCTGGCGTAAAGTCCTCCACATGAGCCGCCAACTTCATTACTTCCAGAATGTTTGTGATTTTTCTTGGGATGTTGTTCACTGCACAACACTTCAATTTTTCGTAAATCTCCCCACGGAGCGGAAGCTCGTCGGTTACTCTGCCATCCGGTGTGAAGAACACACCATTAGAAAAGAGTATCTTGTGACAGCTTAGAAATTCATCACAGAAAAGAGCTTCATTGATATTCGTGCCATCAAACCATACCGGCATATTCATATCATGCAGCTTCCTGTTCTTCATGGTCATCCACCTCCTTTTCCAAGCGTTTCAAACGCTTTTCCAATCTGCTAATTGTCCCGTCCTTGCAGAGCATATCCACAGCCTTTACACGGACTTCCAAATCCGCAAAGGTCAGAATGTCTGTCAGATACTCAATATAGTCGTGCATCTGACAGGCTTCCACAAAGCGGTCATCAATGGTATCTTCCTGTGTCTTGGGTACGTACTGCACCTTCCAGCGTTCCAGAAGGTGCAGATAATCGCACAATACCCGTTGACAGTGCAGTTCCTCTTTCTGGAACACTCTTGCCAACGGGTATTTCGGTTTTTGCAGCGCAGCGGCAGTAGGCGGCTTGTCCGGGTCAATGCCGAAGTCATACGCCAGCTTTTGTGCTGCTTGCACGCTCGTCAGGTCAAACAGTTTCGCCACGAAGTCGATTACATCCCCCTTGGCTCCACAGCCGAAACAATAGAAATAGTCCTCATTCAGCTTCATGCTTGGATTCCGATCATTGTGGAAAGGACAGCAAATCATGTGGTTACGGTTTATTTTTAATCCATAACAACCTTGATTATCTCTGCAAAGCCTTGAAAAACAGGCACTTTCGCGGATATGGACAACCGAATTTACTACCGATTTACTACTTTTACGGAAAGAGCCTTGATATGCGCAGCACCGCGAGAGCCAGCCGCCCGGACGGGGCAGCACACAGATAACCCCCTACAATGACAATTTCATATACCGACCATGACGGCGTTTCTTCACTCCCACGACGGGGAGAAAAGGAACGCCGCTTTTTTTATGCCCTTTGTTACGCAGTAGGGGCATAAAGAGCCTTGCGCCATGCGGCTTTTCGGGCGCAGTTTTGGCGGGGCAAGGTGTTTATACCTGACCCCTCAAAATCGCGCTTCTACTGCGTAACAAATCTACCGCAAAGGAGTATCACACTATGGCAGTTTTCCGCGTGGAGCGCAACCGTGGCTACACCGTCATGTCAAACCACCATCTGCGCAATAAAGAGCTGTCCCTAAAGGCAAAGGGGCTGCTGTCACAAATGCT
>CAZSIV010000040.1:0-19860 GCA_964607135.1 uncultured Oscillospiraceae bacterium | reverse complement strand
ATAAACTACGTGCCGCGCGGGTTACCAGTCTTAATCTCAGAGCAACTTATGGATCGCGTCTGCCGGCGGGGGTTTCCCGCGCCCGGTTATTCGACCCAGCCCTCGAGCGCTTTGTGGGCAGCCTTCAGCTGGTCGACGATCTTGATGTGCTGGGGGCATTTGGCCTCACAGGCGCCGCAGGCGACGCAGTGAGAAGCATCCGCCCCCGAACGGCCGAGGAACATATAGCTCCGTTTGGGCTGGTCGAAAGCGCCGAACATGTTCCCGTCGTTGTACCGGGAAAAGACGCCGGGGATGTTCACCCCCTGCGGGCAGGGCAGGCAGTATTCACAGCCGGTACAGGGCACGGTGACGATGGATTCATACGCCTTCTTCGCGCGGACGAGAATCTCCTTTTCCCCGCCGGTGAGACAGCCCGGAACAGCATCCGGCTTTGAGAAGATTTCGATGTTGTCCTTGAGCTGCTCCAGCGTGGTCATCCCGCTCAGGATGCAGCTCACCTGCGGGTAGTTGAGCAGGTGGCGGAAGGCCCACTCCGCCGGGGAGCGCTTGACCGGCGCGCCGTCGTAAATCTCCTTGACCGAGGCGGGAGTGTGGACGAGCCCGCCGCCCCGCAGAGGCTCCATGATGACGAGGGCGGTTCCCTTTTCCCCGGCAAGGGCGATCCCCTTCTCGGTGACCTCCTTGTCGACGTCGAGGAGGTTCTGCTGCACCTGGCACATATCCCAGTCGTAGGTCTTGAGCACGTCGCTGAACACGTCGTAACCGCCGTGGTAAGAAAAGCCGATCGCTTTGATCAACCCCTCCTCGCGGAATTTTTCATACTCCTCGAAAACCTTCCGGCGCTTGATCTCCTCCCAGGTTCCCGCCTGGATGTTGTGGACGAGGTAGACGTCTATGTAATCCGTCCGGAGCTTTTTGAGGGTGTTCTCCAGATTCCTGCGGATATCCCCCTGCGTTTTCATGACGTTAAAGGGCTGTTTGGTTGCGATTTTGACCTGCTCGCGCCTGCCTTCCAGCGCCTCTCCCAAGACGGATTCGCTGGTCTGGTTGTGATAGCCGAAAGCGGTGTCGAAGTAGTTGATTCCGTGATCCGCGGCATACCGGATCAGCTCAAAGGCTTTCTCGAGGTCGACCGTCATCCCGCCCTTTCCGTCCGGGATGCGGGGGAGGCGCATACAGCCCAGTCCCAGAGAGGACACCTTATAACCGAGCTTGCCGTAACTGCGATGATTCATGATTTCCACCCTTTCTGAAAAATTGCCGTTCTCCCTCGTGCGGTGAGGGCGGCACTGTTTTTTATGGAATCATCATACCACACGGCGGGCTGAAATACAACGGACAGGCAGGGATTTGGCAGAAATTTTACCGCGCCCTGCACGAAAATCCGCCCGCTTTCATAAAATGGTACCAATTCATAAAAGAAAGGCGGCGCCGCAGTTTGAAGATACATATTGTCAGGAGGGGGGATACCGTCTGGAGCATCGCCCGGCAGTACGGTGCTTCCCCCCAGCGGGTCATCAGCGACAACAGCATCGTAAATCCCCGCAACCTTCCGGTCGGCCAGGCTCTGGCCGTTCTGGTCCCGGAGGCGGTCTACACCGTCCAGCCCGGGGATACGCCTGCCTCGATCGCCGGGAGATTCGGGATCACCACCATCGAGCTGCTCCAGAACAACCCCACTCTGGCCGTCTCTCCGGCGATCCGGCCGGGGCAGCTTCTCGTCATTCGTTTCCAGGGGGAAAAGAAACGGCAGATTTCGGTGAACGCCTACGCCTATCCTTACATTCCGCGGAATATCCTAGCCTACGCGCTGCCCTTTTTGACCTACCTCACCATCTTCGGCTACGGCTTTACCGAAGATGGTGAGCTGATCGGGATCGACGACCAGCCTTTGATCAACCTCGCTTACCGGTACAAAACCGCCCCCGTCATGCTGATCTCCTCTATCACGGAGGACGGAACCTTCAGCGGGGAACGGGCCAGCCTGCTTTTCGGCGACCCCGCTTTGCAGGATAAGGTGCTCGACCAGGTCGTCTCCGTGATGCTGGATAAGGGCTATCTCGGCCTGGACATCGACTTTGAATTCATCGAACCGGAAGACCGGGATGGGTATATCCGATTTATTGAAGAGGCCCGCCGGCGGTTACAGGAATACGGGTTCTTCGTCAACGTAGACCTCGCTCCCAAAACATCCGCAGCTCAAAGAGGGCTTTTATATGAAGCGCATGATTACGCCGCCGTCGGCGCAGCGAGCGACACGGTGCTGCTGATGACCTACGAGTGGGGCTACACCTACGGCCCGCCGATGGCGGTCGCTCCCCTCAACCGGGTGCGGGAAGTGGTCTCTTACGCGGTCACTGAAATCCCGCCGGACAAAATTATGATGGGAATCCCGAACTACGGCTACGACTGGCCCCTTCCTTTTGAGCGGGGAACGACCAGCGCGGTTTCGATCGGCAACGACTACGCGGTGCAGCTGGCGGCCCGCTACGGTGCGGAAATCCAATACGACGAGGACGCGCAGTCTCCCTATTTCGAGTACCACCGCCCGAACGGAGCGCGGCATATCGTTTGGTTCGAGGATGTTCGAAGCATCCGGGCAAAGTACGATTTAGCAGATGAATTCGGGCTGCGCGGGACGGGATACTGGAACGCCATGCGCCCATTCAACCAAAACTGGGCCTTTTTGAGCGCATCCTATCAAATCCGCAAGGTGGTGCAGTGAGACCGGAAGATGGGAAACGAACAGGCAAAATCCGCCGCTTAAAAAGCGGCGGATTTTTTGGGTGCTGTGAGAGTGCCGGGTGACCCCGGCAGGACAATGCCCGTGACCGGGCCGGACAAACGCGATTCGCAAGTATTACAAAAAACGGGGCCGATATCCCGCGAGGCAGGTAGTCTACATAAGGTACCTCGCGGGCCAAAAACCTAGAAATCGGAAAACGTTTGGGTGCAAATTGCCCGCGGGGGTTCCCCGCCGCGGCGTTGGGTCAGAACTGGATAAACCGGCGCGCGACATACCCGGCGATCGAGCCGCTCTCGACCACATACCAGTCGTTCCAAGCGCCCCAAACGGTGACCCGCTGGCCCTGCTCCAGCCGCCCGACGACCCCTGCGTTCATCGAGGGCTTTCCGCGCACGTTCAGCCCGCCGCTTTGGGTGACCACCGTCCCGATGCGGGGCTGCTGGGGCAGGATAAAGGGGATATCGAAGTACTCGGTCAAGGAGAGGACGAGGTTGTAGGCGATCTCCCCGATATTGTTGACGATCCAGTTTGCATCGTCGACGTTGTCGTGGTAGGCGATCTCGACCAGGACGGCGGGCGCACGGGTTCGGGTGACCTCCCCGAGGGTCGTGGTCGTCCGCGCCTGGACGAGGCTGGGGTCTGGGTAGATGGCTTTCAGGTTGTTGGCGATGATGTCGGCCGCCCGCTTTCCGCGCCAGCTCCGGGCGTCATAGTAAACGTCGGGGCCCTGCAGCTGGCCTGCAAGGGATTCCGGCGCGGCGTTGGAATGGAGAGCCAGATGAAGGTCGTAATTCCCCGCGTTTGAGGCCCGGATCGACGAGGCGGCGGTCATATTGGGGGTGTTGCGGGTGTACTGGATCGCGTTGGAGCGCAGGTAGGGAACCATCGCATCTGCGATCAGGTTCATGTAATATTCCTCCGAGCCCCCGGTCACATACTGGTTCCACTCCTGTGTAGAGGGGCTTAAATAGACAATCGGCATTCTCTTCCTCCTGTTCAAAGCATTTTATTATCATTCTATGCGGGAACAGGGGGGAAGGGTTCCCGTGCCGGGTGGAGCTTCTCTATGGCACGGTTGTTTTTTTTCGGCAAGTGTGGTACGATTTTGAAAACGAGGGGAGGGAACCGGCTTGACGGAAAAGAGATATGCGGCGACAGCGTCCTGGTTCCGGGAGCGCCCCGGCTGTCTGCGGATTATGGTGTTCCTCAACCGCTGGCTTCCGCGCTGCCTTTACGCGGCCTATCCGGCGCTGCTCCTCGTCCTCGCGCTTTTGCGGGACGCCCGGATCTGGAAGGCAGTTCTCATCCCGGCGGCGGTCTTTGTGGTCGTTACGGTGATTCGGAAGGCGATCGACGCGCCGCGGCCGTATGAGGCTTTGGATATCCAGCCGTTGATTCCCAAAAATAAAAAGGGGGAGTCCTTCCCGAGCAGGCATGTCGCGTCCGCCTTCGTCCTGGCGGAGGCGTTTTGGTATATTAACCCCTTCCTCGGGCTTTTAGTGGGGATCATGGCCCTGCTGATCGCCGTGATCCGCCCGCTGGCGGGGATTCATTTCCCGCGGGATGTCGCCGCCGGGGCGCTGTTAAGTCTCGCCCTCGGAATCCCGGCGTTTTTGCTCCTGCCGGTTTGACGTCCGCGGCTTGAACCTTCTGCGCAGAATCAAACGCCCCAGGCGGAGTGAAACCGATTCTGAAAGGAGAATCTCGGCCTGCATACTTGCAGCGGTTCAATCAGACGGCGACTCGCTGCCGACCTGCTGCCAAGGGTCGCCCAAATCAAACCGCAATCAAAAACCGGGCGGAACCCCATCGATGGGGTTCCGCCCGGTCTTTCGTTTGGTTTGAGTTACGATTCAACGCTCCGGTGCGCCTTTTCCATTTTTACTGATCGGCGCTGTCCGGATTCGCGGGTTCTTCCACCGGAGCATCCTGCTGCGGCTGTTCGGCCGGAGCGGCTGAAGGCTGTGGGACAGGCGCGGGCTGGACTGGAGCAGCCGGGGCGGGTGTTTTGGTAAACTGAACGCCGTTGACTGCGGCGATGATCTTCCCGACGTAAGGCGCAGGTTTCCCGGTGAGCTTCGACTCGATCATACAGCCGATGAAGACAAAGAGAACCGGCGAAGCGAGATCGATCAGCCAGACCAGCGCGTCGGCGAACTGGAGATTCCCATGCAGGATGCTGCCAATGATGTGGAACAGGGCGAAGACCACCTGAATCCCGCCGGCGATAAAGAGGTAAAGGGTGAAGCTCATCGCCTTTTTCTTTTTTAAGTAGATGAACAGGAAGACGACGATCACCAGCGCCGCCAGATTCATCGGCAGGATGCGCTGAAGCCGGTAAAGGAAAGCGACCGGCCCGGAGAAGAGCGGGAGGCCGTTTGCCAGCTCGTAGAGCGGGCTGATGATGTAGGAGGCGGCAATCGCCGCAATCAGCAGGACGATGTTGACGGCCTTGGTGCTTTTAAACGCGTCGGCCGCAAGCCCCCAGAGCAGCCCGACGAGCGCCAGCGTCCCGAGGAACTGGAGAACGTAGAAGAAGCAGCTGAGCAGATAGAGGCCGTTTTCAAGGATGTTCCCGAGATTCCCGAAGAGGTGGCTGAAGTCCCTCATATACCAGCCCACCATGTCCCCGAACCAGCCGGCCACCGAAAACAGGTTTCCGAGCTGGAGGAAAAACGCGATCAGGTTAAAGAGCGCCACCGCGCCGGCCACGATCGACAGGATGGGATACTTAGCGGCCTGCTTGACCGCCTTTTGAAATGTACTTTCCATAACAATCCCCTTCTTATTTTCCGATTCTAAGGATCGCCCGCTCCGCTCTCCCCATGCAAAAAGCGGTGATCTTTATGAATAGAAGTATACCATATCTTGGAAAGCTTCACAAGAAGGAAAAGAAGGGGCTTCTAAAAAGACCGAAGGCTTTTGTTTTAGCGATTTATTCGCTATAAGCTGATATTAATCTCCTCATTGCCGTATACTCCTTTTGAGGTGGCAGCGATGAGGAGATATAAAATTCCAAGGATTCCGCCGACGACCACAAAAAGCGTCCGGTTTCCGAATAATGTGATAGAAGAGGTCGAAGCGGCCATCCGGGGAAAAGAATGCACCTTCACGGCTTTTGTTGTAGAAGCGGTCAAGGTTGCGTTGGATAACTTAAGGGAAGAGGAAAATGAGTGAAATCAAGCGGAGCAGGTCTGCTGATCGAGTTCAATAAAGAGAAATAACCTCTGCTCAAAAGCGGGGGTTATTCTTATGATGCATACAGTGCCGCGCGGGATACGAATCTATAAGTCAATAAAGCTTGGGGATCGAGATTGTCCTGCCGGGGCCACCCGGCCCTTCACGGCTTTTGTTCTGGAAGCGGTCAGGGCTGCGCTGGGATCACCCGACTATTTTTTCACTACCCGGGTGCCCTGCCGAGTCTCTTCGACGAGGTAGCCCATCGCGGTGATCCGGTCGCGCAGGGCGTCCGCTTTGGCGAAGTCCTTCGCCTTGCGGGCCGCCGCACGCTCCTCCACGAGTTTCAGAACATCCTGCGGGATTTCGTCCTTTTTCTGGTAGAGCAGCCCCAGCACGCCGCACATCTCGTCGAAAATCCCCTTCGCAAAGGCGATCTGCCCCTTCGGCGCCAGGACGGAGCCGGAGGTCATGGTGTTGATCTCCCGGACCAGCTCGAAGAGGGCGGAAATTGCATCCGCGGTGTTGAGGTCGTCGTCCATCGCCTTGATAAACTGCTCCTTCCGGGCGAGGATGGCCTTTTTCTGTTCCTCCGGAAATTCCCCGTCCGCCGCCTTTTCCAGCGCGAACTCCATCCCCTCCTTGCAGTTGTAGAGCCGTTCGAGGGCCGCCTGGAACTGCTCGATGATCTCGGCGTTGTAGTTGATCTGGCTGCGGTAGTGGGCCTGGAGCATCAAAAACCGGATCGGCTCATAGCCGAATTTTTCCGCCACCTCTCTGACGGTGAAGAAGTTGCCGAGGGATTTGGACATCTTCCGGTTGTCGACGTTGATATAGCCGTTGTGCATCCAGTAGCGGGCGAAGGGGACGCCGTTGCCGCATTCGCTCTGCGCAATTTCGTTTTCATGGTGCGGGAAGATCAGGTCCTGCCCGCCGCAGTGGATATCGATGGTATCCGCCAGGTAGTTTTTCGCCATGGCGGAGCATTCGATGTGCCAGCCGGGGCGGCCCTTGCCCCAGGGGGATTCCCAGTAGGGCTCGCCCGGCTTCGCCGCTTTCCAGAGGGCGAAGTCCATCGGGTTCTGCTTCTGCTCGTGGGCGTCGATCCGCGCCCCCGCCTGCAAATCCTCGAGCGGCATGTGGGAAAGCTTCCCGTACCCGTCGAAGGTGTCCACCTTAAAGTAAACGTCGCCGTTCGATTCATAGGCGTGCCCCTTTTCGACCAGCTCCTGAACCAGCGCGATAATCATCTCCATGCTCTGGGTGACCTGCGGGTGGACGGTCGCCTCCCGGACGTTCAGCCCCTGCGCATCCTTTTTGTATTCCGCGATGAACCGCTCCGAAATTTCCGAGGCGGACACCCCTTCCTCATTCGCCTTTTTGATGATCTTGTCATCCACGTCGGTGTAGTTCTGGACGAACGTCACCTCATAGCCCCGGTATTCCAGGTACCGGCGCAGGACGTCGAAGACGCAGATCGGCCGGGCGTTCCCGATATGGATGTAATTGTAGACCGTCGGCCCGCAGGCGTAGATCTTCGCCTTGCCCGGCTCGATCGGGTTGAATTCCTCCAGCTCTCTCGTCAGGGTGTTATAAATTTTCATGCTGTCCGTCTCCTTCTGCATTTTTTAATTCGTTCAGTTCCCGCTCCAGCCGTTCGACCATCCCCCGCATCCGGCAGAGCTCCTGCGAAACCGGGTCGGGGATGTGGACCTGGTCCATGTCGCTGTCCACCCGCCGCCCGTTCACCCGGACGATCCGGGCTGGGACGCCGACCGCCGTCGCGTTAGGCGGGACTTCCTCGAGCACCACGGCCCCTGCGGCGATCCGGGAGTTCCGGCCGACCGTGAAGGGGCCGAGGACCTTTGCGCCGCTCCCGATCAGGACGTTGTCCTCAAGCGTTGGATGGCGCTTGCCGTGATCCTTTCCGGTGCCGCCGAGGGTCACCCCCTGGTAGATGGTGCAGTTGTCGCCGATCACCGCGGTCTCGCCGATGACCACCCCGCTGCCGTGGTCGATGAACAGCCCCCGCCCGATGGTTGCGCCGGGGTGGATTTCCACCCCCGTCATGAACCGGGCAAACTGGCTGACCATCCTCGCGAGGAAGAGGCATCGATGCCGGTAAAGCCAGTGGGAGAAGCGGTAGTAAATCAAGGCGTGCAGCCCGGAGTAGAGCAGGAAGACCTCCGCCGAGCTCCTCGCCGCCGGGTCGCGCTCCTTGATGGCATTAATATCATATCTGAGCCGTTTGAACATATACCCATCCTTCCGATATTTCGTAAAAAATTACCTCTTTGCCGAGGCAGGCCGCCTGCAAGGCCGGGCCGAAAAACGCCGCATCAAGAAAACGCCCCGCAGCGCTCTGCTGCGAAGGCGGTTACCGCGGTTCCACTTCGTTTTTTCACTCAAAGCCGCCCGTAACGTGGGCGGGACGCAGGCGCTCTCCGCAACGCACCTTCGTCTTCCGGGTCAGGGCGCGCTCTCAGCCGTCGGCTGCGCCTCTCTGGACTTTCCCATGGGGAGACTACTCTTTTGCGGGTCGTCACACCTGTAAACATACCTTTTATGTATATAATATACCATACTGCCCCAAAGGTTGCAAGACCATCTTTCTTTTCACACTTGAAAAAATGCCTTATGACCTAGGCGGAGAAGAATTCAATAACCTCAGCCGACAGGTGCCGACACACCCCGAAACTTTAAAGCCGGGCGGCGAACCGTCACTGGCAATTTGCACCCCAAGGTTTTGCCGGTCTCTGGATTTTAGACCTGCGAGGCATATTGTACAAAATATGTAGCTCGCGGGTTACGAATGTTTCTTTTCGTACGGCTTGCGAATCGCGTATTGACAGCGGAGGCACTCCGCCGCGTTTGTTCGGCCGTCATCCGGCACTGCGAGGTGCGCCTGTGACTGGGCAGGACAATTCGCACCCGAACATTTTACCGGTACCTAGGTTTTTGTCCTGCGAGGCACCGAAGATAAAACGGACATAACGTATCTCGCGGGCTATGGGCTTATAACTTAATATCACCTGGGTATCGCGGCTGACAGCGGAAGCACTCCGCCGCGGCTGCCCTTGTCAATCGGGAGAAAAGTATTAAAGTGACATTTAAATACAAATTGTATAAACATACATTACTTCTGCCAGTATTTCCGGTCGAGGCTGCGGTACTGAACCGCTTCGGCAATATGCGGCGTGTCAATCGTTTCGCTTCCGTCCAGGTCGGCGATCGTCCGCGCGACCTTAACCACCCGGTCGTAGGCCCGGGCCGAAAGGCCGAGATGCTCAAACGCCGTTTTGAGGAAGGCGGATGCCCCATCGGTCATTGGGCAACATTCGTGGAGCCTGCCGGAGGGGATTCGGGCGTTGGAGTAGATTCCGAGCGGCTTCAGGCGCCCCTGCTGGAGTTTCCGCGCCTTCTGCACCCGCTTTCGGATTTCGGCTGAGGCTTCGGCGGGTTTCCCGGAAGAAAGGTGCTCGTATTCCACTGGCATCGCATCCACATGGAGATCGAGCCGGTCGAGGAGCGGGCCGGAGATCCGGGAAAGATAACGGGAGACCTGCGCATCCTTACAGATGCAGGGGCGGGTGGGATGCCCGTAGTAACCGCAGGGACAGGGGTTCATCGCGGCGACGATCATCACCGAGCAGGGATAGGTCGAGCTCCCGCCGATCCGGGAGATGGTGATTTCCTGGTCTTCGATCGGCTGGCGGAGCACCTCGAGGGACTGGCGGGAGAATTCCGGCAGCTCGTCGAGGAAAAGGACGCCGTTGTGGGCGAGAGAAACCTCCCCAGGGCGTGGGGTCGTTCCCCCTCCCGCCAGCCCGACGGCGGAGATGGTGTGATGCGGCGCGCGGAACGGCCGCCGGGTGATCAGGGGGCTCTCCGGGCGGAGCAGGCCGGCCACTGAGTAGATTTTAGAGGTTTCGATCGACTCCTCAAAGGTCATGTCGGGCAGGATGGAGGGCAGGCGCTTTGCCAGCATGCTTTTTCCCGACCCCGGCGGCCCGATCAGAAGGAGATTGTGCCCGCCCGCCGCGGCGATCTCCATCGCCCTGCGCCCGCTCTGCTGCCCTTTGACGTCTGAAAAGTCGGGGGTGAGCAGTTCCTCCGCCCGGACGGGCTGCTTGGCACAGGCGGCGCTTAGGGGCTGCCTGCCGTCCAGAAAATCGACCAGCTCGTTGATGTGGGAAATCCCATAGATATCGATTCCTTCCACCACAGCTCCTTCCGCCTCGTTCTCTTTTGGGAGGAAAACCGCCCGGAGTCCGGCGTCCTTCGCCGCGAGAACCATGGGGAGAATTCCGTCGACCGGCCGGACGTCGCCGCCGAGGGAGAGCTCACCCAGAAAGGCGGCGCCGGAGAGGGATGCCGCAAGCTGGCCGCTGGCCGACAGGATTCCCAGCAGGATCGGCAGGTCGTACAGCGGGCCGCTCTTCTTCCGGTCGGCCGGCGCGAGGTTGACGGTGATCCGGTGGATCGGGAAGGTGTAGCCGCAGTTTTTAAGGGCCGCGCGAACCCGGTCGCGGCTCTCCTTGACGGCGGTGTCGGGCAGGCCGACGACTTCGAAGCCGGGCAGCCCTGGCGTGATGTCGGTCTCCACGCTGACCGGAAAGGCGCTCAGCCCCCAGAATCCCATGCTTTCGGCTTTGGCAAACACGGCGTCCCCTCCTTTGTTTTTCTGCGGTCGGTCTGTTGCTCATGCTTCGATTATAAAGTAATAAGGGGCAGTGATCCCCCTAACGTGAAATATAAATCGGATCTGCCAGTCCTGCTGTGCCTGACACGGGACGAGTAGGCAAGCGGATTGTCCCGGCAGTAAAATGAGATGACCTTGGAAGGCCGTACATAAAAACCGGGTATCGGATCCTTTCTGTAAAACATTATACCCCCAACCGGCAGGGGAAAACAAGCCCTCTTTTCTTTCGTGCCGACAGCTTTGATCGTCGGCGATTTTATCCTTGTCAACCGAGGATAAGATATCTTTTTCATGTGGCTGTCACGAAAAAGCGTGCGATATACTGTCGTATATCGCACGCTTTTTTTGCCGTACCACTGCTCTCAAAGCTTACGATTTCCCCCGCATAGGAGCAAATCTTCTGCATAATCGGAGCCGGCTGTACATCGCAGCAGGGGATGAAAGGCAAATCATCTGGCCAGATAATAATAGGCAACTGCGGAAAAATGATCCTGACGGTAGAAAGTTACGAAAGCTTCCTCCGGAATTTCTTCCCAGGTCCAGCTTTGGCGGTAGATGGGATGGAGTGTTCCTTTCGTGTCATAGGCGACCGGAATCATTTTCACACCGGCCCTGGCGAGGAGAAGCGCCTTGGGCTTTGGGGCTCCGCCGATTGTTTGCAATTCCACCCGGCATCCGTTTTCAAAGAAAATGGGGTCTTTGCCGTGAAAACGGTAAAAAGAAGACGCTTCGTTATTTAAAACCGTGCAGCCTTGCCATCGGTTGCTGTATGTGCCGAGCTCCCACGCGGTTCCGAGATAATCCTCCGTTCCGGTACCGACAAGAGACGGCTCCTTTTCTCCGTCCAGATAGATTTTGACCTCTCCTTCGCCCCACCAGGAATCCATATAGTCGGGATTTATCCGAATGGAAACGTTCATTCCCAAAAAACGCCCTTTCCCCTTGACTTCAGGGAGGATCAAAGCGCTCTCCCCGAGTTCGTTAGGCGCTGTCAAGGTATGGGATGCGTGGAAATACAGCGCATCCGCACCGAGTTCTTCTTTTGTAAGATCCACATCGTAAAACAGATGACTGAGATTTTGGCCCGACAGATTTTTCAATGTCAGTTTTGCGTGTTTGCGCGCAGGCATGGGAATGGTGCAGACAAACGATCTTCCTTCGGGAGAAGAGAAATATTCGTTTTCAAATGCAGCCATCTGATCGCGCCCCATGCAGAAAAATTCGCTGATGGGGGCACAAATGGAGGGGGAGACTTCATCGTCCCAATAGGCGCAGAAGAAGGTGTTGGCCAGCACCTCTTTTGTCCGTTCGGAGATTGTAAGCCAGATCCGGCGTATGACGACAGGGCCGTCGACATCGCAAAGGATTTTTTCTTCGCCGTCAGAAAACGGCTCAAACGGATGCCCCTTAGCACCGAAGTTTTCTTTTCCGCCGGCGGCTCTTGCCCCGGTTCGGTTTTCAAAACTGATCCATACCGGTTCTTTTTTTTCGTATTGAAATATCTCCATTTTCTTCTTCCTTTCTTTCGCTCCGCCATTTGAAATTCGACGCAGGCAAAGCGTATTATCTGCAATCAGTATAGTGTGGTTTTTCGGTTTATGCAAGCTTGAAATATGGAATATATTAAAAATACAAATTCTAAAGACGTTGATGTGAAATAAAGGCGAAAGCGGGCTGAGGATCGTGTGCGCTCAGTACCAATAACTTCTTGCTGAAAATCCCTCCAGAGCTGCGGACTGAGCGGAGCGCCTCCGCTCTCGATTCACACTCCTATGCTTGCCGGACTCTGGATTTTTGTCCTGCGGGGCACGCCGGGTAATCCCGGCCACGGACTCGAATCCAAAAAAGCGCCTCATGTTTTGTGCAAAATTATCAAATAAGGTTGAATTTACCCACCATAAAACTAAATATTCGATCAACAATTTAATTCCTGTTCACAATTGATTCAGCGAATTTTGCTATGATAAAGGGGTTAAAGCGCATCCCTGTGATGGCTTGAAAATTGTGATCTGGAGGAGCTTTGTATGATCGAAGTATCAAACCTCGCCAAGCATTACGGCAGCAAAGCGGCGCTCGACGGCATCAGCTTTACTGTGAATGAGGGCGAAATTCTCGGCTTCCTGGGGCCCAACGGCGCCGGCAAGTCGACGACGATGAACATCCTCACGGGCTACCTGTCGTCCACCGAGGGGACGGCGAAGGTCGGCGGGTTCGACGTGCTGGACAACCCCATCGAGGCCAAGCGGCTGATCGGCTATCTGCCGGAAAACCCGCCGCTCTACATGGATATGACCGTCAGGGATTACCTCAATTTCATCTACGATCTCAAAAAGGTGAAACTCCCGCGGGAAGACCATATCAAAGAGGTCTGCGGCTTGGTGAAGATCGAGCACGTCGCCCACCGGCTGATCAAGAACCTCTCCAAAGGGTATAAACAGCGGGTGGGGCTGGCGCAGGCGCTCATCGGCAACCCGAAGGTGCTGATTCTGGACGAGCCCACCGTCGGGCTCGACCCGAAGCAGATCATCGACATCCGCAACCTGATCAAAAGCCTGGGCAAAAAGCACACCATCATCCTCTCCTCCCACATCCTGCCGGAGGTTCAGGCGATCTGCAGCCGGGTAATCGTCATCAACAACGGGAAGCTCGTCGCGGACGACACCGCCGAGAACCTCTCCAAAAACCTGTCGACCGACCACCGCTTCACAGTCCGGGTCGAGGGGCCGGAGTCCGACGTCTATCGGCTGCTCTCCACCATTCCCGTGATGAAAGAGGTCACCACCCTGGGTGAAAAGGAGCCCGGCTGCTACGATTACATCATCGAAAGCAAGCCGGATACCGACTGCCGGCGCGAGATGTTCAAGCGCCTTGCGGAGCGGAATTTCCCGATCCTGGGCCTGCGTTCCAGCGAACTGACGCTCGAGGATATCTTCCTCCAGCTGACCGATTCCAAAAGCGGAGGTGCGAAATAAATGTTAGCAGTTTTCAGACGTGAGCTCAACGCTTACTTTTCTTCGGCGATCGGCTATGTCTTTCTGGTCGTTTTCTACATCGTGACCGCCATCCCGTTCGCCCTTATGATGCTTTCCTTCAGCAGCGACCTCGCGGTTGTCTACAGCTGGACCTTCACCGTGCTGATGTTCATTGTCCCGATCCTCACCATGCGGCTTTTCAGCGAGGAGCGCAAGCAGAAGACCGACCAGGCCCTTTTGACCGCGCCGGTCAATTTGAATGCGATCGTCGTCGGCAAATTCCTCGCCGCCTTCTGCGTCCTCGCGATGGGGATCGCCGTCATTCTGGTCTACGCCATTGTCCTGGCGGTTTTCTCTACCATGGACTGGGCGGTCGTCATCGGCAGCTTGGTTGGAACTCTCTTGATGGGCGCGGCTCTCGTTGCAGTCGGGATGTTTATCTCATCTCTGACCGAAAACCAGGTGATTGCGGCGGTCGGCGCGCTGGTCTGCTGCATGGTACTGATGATGCTCAATGTCGTCAGCTCGGCCGTCCCGGCGGGTTTTCTCCGCGACTGTCTCAATTCGCTCGCCTTCTATAACCGCTATTATCCGCTGACAGCGGGCGTTTTCAACGCGGCTGATCTGCTGTATTTCATCAGCTTCATCGTCGTGTTCAACTTTTTGACCATGCGCGTGCTCGAGAAGAGACGCTGGGCGTAAGGGGGAGAATGAAGATGAAGATCAACAAACCGAGTTTTACCAAAAAGCGGAACTTTAAATACGGCGCCGTCGCAACGGCGATCACCGTCGGCTTTGTGGCGCTGGTCGTCGTGGTGAATATCATCGCGACCCTGCTCCTCGACAAATACCCCCTGACGCTGGATCTGACCAGCAGCGGCCGGTACGAAATTTCGCAGGAGTCGATCGACTACGTCGCATCCCTCAACCGCGACGTCACCATTTATGTGCTGGCGGATGAGACCTATTTTTCCGACCCGTCGAATCCTTACGTCTACCAGGTGGGTGAAACCCTGAAAAAGTATGCGCAGTACAGCGACCGGGTCACCCTTTCCTTTATCGATCTGGAAAGCAACCCCGGATTCGCATCCCGTTATCCGAGCGAAACCTTTGCAGTGGGGGATATCCTGGTGGAATCCGACCTGCGGATCCAGAAGTTCGGTTACCAGGACCTGTTTGATATCGGCTACAACAGCAGCACCGGCAATGTGTCGTCGGTTTCCTCCCACGCGGAGGAGACGATGACCAGCGCCCTGCTCTACGTCACCGATGAAAACCCCACCAGCGTCGTTGTGACCGAGGGTCACGGGGAAAACGCGGTTGCGGGGCTCACCGGTCTCCTCGGGAAAAACGGATTTGAACTCGAGACGGTCAGAACGCTGGGGGCGGAGATCAGCCCGGACGCCCAGATCGTCATTGTCGCCGCGCCGACCATCGACTTCACCGAGGAAGAAATCAAAAAGCTCGACAGCTTCTTGGTCAACGGCGGCGCCTACGGCAAGCAGTTAATCTATATCGCCGACCCCGGCCAGCCGAAGCTCCCGAATCTGGAGACCTTCCTGGCGGAATGGGGGATCGGGTTTGAGGAAGGCGTAGTGGTCGAGACCGATGCCAACCGGATCTATTATAACGCCTATTTCTCCATCCAGAACGCCGACAGTCTCGACCTGGATTTCATCGGCAGAACGGAAGCGCTGAAAGCGCCGATCGTCATGTACAACGTCCGCCCGGTCGTCACCCTCTTCGATGCCCAGAACCTCCGCAGCACCAAGGTGCTCTGCACGACCTACGACAGCTCGGTTCTCGCCCCGCTGAACATTCCGGACGGCTGGGATCCTTCAAACGAACAGAAACAGGTCTTCAATACGATTGTGGCGGGGCAGCGGGAAAGCGATGCGACCGCCGGGGGCGAGGTCACCCGCTCTACCGTCGTTGCCTTCGCATCCAGCAATATGTTTGCCTCCGGAATCGGCGACGCTGAAAACTTTGGGAACAGCCAGTATATCGTCTCGCTCTTCAACGAGATGACCGGCAAGGAAGCGGCGATCACGGTCGCCTCGAAGGATTTGTCTGCGGTTCGGCTCGAGATCAACGCGACGACGGCGATCGTGCTCGGGGTCGTCTTTGTGGCGATTCTGCCGCTGGCGGTGCTTGTGATCGGCCTGGCGGTATTCTTGCGCAGGAGGAATCTGTAACCTATGAATAAAAAGAAAAAAGTTCTGCTGATCGGCGGCGTCGTCCTCCTCGTGCTGGTCGGGGTGCTGACAGCTCTTCTCCTGCTGAACCCGGGGGAAGGGGATGAGATGAGCGACAGTTCTTCCGGCTCTACCATCAATCTTCTCGAAAAAAATATCAACACCTTGACCAAGCTGACAATCAAAAATGAGAAAGATGAGATCGTCATGACCCAGTCGGAGGACGGCGTTTTCGCCGTGGAGGCGCTCAAAGGGCTGCCCGTCAATCAAAGCGATGTCAAGGATGCGT
Source organism: uncultured Oscillospiraceae bacterium (assembly GCA_964607135.1). Lineage (GTDB taxonomy): Bacteria > Bacillota > Clostridia > Oscillospirales > Ruminococcaceae > Metaruminococcus_A. The sequence goes on along the minus strand of CAZSIV010000040.1, from coordinate 3,776 downwards.
TTTCCGCCATGGCGGTGATCGAGGCCGTCAAGGCGGTGAGCGATTCCCCTGAGAACCTTGAGGAATACGGGCTCGCCGACCCCAAGACAGTCGTGGAAGCCACCCAGAAGGACGGGGGGAGCTATTCGCTGAAGATCGGGTTGAAAAGCCCGCTCAACGACGGCTATTACGCCATGCTGGAAGGCGACCCGAAGCTCTATCTCGTCCAGGTCAACCCTTACGGCTATCTCAGCACAAAGGCTGCAAAGGATTATCTGTCAAAGGCGCTTACTTCCAATGACGAAGGGAAAGAGGCGGAGGAGCTCGTCCAGAAAATCACACTTTCCAGGCAGGATACCGACGGCGAGCTCGTCTTTGAACAGGTGGAGGACGACGCAGAGGCGCATTACAGCCCGATGTATGCCAGTGCCTTCGTCATGACTTCGCCGGTGAAGGCCTATGTTGAGAGCACCTATTTTGGAGATGTTGCCGATGCTGCGGTTTCGTTCGATGCAGCTTCGGTTGTCGGCATCTTCCCGACTCAGGAACGGCTCGGGGAATACGGGCTGTCGGAGCCCACAGCCGTCTACACCGCCTTTATGAAGGACGGCTCCCAGGTTCAGATCAAGGTGGGGAAAGCCTGCTACAGCGATCCGGCCGCGGAGGATGAGAAGGACGGAACGGAAATCACAGGCTATTATGTACAGCTCGTGGGGCGCGATGCGGTTTACTATGCCAGAACCGGGCAGATGCCGTTCTTGACGACCACGGTTTTCGACATGATTTCCCAAATTCCCTTTGCGCCTAATATCACTCAGGTGGACACCCTGACTATCTCGGCCGAAGGGGCGGAGTATCTGGTCGATTTCGTCCAGGCGGAAACCGCATCCGACTCGAACTCTGTCGAGGTCACCGGCACGGTAAACGGGAAAGAGGTCGACAAGGATAAGCTGGCCAACTTCTATATTTATGTCGTCTCTGCCCTCGCAAACGAGCTTTATACCAAAACTCCTACCGGTTCGCCGATCCTCACGCTGACCTTCCGGTTCAACGACGCTTCGCTGAGTCCGCTCACCGTCGCGTTTCACGACATTGGGGATCGAAAAGCGTCGATTACGGTCAACGGGCAGACCCGCTTTGCGACCAGAATGGCTTATGTAACCGCCTTTTTTGAGAATGTGAAGGCGATTGCGGAAAACCAGGCGATCAACCCGAATTATTAAAGACGGGAGAAAAACAAGTCACAGAAACAGCGCAGCTTCGATTTTGCGGGGCTGCGCTGTTTTTTACGGCTTAAACAAATGAGAAATCGAAAAAGCGTTGGCAATAGGCTTCTCCGAAAGAGAAACCTCCTGAAAAACGCCTTTATATGAGAGAGCTCGGCTGTTAGCCGCCTTTTGTTTTTGCATTCTTACAAAAATGTTAGCTGAAAGTCATATGGTCGTAAGGCTGATGTGGTACAATGAACCAAACAGTAAAAAGCGAGCAGGTAAGAGAAAGGAATACAAAATTACAGAGATGCGGATAAGGCCGCTTTGTGACGACAGGCTTTGTCTTGATCGATTAGGAGGTTATCGTGATGCGTCGAAAATCGATGATTGCCGGATGTTTCGCACTGCTGGTACTATTGATCGGTCTCACCGGGTGCAGCGTGGCAGGCGGCGTCGTAAAGGAGCTGAAAGAAAATGAAGACGGAATCCGCCGGGAATTGACGGAGCTCTGGAACGGCTTTCTGGACGAAGCGAACGATTGGGCAGAGGCCGCCGCAAAACGCTCGGTCACCGGGAACGCTGCCCTCAAAGGAGAGAGGGAAAAAGGCGCCGACAATTATACGGGGAGCTATGAAGCGGATTATGAGCGCTTTACCGGGGAGGAGTATATATTCGGCGGGACTGCCCTGAAACGCAGGGGCGGAAACGATTTGAGAGCGGTTTATTCGCTGTCGGTTCAGTCCGGTACGGCATCGCTGTATTGGCTGGATGGAGAGGAAGAACATCTGATTGCGGATGCTTCCGGCTCCGGCAGATATGAATTTACAATACACGCCGGCGGCAATTTTATTGTGTTGAAGGGCGAAGATTTTATCGGAAAGCTGTCGTTGGCAGTCGAGGGGTAAAATGGGTGTGATGTAACAAATGAGCAGAAAAAATGGAAGAAAGTTAATGAGAAAAATAATTTTTCGCATGATTGCCGCGCTTGTGATCCTTGCGCTGTCGATAGGCGGATTTTTTGGCGTGAAGGGCTACCTGATGTATCAAAATGCCGTAAGAGACGAGCCGATAGCAGAGATCGCTGAAACGGTGAGAAACAAAGAGGGCTTCACGAAATACAAAGACCTGCCTCCTATCTATGTAGATGCCGTGATAGCGGCCGAAGATCAGCGGTTCGAGACGCATTGCGGCATAGATTTGCAGGCGATTATCAGGGCCCTGTGGACGGATTTAATCACCCTTTCCTTTGCTGAGGGCGGCAGCACAATCACTCAGCAGATTGCTAAAAACCAACTGTTCACACAGGAAAAGAATATTGAACGAAAATTCGCAGAAATCTTTGCTGCGTTGGCGCTTGAAAAGGAATACGGCAAACAGGAGCTGTTTGAAATATATGTGAACACGATCTATTTCGGCAGCGGATATTATGGGATTTATGAGGCCGCACAGGGGTATTTTCAAAAGAGCCCGCAGGATTTGACGGACTATGAAGCCGTTTTACTCGCGGGTCTTCCGAATGCACCGTCCGCATATTCCCCTGACCGTAGCATCGATCTTGCAGAAAAGCGGATGTCCGTCGTCCTGGATCGTATGGTGAGATGCGGCAAAATCACACGGGACAGAGCGCTTGAGATTTTAAGCAGCGAATGACGATGTGCAAAAATCCGCTGAGAAAAACGCAATGGGCTTTTCTCAGCGGATTTGGAATACGCGGAAATACGGTTGTGTTTTACAGCATCAGCCGCAGAAAAGATGCTTGCCGATCCGTTTGATGACCGGGCGGGAACGAATCCATTTGTTGGAGGTCTTGTCCGGGTTGTAATAGTAGATCGCACCGCCGGAGGGATCGTTCCCGTTCAGCGCTTCACGAGCCGCCTGGTAAGCGGAATCAGAAATCGGCTGGTCAAATTGTCCGTCCGTCACCGCGGTGAAGGCGCCCTGTTGATAGATGACGCCGGAGAGGGTGTCGGGAAAGGACGGGTGTTCGATCCGGTTGAGGACGACAGCGCCGACGGCGACCTGGCCGATGTAGGGCTCTCCCCTGGCCTCAGCCGAAATAATCCGTGCCAGCAGATAGACGTTGTTGTCGGTGGCGGGCGGAATGGTACCGATGGTGATGCCGAGAGCCTTCAGAGTCTGCGGCCCAGTAATTCCATCCACCTGGAGCCCCTTTTGCCTTTGAAATTTTCGAACGGCTTCTTGCGTGATCGGGCCGTAATAGCCGGTGACGTCGTCATTGAAAAGCCCTCGGTCTTTCAGGGCCTGCTGGATTGCCTTGACCTCCGCGCCGCGTGAACCGTATTTGGATAATACTTCTACACTTTGGGCAGGCTGTAATTGCAGGGAATAGAAAATGAGCGCCGCTGAGATCAGGTTGATTAGGATTAAAAGTCCCAAGCGGATCAAGAGTCGGTGATTGTTTAGGTTGATCTGCATAAAAATCTCCTTTTTTGTCATTTATTAGAGCTGAATATTATTAAAATATCCTTTTTTTAAAAAAATATGAGAAAAGGGGTTGACAAAAAAGCAAAAGAGGAGGTAAAATAAACAAGCCGTTTTGGGGCGCGGGAAGGAAGAAAGCGCCTG
>CAZSIV010000039.1:0-21455 GCA_964607135.1 uncultured Oscillospiraceae bacterium | reverse complement strand
CTAAAGGTATTGACGGAAGCCAGCACAGAGGAAGCCGCCACTTTTTAAGAGCAAGTATCGTCCAGGGTCCCAGATTCCGCATTCGCTTCATCTTCCACCCTGGACAGATACTCGTTGGGGAGTGCCTTCCCCAAACCCTGCTTATGAAAAATCAAAGATTTTGAAATTCCCCTCTGCATAAAATTCCCCATCCGGTTACGAGAACCAAATAAAAATAATTATAAATTTTTTATAAACCATTTGTATTTTGGTACCGCCAGTCTGCTATTAGTGAAAGGAGGTTTTTATAAAAAAATTATAAATTTTCCTTTTACTACTTACATTTTGGTACCGCCAGTCTGCTATTAGTGAAAGGAGAATTTTTAGGGAAGAAAATTTTTGAAAGGAGTGATAATGATAGCTACGAAAAAAACTTACGATACGCCGCACAGGGAATGCATTGTCAAGACCCGTCTGACCGAGGAAGAACGGCAGGACTTTGAAGAAAAATGCAGGACATTTTCCATAAGCCAGTCTGAGTATCTTCGGCAGGCAATCTTTTTCGGCAAGGTATCCACTACCATCAAGGTAACGGCAAACAATGAGGAAATGCTTACGGCAGTATCAAATCTGGTGGCGCAGTACGGGAAGATCGGCAGCAACTTAAATCAGATTGCCAGACGCTTAAATGAGTACAGTCTGCCTTACCGGGAGCTTGCTGAAGAGCTGAAAGCATGTGCCGCTGATCTTGCCGCTTTGAAGTTTGAAGTGCTGAAAGTGATCGGAGAAGCCTATGGCAACGATAAAACATATCAGCTCTAAAAATGCAGATTACGGAGCCGCAGAACAATACCTGACATTTGAGCATGACGAATTTACCATGAAGCCGGTAAGGGATGAAGCCGGAAGGATGGTTCCCCGTGAAGGTTATCGGATCGACACTTTGAATTGCGGGGATGAAGATTTTGCCCTCTCCTGCCTGCGGGCAAATATGCAGTATAAAAAGAACAGCCAACGGCAGGACATAAAGAGCCATCACTATATCATCAGTTTTGACCCAAGAGACGCCGCTGATAATGGGCTGACCGTAGAGAAAGCGCAGGAATTGGGGATGGAGTATTGCCAGAAGAGTTTCCCCGGACATCAGGCGCTTGTCTGTACCCACCCGGACGGGCATAACCACTCCGGCAACATCCATGTACATATCGTTATTAATTCACTGCGTATCCATGAGGTGGAACGGAAAGCCTACATGGACAGGCCATGCGACACACAGGCAGGAACAAAGCACCGCTGTACCGCTTCTGCCATGCGGTATTTCCGGAGTGAAGTCATGGAGATGTGCCAGCGTGAGGGACTGCATCAGATTGATTTACTGAACGGCGGCAGGGAGAAGATTACCGAGCGTGAGTATTGGGCGAAAAAACGTGGACAGGCGGAAAAAGATGTCCTGAACAAAAAAATAATAGCGGACGGACTTACGCCGAGGAAAACTAAGTTTGAAACGGACAAAGAATTATTGCGGCAGTCTATCCGGTCAGTGCTTTCTACGGCAGTGTCCTTTGAAGATTTTTCTGCAAAGCTCATGCAGGATTACGGGATTGCAGTCAAAGAAAGCCGGGGGAGATACAGTTACCTTACCACGGACAGAACCAAGCCGATCACTGCTCGTAAGCTGGGGACGGATTTTGATAAAGATACGGTATTGTCTGTCCTTGCTGAAAATGCTTCCAGAACCGTCCAAAAGGATGAAACCGGACAAAACCACAGGGACAGCGTGGTAGAACGCCTGAAACATTGTAAAACGCCTAAAACCGCACCCAATCAGGACAGTGTGCAGCGCATGGTTGATATTCCGGCGAAAATGAGTGAGGGCAAGGGCAAAGGATATGAATGGTGGGCGAAAGGCTTCAACCTTCAGCAGATGTCCCAGACCATGATTTATCTTGAAGAATATGGTTTCTCCTGCCCGGAGGATGTAGATACAGCTATAAAAGAATCTTCCGACAGACAGAGGGAATTATCAAAAGAAATGAAATCTATAGAAAAGAGGATTGCCGATAATAAGGAGCTGATCCGGCAGGCAACCGTCTACCGCAAAACCAAGCCGACCTATGACGGACTGAAAAAAGCGAGAAAGCCGGAACGCTACCGGGAAGAGAACCGGGCAGACCTTGCCTTATTTGAAGCGGCGGGACGGTATTTTAAGGAACGGGGGATGACGAAATTCCCTGCCATAGCCAAAATCCAGGCGGAAAATGAATCCCTGCTATCCCGGAAAAATGCTATTTACAGCGAATACCGGGGGCAGAAAACAAAAACAGAAGAATTGCGCCGTGTGAAATCTAACATTGACGTAATGCTGAAACAGGAACACAAGCCGCAGAGACGGCAGGAACAAGAACGATAGAGAATGAAAACAGGAGGATCTATGCAATTTACCAAGAGCGAATTGGAGATGATTTACAAATATGCAGCTACGACAAAAGAAGATACGGTTAAGGCGATGAAAGAAACATTACCCACTACCGAGGATAAATTGACTTACATAATCATAAGGAATGCTGCCGAAAAGCTGGAGAAGCTACCGGAGCCAGAATGCAGCCGTTTTATAGCAGACAATAAAGCATATCACATAGAAAAGAGTGAACGGTCAGTCTTACGGCGGCTTGCTGAAGCAAAGGAACGTGTAAAACAGCCTGTCCTGCAGGGGCATGACCTGTCGGGGATAGAAAGGTTTCAGGCAGATACCCGTCACATGATAGTCCTTGATGTGCTGAACAATGACAGCCCTGTCGGGTTTAAAGGGGAGAGATACCGGTTCTTTCTCTCTGATGCAGGATACCGCAACGCCAGAGCCAGTGAAAAGCGTGGGGAGATTAAAATTAAAAGCCATGCCGACGTAGTTGCCGGAAAGCTGTATCCCGATAAAAAGGCAGAACATGACAGATAATGATTGTAGGAGGAAGGCAGGAAACCAAGGGGAACCACAGGAACATATGCCAGTAAATCCGGCAGAAGGTCAGGGAACCGGATATATCGGGGCAGATACACATTTACCGCCTTATCTCCCCTATCCACGGTTCCTGATGAAAATGGAGCTTACACAGACAGCAAAGCTGCTGTATGCGCTGCTTTTAGATCGTGTCACTTTATCACAGAGGAATGGATGGCAGGATGAATCCGGCAGGACATATATTATATTCCCGGTAACGGCGATAGCGGATGCGCTGGATAAAAGCCCGTCCACGGTGAAAGAAGCATTGAATGAATTAGACCGTGCCGGACTTCTGGAACGGAAACGGCAGGGATTTTCCGCAGCAAACCACCTGTATGTGAAGCTGCCGCCAGTAGTCCAGATTTCTGTACCTATGGAGTCCGAAAATCCGTACCTCATAAGTCCGGAAAACTGGACTACTGACAGCCAGAAAGCCGGACTTATGAAGTCCGGAAAACTGGCCTCTAACAACTATAATATAAACAAAACAATAGAGAGCCAAACAAAAGGAGTGAATGGGGGACGCACCGCCCACGGCAGGTATTGCAATATTTTCATCTCTGAAGAAGAGTTTTCGGAATTGGAAAAGGAATATCCCGGCAGGTTACAGAGGTTTATAGAGGAAATGAGCCGTTATCTTGCCGCAACCGGGAAGAGCTATCACAACTATGCCGCCGCCATACGGATATGGGCGGACAATGACAGGAAGGGCAATGCCGCACAGGGTATTCCCGATTATGAATATAAGGAGGGCGAGAGCCTATGATTTTAGACGATACAAAGGAAACAATGGTTCCGATGGATACAGAGCCGGAAAACGGCGATTACACAGGGGAGGACGGGCTTTTATACTGTGGTGTCTGCCATACGCCGAAAGAAGCCTATTTCCCGGATGGGAAGACGCTTTTCGGACGTGACCGCCATCCGTCAGAATGTGAGTGCCGGAGAAAGGAACGGGAAAAGTGGGAAACTGAAGAACGGCAGAGGGAGCATGAAGCCGCCGTGGAACGGTTAAAGGACATCGGGCTCACAGACAGCAGCATGAAAAGATGGACATTTGATAATGACAACGGAAGAAACTCACAGATGAGATTTGCACATATCTATGTGGAGCATTGGGAAGAAATGCGGGCAGAAAGTCGAGGCTATCTCCTGTGGGGGAATGTCGGCACAGGAAAGACCTACCTTGCAGGATGTATCGCAAATGCGTTGATGGAGCGGGAGGTTCCGGTACGGATGACGAACTTTGCCGCTATCTTGAACGATCTGACAGGCACATTAAACGGGAGAAATGCTTACATAGAGCGGTTATGCAGCTTCCCTCTCCTGATACTGGATGATTTTGGGATGGAGAGAGGGACGGAATACGGTTTAGAACAGGTCTACAACGTGATAGACAGCCGTTACCGCAGTTGTAAACCATTGATTGTTACTACGAACCTAACGCTGTCGGAATTGCAGAATCCGGCAGACAGGGCGCATCAGAGAATTTATGACAGGGTACTTGCCATGTGTACGCCAATCTGTTGTTCCGGAATAAATTTCCGTAAGGAACATGCACAGAAGAACATGGAATATCTGAAAGGAATGTTGAAATAAGGGGGAAATGAATGGGAGAAAAGAAAAATAAAGGAGACAGGGATTGCCAGACTGCCGATTGCGTAACTGAACTTCACATGGGGAACACGGTTCTTATTGTGAATGGCTATTTTAAGAGGAATGCCAGTGAAACAGCCGCCGATAAGATGGCTAAGGTACTAAAAGCCGAAGGTGAGTTAAGGGCAATCGTATAGATGCCGGATTTGATGTCAATTTAGGGCAGATTCAGGCTATACAGACAGCCATCCGCTATGCTATACTGAAATCACGGAATAGTGGGTGGCTGCCGGAAATGGAGGATAACATGAACAATAGACAGCCAGCTACAAAAAAGATTACCGCCCTTTACCAGAGATTGTCCCGTGACGATGAACTGCAAGGCGAGAGCAACAGCATTTCAAACCAGAAGAGGATTCTGGAAGAATATGCAAGGAAGAATGGCTTTTCCAATCTCCAATCCTATACGGATGACGGATGGAGCGGCACTGACTTTCAAAGGCCAGGATTTCAGGAAATGCTTGCGGATATCGAATCTGGGAAGATTGGCACAGTTATTGTAAAGGATATGAGCAGGTTAGGGCGAAACTACCTTCAGGTGGGATTTTATACGGAGATGTTGTTCCCACAAAAGAATGTCCGCTTTATCGCCGTTAATGACAGCGTGGACAGTGGGAACGATGGAGGGGATAATGATTTTACTCCCCTGCGGAATCTTTTCAATGAATGGATGGTGAGGGACACGAGCAAGAAAATAAGAGCTGTTTTCAAGGCAAAAGGACTAAGCGGCAAGCCTGTGACCAGCCATCCGGTGTATGGGTATTTGATGGGCGAGGATAAAAAATTTGTTATTGATGAAGAAGCGGCTCCGGTAGTGCGTCAGATTTATAGTTTGTGCCTTGCGGGGAACGGCCCGACGAAGATAGCACGTATGCTGACAGAGCAGAATATCCCTACGCCGGGAACGCTGAACTATATGCGCACAGGAAGTACACAGCACTATTATCCTGATTATCCTTGCAAGTGGGCAACAAACACCGTGTGCCACATACTGGAACGTGAGGAATACACGGGATGCCTTGTAAACTTCAAGACCACTATGCAGTCCTATAAAGTACATAAAATCGTATATAATGATCGGGACAAACAAGCGGTATTCGAGAATGCCCATGAACCAATCATTGACCGGGAGACATGGGAACGTGTCCAAGAACTGCGGAAACAGCGGAAAAGACCGAACCGTTATGATGAAGTGGGGCTTTTCTCTGGATTGATCTTCTGTGCGGATTGCGGCAGTGTCTTTTATCAGCAGAGATACCAGACAGCAAAAAGAAAGCAGGACTGTTATCTTTGCGGCAACTATAAGAGACGGACAACCGAATGCACGGCGCATTTTATCCGTACCGATCTGCTGACTGCCGCTGTCACGGAGAACCTGCGTAAGATTACTGGTTATGCTGCAGCACATGAAGCACAGTTTATTAAGCAAGTGACGGCACAGAATGAGAACGGCGGGAAAAAGAAAGCGGTGGCTATGAAAAAACAGATGGATGAAGCGGACAGCCGTATTGCAGAACTTAACCGTATCATCAAACGTCTGTACGAGGATAATGTCTTAGGGAAAATCAGTGATGAACGGTTTGCACTTTTGTCCGAAGAATATGAAGCAGAACAGAGGGAACTGAAAAGCCGTGTCGTCAATATCCAGACAGAACTTGATAAGGCAAAGGAAACACAGGAGGGCGCAGAGAAATTTGTGAATATCGTGCGGAAACATCTGCACTTTGATGAATTAACACCTACTCTGTTGCGGGAGTTTGTTGAAAAGATCGTGGTGCATGAAGCCGAGGAAATAGATGGCAAGCGGCACCAACAGATTGACATTTATTATAGCTTTATAGGCAGGGTTGACCTGCCTGTGGAATAGCCGGTATTATCCGGTGCAATGCGCAAGCACCGGATAACAACGGCAAAACATATCATTTAATTTCTATAACCAATTTTTTTTACATTTCTTTTACTTCTTTATCTCACATGAGCAAACCCGACGGGCAGCTCATCCGCTTTTTTTCTCCGGTCCCTTCAAAACGCCGCACCGGATGCTGTGAAACAGGTATTGCTGGGCAACTCCCGCGCTTTCCAGGGCAAAATCCGGCAGCCCTTTGGGATAGTACCGCTCCATCACCCGCTTGATCCAGACGTCGGCCGGAAAAGCCTCCAGCCGGTGAAAGCCGTAGAGGAGGGCACAGTCCGCGACCTTGGGGCCTACCCCTGCAATCTGCATCAGAACCGCTTTGGCATCCTGATAGGGAAGAGCGGCGACGGTGTCCAGCTCGATTTCTCCCGAACCGATTTTCCGGGCGGCATCCAGCAGGTATTTCGCCCGGAAGCCCGCCCGCAGAGAGCTGAGACCGTCCAGACCCGCCGCCGCGATCTGCTCCGGGGCAGGAAAGCCGTAAAGCCCTTCTCCGAGCGGCTCCCCGAACTGTTCACAAAGGCGTTTGACGATCCCCTTGATCCGCGGGATGTTGTTGTTTTGGGAGAGGATAAAGGAGCAGAGCGCTTCCCATGGGTCTTGCCGCAGAATGGTGATCCCCCCTGCGAAGCCGCTGGCTGTTTTCAGAACCGGGTCGGCTTGATACAGCCTTTTCCACGCGGGATAAGCCCCGTCCAGGTCGAAGTAATTTCTCCAGAAAGGGAGTTCCGCTTCCGATACCCCGTATAGGAAAAGAAGCTCCCCTTCCTGCCGGATCTCAAGCGCCCGACTTCCCGCCGCGCCTCGGTAAATTCCCCGGTCACTGAGCTCCCACCGAAAGGACTGCCCGCATTCCAGGGTGTCTTTCAGCGAGAAACCGGGCGCGGAAAGGGCGAGCGGGGAGATGCTGTCAGCCAATATAGACGCCCCCTATTGATTCGTTTGATTCAGTGTACCATAAAATGACGGATTATGACAGAAAAAGATGAAAAAAGGCGTTTGGAAATTGCAGGGCGCCGGAAAACGGAGTATAATAAAATGAGAATACGGCGGGAAAGCGCCCGGAAAAGGATGGGGAGCAGACTGGTGACGGAAAATTGAAACGGTATCTTTTATTAACAGTGGGCTTGCTCGTCATGGCGTTTGGAATCGCCCTGATGACCCAAACAAAGCTCGGGGTTTCCCCCATTTCCTCTTTGCCGTATCTGTTCAGTCTGGAATTTACCTGGATTTCTTTGGGGAATTTTACGATCCTGTGGAATCTGGTGCTGATCGCGGGCCAGCTGCTCATCCTCAGAAGGGATTTCCGGTGGTTTCAGCTCGTCCAGCTTCCGGTCACCTTGATTTTTGGTGTCTTCGTAGACGGCTGCAAGCTGCTGGTTTCTTCCTGGGACTTGAGCTACTACTGGCTACAGCTGCTTTTGGTCCTGCTCGGCTGTGCGGTTCTGGCGCTGGGCGTTGCCCTTACGGTTCTGGCAGGGGTCGTAATGAATTCAGGCGAGGCGTTTGTAGCGGCGGCTGCGGGGAAAACGGGCTGGGATTTCGGGATGGTCAAGGTGGGGTTCGACAGCTCTCTCGTCCTGCTCGCCGTCCTTTTTTCGTTCCTTTTTTTCGGGAGGATGGAAGGTGTGCGGGAGGGGACGATTTTAGCCGCTCTGCTGTCCGGCTGGATCGTCCGCTTCTTTACCCGTATTTTGAAAAAACCGGTCGAGCGGTGGGAAACGGGAACCGAATCAGAGCGCTCTGAATAAGGCAATATGAAAAATTTGAAGAAAGGGACGGTATCGGGGAGAGGAAAGGCCCTCTGCTGTTTGCCGATACCACATGGTGGTTTGAAATGCAGGAACGGATTTACACCATTCCGATCAGCGAGGTGTTTGAGCCAAAGGAAGGCTGTCCCATCTGCCGGATGCGGGACATCCTGGAGGAGCGCTGCGTGGAATACATCACAGGAGCGGCTATGATGGAACCGGATGTCCGGGTGGAGACCAACCGGCTCGGCTTCTGCAAGGATCACTTTGAGATGATGCGCGCCCGGAAAAATCGTCTCTCCTTGGCGCTGATCCTGGAGACGAGGCTGGCCGAGGTGCATAAAGAGCTGTTCGAAAAAAAGGGAATCCTCGGGAAAAAACAGGAAAAACGGGAACCGACCTGTTACGTCTGCCAAAAAATCGACAGCGTGATGGATGGTATGATCGGCAACCTTTTGAAACTGTTTTCAAGCGATGCGGATTTTCAACGGCTTTTTTCCGAGCAGGAGGCTGTTTGCCTGCCTCATTACGAGCTTCTGATGGGGCAGGCTGCCCGCAAGCTCTCTAAAAAGCAGCTGCCGGCCTTTAAGGAAGCGCTCGATCCGCTGACAGAGCGTTACCTTGCGTCTCTGACCGAGGACGTCCATTTCTTCACCACCCGGTTTGATTACCGCTTCGGCGGCAAGGATGCGGAATGGGGGAATTCCAAGGATTCGATCGAGCGGGCAATTTGGTTTTTGACGTCGCGGAAATAGAGAAGGACGGCCGTATATTTTTATGCATAGAATGCATATACGGAGGGTATCACAAAATTTTTTCTTTCCACATCCTGCGGGTGAGCACTGATTCAGCTGCGATGCGGGTTTTCCACTCTTTCCACAGAGTTTTCAACTGAAATCAGCTCCAAAAAGGCTGTTTGGAAACAAAATAACTACAAAATGTATATTTGAAAGCGCTTCTGTCAATCTTTTTGTTGAAAACTCTGTGGAAACGGTTAAAAAATCGAGGCAGAGACGGCTTGGAGCCGTATTGTGGAAAGTGAGGAAGCGGTTTATGTTAAAGGGTGTCAGCAAGCAGATTGTCGAAATTGTAAATACGGAAAATGAATATTTTGAAAAAGCGATTCTTTTTATCAACCCGGAAAAGGCCGGAATGGAAGAAAACCAGCTGCGGGAACAGGCTGGCCGCTTTGTAGGCGAACACGCCCGAAAAGGTGGAAATCCCTCTCAGTCTCCTCGTGGAACCGCTTGGAAAAATTTTCTCAAGATCGGATGCGGCGCCCTTGGCGGTGGGCTGGTTTCCGCTTTTATCCTGCTTCATTAATTGCCCGGCGGGGTTGTTCCCTTTTGGCAGGAGATGTGGTATAATATCTGCAAAGCAGATATTATACATTTTATGGCCGGGACGATCCGCTCGCGGCGCTCGCTCCCGTCCTGATGGCCGATTATACCATTCACACGTTGTGTTCATGGTATAAGAACCTCACGGACTGGACGGAAATCGAAGATTTCCGAGTCCTGAGAGAACATTGTTCCATGCAAAACCATGGCTGTGCATGGTTTTGTTGTAGGCGCTTCGCGCAATCATGGTATAATAACCTCACCCGTTGACGAAATCGAAGATTTCGAACGGGTACCCGAGAACATTGTTACTCGCTGGCGCTCAAAAGAAGAACCCCATGGCGCAAACGGAAGCAAAGCTTCCGGCGCCTGAGGGAACCTTGTTGCTCCCGATGGTCGCAATAAGAACCCCAGAGCGGTTATTATACATCTTATGGCCGGGACGATTATACCATTTCGGCTTTGCCTTCATGGTACAATATTTGCAAAGCTGCTATTATGCTTCACTTTATTTATAAACCGTCAGGGCGCAGCATGTTGGACGTCTCCGTCTGTCCTGTTATGGAAAGGAAAACTATGGTGGAAAATAAAGATCGCCGTACGGAAGAAAGCAATATCATCGCGGGGCGGAACGCGGTTCAGGAGGCGCTGAACGCCGGTGTCGAGCTGGACAAGCTCTTTGTGGCGGATCACCGGCAGGAAGGCAGCATAAACCGAATTGTCGCCGTTGCCAAACAGCGCGGCATCGTCGTAAAGCAGGTGAGCAGCCAAAAGCTGCGCGCCATCTGTGGCAGCGACCACCACCAGGGGATCATCGCTGCGGCAAGCTGTGCACGGTATGCCTCGGTCGAAGAATTGCTGGAGGCGGCTGCCAAGCGGGGAGAACCCCCTTTTTTGATTCTGGCGGATGGGGTGGAAGACCCCCACAATCTGGGCGCTTTAATCCGGACGGCCGAGGCCGCCGGTGCGCACGGGCTGATTATTCCAAAGCGGCGGAGCGCTTCGCTGACGCCTGTTGTGCAGAAAACCTCGGCCGGCGCTGTGAACCATCTTCCGGTGGCCAGAGTTTCCAATCTGGCGGCGGCGATGGAACGGCTGAAAGAGGCGGGCCTGTGGTTTTACGCGGCCGACATGGATGGGGAACCCTGGTGCGGGCAGGACTATACCGGGCCCTGTGGACTGGTCGTCGGCTCCGAGGGGGAAGGGGTCAGCCGGTTGGTACTGGGAAAATGCGACTTTCGGGTCAGCCTGCCGATGCGGGGAAAGGTGACCTCTCTCAACGCGTCGGTCGCAGGTGGGATTCTGATGTACGAAATTGCCCGTCAGCGGATGAGGATCAAGGCAAAATAATTTATGTTGCGAGTGATTTTAAATAGCAGCGGAGGGAAGAATGAGCGAGATGAAACGGTTGTCCGTGGATGATATCCTGGACGACATCAAACGGAAAAAGGGCGGCGGACAAGCGGATTCTTCGGCGCCTGCGGCTGTAGATGTGGATAAGCTGATCGCTGAAATTATGACGGATAACAGGGAGAAAGCGGTTCGTTCGAAGCCTGACTCGGCTTCGCCGGCTGCTGAAACGGCAAAGCCGGCGCCGCCATCTCCTGCCCAAAATCCAAAACCGGAACCGAGAATAGAGAAGCCACCGGAGAAACCGAAGGAAAAATTCACCCTTCAAATTGACTTTGACAGGGAATCTTCCGAAGCTTCTCCAAAGCCGAAACCGAAATCCGGCCAGACGGAAAATGGGATTTCAACGGTTGAACTCCTCGCCGAATCGGCTGCCAGATTGAGGGGTTCAGCTGCTTTAAAGCGTGAGGAATCCTCGAAAAGTGAACCGGAGAAGCAGTCCCTTCCGGCTTCTGATCCAGTTTTGAAGGAATCGGATGCATTGAGCGAGCCGACCAGGTACATAGATGGAGACGGTTATTTCCGCAAACCTGCCCTTGACGATGAGGAAGCTCCCCTTCCGCCCGACCCGCGCGCGTTTGAAGCGGCAGGGAAGCCGGCCGCCGAGGTTTCTGATGAAGTGGAGGAAGAATATCTGGAGTACCGCCGCCCGGAGGATGAACGGGAGGTTTACGCCGAGATTTTGTCGACCCGCAGCAGGCTTTTGCTTCGGATCGTTCTGCTGACGGTTTTCGGGGGAGCGGCGCTGGTGCTTACAGTGTTTCAGGAATTTTTTCCGCAGCTTCTCCCGTCCGTTTTGCAAAAGGCGGAGCAGCCTCTTTTCTACCTGATTATTCAGTTTGTTTTGCAGGCATCCTGCCTGCTGACCTGTTGCTCGATGATCGGTGAAGGCCTGGCGGCAGCGGTCAAGCTGCACGCCAACAAGGACAGTCTGTCGGCGTTGGCGGCGCTGGCAGGATTGGTTCAGACCGTCGTCTGTTTTTTTCAGGTCGGCTCGGTCAACGATGCTGCGGTGCATCTTTACACCCCGGTGATTGCCGTGATTTTGCTGTGTAATTGCGGGGCGAAGCTGATGATGGTTAACCGGATGATCTTAAACTTCCGGGTGGTGACATCTCCCTACGAAAAGTATACGACGGTGCTGATTGAAGACGAGGATGCGGCGCTCGAATTGACCCGCGGCTCAGTCACCGATGTCCCGATGGTCGCGGTCCAGAGGAAGACTGGCTTTGTCTCGGATTTCGTCTCTTATTCGACCGATGAAGACGCTTCCGACTCCTACGCCAGATTTCTCACGCCGATCGGCTTCGGGTTCGCCGTGCTGCTCGGTATTGCGACCGGGGTAATGAGCGGAAACCTTTCGGCCGCCTTTACCACAGCGTCCGCCGTAACGTGCGTGTTCGCTCCTTTTTCTTACCTGTATATGGTTCAGATGCCGATGTCCCGCGCTGTCAAAAAGTACAGCCGCACGGGAGGGGTGATCCTCTCGTCCGGTGAGCTGGAGGACTTCAGTTATACCAACGCCGCTGTCGTCACGGCGCATGACCTCTTTCCGGGGAATGCGGTGAAGCTGTATGGAATTAAAACCTTTGCGGGACAGCGGATCGACGAGGCGCTGATGGACGCCGCCAGCGTCATACAGGAATCCGGCAGTGTCCTCATGAACGTCTTTGCCCAGATCACCGGCGGGGATGAAAAGCTTCTCCGTCCGGTGGATTCCCTGGTCTATGAAGACGGGATGGGGATTTCCGCCTGGGTGGACAACAAGCGGGTGCTTATCGGCAGCCGCGATCTGATGATCAACCACGGGATCAGCGTCCCGTCCCGCGATTATGAGGAGCGTTACCTCAATGAAGGGCACGACTTGATCTATCTTTCGACCTCCGGGGAGCTGACGGCTGTTTTCCTGGTCAGATTTTTTGCGGCGCCTGAGGTGAGCGAGGCGATCCGCCGGCTGCGCAATAACGGAATTCACCTCGTGATTAAATCGGTAGATGCAGTGATCACGCGACAGAAGATGGCCGAGGTCTTCGACGAGGACCAGTCCTGCTTTAAAATCCTTCCGTCGCGTCTCCATGCCGTATACGACCGGTATTCGTCGGAACGGGAAAAAGGCAGGAGCTCGGTTCTGAGCAACGGAACCTTCCGGGCCTTTACGGGCTCGTTGATCGGGGCGAAGCGGTTACGGATGTCGATCCTTCTGGGCAGCGTCATCCAGTTTGCCGCGGTGTTTTTGGGGCTGGCGCTGCTGGTCGTCCTCACGCTGATCTCGGGAATGAGCGAGATGAAGGTGCTTTCGCTCTTCCTCTATCATACGATATGGCTGGCGGCGACTTGGCTGCTGCCGCGGCTGAAATCGGTTTAAATGGAAATGAGCGGGCGCTTGCTGTAGGGCGCCCGCTTCGTTTTTGCTGCGGAAGGTCATACCGGGCGGAAAATGGGATGGGATCAGTCAGGCGGTTTCAAGAAAGAGGGGGTTAGGTGTGAAACGGAGACTGGCCAAAAAGATTCTCCTTTCGATTATTGCGCTGGCACTGCTTTTTCTGTGCCAAGGCTGCCACCTCCTTGCGAATGCGGAGCAGGAAGTCTTTACATCACCGGAGGGGACGAATACGATCATTGTTCAATACGACCTCGTTTGCAGGCCCACAATCTATAAAAAGGGATGGCCGCGGAACCGGAAGATATGGGACTACCCTGGCAGCGGTTTTATGGAAACCGTGCATTTCGGCGTGGAATGGCTGTCGGAAGATGAGATCCGGCTGACCTATGACGATCTGAATGATGAATTTGACGAGGAATATTTCATAACCATCCCGGATTGATGGAATAAAACACAATGGATAAAAATGGCCGGCGGCGCTTACAGTGCTGCCGGCCATTTTTAGACTCTTCCGCATTGAGGTGAAACACCTGACATGTACAAAAGGGATAGCTTGGTTCAAAAGTAAACGGCGAATGGGCTTATATCGACGAACGGATGTCATATCTGCCGTCCAAACGGCATAATGATAGGAAGGACAAGCGGCAAATCTTTATTTTTGTGAAATATCATCAAAAAACAGCACGATATTTTGTAGGAACGTCCTGTAAAATTCGTTGCACAATCTGGGCAGTTATGATATAATCCAGACATGCAAATTGAATTTTGTATGCAGTTTTTACAAAGAAGGAGTGGTCATATGAGTCGCTTAGGGGCGGATCGGATTAAAAATGTTGCATTGGCAGGCCATGCAGGGTCTGGAAAGACCTCGCTGGCGGAGGCTATGATGTTCAAGGCGGGGATCATTGACCGCCAGGGCAGAGTGGCCGATGGGAATACGGTCTGTGATTTTGATCCGGAAGAAATCAAGAGGAAAGCGTCTTTGTCGCTTTCTGTCGCGCAGTTTGGGTACAACGACGTAAAGCTCAATCTTTTGGATACGCCGGGGCTGTTTGATTTTACCGCCGGCCTTTATGAAGGGGTCAGCGCTGCGGACAGCGTTTTGATCGCCGTATCGGGCAAATCCGGTGTGACGGTGGGGGCGAAAAAGGCCTATAAGCTGGCAAAGCGGCAGGGTAAGGCCACCATGTTTTTCGTTGGGAAAATGGACAGCGAAAATGCTGATTTTTATAAAGTCCTGGAAAGCCTGAAGACGGAGTTCGGTCCTTCGGTCTGCCCGATCGTGGTGCCGTTCGTCCAGGATGGAAAGGTCGACTGCTATGTCAATCTGTTGGAGATGCGCGCTTACCGGTACGGGAAAAACGGCGTCGCCGTCCAGACCGACATGCCGGACAGCGAGCACCGTCTCGACGGGCTGATCGCTGCGATCAGCGAGGCGATTGCCGAAACGGACGAAGAGCTCTTTGAGAAGTTCTTCTCCGGTGAACAGTTTACATATTTCGAGTTGGTCAGCGGCTTACATAACGGAATCAAGAGCGGCAGCATCACCCCGGTTCTCTGCGGCAGCGCGCAGGAACTGGAGGGGATCGACATCCTGCTGGATGCGGTTGCCAAGATGCTCCCGTCCGCTGCGGAGGCTTCGGGCAGGGAAGCGGTCTGTGCCGATTCCGTCATCAATGTCGACTGTGATGCGGATTCCCTGCTCAGCGCCTATGTCTTTAAAACGGTGGCGGATCCCTTTGTCGGAAAGCTTTCCTTTATCAAAGTCGTGTCAGGCGTGCTCACGGCGGAAAGCCCTGTGGTCAACATGACTTCCGGGCAGCCGGAGAAGATCGGGAAGCTGCTCAATGTCCGCGGAAAGAAGCAGGAGGAGGTCAAGGAGGCCGCTGCCGGCGACTTTGTAGCGGTCACCAAGCTCAGCGCCCTGACCGGAGACACCCTTTGCGACCCGAAACGCCAGGTTGTTTTTGAAAAGGTGGAATTCCCGGCGCCCTGCTATTCCTTGGCGGTCAAAACCTCTGCGAGCGGGGATGAAAGCAAAATTTCCGGCGGCGTCCACCGTCTGCTGGAGGAAGACCTCACCCTCGGCTTTGAGCTCAACACCGAGACCCACCAGCAGATCCTGAGCGGGCTTGGCGAGCAGCATCTCGATGTGGCGGTTTCGAAGCTGAAGAATAAATTCGGCGTCTCTGTAGAGCTGGAAGCGCCGATCATCGCTTACCGTGAAACGATCCGCAAAAAGGTGAAGGCGGAAGGGAAACACAAAAAACAGACCGGAGGCCATGGGCAGTACGGCCATGTCGTAATAGAATTCGAGCCCTGGGACTGCGACGAGATGGTCTTTGAGGAAAAGGTGTTCGGCGGCTCGGTTCCGAAGGGGTATTTCCCTGCGGTTGAAAAGGGGCTGCGCGACAGCGTTCTAAAAGGAGTTCTCGCGGGATATCCGGTTGTGGGGCTGAAAGCGACCCTTCTCGACGGTTCCTATCACCCGGTCGATTCCTCTGAAATGGCCTTTAAAACCGCGGCGGGTATCGCCTACCGCGACGGAATTTCGCAGGCTTCTCCCATCCTGCTCGAGCCGATCGGCCTTTTGAAAGCGATCGTGCCGGACGATAAAACCGGTGACCTGATGGGCGACCTGAATAAGCGGCGGGGGCGCGTTCTGGGAATGAATCCGGAGGAGCCGGGCTACACCCTGATCGAAGCAAACGTCCCGATGTCCGAAATGCAGGATTTCGCCAACATCCTCCGCCAGATGACCCAGGGGGACGGGAGTTTTACCATCTCGTTCGAGCGGTATGAGCCGCTCCCTGAGCAGCTGCAAGCTGCGGTTATCCAAAAAGCGGCGGAAATTTTTGGAAAATAGTCGGTACTGATTTGGGACACAGGGACATATACATTACTATCGCGTCAGCAAGTAGGGGGTAGTGTGATATGTTCCTGTGTTCTGTTCGTCTGTCCAAAGTAAAAGTTTTTGCGGTTTTTGCTGCGGTTCTGGTAGTCGGAATCGTCTCAATTCTGCTGATTACCTCGCTTTCCGGTTCCGATCAGCCGCCTGAGGCAATGCCGCCTGCGGAGATGATGACGGTTGAAGCCAATGAACAAAGGGTGGCATTTTTGGAATATTTCGGCTGGAAGGTCGTATCCGATCCGACAGAGGTGTCCGAAGTTGCGATCCCGGCGGAGTTCGATGAAGTTTACCAGAACTATAACGCCATCCAGAAGCAGCAGGGCTTGGACTTGGAAGGATATAAAGGGAAAACGGTGCAGCGGTTTGCTTATTTAATTACCAATTATCCCGATGGGAAGGCAAATGTTTATGCGCATCTGCTAATCTGTGACAATGTGATTATTGGAGGAGATGTGGCCTCTACCGAGCTCGACGGCTTTATGCACGGTTTTCTGCGGTCGTAGCACTTCGGGTCGACAGGGAGCATTTGTAAGTATTAGCTTCTGTATGAGTATTTTTGTTGTTTTCAATGGGAGTCAAAAAATCAAAGCAAAGAAGCCTGCTGGGTCATCCCAGCAGGCTTCTTTGCTTACTTCATCATATAAGCGACGTTTTCCATCACGTTTCCAATGGTCTTCATCGCCTTGGTGGCGGTTTTTTTCATCATCCGGCCCTTTTGCTTTTTGGTTTTGACCATGTAGGCCGCCGTGCCCACTGCGGCGCCGACGGCGACTCCTTTGGCGACAGAGCTCATTAACTGGTTCATGGGAATTCCTCCTGCAACAATAAAAGTTTAATTTGATTTCTGCCTTTTTATTGTTGCCCTTTCCGTTTTTCTGATACCTAGGATTCTTTGCCAATTCCGGTGTGATTTATAGGAATCGAGTTTTAAGATTTTGCTTTTTGTCTCATGTTTTTTTGCTTATTATTTTCATTTTATGCAAAACAACGAAGTGAAGCCAATACCAAAAAATAAAGAAAAAAATTCATAGGGAAAATTGCCAAAAGCCGGAAAAGAATATATAATGAATCTGTTTGACGCGTAAAAAATGAATGTTTTTCTTTGAAAGCCGTCTCTTTTGCAGGACGGTTTTCAAGGGGATATAATACAGTTGTACGGAGGAAATCAATGTTACAGAGACAGTCTCTCGTCGCCGCAATCCACGATCTTTCTGGCTTTGGCCGATGCTCGCTTTCGGTGATCCTCCCCTGCCTGTCCGCTATGGGGGTTCAGGTCTGCGCCGTTCCGACGGCCGTCCTGTCCTCTCACACGGGGGGATTGGGCGAGGTGGAGTTTCGGGATTTGACCGACTACATCATTCCGGCGCTCGAACATTACAAACGGCTCGGGCTGAAATTCGACTGCGTTTACAGCGGCTTTCTGGGGTCGGAGGAGCAGATCGACCACTGCCTGGCCTTTTTAAAGGGATATCCGCAGGCCTTCAAGGTCGTCGACCCTGTGATGGGGGACCATGGCAAGCCGTATCGGACCTGTACCGAAAAGATCCGGCAGAGGATGGCGGAGCTCGTTTCTGAAGCCGATTTGATCACTCCGAATACGACCGAGGCATCGATTCTTTTGGGCGAACCCTTTCCCGTTCAGCCGATGACGCAGGGGATGGCAAAATCCTGGCTGCTGCGGCTGTGCAGGCTGGGACCGAAATTTGTCCTGATTACGGGGGCGGAAATGGCCGACGGCGTTGTTGCCAATATCGGCTACGACAGTGAGCGCAGCGCGTTCTGGCGGGTCGACTGCGACTATGTTCCGGCGAGTTACCCGGGAACCGGCGATATTTACGCCAGCGTTATTGTGGGTTCCCTGCTGACAGGGGACAGTCTGCCGATCGCCATGGAGCGCGCCACCCGGTTCCTAGAGCTCGCGATCAAAACGACGTTCAGCTACGGAACAGATACGCGGTTTGGGGTCATGCTCGAGAGAAACCTTGCCTGGTTGACCCAGCTTCATTCTTTGAAGGGGTATCAACTGATGTAGGGAGAGAGGTTCCATGAACAAAAAATTTACATTGTACGACATTGTCATCGTCGGCGTGATGGCGGCGATCATCTTCGCGCTGACTTATTTTATCCGGATCGAGATCCCGACGCCGGCGGGCCCGACCAACTTGAAGCTGGCGAATGCATTTATCCTGATGGCGGGCATGGTTTTCGGCGGCCTGCGCGGGGGGCTTGCAGGCGGCATCGGCTCGATGATCTTCGACCTGCTGAATCCGGCGTATATCGCCACCGCACCGTTTACCCTGATATTTTTCTTCATGATGGGGTTTGTCTGCGGCGTTGTTTCGGGGATCGGGAACACAAGGGGACGACAAACCCTCTGGAACATTGTCGGCGGGATTTCCGGCGCCCTTACTTATTTTATCCTGCACATCAGCAAAAGCATCATCGAATTGGTTCTGGCGGGGAGCGACTTTTTTGCGGCAGCCGCCGCCTGCTCCACCAAAATGGTGACCTCGGGGATCAACGTGATAGTCGGCGCGGCGATCGCCGTTCTCATCGCCCCTGCGATCAAGCTGGCGGTTTCCAAAACCGGGATTTACCAAAAAGCGCAATAAGGGAGAAATACGATGGTGTCTAAAAGAATTCTTACCATGCAGGATCTGTCCTGCGTCGGCCAGTGCTCCTTGACCGTAGCGCTCCCTGTGCTTTCCGCTAACGGGATTGAAACATGCGTGCTTCCCACTGCCGTTCTTTCAAACCATACTGCTTTTGAAAAGTGGAGCTGTCTTGATTTAACCTCGGAAATGGAGAACATTATGGCGGCATGGCGGGAAAACGGCTTTAAATTCGACGCATTTCTGCTGGGATATCTCGGCTCTGTTGCCATTATGGATGTTGCAAAAACCTGTTTTAGGGATTTTTCAAAGGCAGACGCCGACGTTATTATCGATCCTGCGTTTGGTGATAACGGCAAGCTTTATCCTGCCTTCGATGAGAAATATGTGGCGGCTATGGCGGGCCTCATCTCTTCGGCAAATATCATACTTCCCAATCTCACAGAAGCCTGCTTCCTGACAGGAACTGAATATAGAGCTGAAGGGTCGGTTTCGTTTGCCAGGGAGACGGTAAAACGTCTCACGGAGCTTACCTCGTCGGATATCGTACTGACTGGAATAGAGCGCGACGGTGAAATCGGAGAATTGATTTATTCAAACGGCGTATTTTCCGAAGTGTGGGCAAGAAAATTACCGCGCCGCTTTCACGGTACCGGCGATTTATTCGCCTCCGTTTTTACAGCGGTATATCTGCAAAGCAGGGATATGGCGGCGGCCTGTGAAGCTGCCGGCAATTTTGTAGCATCGAGCATCTGTGCGACAGATGCCGCTCATACTTATGGCGTTAATTTTGAATATGTTCTGAATCGCTAAAAGCGACGATCAAAAAACATTGCTGTAAAACGGCCCGTTTTACAGCAATGTTTTTCATTTGCGGGGATTATGTCTACGATTCTCCGGCTGCCGGAGCGGCCCGGTTCATCTTGTGATCGAGAAGATTTGGTGATATACTAAGGATCAAACCGAAAAGCTGTGGATGGCTGTAAGACCCATCCGGGCGGAAAGAAGGCTGTTTGTATGGAAGGTTCAAATAGAATCCCCGGGGACTCCAACCGGATTACGAGGGAATATCTGGATTCCCTGCTGATCGAAACCCGTTACATCGACGCGGTGCTCCCGGACACCTCGATGGAGCTTTATGGAGCTGCGTTCGGCACCCCGATTATGACCGCCGCCTTTTCCCATCTGGATAAGATATACCACTGCCCGGACGGGATGGCCAAGACCGCTCAGGGTGCTTTTGCCGCAAATGCGGTGATGTGGGCCGGGATGGGCGATGAGGCGGAGCTTCGGGCAATGGTTGAAACCGGGGCGAAGGTGGTCAAAATCATCAAGCCCTATGCGGACGAGTCCCTGATCTACCAGCAGATCGAAGAGGCGGAGCGCTGCGGTGTGCTAGCGGTCGGGATGGATATCGACCACAGTTTTTCAAAGAATGGAACCTATGATACCGTATTCGGCGACCCGATGGAGTCGAAGACAGCGGATGATCTGAGGCGGTATATCGGGGCGACGAAGCTGCCCTTTGTCGTGAAGGGGGTTCTGAGCGTTCGCGATGCGCAAAAAAGCGCCGAGGCCGGGGCAAGGGGGATCGTTGTGTCCCACCACCACGGCATCAGCGACTATGCGGTTCCGCCGCTGAAGGTGCTCCCGAAAATCGTGGAGGTGGTTGGCGGACAGCTTCCCATCTTTGTCGACTGCGGCATCGAACGCGGTTTCGATGCCTTTAAAGCGCTCGCTCTGGGTGCGACGGCCGTCTGTGTGGGGAGAACCATTCTAGACGACCTGGTGCGGGACGGCGCAGAGGGCGTCCAAAAACGGATCGAGGCGATGACACGCGAGCTTGCGGGTGTGATGGCGCGCACCGGGAGCCCGAATATCCGGCAGATCGACCCTTCCGTCATCTGGCGGTAGCAGGGAGGCCAGCCTGAAAAAGTTTCGGCCATCTAAAACAGAGGGGGCAAATCGGCACGCGCTCCCTGGGAAGCGGTTCACTTGCCGCTTGATTCTTTACGAAGTCGTTCCGTCAACAAAGGCTGGGACAGCAATCGATTGCTGTCCCAGCCTTGACTGCCTGCCGGCAAAAAACGGGCAGGGCTGCCGATGACCGACTCGACCGACTTTGCTATTTACTTGTTAAATAAAGATTTTAAAGTCTGAACTCTGCCTCAAAAGCAGGATGATTTTATTCTTTCTTCCGTGTCAAGAAAATTCCAACGATTGCGCCAATAAGGATAATCGGCGCTATTTTGACAAACAGCCATTCAAATGAGTGAACTGCCACTCCGAGAACGGCGGTTTCAGGATCACTATAATTCCAATCCAAGTAAGGACTTTCTACTATCAGTAAGATTGCAAAAATTGCTGCGATGGCTATGCACAATGAGATAAGAAGCCAATGTAGAATTCTTTTTCTTGTGGTTTTTCTCTGTGCAAGCTGCAAGTTTATCACCTCCAATTTTTCGGAAATGACTTTTAAGCTATCCGTTTCCGTTTCAAC
>CAZSIV010000038.1:0-21500 GCA_964607135.1 uncultured Oscillospiraceae bacterium | reverse complement strand
CATTGTACCATCTAGGCTGACGGGTCTTCAACTTTCATTTAACTTTACAGTACGCTTTTACATCAAAGGAGGAACACCATGAACTGTTTTACCCTGGATCTGGCCCCGGACGGGCTCGGGAAGCTGACCGGCTATGTGCAGGAGCCTTCCCCCGAGCTCAGCAACATGAACAAACGCCCCGCCCTTCTCATCTTTCCGGGCGGCGCTTATCAGCGCTGCTCCGACCGGGAGGCCGAGCCGGTCGCCCTCTCCTTTTCGGCGCAGGGCTTCCAGACCTTTGTTCTGCGGTATTCCGTCGGGGAAAAGTCGGCTTTTCCCCAGCCCCTGCTCGACGCGGAGGGGGCGGTCCGCGCCCTGCGCACCCATGCGGAGGAGTGGAACCTCGACCCGAACCGGATCGCAGTCTGCGGTTTTTCCGCGGGCGGCCATCTGGCATCCTGCCTCGCCACGATGAGCGCGCCGGAGCTGCGCCCCAACGCCCTGGTGCTGGGCTACGGCGCCGTCAATAAAAGGGCTGCTCTGACAGACCGTCCCCGCCCGATCGAGCACGTCGGCCCGGACACGCCCCCCACCTTCCTCTTCCACACCTGGGAAGATCCGGTCTGCCCGGTCGAGGGGAGCCTCGCCTTTGCGCAGGAGCTCAACCGGAACGGCGTCCCGTTCGAGCTCCATATCTTCCAAAATGGGCAGCACGGGATGGCCACCGGCAAACCGCTGTCCTCCAACGGCGTGCTGGAGAACACCGACGCCGATTATTCCGACTGGATTCGGCTCTGCGCCAACTGGCTTTTCCATCAGTTCGGAAATTTTGAAACCCCCGGGCGGCAGTTTTCCTACCTGACGGTGGAAGGGGAACGGCGCTTCCACGGCGGGATTCAGCTGGGCGACCTGCTCCGTTATCCCGAGGCGCGGGAGGTCATTCTGAAATACCTCCCCGAGATCGAGCGCCATTCCATGCCGCGGCTGGTCTCTCGGTATTCGGTTCCCCAGTATTCGAAATTCGACCCCGCCGCCCTCCCGCCGGAGCGGGCGCAGCAGCTTGCGAAGGAGCTGGATGCCCTCCCTTATAAGGGGTGATCCGGACCGGGGCTTTTATCAAATGAAGCGCCCGCCGAAAAACAATTCGTTTTTCGGCGGGCGCCGTTTTATAGGGAGCGTCGATTTGGAAATCAGTGATTTTGGAAAAGAAACCGCCTCGCGGAGTGAAAGGAGAAAAAAGATGAAGCTGAAAAAATTGGACTTTGATTTATCGGTGTGTAGGCTCGCCTCAGAGAAAGAGCTTGACTTGAAGGGAAAGTTTTACTTTATTGGGAAAACGGATGAAGAGCTGTCGCTGGTCTGCCCCACCGAGGATGTGCCTGAAGACACGACTGCGCGCGAAGACGGCTGGAAAGGGTTCCGGATCGAGGGCGTTTTGGATTTTTCCCTGGTCGGAATCCTGTCTGGAATCTCCGGGATTCTCGCGGCAAACAATATCGGGATCTTTGCAGTTTCAACCTTTAATACGGACTACATCCTTGTCAAAGGGGAGAACTTCGGCCGGGCGCTGGAAACGCTGGCATCCGCGGGCTATGATATTGTCTGACGGCAGCATCGGCGCCGCCGGGTTCGCTGAGGACACCCGTAAGGGGGATTATAGAAGCGGTTATAAATATTTGATATCCTGCATATAGTTATAGGATATAAATATACAGTACTAGTGATATATGAGAGTATTATATTGCACATCTGCGCCGCGCGGCGTCCGTGCCCGGACGGGGCAATTCGCACACCGACGTTGTACCAATTAAAAGGTTTCAGTCCTGCGAGATGTCCAAGATAAAAATATGAAAAAGGCGGCTTGCGGGGCGGCGAACCCCCGCTGGTACTTCGCACACCGACATTCTGCCAATCTCAAGATTGTAATCCTGCGAGGCGTGTTGTACAAAAGATGTGCCGCGCGGGGCGGCGAACCGCCGCAGGCAGTTCGCACCCCAACGTTTTACCGATTTCTGGGTTTCAGTCCTGCGAGGCCTGTGCCCAGGCAGGCCAATTTCGCACACTGACATTCTACCGATCTCAAGATTGTAATCCTGCGAGATGCCAAAGATAAAAATATGAAAAGGCACCTCGCGGGATACCGGCGTTGCTGTTTACTCCGCCTGCGGATCGCGATTGTCCAGCCGGGGACACCCGGCGTGTCTCGCAGGGCGGGGAACCCCCGCTGGTACTTCGCACACCGACATTCTGCCAATTTCAAGATTGTAATCCTGCGAGACGCCAATGTAAAAAACGAACACAACGTGCCTCGCGGGTTACCAACGTTGCTGTTTACTCTGCCTGCGGATCGCGATTGACAGCGGATGCACCCCGCCGTTATTGGATGCTCCCCCGCATCCAGGCGCGGAGGGTGGCCTCGTCCGGGTCGGCGAGATCCGGGGTCAGACCGTCGATGTACTTGCAGGCCTCGTAGAGCGCAGGGATGACGTAATCGTGAATCCCGACGCAGTGGTGAACATACGGCCCGCAGACCAGCTTCTCCTCCCACAGAAGCCAGTCGTTGACCTCGATCCAGACATAGGTGCCGCGGGTGAATTTTCCCGAAACACCCTTCGCTTTCCCGAGAAAGAGCTGGTAGTCGCCGTGGTCGCCGTCGAACCGGACGATGCTCAGATCCCCCAGCTTGACTGGGCCCTCATGGGTGCCGGGCTCATGCCCGTCGAAGAGGAAATGCCGGGAGAATTTGAGCTTCCCTTCCGCGAGGCTCGGCGGGAAGTTGCCGCAGTGGAACAAAAGCTCGCTGTTTTCGTTCCGGCTGTGGCGGACAGTGAGGTCTGCAAAGAAGGGCGCGGTCCGGTACATTGCCGCCGCGTGCGCCATCACACAGGTGATCGCCCCGTGGATATCGGTCTCGCAGGTGACGGGGAGCCCCTCGTCGGTGAGGAGACCGTTGACCATGCAGGGCATGATCCCCAGGCTGTCCTGAAGCGCGTTCCAGCACTGGATGGCCGCGGCGGTGCAGCCCTGCTCCTCCGCGAAGCTGCGGACGGCGAGCTTGAGCGCGGCGGTGCGGCGGACTGCCGTCTCATCCGCGCCGGTGCAGTCGACAATCTCCTTGATCTGTGCGATCGTATCCTGGAGCACCTTGCCGCCCTCTTCCTCGACGGTAAGGGTGCGCATCTCAAGCTCCTTGAGGGTGATGGGGAAAACCTGAATCCCGAACTTCTCCAAGAGCTCGCCCTCGTTGTACATCATCGTCCAGAAGCTCGCCGGGCGGGGCGCGATCTGGAGGATGCGGAGCTTTCCGAAGGCCTTCACGACGCTGACAGCCCGCAGGAAGGTATCGAACCCCCGGGCAAAAATCGGGTCGTCGAGGGTGCAGTTGGGAATGTAGGTGAACTTCACGTTGAACCGGCGGAGGATCTTCCCGGTGGCGAAAAGGCCGCACTGGGTGTCGCGGAGGCGGGTGCCGTCCTCGAGGGGGTCTTCGTCGCGGGGGCCCCAGAGCAGCACCGGCTTGCCGACCTTTTTGGCGACCTTGGCGACGGTGTCCTCGGTGCCGAAATTGCAGTGCGGGAAGAAAACGGCGTCCACCTTGGCGGCGATGAATTTGTCGGCGATCTTCTCCACATCCTCCACCGAGTCGTAGAGCAGCCCTTCTTCGTTGATCTCTTCGATGTCGACTACCTCGATCCGCTCGTCCGCCCTCATCCGTTCGAGGATCAGGTCTTTGAAGCGGTGGGCGTCCTCTTTGCTGAAACAGAACCGGCGGGTCGGCGCGATGCCGAGTTTGATTTTTTCCATGGTCTTTTCCTCCTTTTATTCAGTGACGGGTCATTCATCCAGGGTTGGGGGCGCGGTGCTTTTGCGCAGGATCAGCTGGGTCCCGACCGAGATGGCGACAGGGGTTTCATACGCGCCGTCCATCAAAGCGCTGAGCAGCGAGACGGCCATCCCGCCCATCTGCCGCTTGGGAACCCGGATGGTGGTGAGGGGCGGGTCGAAAAATTCCGCCGCGGGAAGGTCGTCGAACCCCACGACCGAGACCCGTCCCGGGACGGCGATGTCGTACTCCCGCAGCGCCTTCATTGCGCCGCAGAGGAGGTTGTCGTTGTCCGCGACATAGGCCGTGCAGGGCAGCGCACCGAGCTCCGAAAGGTACCTCCTCATAGCGGTATAGGCCGCTTCGGCGGATGGAATGCTTTCGACGACCCCTCCCTCGGGCAGGGCCAGCCCCGCGGCCTCCATCGCCTGCCGATAGCCCTCAAACCGCTCGGTGAAGTTCCGGATCGAGGGCGTCCCCTTGAGATAGCCGATCTTCCTGTGCCCCAGCCTGAGCAGATGCTCGACCGCCCGGCGCATCGACAGCGCGTTGCTGATTGCCACGCAGTCGAGCCCGGCATCCTCGAAATTTTCATCCAGCGCGACCAGCGGCAGCCCCAGCGCGCGGAAGGGCTCGGTCTGCTCGGGCGTCATCTCGGTTGCGAGGAGGATGATCCCCTTGCAGCCGTTTTCTTTCAGCTTTCCGACCTGTTCCGCGACGCCGGGGCCGGCGGTGAGGTAGGAGATCATCAGGTTGAGGCCGTCTCTTTTTGCCTGCCGGTCGATCCCCTCGATCAGCTGGAGAAAAAACGGGGTGTCGGTGATGATCTCCTTCCCGTTTTTGTAGAGCACCAGCCGGACATTCCGCGGCGGGGGCTTCTCCGCTGGAATCAGCTCCTCGAGCCCCTCCTCCCGTAGCGCCTCGAACACCCTGGCACGGGTCGCCTCGCTCACGCCCGGCCGGTTGTGGATGGCGAGCGAAACGGTGGAAGGGGAGACCCCGAGCCGTCGGGCCAGGTCTTTCAGCTTGAACGCGATGGCAGCTCCCTCCTTATTTAAAGAATTTAGCTTTATTATAAAACGCTTGAGTTCCCTTGTCAACAGGATTTACTTGACGTTTTCACAACATTATATTATGATAAAAGAAAAAGAAAACAGCTTTTTTCTTAAAGTTTTTAATTCGTTTTATTTCGGCTTTCCATCAGGGGTTTCCCCCGGTGGAAGAAGGGGGATTTTCGATGCCGGACGCTGTAAAAGACAAGATTCTGTCGATCGACCAGAGCACTTCGGGAACCAAGGCGCTCCTCTTCGACCGGGCGGGGAACCTGCTGGGCCGTTCCGACCTGCCGCACCGGCAGATCACCCCGCAGGGCGGCTGGGTGGAGCACGACCCGGAGGAGATTTACCGCAATACGGTGGATGCGGCAAAAAACCTGTTGCGGGAAACCGGCGCCCGCCCCGGGGAGATCGCGGCGCTGGGGATCAGCAACCAGCGGGAAACTGTTCTCGCCTGGGACAGACTCACCGGGGAGCCGGTTTACAACGCGGTGGTTTGGCAGTGCTCCCGGGCCGAAGCCCTCTGCCGGACGCTGGAAAGCGATCCGCGGGCGGCGCTGGTTCCCGAAAAAACCGGGCTGAACCTTTCGCCTTACTTTTCCGCCGCCAAGCTCAGCTGGATTTTGCAGAACGCGCCGGGCGCAAAAGAGAAGATGGCTGAGGGGCGGCTTTGCTGCGGCACGGTCGACAGCTGGCTCATCTGGAAGCTGACCGGCGGGAATTCCTTCAAGACCGACTACTCCAACGCCTCCCGCACCGAGCTGTTCAACATCAACACGCTGGAGTGGGACGGGGAGCTCTGCGGGCTGTTCGGGGTCGACCCCGCCGCTTTGCCGGAACCCTGCCCTTCCGACAGCTTTTTCGGAGAGACCGGTTTCGAGGGGCTGTTTCCTTCTCCAATCCCGATCCGCGGCGTGCTGGGGGATTCCCATGGCGCTCTCTTCGGGCAGGGCTGTACAACGCCCGGCGCCGCCAAGGCGACCTATGGCACCGGCTCCTCGGTCATGATGAACACCGGGGAAACGCGGGCCGCCGCCAAAGACGGGCTCTGCGCCTCGATCGCCTGGGGGCGCGGGGGAAAGGTCCAGTATGTGCTGGAGGGGAACATCAACTACACCGGGGCGGTCATCAAATGGCTGGTCGGCCAGGTCGGCCTGCTCCAAAAAAGCCGGGAGGCCGGTGCTCTTGCAGCCTCGGTGCCTTCGACCGGCGGAGTTTATCTGGTTCCGGCCTTCACGGGGCTCGGCGCGCCCTACTGGGACAGCAATGCCCGCGCCATCCTCTGCGGGATGAACGCCGCCACCGGAAAGGCGGAGATCGTCCGGGCGGCGGAGGAGTGCATTGCCTACCAGGTGGCGGACGTCGTCAGCCTGATGAAAGAGCAGTCCGGGACAGGCTTCACCCGGCTGAGCGGGGACGGCGGGCCGACCCGGGACAGCTTTCTCATGCAGTTCCAGGCGGACATGATCGGGTTCCCGCTTCAGGTCTCCAGAATCGAGGAGGCGTCGGGTGCGGGAGCGGCTTATATGGCGGGAATCTCAGCCGGACTGTACGATGAAGCCGTCCTGAAGCGGGACGGGCAGACCGTCTACTCCCCGCAGATGCCCCCGGAAGAGCGGGAAGCGCTCCGGGACGGCTGGAAAAGGGCGGTGGAACAGGCGCGGCGGCCCGTGGCCGGGCGGGACAATCGCGATTCATAAGTTGTGCTAAAAATGGGATTGGCAACCCGCGAGGCACGCCTGTGCCCAGGCAGGGCAAATGCGATCCGCAGGCAGAGTAAACAGCAACGCTGATAACCCGCGAGGCACATTTAGTTTTCATGCAACGCGTCTCGCAGGACTGAAACCTGAAGACTGGCAGAACGCCGGTGTGCGAATTGAGAGCGGAGGCACTCCGCCCGACGTCAAAAAAGAAAGGGACGATCAGAAATCGGCGGGCGGTTCTGCCCGGCTGCGCAGATCGTTCGGTGATTGAAATGAATACTCTGGGCGACCGACTCTACTACGCCCGCAAAATCCGCGGCTATACCCAGATTTCCCTCGCAGACGCCATCGGCGTCTCCCGCGGGGTCATCTTCAACCTGGAAAAAAATAAAACCGAACCGCAGGTCATCGTCGCCAATGCGGTCTGCCAGGTCTTACAGATCAGGCAGGAATGGCTTTTATTTGACGAGGGCGAGATGGATGACCTGAGCGAGGACACGCAAAAGGCGAGGCTCCTCACGGAGCTGCACGATGAACTCCAGGAGCTCTCTAAGGCAGAGCTGCTTTATTTAAGAGATACCGTCAAAGCGCTGAAGCGGAGGCTGGGACGGCGGGCAGGAGAAAAATGAGGGAATCGGATCCGGAATAGAAAAGCCGGCGCGGTTTAGATCGCGCCGGCTTTTCTATTCTCCGCAGTCAGGGTTCCTCGTCCGCGGGTCTCCAGGCCTGGCCGAATTTCATATCCTTAAATAAGGCGGCCAGCCCGGTGATCTGTTTCAGACGGAGCACCTCGTCCTTGTCCATCCCCAAATGCTTTGAAATCCAGGCGTCGGAGCGGCCCATCTCGTGGAGCTCCTTGACGATGTTGCTCATCAAGTCCACGTCGTGGCTCCCCCGCGCCCTGTTGTGGCGGACGGTGCTCGCCATCCGCTGGTCGAGGGACTTGTTGATGACCGAAACGGGGAGCAGCCCCCGTTCCCTCTCGTAAATATCGGGGTAATCCAGCATGACCTGATACCGGTGGAAACCGTCCACAATGACATAAACATCCTGCGTCTTGACATAATAACAGACGATCGGCATGGTGTACCCGTCGGCTTTGATGCTGTCATAAAGGAGCTTCATCTCGGGCGGTGCGACAGCGTTCGGATTGTAGGTGTTGGGTTTGATTTTTTCAACCGGAACCGCAATGATGTTGTAAGCAGGGCTTTTATATTCCACTGTCCATTCCCTCCAAGCCTTTGTATTTGCGGCGGATGAGATCGACCCGCTTTTGCTGCTGCCGGGTCATCCCAAAGCCCATGAAGCGGCAGATATGGTCGTTTTTCAGGATGCAGTAACACATCCGCTTCCAGCTCGGAACCTCCTTGGTGGCTTTGATATCGTCGGTATGATCCGGGATCGGCCCGACAAAGACGACCCGCGACTTTTTATTCACCGTGTAGTTGGAAACGCCATTTCTTTTGATTTTATAACCGTGCTCCTCCAGGTCGCGGATGGTCTCCTCGTCGAGTCCGCCGCCGGTCTCGTGCCAGAAACGGATCGAGGTATTGAACTTTTTGATGTAGTTGTTCCGCAGCCGGGCCGGGAGGGTATCCAACAGAAACTCGGTATAGGATTTCCAGGTGTGCCCCTTCGGCAAAGTGATGCTTCGGTATCCCATCGCCTTGGTTTTCCCGTAGATGCTGGCAAAGTTGGCCCCTCTGACCCGGCCCACCAGCCGGACCCAAATCTCCGGATCGATCACCCGGTAAAGGTTGAGGGAATCCTTGGAGTAGTCGTTAAAAGGGGATGCGACCCGCATCTGGGAAGGCTTGAGCCCCGCCTGATAGTACAGGTCGTAGAGGCGGTTGTAATCGTAGCCGAACCGATAATTCGCGTGCCATATGTCGTTCGAAGTCCAGTCGTACAAAGGAGAAGCACACCAGACGTCCTTAAACTGCTTGCTGATCCAGCACTCGCCCTGGTAGCCGTACTTTTTGTTGAGGAAGGCGCTGTACCTCTGTAAGGATTCGTCCGCCCGCATCCCCAGCAGGCAGACGGTTTTCCGGTTCCCGTGGGAAATCCGGTACCAGCGGCCGAACTGCTTGGCCAGATCCTCCTGATGCATCCGGTAGCGGTAGGTCGTGACGGGGTTATTTTCCAGATTGACGACATAGTCCTTTTGGGGCATCGGCCGAACCCAGTCCTCCCGCCGGGTGTCATCCCAAGGGTACCAGAACATCTCATAGCTGCTCAGGGCCGTCCTGGTCGCCATCGGCAGACAGACCCAATAAGGCTCCACCTCATCTTTGATCCGTTCAAAGGTGCGCTCAATGTATTCCGTCGTCACGGTGTACTGCGCCTCAAAATCCTGATGAAAGACGCCCAGCGTTCGCTCCGGATAATACTTTCTTTTAAAATCCAACGCCAGGTTTAGCAGAAGCCCGCTGTCCTTTCCGCCGGAAAAAGAGATATAAATATTGTCAAACTCTTCAAAAACGAGCCTCAACCGCTCCTGAAGCGCTTCGTATACATTCTGTTTCAAATATTCCCGAACCATTGTGTTTTCTTCCTGTCGTTCTCCCTCGCGTCATTGTTCTGTCAATATTTCGGCCGCCAAACTTCGACTATATTTTTCTTTTACAGGCAAATTATTCCAAATTATTCTAATAATATCACACCTTGTGTGACGATTCAAAGAAATGAAGATGAACGTTTTATGAAGCTGTAAAATCGGTCCGCCTTTACCTGATGTCTTTTGAGAGGCCCGCGATGGATGGGCCCCTTTTTCACCCATCCGTTTTTCTGCCGACGGCGGGTAAAAAGGAAACCGGACGGTACCGTGCAGTGTACCGTCCGGTCTTGGCAAATGGTGGAGGAGAGATGAATTTCAAAGGTAAAGCGGCGGCTGACACACCATCTGCCAAAAAACAAGCGCTCCACAAAAATCAGTCGTGACATGAAACGAGAGAAACGGAGCAGCTTGCCAGCGTGGAATGAAAAGGCGCTCCAAAAGACAACGCCCTATGCCCAAAGGGGAAATCCCTTTTTTTACCGGCCTATAGCCGTAGAAGACAGGGTTCGTTTCCCCGAAAACAACTGTTTATCCACAGGTTTTTAAAAGGAATATCTTTACTATAATCCAGTATAATCTCTTTTAACAAAAATTTCAAGTCTATTTTTCATATTTTTGCTTGCAATAAGAGAGAATAAATAGAATACAAGCGGAAAATGCTATGATAGAGAAAAAATCTCCTTAAAAATAGTGCCGATTATAGGCTGGCTGCTGTTTTAAAGCGTAACGTTTTTACTTTTGATGGATGCGGAGAGGTGAACCGATGTTGAGTCTCGGCGAGAGATTGGCTAATTTGCGCGAAAATCTCGGATTGACGCAAAAAGAACTCGCGGCAAAGCTGAACGTCGGTCGTTCCACTATTTCAGCTTATGAAAAAGGAACGACGCAGCCCTCCTACGACGTTTTGATCAAGCTGGCGGATTTCTTTGGCGTGAGCTTGGATTATCTTTTCGGCCGGACAGAGATCAAAGCCAGCACGAAGAAACTTGAGGGCAAGCTGAAAACCAGAAACGGCGTTGTTCCGATCGACTTGATTTTCTGTTTGAACGACATCGACAAAGAAGCTGTTGGGATGGTTTTGTACTCTTACTTGATCAAAGACGAATACAGAAAATAACGGCAGGGCGGAATGCTTCCGCGCCCGTGGCCGGGCAGGCCGGTCGCGATCCATAGGTTGTACGAAAAGCTGCGTCGGTAACCCGCGCGGCACGCCGGGTGTCCCCGGCAGGACAATTCGCGGTCTGTGGCCAGACCGGCCAGTCGCGATCCGCAGGCGGTGCGAATAACGGTGTTGGCAACCCGCGAGGCACCTTTTTCATATTTTTATCTCGGACATCTCGCAGGACTGAAACCTTTTAATTGGTACAACGTCAGTGTGCGTATTGCCAGCGGGGGTTCCCCGGTTGGTTTATTGATAAAATGCATCTCGCAGGATTGCAGCCCAAAAATCGGTAAAGCCTTGGTGTGCGAAATTGGCCTGCCCGGCCACGGGCTGCGAATTGCCCCGCCTGGGCACAGGCCTCGCAGGACAATAACCTAAAAACAGACAAAACGTTGGAGTGCGGATTGCCCAGTCCGGGCACGGACGCACTCTTTACTTTTTCGTGAAAAAGCGGTATAGTTCTAGCAGAAGAACCCTTTTTTGCCGTGCCCCGGATGGAAGGCGGCGCCGCCGTCTCATCTGCCTGAAACACGCGGAAAAGGGAAAGATCGATCGTAAGCAGCCGGGCCCTTGTCCGGCGCGGAAAGGCGGAAGTATGGAAAACAAGACAATCGGCATCATCGGCGCGATGGCCTCTGAGGTGGAAATCTTAAAGTCGGGGCTTAAAGAGGGGAAGACCTCTGAAATCGCAGGGGTTGTTTTTTATCAGGGCAAGCTGGAGGGAAAGCCCGTCGTCATCGCCCAGTGCGGCATCGGGAAAGTCTGTGCGGCGGTCTGCGCCCAGGCCATGATCGACCGGTTCCAGGTCGGCTGCGTCATCAACACCGGCGTGGCGGGAGGCCTGCACCCTTCCCTCGCCGTGGGGGATATCGTCATCAGCACCGACGCGGTCCAGCACGATTTCGATCTGACTGCCTTCGGCTACGTCAAGGGCTACATGTCGAACGGGGACGGCAAGTCCCCCACCCGCTATAAGGCAGATCCGGAGCTGGCCGCTCTCTTCAAAGCGGCGGCGGACGAGGTGCTCGACGAGAATAAATACATCGAGGGGACGATTGCATCCGGCGATATCTTTGTGGACGACAGCGCGCTCAAAAAGGAGCTGATCGAACGCTTTGGAGCGGCCGCGGCTGAGATGGAAGGGGCGGCGATCGCTCAGGCTGCGGCGGCAAACCGTGTCCCGTTTGTGGTCATCCGCTCAATTTCCGACCTGGCGGAGAACGAGGCGAACGTCTCCTTTGAGGAATTCGAGCGCAAGGCGGCTGAAATTTCCAGCAGCATCGTCCTCGGAATGCTGCGCCGTGCCGGCTGACCCCAGCCGGGTGTCCCCGGCTGGACAATCGTGATTCGCAGGCGGTGCGAATAACGGTGTTGGCAACCCGCGAGGCACCTCGCAGGATTGTAGCCCAAAAATCGGTAAAGCCTTGGAGTGCGCATTGCCCCGTCCGGGCACGGACATTGGCCTGCCCGGCCACGGGCCCGGCGGATCGAAAAGGTTATATAGAAGGAAGGCGCGCCATGCCCGAAGAACAAAAATCCATCTTGTCCGAGGTAAAGGGCGTCCTGCGGGAAGGGCGGATTGTCAGCCGGCCGGCGCAGCCCTGGTCACCCAACATCGCCGCCTTCCTGCGTCATCTGGAGGGAAAGGGGCTCCCGGTAGAGCGGTTCATCGGGATCCGGGGCGGGATGGAGCTGACCGAATACGACGGCGGCGAGCTGGTTCACCCCCAGAGGTGGACGGACGATGCACTCTTCGAGGTCGGGGTCCTCACAGCAGTGCTCCACCAAGCGGCGGCGGATTTTAAGCCGAGGGAATCGCTCGGCTTTCAGAAATGGTACCTGCGGGAGATCGGCGGCGGGGAGCGGATCTGGTGCCACGGCGACCTCGCGCCCTGGAACCTGCTGACCGAAGGCGGAAAGCCGAGCTGTTTGGTGGACTGGGAATACTCCGGGCCGCTCGACCCCTTGGTTGAACTGGCCCGAGTCTGCTGGCTTTTCCCCCAGCTGGTGGACGACGATCTCCAGGCGCTCTACGATCTCCCCTCCCCGGAGGAACGGGCGAGACAGGTGCGATTGGTCTGCGAAGGCTACGGCCTGGAACAAAGGCGGCGAACCCGCCTGACAGAGCAGATCCTCGAGGTGATCGTCTGCGAAACGGCGCATGAGGCGATCGACCCCGGCCTCACCTTTGAGGACAGCGGCCCCCTTTGGGGCTTCGCCTGGCGGAGCCGGAGCCTCTACTGGGTCTGGCGGAACCGCAGGCTTCTGGAAAACGCTTTGAAATAGGGCGGCGAGGCCCGTGACCGGGCTGGACAGTCGCGGCGGGGTGCCCCCGCTGTCAATCGCGATCCGCAGGCAGACAAAATAACAACGCTGGTAACCCGCGAGGCCCGTGGCCGGGCGGGCCAATCGCGATTCATAAGCAGTGCTAAAAGCGACATTGGAATCCCGCGAGACGCATGTTTTGTACAACGTGCCTCGCAGGATTACAGTCTTGAGATTGGCAGAATGTCGGTGTGCGATTGCCGGCAGGGGTACCCTGCCTCGCAGGACTAAAACCCAAAAACCGGTAAAACGTTCGGGTGCGTATTGGCTAGCCCGGCCCCTGTCAATCGAGGGGATGGGTATATTTTGAGGAGGGACAAAAAAGATGGAGCTCATCCAAAACGGGATGGAATACAGCGGGGAATCCTTTACCGACTCCGATTTCAGCGAGCTTTCCCTCGATGCGGTGCGGTTTAAGCAGTGCAGCTTCAAGGGCAGCCTGATGCCGAACCTCCTGACCAGCCGCTGCACCTTCGAAACATGCGACTTCTCATTCGCCCGGCTCAACGGCTCCATCCACCGGGCCAGCCTTTTCCTCAACTGTATTTTCCACGCCGCCAGCCTCTTTTCCGCCGAATTCCTGGAGTGCAAGTGCACCGGCAGCGTTTTTTCAGGGGCCGACCTGACCGCGCTGGAGCTGCGGGGCGGCGACTACTCTTACACCATCTTTAACGACAGCGACCTGCGCGGGTGGAGCCTGCGGGGGATGAAATTCGAAAACGCCTTCCTGCAAAACTGCCGGCTCGAAAAAGCCGACCTGCGGGAAACCGACCTCCGCCACGCCGTCCTGACCGGGGCGGATCTCCGGCAGGCCGACCTGCGGGGCGCCCTTCTCACGGGGATCGATTTTTCCTCCATCCGGATGAAGGGGACGAGGATCGACATCGCTCAGGCCGTCCTGGTCGCCGAGGCGATGGGCTGCGTCTGCCTCTAGCCGGGTGTCCCCGGTCGGACAATTCGCGGTCTGTGGCCAGACCGGCCAGTCGCGATCCATAAGCGGATCTAAAAACAGGGCTGGTAACCCGCGAGGTACCTAGTCATAGCCGGTAAAATGTACCTCGCAGGACTGAAACCTTTTAATTGGTACAACACCAGTGTGCGAACTGGCCGTAGGGGCACCCTGCCTCGCAGGACGGAGTGTCTCCGCTGGCAATACGCAGTTCGCCGCCGAATTGAGAGTGAATGCACTCCGCTCCTGATTGAAAGAAGGCCGCTGTCAAATGACAGTGGCCTTCTTTCAATCACTTTTTACCGAAGAATCTGTTCCCCGTAGGGCAGGTAATCGATCCCGGCACGCCGCGCCTGGGAATGCTGGTACTGCCGCTCGATCCGGTAAAGCCGCCCATCCTTGACGAAGCGGGCCCCGGTCTGCTTGAAGCGGAAGGCCACCCCGAACGCCTCACACTGATCCCGCAGGGAGAGAAACCACTCGTAGCGGCAGGTGCGGGCCTCGCTCCCCGACTCCCCGCCCGCGATGATCTCGAGCACCCACGGCCCCAGGTAGGGGGACAGGTCGAGCGCTTCCAGAAGGGGCTCGCAGATGATGCTCTTCTTCCGGGCGGGCAGCGCCCGGAAGATCGGCAGGCGGTAATCGGCCCGCTCCTGGTTCTCCACCGTGCAGCAGATGTGGACGTTTTCGTACCCATCCCCCCAGTCCGCCGGCAGGCAGTCCCCCAGCCGGTCGATCCGCTTGGTGGTAAAGAGGAATTCCAGGTCGCGCCGCTCCCTCATCATCCGCCAGGCCTCCGGCCGCCAGCAGTCGACATCCTCGAGCAGAAAGTCGGAGGTAAAGCAGGTGTAGACCGTCTCCCCTGCGGGAACCCGGTAGCTTCCGTCCCGCCTTTTCCTGACCGGCAGGTCGAAATTCCCAGTCTTGCGGACAACGGCGCTGTCCTTCCCGTGGCGTCCGTCCATCCGGTAAACATAGCAGTTCGCACACCCCGCGCTCAATTTGTGGCAGCCATGCCAGAGGTTCCAGGTCACCGACATCCTCATCCCTCCCCGTGCTGGATAAAAGCGAACCGGCTCCCGGTGGAAAGCCCCTCCGCAAACCGGTAGCCATCCCGCGAGAACCGTTTCAGCTCCTCGGGATCCTTCAGCCGGTTCTTGACGATAAAGCGGGCCATCTCCCCCCGCGCCATCTTCGCGCGGGCCGGCAGGGTTTTGAGCTTTCCCCGGACGGGGGTCAGGAAATCGCAGGTGATAAAGGAATCCGCGGGCTTCACAAAGGGGAGGAGCAGCTGGGCGTATTCCCGGGATGCGAGGTTGACGACCGCATCGCCGGAGCGGAAGGCCGCGCGATAGACGGTATCCCCCCAAAAGCGGTAGAGGGATTTCCCCTCCACCGTGAGCTTGCAGCGCAGCTCCAGCCGGTAGGGCTGAATCCCGTCTTTTGGGGAGAGCAGCCCGTAGAGCGCGCTGGCAATCCGGATGCTGCGTTCGGCAAAATCAAAATCCCCGGCTGTGAAATCCTGGGGGTTCAGATGGAGGTAGGCGAGCCCTTTGTAAGCGAGAAGCGCCGGGACGCCGGGCAGTTCGGGGTTTAAATCCTGATGTCTTGCAAAGGCCTCCCACGCAAGCTCCGGGCTGAGCTTCAGCAGCCGTTCAAGCTGCCAGGGCTGGTACTCCTTCACCGCTTCCAGAATTTTCTCCGTCTGCTCCAAAAACCGGGGACGGCCGGGGGCTCCCTCCGGCAGGAGTCCCGGCTGCATATTTTTTGCAGGCGCTAAAAAAGCGATCATCCTTTTTATCATCCTCCTCTATCGCGTCCGTACCCGTGGCCGGGCCGGGTGGCCCCGGTGGCCAGTTCGCAGCCCGTGGCCGGGCAGGCCAATTTCGCACCCCGGCATTGTACCAATTAAAAGGTTTCAGTCCTGCGAACTTCACTTTATCAATAGATCAACGTGCCGCGCGGGGCAGGGTACCCCTGCTGGTATTTCGCACTCTGACGTTTTACCGATTTTTAGATTTTTGTCCTGCGAGATACTTGAAATAAAATAAATGGGGTAAAGGTATCTCGCGGGTTACCAATGTTGTTACTTATTCTACCTACGAATCGCGTTTGCCCGCGGGGGCTCCCCGCCGCGATTGCCCAGTCCGGGCACGGACACAGGCTCGGCGCCCCTTGCAATTCCGCAGAAATCGTGCTATGCTGAATCTGTCGCCCCGGCCGGCGCTTCACCGTTTCAGCATCCGTTCGAGGGGGGCCGCTCCCGCGAAGGATCGGTCAACCGGCAGAAGCGACCCCGCCGGGCAAATCTTTACAAAATCAGGGAGGTTCTTACCATGAGCCAGACATTAGAAACCATCAAAACACGGCGGAGTGTGCGCTCCTATCAAGACAAGCCGCTTCCCAAAAACGACCTGGAGCAGATCCTGACCGCGGGACTTTATGCACCGAGCGCGAACAACACCCAGAACTGGCAGTTCACCGTCGTCCAGGACGCCGACAAGCTGACTAAGCTCCAGAAAGCGGTCGGCGCGGCGTTGGGGAATCCCAGCTACCACCGCTTCTACAACGCGCCGGTGCTGGTCATCGTCTCCGCCCCTGCGGATTATTCCCACGCAATGGCCGACTGTTCCTGTGCGCTGGAGAATATCTTCCTGGCGGCGCACGAGCTCGGGATCGACTCGGTCTGGATCAACCAGCTGACCGACACCTATGACAACCCGGGGGTGCGGGCTGTTCTGAACGGCTTCGGCGTTCCGGAAAACCACCAGGTCTGCGGATGTGCGGCTCTCGGCTACGCTGTGACCGCACCGGCAAAAGACCGTGAGAACAAGGGCGTCATCGTCTACGCGTAAGAGCTCTGCCCGCGCCGGAACCGGCGCGGGCCTTCTTCCCTTTCTTATAGTATAGCACAAAAAAGTATAACGTGCGCTTTCGCTGAACATTATAATGCCATAATGCCCTCTCAGGCATCCGGAGGTTTGTATTGACAAGGCTTCGGCTTATACCGTGGAGTTTTCCTGCGTCCATCGAGGGGCAGCAGGATTTTCCGGGCGCCCGCCGACAATCTTCGATTGCGTCTGCGGGCGAAGGATTAACACTACAACAAGGAAACTGCTATGAACACAAAAACAAAAGGAATTATCTTCATCATCCTATCCGCCTTCTTTTTTGCGCTGATGAACGCCTTTGTCCGGCTCTCCGGCGATCTGCCGTCGGTTCAGAAGAGTTTTTTCCGCAACCTGGTGGCGGTGGCTTTTGCGCTGGTCATCCTGCTGAAATCCGAACAAAAATTCCACTTCGACCGCGGGAACCTGAAGTTTCTGCTCCTCCGCTCCATTTTTGGGACAATCGGCATCCTGGGAAACTATTACGCGGTGGATCACATGCTTCTCTCGGACGCAACCATGCTCGGCAAGCTGGCGCCTTTTTTTGCCGTGATTGCATCCTTTTTCTTCTTAAAGGAAAAGCTCAGCCTGTTCCAGCTCTTAGCCGTCATCGCCGCTTTCGGCGGGAGCCTGTTCATCATCAAGCCGTCGGCCTCCGCCTTTGCCGACAGCCTTCCCGCTCTCGTCGGCCTGCTGGGCGGACTGAGCGCGGGGCTCGCCTACACCACGGTGCGGCACCTGAGCAGCCGGGGGGAGCGCGGGCCGTTTATCGTCTTTTTCTTTTCCGCTTTTTCCTGCCTTGCGACCCTGCCCTTCCTCCTCTTCGACTTCCATCCGATGACCTGGCAGCAGCTCGGCTTTCTCCTCCTCGCGGGGCTTGCGGCGGCGGGCGGGCAGTTCACCGTGACGGCGGCCTACTCCTGCGCCCCCGCCCGGGAGATCTCGGTCTTCGACTACACCCAGATTTTATTTTCCGCTCTGCTGGGCTTCTTCCTCTTCGGCCAGATTCCCGACGGCTGGAGCTTTTTGGGGTATCTCCTCATCTGCGGCATCTCGGCCGCCATGTTCTTTTACAACAAACGGCGGTCTGTGGCCGGGCGGGGAGCCCCCGCGGGCAGACGCGATTCGCAGGCAGAATAAGTAACAACACTGGTATCCCGCGAGACACGTTTGCCTTTTATATCATGTACCTCGCAGGATAGCCACTTAAAGACTGTTAAAACGTTCGGGTGCGAATTGGCCTGCCCGGCCACGGGCCTCGCAGGACTGAAACCTTTTAAATTGGTACAATGCCGGTGTGCGTATTACCTGCGGCGGTTCGCCGCCCCGCGCGGCGCGCCTGTGCCCAGGCAGAGCAAACGCGGCGGGGAGCCCCCGCGGGCAGACGCGATTCGCAGGCGGTTCTAAAAACAGGGCTGGTAACTCGCGAGATACAATGTTCCTGCTTTGCTTCAAGGCACCTTGCAGGATTACAATCTGGAAATTGGCAGAACGTTGGTGTACGGCTCACTGGCGGATGCACTCCGCCGAGGCGCTCGCTGCGATGGGGAGAAAGGGGGTTACAATGGGGCATTTTGGCTTTTCCTATGTAGGGGCGTTCTACCTGCTCCTGCTCTTCACCCCGAATTTCATCTTCATCAAATGCCAGCCGGCGGGATATCAGGAGCTTTCGGCGGAGGAGCCCCCGCTCCTCCTCTGGCTGGAGCGGATTGGGCAGGTCTGCGCCACCTGCTGCGCCGTCGTTTTTTCGGACTTCAACCTTTCGCCCCTCTCCCCCTGGAGTTTCTGGCTCCTCGGCTCCTTCCTTTTGATGCTGCTTTACGAGGTCTGCTGGGTGCGTTATTTGAAGGGTTCCCATTCCTTGAGCGATTTTTATCGC
This sequence comes from uncultured Oscillospiraceae bacterium, assembly GCA_964607135.1. GTDB lineage: Bacteria > Bacillota > Clostridia > Oscillospirales > Ruminococcaceae > Metaruminococcus_A. Next base: position 3,180 of record CAZSIV010000038.1, on the reverse strand, counting down.
AGCTTTTTGGGGGTTCCCGTCCCGCTTGCCGTTCTGCCCGTCGCCGCCTTTTTCCTTCTGGGGATTTACGGGCGGGTCGTCTGGATGCTCCTTTCGGCTGTGATTCTGGGGGCGGGCCATATCGGGATCCATCTCCGGCATCGGAAGGAACTCCGCGAAATGGCGGCGGATGGGAACGCCTCTCTGCCGCCCCGATAAAGAAGGGGGCCTTTCCTGCCACCCGAACCGCAAAACGCTCTCTTTTCCGATGAAAAGAGAGCGTTTTTCTTCTAACCGCCGGGTGGCCCCGGTGGCCAGTTCGCACACCAATGTTCTGCCAATCGCTAGGTGTTTATCCTGCGAGGCGCCTCGCGGGGTAGCAGGCCCAATCTCAGAACAACTTATGAATCGCGATTGACAGCGGAGGCACTCCGCGCCTGTGCCCAGACTGGGCAATACCCGTGGCCGGGCAGGCCAATTTCGCACTCCAAGGCTTTACCGATTTTTGGGTTGTAATCCTGCGAGATGTCTAAGACAAAACAAGTGTAACGCGCCTCGCGGGTTATCAGCGTTGCTATTTACTCTGCCTGCGGATCGCGTTTGTCCAGCCCGGTCACGGGCGCCGCCAGTGAAAAGTCGATCCTGCCCTTGTTGACGTCCACTGCGGTACAGGTGACCCGGACGGAGTCCCCCACACGGTAACGGCGGCCGCTCGTCTGATCCTTGAGCTCAAAGTAGCCGTCGAATTCATAGAGCCCTTGGGGGAGATCCCGGACGGAGACCATCCCCTCCGCCGTGCTGGGAAGCGCCACGAAAAACCCATTTGGGACGGCGCCGGTGATGACGCCGTCAAAGCTCTCACCGATATGCCCTTTCATATACTCCGCCTTGTAGCAGTCCTCGCAGCCCCGCTCGATCCGGACGGCCCTGAGCTCAGTCTGGGTGGACCGATCGGCCGCCGCGTGGGCGATCCGCCGGTAGCGCTTGGTAACGCCGGCAGGGTCGCCGGAGGCCGCCAGCTCACCGAGGATCCGGTGGATCATCAGGTCGGGGTACCGGCGGATCGGGGATGTGAAATGCGCGTAATTTTCGAGCGCCAGCCCATAATGCCCGACCGGATTGTCGCTGTATTTCGCCTTCGCCATCGCCCGCAGCACCTGGCTGTTTACGATGCTGTAAACCGGGGTTTCCCGCGCCTGCTCAAGAATCTCCGCCATCCGCTTGGAGCTCAGTCCGTGCTGGATCCCCTTCGCGTTCAGTCCGAGGAGCCGGAGCGCTTCGGACAGGGTTTCCAGCTTGTCGTCCGGCGGGTCTTCGTGAATCCGGTAGACAAAGGGGATGTTTTTCTCCTTGGCGTAGGCGGCCGCCGCTTCATTCGCGGTCAGCATGAATTCCTCGATCATCCGCTCGGAGAAGCCCCGGGTGCGGGGCTCGAGGCCGACGGCCCGGTTCGCTTCATCCACGATGATTTTGCTCTCGGCCGTCTCGATTTCGGGCGCGCCCCTCTGTTTGCGGTTTGCGATCAGCTTCTCGGCAAGCTCCTTCATCAGGCTGAGCTGCGGAGTAAGCTCCCGGTATTTCGCCTCGATTTCCGCCGGGGCGTCCCCTTCCAGCAGCGCGTTGATTTCGGTGTAAATCCCTTTGACGCGGGAACGGATCACCGTCTTCTGAAAGGCGTAATCCATGATCTGCGCCTTCCCGTCCAGTGTGATCGAGGCGGAAAAGGTCAGCCGGTCTTCCCCGGGGTTGAGGGAACAGATCCCGTTCGAAAGCTCTTTGGGGAGCATCGGCACAACCTGGTTGGCATAATAGATGCTGGTTCCCCGCTCAAATGCCTCCTTGTCGAGGGCGGAGCCCGGGCGGACATACCGCGAAACATCGGCAATATGGACGCCGAGGCGATAGGTTTCCCCCTCTTTCTTTAGGGAAACCGCATCGTCCAGGTCTTTGGAATCCGCGCCGTCGATGGTGAAAACCGCCTCTTCCCGCAGATCCAGACGGCCCCGGAGATCGCCCTCCCGGATTCCGCGCTGCTTCAGGAAACGGGCCTCATCCTGCACTTCGGCTGGGAAGGACGGAGAGACGCCCTCCAGCTCCAAAACCGCCGCCGCGCAAGACGCCGCGCTCTCCGCACTCCCAAAAGAAGCCAGCACCTGCGCCTTGTGCTCGCTGTGGCGGGAACCGCGCTTGACGACCCGCGCCAGCACCTTCTCCCCCGGCGCGGCCTCAGCCCCCTTCGACAGCTCGACCGGCGAGCCGGTGAAGCTGTCCGGCTTGACGAGCAGCCTGCCGTCCTGGTAAACCACCACCCCGGTAAATTCCCCAGGGCCGTAGGAGACGATCGCCTGCACCTGCCCCTCGGGCGAATCGCCGCGCGGACTGCCGAGAGGTTTTACCAAAACGACGTCGTCCGGAAGGGCGCCCTTCAAATACTTCCCCGGGATGAAAACCTCGGCCTGGTCGGAATTCCGCTCGGCGAAGCCGAAGGTCTTCTGCACCCGGGTGATCCGCGCCCCATAAAAGCCCAGCGCCCGCGGGGATTGATACCGCTCCCCCCGCTTTACGACCTCGGCGTCCTTCACCATCTGTGCCAGTACGGCGGAAAAGCGCTTGGAATCCGCCTTCCTGCATTTGGCCCTCACAGCCAGCTCCTTTGCCTTCAGCCCCTTCGCCCCGCTTTTGGAGAGAACTTGGAGGATCCTCTTTTGAATCATATTATCCATCGTAAACGTCATGCGGGCCGGGCTTCAGACAACACACCACCCGGCGCCGCTCCTTTCTTCCCATTTTACACAGCCCTGTTTTTGCAGGATGTTTCAGCCTGCTTCATTATGCCCAAAAAAATCCCTGCGTAAAACGCAGGGACCGTTTCACCATATCTCACTTAAAGAAAACCGATACAAAGTTGACCGCCAAGGTAATCACAAAAAAGGCGATCGCCGAAATTTTAGTGAGCTTCACCAAAATCGCCTCGCTGGTCTTTCCGCGGCCGCGGGTGTCATACTCCATCCCGCCCGAAATCGAACTGGACAGCCCGGGCTGCTTGCTTTCCTGCAGCATGACGACAACGATGATAAATATTCCAACGACCAGGATCAAACAGCAGCCGATGATTTCCCACACGCTCTTACAGGGACTCTCCTTCATATTTAGATAGTATGATATAGTTTACCACAGTTTCCGCCCGGATGCAACCCCAAA
>CAZSIV010000037.1:0-22839 GCA_964607135.1 uncultured Oscillospiraceae bacterium | reverse complement strand
AACATCTTACCGTGTTTGTACTCATACAGTCCTGTGTGATTGAGAATAGTGTCGCATTTGCGCCAAAGTATCGAAGGCAAGAGATATATGGGAAACTCAAGGCAGATATAGGAAAAATTCTTAGAGAGTTAAGTGAACGAAGGGGAGTGGAAATCATAGAAGGAGAAGTGTGCCCAGATCATATCCACCTTCTTCTTAGCATCCCACCCAAGATGAGTATATCAGGATTCATGGGATATCTCAAAGGAAAAAGCAGTTTAATGATATTTCAAAGATTTGGAGATATGAAGTTTGCATATCGGAATTGAGAATTTTGGTGCAAAGGATATTATGTAGATATGGCGGGGAAAATGCAAAGAAAATAGAGGAGTACATCAAACACCAAATGGACGAAGATAAAGCAGGGGAACAGCTGACGATGGGAAACTTCTAAGCCCGCTTGCGGGTGGCAAGTAACAAAACTTTCGCGGCTGGAAGACCGTACTTGCACGTTTACGCGTCCGCGAGGAACAAAGGGCTTTGCCCGCATATGAAATACCCCCGGCTGCGCCGGGGAATTTTTTATCGAAAACCATAAGGTAAGGGCTGTCTGAAAAAATTCCGATTGACTTTTAGTCGATTCCTGTATTATGATGACATATGGAAAACACTTTTGTAAAATGAACCGGAATGAGAATAAGAATAGAGGTGATGGGAGCGTGCCTGTTTCTCAGCAGAGCGGCCTCGATATCAAGCGGATCAACCGAAACCGGATTTATAAGCTGATCTATCAAAGGGGGAAGATTTCCAAACAGGAGATTGCTTATGCGCTGAATATGAGCCTGCCCACCGTTTCCCAAAACCTGAAATACCTGTTGGAGCAGGGGCTGATTGAAGAGAAGGGAACCTTTGAGTCCACCGGTGGACGAAAGGCCAGAGCGATTTCCTGTGTGCTGGATGCCCGGATCGCTTTAGGGCTGGATATCACCCGAAACCATGTCGGCATCGTAGCGGTTGACCTTGGCGGCAATATCGTCCAAAACACCCGCATCCCATTGAAGTTTGCGGCCGAGGACCGATACTTTCTGCGGGTGGGGGAGCTTTTGCAGGAATTTATAGAGACGCTGAAGCTTTCGGCCGAGCAGATCCTCGGTGTGGGGATTTCCGTGCCGGGAATCCTTTCGGAAGACCACAGGACGGTGGTTTATGCGACGGTTTTGGGTTTTACGGGGGGGACGCTGGAACAGTTTGAACAGGCGATTCCTTACCCCTGCGTGATGAGCAATGACGCCAATGCGGCCGGGACGGCGGAAATGTGGAACGAGCAGGAGCATGGCAGCATCGTCTATCTCTCCCTGAGCAATACGGTGGGAGGGTCGATCTTTGTCGACAACCGGATTTATATGGGGAATCATCAGCGGGGCGGCGAGTTTGGCCACATGACGATTGTCCCCGGGGGAAAGGACTGCTATTGCGGGAAGCGAGGCTGCGTCGACGCATATTGTTCTGTGCGCTCGCTGCTCGACGGGCTGTCGGACAGTCTTCCCGATTTTTTTGACAAACTCCGCTCCGGAGAATCGAATTTTCGCCGGCGGTTCGGAGAATATCTGGAGCATTTGGCCGACGTCTGCAACAATCTGCGGATGGCTTTTGACTGCGAAGTGCTTTTAGGCGGTTATCTGGGCGGCTATCTGGAGGATTACCTGGAAACTTTGAGACAGCTGGTGAAAGAACGCAATCCGTTTGAAGAGTATGGGAATTATGTACGGATTTGCCGCTACCGGCTGGAAGCGGCGGCGGTCGGGGCGGCGCTGCTTCATGTCTCCTCGTTTTTATCCCAGATTTGATCGGTTCTGTTTTGATGCCGGCGTCAAAACAGAATCGTACATTTTGTATAAAACAACGAAACTTTTTTAGGAAGGAATGATTCATAAAATACAGCTTGACTTTTTGAAGTCAGGGCGGTATTCTTTAATTGGAACACCTGCAAATATCTTTTGTAAAAGTATTTTAAAAAAGTAACGACAATCTCATTAAGCAGGTAAAAGAATTCAAGGAGGGTTTACAAATGAAAAACAGAGCAGTGTTTATGACGGGCCTGGAAAAGATGGAAATCCGTGACGTTCCGGTCCCAACCCCGAAGGAGAAACAGGTCATCGTCAAGCTTGAATATGTGGGGATCTGCGGCTCCGACGTCCATTACCTCGAAAACGGTCGGATCGGCGACTTTATCGTCGACGGCGACTTTATTCTCGGCCATGAGTGCGCCGGAACGATCGTCGAGCTGGGTGAGGGTGTTCAGAACCTCAAAGTCGGCGACCGCGTTGCGCTTGAGCCGGGCATCACCTGCGGCCAGTGCGAATTCTGTAAATCCGGAAAATACAACCTCTGCCCGGATGTTGAATTCCTGGCGACCCCGCCGTACCACGGCTGTATCGAAAATTATATCGCTTTTCCTGAAAATATGTGCTTCAAGCTCCCGGACAATATCTCCACCAAGGAAGGCGCTCTGGTCGAGCCGCTGTCTGTCGGTATGCACGCCGCAAAACAGGGAAGAGTCACGCTGGGCAGCTCGGTCGTGATTCTGGGCGCGGGCTGCATCGGCCTGTGCACCCTCCTCGCCTGTAAAGCTTTTGGCGCAACCGATATCACCGTTGTCGACGTGATTCCGAAACGCCTTGATTTCGCTATGAAGCTTGGCGCGACCCGGGTGATCAACGGCAAGGACGTCAACGCTGTCGAAGAGGTTGACAAAATCACCGGAAATGCCGGTGTCGATATCGTCATCGAGACGGCGGGCTCCACCGTCACCATCGGACAGACCCCTTATATGGTCAAACGCGGCGGAACCATCGTGCTGGTCGGCATGGCCCCGAAGGATATCATCGAGTTCAACTTTGCCAAAATTATGGCGAAGGAAGCCGAAATCCAGTCTGTCTTCCGTTACAGGAATATTTATCCGATGGCGATCAAGGCAATTTCCAAAGGCCTGATCGATGTGTCCGGGATCGTCACCCATGAGTTTACCTTTGACGAGACAGCGAAGGCGTTTGATTTTGCCATTCACAACAAAAATGATGTGGTAAAAGCGGTTATCAAGATCGATTAGTTCAGGCCGCTCCAAATAAACAGTTGAGGTGTATCAGATGCGTTATTTGTTAGGTGTTGACCTCGGTACCTCCGGTACCAAAACAGTCCTCTTCGATGAGGCTGGAAAGGCGATTTGCTCTAAAACGATTGAATATCCCATGTATCAGCCCCAGAACGGCTGGGCGGAGCAGGATCCGGCCGACTGGTGGAATGCGACCCGCGACGGTATCAAGCACTGTGTTTCGGCCAGCGGCGTGAACCCGGAAGATATCAAAGGCGTCGGCCTTTCCGGGCAGATGCACGGCCTCGTCATGCTGGATAAGGACGGAAACGTCCTGCGCAAGTCGATCATCTGGTGCGACCAGCGGACGACCAAGGAAGTCGAGCAGATGAACAGCGTGATCGGCGCGGAGAAGATGATCGAAATCACTGCGAATCCGGCACTTGCCAATTTTACTGCCGCGAAGATTCTCTGGGTTCAGAACAATGAGCCCGACCTTTACGCGAAATGCGCCCATATCCTTCTGCCGAAGGATTACATCCGCTATATGCTGACCGGCGAGTTTGCGACCGAGGTTTCGGATGCCGCCGGCATGCAGCTGATGGATATCCCGAACCGCTGCTGGTCGGATGAAATCCTCACCAAGCTCCATATCGACCGTTCGCTTCTCGGCTCCATGCACGAGTCTCCGGATGTCACCGGCGAGGTTCACAGCAAGGCTGCCGAGCTGACCGGATTGAAGGCGGGCACCATTGTGGTAGGCGGTGCAGGCGATAACGCTGCCGCTGCCGTCGGCACCGGTGTTGTAAAATCCGGCGTCGCGTTTACGACATTGGGCACTTCCGGCGTCGTTTATGCGGTTTCCGACTCTGTTTCCATCGACCCGAAGGGAAGGGTACATACCCTTTGCGCATCTGTCCCGGGCAAGTGGACCGTCATGAGCTGTACCCTTGCCGCCGGCCTTTCTCTGAAATGGCTCCGCGACACCTGCTGCGCCCCTGAAATTGCCGAAGCGGAGGCACAGGGGGTGGATCCGTATGTGATTATGGACAAACTCGCGGATAAAGTCGGTCCCGGTGCCGGCGGGCTCCTCTATCTGCCTTATCTGATGGGCGAGCGTTCCCCGCATCCGGACTCTGAGGCGCGCGGCGTTTTCTTTGGACTTTCTGCTATCCACGACCGCGGCAATCTGATCCGTGCCGTGCTGGAAGGGGTTGCCTACTCCCAGCTCGACTGTGTCGACGTTTTCCGTGAAATGGGCGTCAACGTTCAGGATATGATGGCCTGCGGCGGCGGCGGACGGAGTAAGGTATGGCGCCAGATGCTGGCCGATATGTACGGCTGCCCGGTCAACACCATCCATGCGGATGAGGGGCCGGCCCTCGGCGTGGCGATCCTCGCCGGCGTCGGCGCGGGCGTTTACAGCTCGGTTGAAGAGGCGTGTGATACGATCATCCGCAAAAACATCACCCAGCAGCCGATCATGGAGAACCATGACGTTTATATGGGTTACTATGACCTCTATAAAAAGCTCTATCAAGATTTGAAGGGTGACTACAAGGCGCTGGCTTCCCTGATGAAATAAGGAAGAACGAAAGAAAGGCCCGGCTGAATCATCAGCCGGGCCTTTTTGTGCCGCGCAGATTGGATCAGCGCCTCAAATTCTCAAAAAAATAAGCGATTTGATTTGCTGAAAAATAATATTTTGTATTATATAACAATTTAATACAAAATGGATAACGATTATGGACGGCAAAAATCAAAACTTACTGCTGTGCCGTTTTTCTGGCCTTCACCTGAATTCTGCGGTAGTCTGCCACCCATTGCGCGCCATCCCACAGCTCCGGGCGCAGGCGTGCTTCGATCTGGTCAAAGAGGAGCTCCTGCTCCTGCGGGGAAAGGCGGGAGAGGCTGGAAGCGTAAAATTGATTCAGCCAGTTTCGCAGCCCCTGCGGGCCGTCTGTCAGCGGGGTAGGGCGGTCGAAATCCCGGACAAATTCGATTTCAAAGCCGTGCGACTGAAGGAGCTTGCGGTACACTCCGGTTGAAGGATAGAAAAACGGATTTTGAAAGGGGTGACCGAGCTTTTGGAATTCTTCCCGGAAGGCGCCGAGGATGCGTTGGGTGTTCCGCTCCCCTCCAAACTCACAGAGCAGGACGCCCCCCGGCTTTAAAGCGCGAAGCACAGAGGAAAGGAGCGCATCCTGGTCGGGAATCCAGTGAAAAACGGCGTTCGAAAAGATGATGTCGAACCGATTACAAAAGGGGAGCTTAGTCGCATCGGCGACGATGAATTCAAGCGCCGGATGGCTGCTTCTGGCCTTTTCAACCATCTCCGATGAAGAGTCCACCCCAATTACAGCTGCTCCGGCAGAGGCCAGCTCACCGGAAAGCTTTCCAGTTCCGCAGCCCAGGTCGAGGATCACCTGGCCGGGAGCCAAATCGAGCTCGGCGAGCAGGGCCTTGCCATACTGGGAGACAAATTCGTGTTTGCTGTCATACAGTTCTGCGTTCCATTTCATACTGTTTCCTCGGTTCTATTTTTCGTTATTGTAGCATATTTCTGTTGTTGCAGCAATATGGCGAAGATGCTGAGGGCCGCGGAGGGACGAGTATTTCCCGCATCGTCGAGACTAATTGCCGCATGGGGGGATTTTTTGAAACGGATACGACTGTTGATCGCCGCCTGCCTGATGCTCTCGCTTCTTGCAGGATGTCGGCTCCCGGCACTTTCAAAGCCGGTGGAGAAGGATTCTTTATCGGCATCTTCCGAACGATCCGGCACGGTAGTCGAAAGCCCGCCGCCTTTTTCGCCTGGGGAAAATCCTCCGCAGCAGCCTGTAAACGCGGATGAAGATGGTGAAATCAGGGCAGTGTGGATCACCCAGTTTGAACTCAATCCCATCCGTTCTCCTTCTGCATCCGCTTTCCGCAGCTCGTTTGCGGCGATGATGAAAAATTGTGCGGACTTTGGGCTGAATACGGTTTTTGTCCAGGTGCGGCCGAATGGAGACGCTTTTTATCCCTCGCAGGTTTATCCCTGGTCGGTCTATGTCAGCGGAACGGCGGGGATGGGGGTCGATTACGACCCGCTCGCCGTTATGATTGAAGAGGCCCACCGGTATGGGATCGAGTTTCACGCCTGGTTCAATCCATACAGACTTCAGCCGGAGAGCCAGATGCAGATGATTTCCAGCTCTTATCAGACCCGTAAATGGTACGATCAGCACACGTCCAGCGACCGGGTAGTCGTCATAAACGGAGCCTGTTACCTCAACCCCGGGTACCCGGAAGCCCGGCAGCTGATTTGCAGCGGCGTGGAAGAGATCGTGAGCCGGTATAATGTAGACGGAATCCACATCGACGATTATTTTTATCCGACAACTGAATCTTCCTTTGATGCGGAAGCGTTTGCGGCAAATGGAAGCGGAAAAACGCTGGAGGAATTTCGAATTGAAAACGTCGATCAGACGATCAAAGGAATTTACGACGCGATCAAGAAACAGAAGCCGAACGTTGCGTTTGGCGTCAGTCCATCGGGCAACATGAGCAACAACATGAATAAACTCTACGCCGATACGAAGAAGTGGACGTCGGCTGATGGATACCTCGACTATATCATTCCGCAGATTTACTGGAACTACGACCATCCTACCGCTCCATTTGCTCAAACACTCACGGCTTGGAACGAAACGGTGACGGCTTCCGGCGTGAAGGTCATACCGGGGCTGGCGCCCTATAAGATCGACCAGGGGGAATGGGAAAACTGCGGAAGCGTTTTAGGGACAATGGTGTCCGACTCCCGCAAACAGTCTCATTACGGCGGTGTGGCGTTCTACAATTACTCGGCGATGTTCCAGTCGAGCTCCGATATTATGCAAACAGAGCTGGAAAATCTTTCGATGCTGTTCTGAAAAAGAGGAGAAATAAGGGCTTTATCAGGAATTTCACATAGGGAAAAATCCGGGGCGTTGTCCCGGATTTTATCGGTTTACGAGAAATATTTTTCCTCGGCTCAGCTTTTTTTCTTCGCGATAACAAGGTAGGGAACAGCGGCAAACAGGATGCCGCCGAGCATGTTGCCGACCGTGACAAAAAACAGATTATAAACCTCTCCGCCTAGGGAAACGGCGGCATCGCCGGCAGGGACGAGCAAATTGACGGTGAGCAGCGTCATATTGGCGATGCTGTGCTCAAAGCCTGTCGTAATGAAGGCCAGCAGGCACCAGAAGATCATGATCAGCTTTCCGCTTTCACTTTTGCATTTAAAGCTGCACCATACCGCCAGACAGACCAGCATGTTGCACAGGGCGCCTCTGCAAAGAAGCTCCAAGGGGGACAGAGAAACCTTGACCGCCGCTGCGGTAGACATAAACTCCCCCACGGCGCCTGCTGAAAGCCCACAGCCCAGATAAACCAGCGCGAGAAGGACGGAGCCGATCAGATTGCCGAGGTAGCTTACGCCCCAAATTTTCAGGCACTGTCCGAAGGTCACGCTTTTCCGGACAGCTCCGACAAACATGACCAGGTTGTTTCCCGTAAACAACTCGCCTCCTGCCATAACGACCAGGCTCAGCGCCACGCCGAAGGTGCAGCCCATCAGGAGCTTGCTGAAAGGGCTGTCCGCCGTCAAACCGCCTACAGTAAAGGCGAGGAGGACGCCGAACCCGATGAATGCGCCGGCGAGCACCGAAGCGAGCAGATAGCCGGCCGGGTTGGTTCGGAGCAGGCTGTACTTGCTTTTTGCGGCGTTCGACACCGCCTCAATTTCTTCCTGAAACATAAAAACCACCCTGGAATGCCAAAATTACACAAACGGAAAAATCCGTCCCTGCGCTCGGCATCGTTCCTTTCTCTATCGATCCGCTCAAAATCCGGCTCGGTCAAAAGATAAGCAGCTGACATGCCGCTGTTTCCTGCTGTTTTGTCAGATTTTGCAGGACCATTAAATCATATCTCCGATGCTTTGTCAAGGATGAACCGCGGCGGAGAAAATAGAGTGCTGATTTTTTGTTCTGTTGAATTTTCATCAATCTTACCGCTTGCGCAGAACGAATTTTGACGGCGCGCTTGTAAACTGTACGATTGAAAAAGGTTCGGTAGAGTGATATAATAGAAAAGATGCAGATCAATAGAGAAAAGGAGTATCCTTCATGTATAAAATTGTCAGGAAGCAAAAGCTGAATCCTTCGGTTACTTTGATGGAGATTGAAGCACCGTTTATCGCCCGGAAGGCGAAAGCGGGACAGTTTATCATATTCCGCGTGGATGAAGAGGGGGAGCGCGTCCCGCTGACGATCGCCGACCATGACGCCGAAAAGGGCACGGTCACCATCATTTTTCAGCATGTGGGAGCGGCGACCATCAAACTCGCTGCAAAGGAAGAAGGGGAGGAAATCGCCGATTTCGTCGGCCCGCTCGGTGTGGCTTCCCATTTTGAAGGGGTTAAAAAAGCGGCGGTTGTCGGCGGCGGCGTGGGATGCGCCATCGCCTATCCGCAGGCGAAACAGCTTCATAAGGAAGGTGTCGAGGTTCACACCATCGCCGGGTTCCGAAACAAGGATATCGTCATCCTCGAGGATGAGATGCGGGCCGTCAGCGATGAGCTGATCGTGGCGACCGACGATGGAAGCTACGGAAAGCACGGCTTTGTCACCGATATGCTCCGCGAGCTGATCGAATCGGGGAATGAATACGACGTCGTCATTGCAATCGGCCCAATTCCGATGATGAAGGCGGTCTGTGCCCTGACCAAGCCTTACGGAATTAAAACGATGGTCTCTTTAAATCCGATTATGGTGGACGGAACCGGGATGTGCGGCTGCTGCCGCGTCACAGTTGACGGGAAGATTCGTTTTGCCTGTGTCGACGGCCCGGATTTTGACGGCCATCTGGTCGATTTCGAGGAGCTGATGCACCGCAATCGTTTTTATAAAAAGCAGGAGGAGCATGACAGGGATCATGTCTGCCAGCTGTTTGGAGGGTCTGAAAATGCCTAATATGTCGCCGAAAAAAATGCCGATGCCGGTACAGGATCCGGACGTCCGCAGCAAAAATTTTGAAGAGGTCGCGCTCGGCTATACGCCCGAGATGGCACGGGAAGAAGCGGCCCGCTGCTTAAACTGTAAAAATAAACCCTGCATGAACGGCTGCCCTGTCGCAGTCAAAATCCCGGAATTTATAAAACTGGTCGCAGACGGGGACTTTGAGGCCGCTTATCAGAAGATCACCGAGACAAACAGCCTCCCGGGGGTTTGCGGTCGTGTCTGCCCGCAGGAATCCCAGTGCGAGTCGAAATGTGTCCGCGGCATCAAGGGCGATTCGGTCGGCATCGGCCGTCTGGAGCGTTTTGTCGCCGATTATCACAGGCTGAACAACAAAGAGGAGCCGCTCAAGCCCGAGAGCAACGGCCACAAAGTCGCGGTCGTCGGCTCCGGCCCCGCCGGTCTCTCCTGCGCGGGCGAGCTGGCCAAACGGGGCTATGACGTCACCGTCTTTGAAGCGTTCCACCTGCCGGGCGGTGTTCTGAGTTATGGAATCCCCGAGTTCCGCCTTCCGAAAAAGATCGTGAAAAACGAGATCGAAGGGTTGAAAAAGCTCGGCGTCAGCATTATGACCAACATGGTCATCGGAAAGGTTTTATCGATCGACGAGCTGGTCGAGGACATGGGCTTTGAAGCGGTCTTCGTCGGCTCCGGCGCGGGCCTGCCCAGGTTTATGAATATTGAAGGGGAGGGGCTGATCGGCGTCTATTCCGCCAACGAGTACCTCACCCGAATCAATTTGATGAAGGCTTACAAAGAGGGCTATGACACGCCGGTCATGCGCTGTAAATCGGCAGCGGTCGTCGGCGGCGGCAACGTGGCGATGGATGCGGCCCGCTGTGCGAAGCGGATGGGGACGGAAAAGGTCTATATTGTATACCGGCGGTCGGAGGCGGAGATGCCCGCCCGTTTGGAAGAGGTTCACCACGCCAAAGAAGAGGGGATCGAATTCCTGACCTTGAACAACCCGACCCGGATTCTGGGCGATGCCGACGGGCGGGTCAACGGGATGGAATGCATCAGGATGGAGCTGGGCGAACCGGACGAATCCGGCCGCCGCTCCCCGGTTGCCGTGCCGGGGTCGGAGTTTATCCTCGACGTCGACGCGGTCATTATGGCGATCGGGACATCCCCCAATCCGCTCATCCGCACGACCACAAAGGGCCTGGAGGCGAACCGGCGGGGATGCCTGGTGGTCGACGAATCCATGTGCACCACCCGCGAAGGGGTGTATGCCGGCGGGGATGCCGTCACCGGCGCCGCCACGGTCATTTTGGCGATGGGAGCCGGGAAGACGGCCGCAGATTCGATTGATCGGTACATTAAAAGCAAATAAATTGTGAAGAAGCTTGCAAACGGGGCGGTTATCCTGTATAATGATAGCATTAATTTTGAGGAGCAGATGTTATGAATTTAATGATGTTGGAAACTGCGTCCGCATCCGCCGCGGAAGGCGCTGCTGCGAGCAATCCATGGTCGATGCTGATGACCTTTGTCCCGTTGATCCTGATCTTTGTCGTCTTTTATTTCCTGCTGATCCGTCCGCAGAAAAAAAGAGAGAAAGCGACCAACGAGATGCGCAACAACGTCCAGGTAGGTGATGAGGTTGTCACACAAGGCGGGATCGTCGGCCGTGTGGTGAGTATCAAAGAGGACAATATTGTGATGGAAACCGGGAGCGAGCGCAGCAAGATCCGGATTAAACGCTGGGCGATCGCGGCGGTTGAAACAATCCACGACGATGTGGAAGCCTGATTTTTAAACAGTTCGAATATGTCTCCCCTTTTGTTCATATGATTTATCAGTTGTATGTGTAAGGGGGAAGTTTCGTGGGCCGAAGAAAAAAACAGCCGAAAAACAGTACGGGGTTCTATGGAAATTTAAAGATCGTTCTGTTGAGCGTTTTGGCTGCGGTTGCGGTGATTGCCGTGCTGACTGTGCTGCTTGCCTTGGCGATGTCGATGGTGACGGTTCCGGCCGTTGTTCTCAGCGGGGCGGTGGTTCTCCAGCTGATGCTGGCGGGCTTTGTCAGCGGTTATCTGGCGGCAAAATCAATTCGAAAAAACGGCCTGCGCATCGGCGTCATCTGCGGCGCCGTGTTGTCGGTTTTGTTGTTTTTGCTTTCCGGCATCCTGTTTGACGTTGTCGGATGGCAGATCATTACAAAAATGCTGGTTGTGACTGCCGCCGCTTCAATCGGAGGGGTGCTTGGGGTTAACAGCCGGAAAAAATATCGTTGAGGAGGGTTAAAATGAAGCACATTAAAACGCTGAACGACGCGAACCTGAAAAAGACTGCCGCCAAGGGCGGTTGCGGCGAGTGCCAGGCTTCCTGCCAGTCCGCCTGCAAAACGTCCTGCACGGTCGCAAACCAGAAATGTGAAAAATAAGCGCTGCTTTTTTCTGCATTCGTCGCTTGCCTGCTGATAAACAGGCAAGCGATTGCTCTGTTTAGAGCATTTTATCAATGAATTCGAAGGGGAGCACCATGATTCATAAATTTCATTTGAATGGTTATTATATCGTACTCGACGTCAACAGCGGCGGCGTCCATGTGGTGGACAGGCTTACATACCGGCTGTTGGATTTTACATCGGATCCGCCTGAACAGGAGTGCCCTCCTGCGGCGCTGGATGCTCTTTCCCCGGAATATGGACGGGATGAAATCCTCGAGACCTATGAGGAGATCTATACGCTCTATCAGGATGGAATCCTCTTTTCAAGCGACGATTACGAACAGTTTGCCGACAGAATGGTCGCATCCCCGGTGAAGGCCATGTGTCTCCACGTCGCGCACGACTGCAATCTCCGCTGCAAATACTGCTTTGCTTCGACCGGTGATTTTGGTGAAGGCAGGCGGCTTCTCGATTTTGAAACCGGAAAAAAGGCCATTGATTTTTTGATCGAAAAATCGAAGGGCCGGCATAATCTGGAGCTTGACTTTTTTGGCGGGGAGCCGCTGATGAACTTTGAAGTCGTCAAACAGATCGTCGAATATGCGCGCTCTCTCGAAAAGGAGCACGATAAACTTTTCCGCTTTACCATCACCACCAACGGGATGCTGTTAGACGACGACAAGATCGACTACATCAACCGGGAGATGTCGAACGTCGTCCTGTCGATCGACGGGCGGCGTGAGGTCAACGACAAGATGCGCCCCTGCATCAATGGGAAGGGCAGTTACGATATCATCCTCGGCAAATACAAAAATTTGGTGGAGAAGCGGGGGCACGACCAGTACTATGCCCGTGGGACTTTTACGAAATATAATCTCGATTTTGCAGACGACGTTCTCCATCTTTACCGCGAGGGCTTCGACCAGCTTTCGGTGGAGCCGGTCGTTTCAGACCCAAAAGAGGAGTATGCGATTACCGAAGCGGACTTCCCACGGATTTTCGCCGAGTATGAAAAGCTTGCGAAGGAGATCATCCGTCTGAAAAAAGAGGGGAGCTCCATCAACTTCTTTCATTTCATGCTCGATCTCGACCAGGGCCCCTGTGCGATCAAGCGGCTGCGCGGCTGCGGCTGTGGCAACGAGTATGTCGCAGTGACGCCGGACGGCGATATTTATCCCTGCCATCAGTTCGTCGGGATGAAGGAGTGGAAGATGGGGAATCTCCACGACGGATCCTTTGACTTTAAGATGAAGGACTATTTCTCTCAGACCACGGTCTACAATAAAAGCGATTGCAAGGAGTGCTGGGCAAAATTTTATTGCAGCGGCGGCTGCAACGCCAACAATCTGCAATACGCCGGGGATGTGCTCAAATCCCATAAGCTCTCCTGTGAGCTGGAGAAAAAACGCCTGGAGTGCGCGATTATGATCAAGGCGGCCCTGGCCGATTGAAAAGGAGCGAAGATGAAACAGATTGCGTTTATCGGCGCGGGCAATATGGCCTCCGCCATTATAAAGGGGTTTCTAGAAAGGGCGAATGGAGCCGGCTGTCAGATCCGCGCCTATGACCTTCTGCCGGAAAAGGCGGAGACCATGCGGGGACTGGGTGTTGTTCCCGTCAAAACGGTTCAGAATGCAGTGTCCGGTGCGGATTTCCTTTTTTTGGCGGTCAAGCCGCAAAATTTTGAAGAGGCTTTGACAGAGATAAAACCCCATTTCTCTAAAAAAACGGTTGTTGTATCGATCGCCGCCGGAATCACAGCCGGCTATATCAAGAAGATGCTGGGCGCGGACTGTAAAGTGGTGCTGGTGATGCCGAATACGCCCCTTCTTTTGGGGGCGGGTGCCTCTGCGCTCGCGCAGATTCCGCCCACGAGCGATGCGGAGTTCCGGGACGTCTGTTCGATCTTTGAAGCCAGCGGGGAAATTGCGGTGGTTCCGGAGTCCAAAATGAAGGAGATTATTGCCGTCAACGGCAGCAGCCCTGCCTTTATCTACTATTTTGCGAAAGGCTTTCTGGAATACGCCGAAACGGTCGGGATCGATCCGGATGCCGCTTTGAAGCTTTTCTGCCAAACCCTCAAGGGTTCCGCTGAGATGATGCTTCATTCGGGGAAGAACGTGGATGAGCTGATCGAAATGGTGAGCTCAAAAGGCGGAACGACGGTCGCCGGTTTAGAACGCCTTGAGGAACACGACCTGCTTGACGCGGTCAGGGATGCCTGCGAGCACTGTACCAAGCGGGCTTATGAGCTTTCAAAGGATTGATCTGAGGCTGACTTGATTCGACGAAGCAACCAGGCTGCGACGCTTTTTTCGCGTCGGATGTTTCCGGCAGGTCAATTCGGTGGAGCGCCGCCCTCAATCTGCACACCAAGGCTTTGCCGATTTTAGGATTTGCATTTGTTAATCAATGCGCCCTGCGGATTTGCAGGCCTGTACCGCCTGTGGATCGCGTATTGACAGCGGAAATGTCCCGCCCTGCCCGGCTATGGCCAGATCAGGAATAAGAAACCCTCCCTGCGCATATACTGTATCGTTCGGTATATGAGGCAGGGAGGTGTTTTTATGACCCGGACAAGCGGTGCACCCTCCGGCAACGGAGTGACGGCGATCAAACGAACTTTTCGGCGGAACCGGATTGCCGCGGTTTTGCTGATATCTTTCCTAGCCGCGATGCTGTACGGCTCCGTTTTGGCGGCGCAGTCCGACGCAGGATTGAAAGAACAGCTGCAATTTTTGACTCGGGAGTATTTCACGACGAGGGGGGAACAGCCGATCCTGTCGACCTTCCTTTCTTCTCTGTCAACCTCCGCCCTTTATCTCGTTTCCGCCTTTTTTCTGGGCTTTTTTGCGCTTGGCCAGCCGATCTGTGTTTTTATCGTCCTGTTCCGCGGCTTCGGCTTAGGGATTTCGATGGGGCAGATTTACTTAAACTATCAGATGAACGGCTTTTTATATTGCCTGGTTTTAATTGCCCCTGTAGCGGTGCTGTTTACCCTGGTGTTGGTTTCCGCTCTGAAAGATTCGATCCAGATGTCTAATCTTTTTCTGGCGCTGTTTTTTCCGAAGCTGGGAACGGCTACTGCTGAAGCGCTGAAAACCTATGGGATCCGATATCTTGCTTATGCAATACTGGCCGTCGTGATTGCCGCCTTAGATGCTGGAATGAATTTCCTTTTTTCAGGAATTCTCCCGCTTTGAGGGGATGAGATGTGTCTATTTTATAAATTAACAGGCTGTTTTATTGACAAAAGAGTGGAATTTGTAAGATAATAAAATTGTTAGGAATTTTTTTGAGAGGATGTTTAAATTGGCGTTTGGTCTTTTTAGCCCTGTTGATAAGGCTGGCCCGGGAGTCGATAAGGAGCGCCCGCAGAAGAAGCGTTTCTTTTTGTTTTTTGAGCTGTATTTTCGAAAATTCGGCAAAATGATCTGTTCGAGCCTGCTTTACTGCCTGTTCTTGCTGCCCTCCGCGGCTTTGACCCTCTTAGGCTTTCTGTTTGTTCGAGTAGCCCCTCTGAATTTGATCGGAATGGCGCTCGGCCTTGCGTTGATTGGCCCGGCGACCTGCGGCTTTACTTATCTTATGCGTCAAATGTCTTTGGAGCAGCCGGTTTTTATCTGGCATGATTTCTGGAGCAACCTCAAAAAGAACGCGAAGCAGTCGCTGTGTTTCTCCTGCCTGGACGCTGTTGTCATCCTCCTGGTGGTAATCAGCCTCCAGTTTTCGTTGCAGCAGTTTAACGAAGGCGTGATGCAGTACATCATGGTTGTGGCCTATTGTGCCGTTGCTCTGGTCTTCCTCATGATGCATTATTACGTCTATCTGATGATGATCACGCTTGATCTTAAAATTTCCCAGCTGATTAAAAATTCGCTGATTTTGGCCGTGGCCGGGATCAAAACCAATCTTGTCACCACTTTCTGGGTGCTGTTGCTGGTTGCCCTTCCCGCTGTGCTGCTTCCAATCGAGTTTTTCGTTTTGGCCGTCGCTTTTTTAGCGCCGCTGTTTTACGCGTCTCTGGTTGGATTTATCCTCGTTTTCAACTCTTTTCCGCATATCAGGAGACTGCTGATCGATCCTTATTACGAAGCCCATCCCGAAGCGAGGAAAAACAATCCGTTTGGATATGAAGCGACAGACGAGGAGGATGAGCCTATTTTTACCGACCTTGGAACCCTAGAGCCCAAGGCGGAAACTGTCTCCGTTCCAAAAACGCAGGGAGGCGGGAAAACGATTTCTTAATTGAGAGATTGGGAAACCGTTTGGTTCGAAAGGAGTGTGTGAATGGTGAAAGGCGATCTGCATTGCCACACCAAATTGTCGGACGGCTCTGAAGGGATTGAAGAGGTCATCTCCCTTGCCAAGAGGATCGGGCTGGACTTTATTTCCCTGACTGATCATGACACCATGGCTTCTTTTTCCAGATCAAAAATTTTAGCGGAGCGGTATGGGATCAATGTGATTCCGGGCGTAGAGTTTTCCGCATACGATGAGCTGCGCAACCGCAAGGTGCACATTCTCTGCTATCTTCCTTTGAAGCCGGATCGACTGGAAGGTCTGTGTATCCGCGCCAATGAGTCCCGCAAAAAGGCCGGGAACGAGATGGCGAAGCTCGTCATGAAAAAATATCCTATCACGGCGGAAGCGATTACAAAGTATTCCGCCAGCTCCAACTGTATCTATAAGCAGCATATCATCCGCGCGCTGTTTGACGCAGGTTATACGACTTCGATTTACGGCGGCCTTTTCCGTGAGCTTTTCAGCCGGAAAACGGGAAGCTGTTTCGTCGCTTACCGCTACCCTGACGTGTACGAGGTCCTCGCCGCAATCCATGAGGCGGGCGGTATAGCGGTGATGGCCCACCCCAGCGTTTACGGTTCGATGGAGCTTTTAAAAGAGCTGACGGAACAGAACCTGCTGGACGGGGTGGAGATTTACCACCCGCGGAACACGCAGGAGGATCAAGCGGTTTGCCTGGAGCTGGCGAAGGCAAAGGATCTGCTGATCACCGGCGGCTCCGATTTTCACGGGATGTACTCATCGACGGATCGCAGTTATATCGGGAGCGAAACGGTTGGGCGCGAAGCGCTGGACCAGTTGTTTACCAAGTCGAATCAATATAAAGAGAGGACAAAATAAATGGACGTGAAAGAACGGGCTGTTTTGGCCCATGAAAAGTGGAGGGGGAAGATCGAGGTTTCTTCCCGCGCGCCGATCAATAACCGTGAGGACTTGTCTGTGGCTTATACGCCCGGCGTTGCGCAGCCCTGCCTTGAAATTCAGAAAAATCCGGAACGGTCGTATGAGCTGACCCGGAAGGGGAATCTGGTTGCCGTGATTACCGACGGCACCGCCGTTCTCGGGCTGGGGGATATCGGCCCGGCGGCCGCCATGCCGGTTATGGAGGGGAAGTGCGCGCTCTTTAAGGAATTTGCCGACGTCGATGCATTTCCGCTCTGCGTCGCTTCGAAGGACGTGGACGAAATTGTCCGCACCATCAGCCTGATTGCACCGTCTTTCGGCGGGATCAATCTGGAGGATATCGCCGCGCCGCGCTGCTTTGAAATCGAGTCGAAGCTGAAAGAGATTCTGGATATCCCTGTTTTTCACGACGATCAGCACGGGACGGCGATTGTAGCGCTTGCCGCCCTGATTAACTCGGCGAAGCTCGCGGGAAAAAAACTTGACGAAATAACGATGGTGATCAACGGCGCCGGAGCGGCTGGGATTGCGATCGCAAAGCTCATGCTGATGGTGGGCTTGAAAGATTTGATCCTCTGCGATGTCAACGGGATCATTCACGAGGGTGCGCCCGGCTTAAACGATGCGCAGAAGCGGCTGGCCCGTGTGACCAACCGCTCCGGCAAAAGGGGAACGCTGGCCGACGCACTGGTGGGAGCCGACGTCTTTCTCGGGGTCTCGCGCCCGAACCTTGTCACAGCCGAGATGATCGCCTCGATGGCGGAAAAGCCGATCGTTTTTGCAATGGCGAACCCCGCGCCGGAAATTCTTCCGGAAGACGCGCGCAGGGGCGGCGCATTTATCGTTGGAACCGGGCGGAGCGACTACCCGAACCAGATTAATAACGTGCTCGCGTTTCCGGGGATTTTCAAGGGCGCTTTGCAGGCGCGCGTCAGTGATATCACGGATGAAATGAAGCTCGCCGCCGCTTATGGGATTGCCTCTATTATCCCGGAAGAGGAGCTGAGAACGGATTATATTCTACCCGACGTTTTCAATAAAAAGGTGGTTGAAAGGGTGGCAAAGGCCGTTTATGACATCGGCGTTCAGTCGAAGCAGCAATGATTGGGGGAAGCCTTATGACGATCGAATACACGCCGCACGGCGTCTGTTCTAAAAAAATTACCGTGGATGTGGACGAAAACAGAATTGTCACTTCGGTGAAATTCACAGGGGGATGCAGCGGAAATACCCAGGGAGTTGCCGCTCTTGCGGTGGGCAAGTCGGTGGATGAGTTAATCGAAAAGCTCTCCGGCATCAAGTGCGGGTTTAAAGATACGTCCTGTCCCGCTCAGCTGGCAGAGGCGCTGAAAAAGGCGTAGGGAGTCGTCCCGTCTAGGCAGGGTTTTGTTCGTATAGCTTTGGAAAGCGGGCCGCAGAGTAGAGTCGGCGATTTTCCCGATCGGCAAAAGAGCGGACAAGGGAAGGTCAAAGAGGCCCCGCAGACCAGGCTGTCCGGCGCGCTTTTTGAAACGCTGAAGCCTCTTTCTCATTCAATCCAATGAATAATCAAAAAACGCCATGCAAACGGACGGTCCGATGCATGGCGTTTTTATCTTTCTACGGTTCCGTGAAAAATCGGACCATTTCATCCGGATAATTTCTCGGCTTCGTTTTTTCTTTGTTCTACCGCTTTTTAAGTTTTTCTTTTTGAGCGCATTGCGGACAGACGCCGCTGATTTCAAAACGATGCCCGGTGATCTGGTAGCCGGTATTCGCTCTGAGATCGCGTTCCAGCTGCTCCAGGGGACAGGAATCGATCAGGATGCTTTCGTGGCATCGCTCACAGATCAGCCGATGACTGTGGTGTTCCCGATTGAACTGATAGTAAATCCGGCCGTCCTGATGAGGACTTTTATGGAGCAGATGGCGTTCGGACATTGAGTTTAAAGCCCGATAAACGGTGGAAAGATCACAGCGCTGCTCCTTCGGCAGCTTTTCATAAATTTCTTCCGCCGCGAGCCCCTCTCCGCTGTCGGCTAAAATCCGCAGCATCGCACACCGGCGGGGCGTCGCTTTGAGCCCCGCTTCTTTCAGTAACTTTCGTTCCATATCGTATCACCGCCTAAAAAAGCTGGATTACCATGCCGGAAACAACCCCTACAACGTAAAGCAGCAGGGTAATCAAAAGGTTCTCTTTGACATTCCGGTTGACCCGGTATAATACCGCGATCCCGACCCCTGCGCTGGTACAAAGACCCGCGACGGCTGAACCGAAGCTGATGCTCCCCGCAAGATATAGTTCGGTCAGCAGAACCGAGGCGGCGCAGTTTGGAATAAAACCGATCAGCCCGGCTACCAGCGGCTGAAATATATTTCCTGTCAGGAGGATGGAGGCGAGCGTCTCTTCTCCGATCAGCTGGACGCATAGATTTAAAATCAAAAGCACAATAAAGATAAATAAGAAGATATTCAACGTATGGCGAAATGCCGAACCCCAGATGCCGTGTTCGCAATGACAGGTTTTGCACATTTCGTGAATGGCTTCTTCCTCACTTTTTTCAGAGCCGTTTTTGCGAACTCTGCGGGCGATCAGGTCGATCGCAAGGCCGGCGGTTATGGCGATTCCAACCTTGATCCCCAGCAGGGCGAACATCATCGGATAAGCCTCGGGGTGGGCCAGCATCAGCGGAAGCGCTTCGTCCGACGTGGAGAGAAAGACGGCTGCCAATGTTCCCATCGAAATCACCTTGCCCGCATAGAGGTTCGCAGCTGTCACTGAAAAGCCGCATTGGGGAACGCAGCCCAGTACGGCGCCCCCAACCGCTCCCAGCTTGTTCGAGCCGAGCGTCCGCGCCAGCTTAACGGAAGAACGGTGTTCGATATACTCTAAGATCAGGTAGGCGATAAAAAGAAAAGGAAGCATTTTCAGCGAATCTAAAAATGCATCCAGAAAAGCATCAAGAAATAATTCCCACATCCGATGACACCTCAAACGCAAATGATTTGCATTTATTTTACCCGAAAAAGCTTATGCTGTCAATTAAAAAGAAATTTTCTCTCCGTTGAATTTAAATTTGATTCTTGTCGTTTCAGCTCGTATCATCCATATATCTCAATATAAATAGTATTTTCTCTTTCGGTTATACTACCTCGTATAGAGAAAGGCGGTATTTTCATGCCAAATATGCTTAAAAATGAAAAATCCCCCTACCTTTTGCAGCATAAGGACAACCCTGTCAACTGGTATTCGTGGGGTGAGGATGCGTTTGAAAAGGCAAAATCGGAGGATAAGCCGATTTTTCTGAGCATCGGGTATTCCACCTGCCACTGGTGCCATGTCATGGCGCACGAATCCTTTGAAGATCCCGAGGTTGCCAGGCTGCTCGACGACTACGTCTGCATTAAAGTGGATCGCGAAGAGCGCCCTGACATCGACACGGTCTATATGGCGGTCTGCCAGGCGCTGACCGGTTCGGGCGGTTGGCCGCTGACCATCTTTATGACGCCGGAACAAAAGCCGTTTTTTGCGGGAACCTACTTTCGGAGGAAAACCGGTATGGGCAGCAGGGACTTATGGATCTACTCCGTCAAGTCACCATCCTCTGGAAACAGGAACGGGAGAAGTTGTTGGAGTCCGGTGAAAAAATTACGGCGGTGATGAAACAGCGCCGCTCGGCAGCCCCGGGCGAAGCGGACCGGGCGCTTTTGAGGCAGGCATACCGGTTGCTCTCCCAAACCTTTGACCCTGTCTGGGGCGGGTTTGGCGGGGCGCCTAAATTCCCGGCGCCCCATAATCTGCTCTTTCTGATGCGGATGTATCAAATGGAGAAGATTCCGGAAGCCCTGCAAATGGCGGAGGTCACCCTGAAAAATATGGCCAACGGCGGGATATTCGACCAGATCGGCGGCGGTTTTTCCCGCTATTCCACTGACGAACGATGGCTGGTTCCACATTTTGAAAAGATGCTGTATGACAACGCGCTGCTGATTTTAGCATACCTGGAGGCGTTTCAGCTCACGGAGAATCCTTTCTATGCCGATATTGCAAAACGGACGGCTGATTATATTCTGGAGGAGCTGATCGATCCCGAAGGAGGGTTTTACTGCGGACAGGATGCTGACAGCGACGGCGTCGAAGGGAAATATTATCTGTTTACGCCCAGCGAAGTGACTCAAGTGCTTGGGAAAGAGGACGGCACGGAATTCTGTCGTCTATATAATGTGACGGAGCGGGGAAATTTTGAGGGAAAGAGTATCCCCAACCGCATCGGCCAAACCGACGCAGGGTGGAATTCGGACGATCCCCGGCTAAAGCGCCTTTACGAATTTAGAAAAGCGAGGGTGCGGCTCCATCTCGACAACAAAATTTTGCTGTCCTGGAACGGGTGGGCGATAATCGCGCTGGCAAGGGCTGGCCTGGTTTTGAACGATTTTCGTTATACGGATGCCGCAGTCAAAGCGCAGAAGTTCATCTCTGCAAGGATGGCCTCTGACGAGAATCGGCTTTTCCTCCGCTATTGTGGCGGGGAGGCCGCACATGCCGGCCAGCTCGACGATTATGCAGTGTACACGCTCGCCCTGCTCGAGCTGTATCGCGCTTCGTTTGAGGCCGGCTATTTGAAAGAAGCGGTGTTCCGGGCAAAACAGATGATGGATTTATTTGAAGACAAAGAAGACGGCGGCTATTATCTGACCGCCCACGATGCCGAAGCGCTGATTTCCCGCCCGAAAGAAACTTACGACGGAGCGATTCCATCCGGCAATGCCGCCGCAGAACTGGCGCTGGAGAAGCTCGCCTCTCTGACGGGAGATACGTCGTTTCGGCAAGCGGCCGACCGGCAGCATCGCTTTATGGCGGGCCAGGCAGCGGAATATCCGGCGGCGCATTGCTTTGCTTTAATGGCTATGGCAAAGTCGCTCGATCCGCACAAAGAACTGATCGGTACGGGCAGCGGGATTCCAAAAGAACTCCTCAGCTATCTTCGGGAGCATCCGGCACAGGATTTGAGCATCCTTTTTAAATCGGCTGAAAACGAGCGGGAGCTGGCGGAAATCGCACCGTTTACCGCATCTTATCCAGCGGCTGAAAATACCGTATGGTATCTCTGTGAAAACGGAACCTGCCGCGCCCCGCAAACAGATTTTAACCGGCTGAATTTATCCTAGAAGTTCGCTCCTGTTTTGACGGGGGAAGATTCATTTTCAAAAAATTTTTCGCCCCTATTGACTCTGACGCAGCGTTATGGTTTATACTGTGCTTACACGGAAGGGGGAAGCAGTGTGAGAACCGTAAAAGAAGTAAGCAGATTAACAGGTGTCAGCGTGCGCGCACTGCACCATTATGACGCGATCGGGCTGCTGAAACCGGCGGTGGTTACAGAGGCGGGCTACCGGCTGTACGACGAGCCTGCGCTGGAGCGATTGCAGCAGATTTTACTGTTCCGGGAGCTGGAGTTCCCCCTGAAGGAGATCAAGGCGATCCTGGAAAGTCCGAGCTTTGACCGCGGCAAGGCTCTGGAACAGCAGATCACTTTACTGACTCTCAAAAAAGAGCATCTGGAAAACCTGATCGACCTCGCCCGTGGAATGAAAGCGATTGGAGTCAATAAAATGGATTTTACAGCGTTTGATACGAGCAAAATCGACGAGTACGCCGCCAAAGCGAAGGCATCCTATGGACAGACGGCGGAATACCGCGAGTATGAAACAAAATCAAAGGGGCGGACAGCGGAAGAAACGCGGGAGCTGAATCTGCGGATGATGGCTTTATTCACCGAATTCGGCGCAATGCGCGAATTGCCGCCTGATTCGGAGGACGTGCAGGCACAGGTTAAAAGATTGCAGGATTTTATCACCGAGAATTTCTATACCTGCTCAAACGAGACGCTATGCGAGCTCGGCTTGATGTACGCCGGAGGCGGAGAGTTCACAGCCAACATCGACAAGGCAGGCGGGGAAGGTACGGCGGAATTTACCTGCCGTGCAATCCAAGCATCCTGTAAAAAGTAATTGAAAGTGGAGGTGGCGGCTTACTGTAATTGCTGCACGTCGACAAAACACAAAACCCCCGTATGGGGGTTTTGTATTTTTGTATTCTGAAAACCACGCGATAGTCGCGTGGTTCAAAAAAGGTTAACCGA
>CAZSIV010000036.1:0-23320 GCA_964607135.1 uncultured Oscillospiraceae bacterium | reverse complement strand
CATTGTACCATCTAGGCTGACGGGTCTTCAACTTTCATTTAACTTTACAGTACGCCGATGCCGTATAAGGAGGTAGTTCATGAAAAAAGCTGCCGTCAACAAGCGCGCTCTCCCGGAGCTCGTCACTCGTCTGGTTCTTTTTCTGATCGGGATGGCGGTGATTGCAGCCGGCACGAGTATTTTTGTCCTGTCGGATACCGGCTCCGATCCGTTTGCCGTCTTTATGCAGGGAGTCGCAGACACTCTGCATATCTCGAACGGAATCGCCCATATGGGGATCAACTTCACCTATCTGCTGGTGATTTTGATCTTCGCCAGACAGTATATCAAAATCGGCACGGTCGCTGCTATCTTTATCTGCGGACCGATCATCGACCTGGTTTCTTTCCTGCTCTCGCCTTTCCTCAACGGCAGCCTAAACTTCTGGGTTCGTGTGGCCGTGATGCTCTGCGGCTGTATCATTATGGGCTTTGGACTGGCGATGGTGATAAATGCCGACGTCGGTGTCAGCCCGAATGATCTTGCCTCTATCGTAATCAGCGACAAGACCCATATTGCATTTCGCTGGATTCGGATTGCAGTCGACCTGACGCTGGTGACCGCAGGCTTTCTGCTGGGCGGCGTCATCGGCGTAGGAACCATTGCAGGCGCCCTGCTCACCGGGCCGGTCACTCAATTCTTTTCCCCATTCCATCTCAAGCTGACGCGTCGGATTGTCGGAAGCGTCCTCCGCCGTCCCGATCTTCCCGGAACCATATAAAATCGGCAGTGTTTCACTCTGCCGATGAAATATAATAAACGATTCAAGACAGAAAGGAGCGATATGGACGTAAAAGAGAAATTTCTTTTATACCGAAGCCGTATCGCAGGGTGATTTTTATGGAAAAACTGAAGGCGGAATTGATTTTAAAGGCCAATGCCGAGCTCGCCGAAGGGCCGCTCTGGAACGAAGAGGATGCGCGGCTCTACTGGGTCGATATCAATGTCGGAGAGCTGCACCGGTTCGATCCTGCCACCGGGCGGGATGAGTGTTTCTCCTGCGAGGAGCCGATCGGGACGGTTGCATTCCGGAAAGGCGGCGGTCTGGTCGGCGCGCTGAAAAGCGGCGTTTATCTTCTCGAACTCGAAGACGGTTCCTGCAAAAAAACCAAAATCATCGACCCGGAGCCGGAAACGCCGAACCGTTTCAACGACGGGAAATGCGACCCCGCGGGGCGGTTCCTCGCCGGAACCTGCTACACGCCCCTGCCGGACGGGGGCAGAATTCCCGGCGGATTTTATTCCGTGTCGCCGGACGGCTCCTGCCGGGCACTGCTCAGTGACGTTTCCATCTCGAACGGCCTGTGTTTTCGTGCCGACCATCGGGTTCTTTACTACATCGATTCCCTGAATTATGCGGTAACCGCTTATGATTACGACCTTTCCAGCGGCTCGATTTCCAATCCGCGGACGGTTGTAACCGTTCCAAAAGAATCGGGGCTTCCAGACGGGATGACGATCGACGCAAACGGCAATCTCTGGATCGCCCTGTTCGGCGGCGGGAAGGTGATCTGCGCCGACCCGGAAAGCGGAAACACACTGGCCGAGGTCACGGTTCCCGCACGGAAAGTGACCTGCCCCACCTTCGGCGGAGCCGATTTCTCCACCCTGTATCTCACCACCGCCTGGGAGAACAGCAGCCCGCAGGAGCGTGAAAACGATCCGCTGGGCGGCTCGCTCTTTGCCGTTCAGCCGGGCGTGAAAGGGCTCCCTTCCTTCCGGTTCGGCGGATAACCAGGCAGAGCCTGGAGTAATTCCGCACACCAGACTTTTCCTTTTATAAAATCGCCGCCCGCGGCAAAGCGTTCTCTTTTTACCGCAGTTTCTCTTTCGGCAAGGCCTGGAGCCCATTCGTGCTCCAGGCGTTTTCTTTTTATTACACAAGAGGAGAACGAAGCTTTTCCACCCAGACAACAAAAATGCACCAAAATCAATCCGCACCGCCAGGCGCATTTTAAAATCTATTTTTAATAAAACTACCGCCTATATTAAAATGAACTCGCCCTTCCAGTTCGATTCGTTTTCCCTCCAAATGCGCTCCTTCTACTCTTCTGGGCTTGAAAGCCTATGAAGTATATGGTATTATAGGATTATAAACCGACCGTATGAAACAGAAAGGATGGAACGATACCAGGGGAAAAACGCCTTATTTTCATGGTTTTTTGCAAAATCCTTCGTATCGTAAACGACTGAAATGAAAATTTCTACCAAAGGGCGGTATGCGCTTCGGATGCTGATAGACCTTGCAGAACACGGGAGCGATGATTTTATCGCGCTCAAGGATATCGCCCAGCGCCAAAACATCTCAAAAAAATATCTGGAACAGATCATCCCGGTTTTAAATAAATCCGATCTTCTCCAGGCCAGCCGAGGGTTTCAGGGCGGGTACCGGCTTGCCAAGTCGCCGGACAAATGCACTGTTGGGGAAATTTTGAGACTCACCGAGGGGAACTTGTCCCCCGTAGCCTGTCTCGACCACGATCCCGTCCAATGCGAGCGCAGCGGCGAATGCCCGACCCTTCCGGTCTGGCAGGGGCTGAGCCGCGTCATCAACGAGTACCTTGACGGTATTACCTTACAAGATATTCTGGATCAGCAAAAAGCGCGGTATGCCGACAGCTATATGATCTGACTGACGTGTCACAAGCCGCTGAACGCCATATGAAATTATCTTTTTCACATCAAAAGCCGCAGTCCTCCGGTTGGAGGGCTGCGGCTTTCTCGACTACAGCGTCAGCGGTGCATAGCTCCCCTTTACCAGCCGAAGCAATTCCTCGGGATTCAGCTCCACCTGCGCCCCGATCTTCCCGCCGCTCACCATGATGGTCTGGAACTCCCTGGCGGAATCGTCTAAAAAGGTGGAAAACTGTTTTTTCATCCCGATTGGCGAACAGCCGCCCCGGATATATCCCGTCACCACATTGATCTCGTTGACGTGGATCATCGAAACCGATTTTTCCCCCGCAGCTTTCGCCGCCTTTTTCAAGTCGAGTTCCTTTTCCACCGGCACCTCAAAAACGCGGTAAGTCCCTGAGCTTCCCTTGGTCACCAGTGTCTTAAAGACCCGCCTCGGATCCTGTCCCAGCTTTCCGGCAACTGAAACACCGTCAATTTGTCCGTCCTCGTGCCCATAAAAATGAGCCGTATAAGGGATCTTCGCCCGGTCTAAAATCCGCATGACGTTGGTTTTATTCTCCGCCATCTCTCCACTCCATTCTTTTGCACTCCCCTTTTCAATCAGGCCGCTGGCAATCTTCTCCCCTAAAAAACGCTTCCGCCGCGTCGAGAAAAGCGGCAATATCCTCCTCCGTGTGGGCATTCGAGAAAAAGATTGCTTCAAACTGGGACGGCGCGGCGTGGATTCCACTCTTGAGAAGATGGTGAAAGTACCGGCCAAACCGTTCCGTATCGCTCTTTTTCGCCGAAGGATAATCGACGACCGGATCCTCTGTAAAAAAGAGGCAGGCAAGCGATCCGGTTCCGGTCACCTGCGCTTTTGCGCCGGTCTGCTTCAGGATTTTTTTCATCCCCAGCCGGAAAGAATCGCCCAGCCGCCCGAGCTTTTCGTAGATTTCCGAATGTTCCTTCAAAATTCGCAGCTGCGCCAGCCCCGCGGCCATGGCGACCGGATTCCCGCTCAGCGTCCCCGCCTGGTAAACCGGGCCTATGGGGGCAATACATTCCATGATTTCCCGCTTCCCGCCGTAAGCGCCGACCGGCATCCCCGCCCCTATGATCTTCCCGAAGGTCGTCAGGTCTGGGGTGATCCCGTAAAGCCCCTGCGCGCCGTCGATCCCAAGCCGGAACCCGGTGATGACTTCATCGAAGATCAAGACTGCGCCGTGTTTGGAGCAAAGGGCGCGCACCCCTTTCAAAAAGCCTTCCTGCGGCAGTACCACCCCCATATTGGCCGCAACCGGCTCCAGGATCAGGGCGGCGATCTTTCCGCTGTTCTCTTCAAACAAGCGCTCCACCTCATGGAGGTCGTTGTAAGCTGCCGTCAGGGTGTCTTCCGCACAGCCAGCCGGCACCCCGGCGCTGTCCGGAATCCCGGCCGTCATCACGCCGGAGCCCGCTTTGACCAGCATGGCATCACAGTGCCCGTGATAACACCCCTCGAATTTGATGATTTTATCCCGGCCGGTATAGCCGCGGGCCGCCCGGATCGCGCTCATCACCGCTTCGGTGCCGGAGTTGACCATCCGCACCATCTCAACCGACGGCACCAGCGAACAGATCAGCTCCGCCATCTCCACCTCAGCCTCGGTCGCCGCGCCGAAGCTCAAGCCCTTTTCGACGGCTTTACAGACCGCCTCCCGGACCGCCGGATGGTTGTGCCCCAGCAGCATCGGCCCCCAGGAGCCGATGTAATCGGTGTAACGCCTGCCGTCCGCATCCCAGACGAAAGCGCCGTCCGCCCGCTCGATAAACCGCGGCGTCCCGCCCACCGAACGGTAGGCCCGCACCGGGCTGTTCACCCCGCCCGGAATCCTCTGAACGGCCCGTTCAAAAAGGCGCTCTGACTTTGTCATCATCCAATCCTCCCCTCTCGGATCATGGCGGCGATCTCCTTGGCAAAATAGCTCAAGAGGATACCGCTCCCCGCCCGGAAGATGCTGACAGCCGTCTCTGCGATCAGCTTCTCCTCGTCGATCACGCCAAGCTTTGCCCCCGCTTTGATCATCGCATATTCCCCGCTGACGCTGTAGGCGGCGACCGGGAGACTGCTGAGATTTGCCACCTCGCGGATGATATCGAGATAGGACAAGGCCGGTTTTACCATGATGATATCCGCCCCTTCCGCGATATCGGACAGCGCTTCCTTCAGCGCCTCTTTCCGGTTGTGGAAATCCATCTGATAGCTTTTCCGGTCGCCGAAAGCGGGGGCCGACCCCGCGGCCTCCCGGAAGGGCCCGTAAAAGGCGGATGCGTATTTCACCGCATAGGACATGATGGGGACGCCGGAAAAACCGTTTTGATCCAGCGTTTCCCGAATCGCCGCGACCCGGCCGTCCATCATGTCGGAGGGGGCGACCATATCGGCCCCGGCCTGCACATGGGAGAGGGCCGTCCGGGCGAGAAGGGGCAAGGTGCGGTCGTTGTCGACCTCCTGACCGCTGAGCACCCCGCAGTGCCCGTGGGAGGTGTATTCGCACATGCAGACGTCGGTGATATAGGTGAGCTCCGGCACCTCTTTTTTCGCTGCCCGAAGCGCTTTCTGAACGATCCCGTCCTCCGCATAGGCACCGCTGCCGCATTCGTCCTTTTCATTGGGGATTCCAAACAACATCACGCTGGGCACCCCCGCCTTCGCCGTTTCCTCCAGCACATAAGGAAGGGTGTCCACGCTGTAACGGTACTGCCCTTCCATCGATGGGATTTCCTCCCGGATCCCTTTTCCTTCCCTTACAAAGATGGGATAAATCAGGGAGTCGGCGCTCATCCTGGTCTCCCGCACCATCCCCCGCAGCGCCGGCGTTGCCCGGAGCCTCCTCGGTCTGTTTACCATAATTGTCCCGCCCTTTCCTTTAAACGACATTCGACCAGTCGGTCGATCATACTATTAATCGTTTCTGTTTCCGAAATAACCGCCGCCATCCCGAACCGTTTTGCAGCGGCGGCGGTCTGTTTTCCGATGCAGACCGCTTTCAGACCGGAAAGCGGCTGTCCGCCCGCCATCCCGGCGAATCCATCCACCGCCGACGCGCTGGCAAAGGCGGCGTAATCCCCCGGCCGAAGCTGGGGGAAAAAGGCCCCTTTCTCCAAAACCGTTCGGTAAACCGCCGCCGTATCGCAGGGCACGCCTTTTGCCCGCAGGGCGGAAGCCACCGCACTCTCCCTGTTCTGCGGGGTGAACGCCAAAACCCTGTCTTCCCTGTCCAGCCGGGGCAGAAGGGCTTTGGCCAAAGCCTGCCCGTTGAACTCCCCCGGACAGCATTCCACGATGACGCCCCTCTCCTCCAGCGCGTTCCTCGTCTTTTCCCCCACTGCCGCAAACCGGAGTCCGGGCAGCGCGCGGATATCGATCCGTTTCCTTCGAAGAAAATAAAAGAAGGCTTCAACTCCCATCGGGCTGGAAAAAACGGCCCAGCCATATGTCCGAAGCCGCTCCGGGCTCCAAAGCGAATCGTCGGAGGACTCCAGGATTTCGGTGCGGAGCGCCGGGATTTCGATCACCTCCGCGCCCAGCTCGGAAAGCCGCTCCGACAGGGCGGAGCCCCTTTCCCGCGGGCGGGTGACAAAAATCCGTGCACCGTGGAGAGGACGTTTCTCCGCCCAGAACAGCCTTTCCGACAGGCGGCAGACCGGCCCGACCACCACCAGCCCCGGTGTTTCCAGCCCGCTCTGAGCTGCCAGCCGGGGAAGGGAACCGAGCGCCGCGGCAATCTTCCGCTGTCCGGAGGACGTCCCCTTCATCAGCAGCGCCGCTGGGGTGTCGGGACGCATCCCGGCATCGATCAGTCCGGTGCAGATTTCCTCCAAGACGCCGGTTCCCATAAAAAAGACCAGGGTCGCTTCCGGCCCGAGGGAAACCAGGGCTTTGTAATCGATCGGCTTCTCCCCGCCCTTTTTCCGGTGGGCAGTGATCAGATGAAGAGAGGATGCTGTTCCCCGGTGGGTCGCCGGGATGCCGAAATAGGCCGGGACAGCGGACGCGGCCGTGACGCCGGGAACCACCTCATATGGGATCCCCCCATCGCAAAGAGCTTCCGCCTCTTCCCCGCCCCGGCCGAACAGGAAGGGATCGCCGCCCTTGAGCCGGACGACCCGTTTCCCTTCCGCGGCATACCGGATCAAAAGCTCATTGATCTTTTCCTGCGGCAGAGGGTGGTTCCCGGCGGATTTCCCCGCGTCGATCCGAACAGCCCCGGCCGGGATCATCGCCAGCACGCCGTCCCCGGCCAGCCGGTCGTAGACGACCACCTCCGCCCGGTTCAAAGCCGCCCTTCCTTTCAGTGTCAACAGGCCCGGATCGCCCGGGCCCGCGCCAACCAGCCAGACCTTTCCCCGACTTTTCATCCCATTCCTCCACATCATCGATCATCTGAACAAAAGGCTGTAAGGCCATCACATTTTACAGCCATCGCTCCCGTCCGCATCCTTTTACACGATCTTTCTTTTCAGTTCTTCCGCCAGCCGGGCGCCGAGGCGTTCGGCATCCTCCGAAAGCCCGGTCAGGCTTCCTTTCACCTGAAAAGAACCCTCCGAATCAGCGTAAAACCCTGTGAGCTCGATCTCATTTCCCCTGACCTGCGCATAAGCCGCCGTAGGAGCGGAACAGCCGCCGTCGAGCGCCCGGACAAAACTCCGCTCCGCCAGCGCGGCAAGCTCTGTCTCCCGGTGGTTGACCAACTCGAAGAGGGGCAATTCGCATCCCTTCCGGCACTGCACCGCCAGAATTCCCTGCCCGGCTGCCGGGAGGATTTCTTCCGGCGCGAACAAGCGGCTGATCCGCCGCTCCAGCCCGGCTCGGACCAGCCCCGCCGCGGCGAGGATCAAGGCAGAGTACTCCCCGCTGTCCAATTTTTTCAGCCGGGTGTTGATATTCCCCCGCACCGGCTGAAAAGACGATTCGGGGTAGAGCGCCGCCGCCTGGAGCCGCCGCCGCGGGCTGGAGGTGCCGATCACTGAAAGCGGGCGCTCCGCCTCGGGTAAAACCAGCGCATCCCGCGGGTCTCCCCTTCGCAGATAGGCCGCTGTAACCAGGCCCGGGTGGCACTCCATCGGAAGGTCTTTCAGGCTGTGGACCGCCAAATCGATCCGGCCGTCTAAGAGGGCTTCGTCCAACTCCCTGACAAAAAGCCCCTTTCCCCCGATTTCGTCCAAGGTTCGGTCTAAAATCCGGTCGCCGGTCGTCTTGAGGGTATGCAGCCGGATTTCGAGCTCCGGCTCTGCGGCCTTGAGTGCATCGACGACGAGGAGCGTCTGCGCAACCGCAAGCTTGCTGTCCCGGCTGCCGACCGTGATGATCCGTTTCATTCTTTCTCCTCCTTCTCCGCCGTTCCGCCGCCGTATTCCGCCCGGATTCTCCCGGTCAATTCACTTGCCAGGCGGTGATTGCCCCCGTTCGCGATCACGCCGATAACCGCTTCGTCCGCGATCACGATTCCGGGGAAATAAAAGTCGCAGAGCTCCTTTTTATCCGCCACGTTGACAGTGACCCCTTCCTTTTTGCAGTCCTCCCAGACAGCGCGGTTGACCGTTTCGTCCATCGTCATCGCAAGGACGATGTCGGCTCCTCTGCAATCGCCTGTCCGGTAACGGCGGGCGCTCCATTCAAGCTTTCCCTCCGCCGCATACCGGCCCAGCGCCGGGGTCAGCTCCGGGGAGATCACCCGGATTCTGCAATCGAAATGGAGAAGGGCTGAAATCCGCCTTTCGGCAATCCGGCCGCCGCCGACCGCCAGGACGTTTTTTCCCTCCAGGCTGACAAAAAACGGAAAATAGTTCATCCCTGTTCCTCCTCTTCTCGCCACTCCTCGACGATCTCCTGCACCGCGTCGAGGCAGGCTTTCCAATGCTCCCTGTCCAGATGCTCCCGCAGCCCGTACAGCAGCTTTGCAAAGCTTTTCTCAACGGCGTTTTCGGTCTGCCGCCGGAGCTGTTCTCTCAACTCAGGCGGCGCTTTTTTATAGGTTTTCTCAAGCCTTGCCGCCGTCAATACAGAAGCCGCAGCGCTCATCTCTCCCACAACCGGGACAAATTCCCGGAAATGGTACCAGCGTTCAAACTCCTCCGCATAATCCGCGAGCAGTTCCTCCGCCTGCTTCAAGCTGTCCGGATCGCAGGAAGGCTCTACGCCCAGGCGATCCAGATCATAAAGGGAAACCCCATCCAAGCTTCCCGCCGCCGGGTCGATATCCCGCGGCATCGCGAGGTCAAAGCAGAGGAGCTTTTTTCCGTGAAGCGCCCGGCTGAGCGCCTCCGCCTCGATGGTATAGTGCGGGCTGAGGGTGGCGCTGAACAGCAGCTCTGTTTCAGAAAGACAGCGGTAGCGCTCCTCGTATGGGATGGCCTGGCAGCCCTTCGGCACCACCGCGTCCTTCTTTTTATACTGCCGCAGCGTCATTAAAACATTCGCACCGGCCTCCGCCAGCAGCCGGCAGGTCAGCCGCCCCATCTCACCGTTTCCGATCACAAGGCAGCGTTTCCCCCGCAGCGTCCCGGCAAGGCGCCGGGCGGCCTCGACCGCGCTTTGCGGCACCGACAGGTTCTTTTCCGTCAGGCGGACGGCCGACTTCACCCGTTTTCCCGCCGTTGCAGCGACGCGAAACAGGGTGTCGAGAACCGGGTCGAGCGAGCCGCCTTCCCGCGCCGCCTGCGCCGCACCTTTGATCTGGGACAAAATCTGATCTTCCCCGAGAATCTGGGAGTGAAGGCCGCAGCCCAGCTCCAGCAGGTACCGCACCGCCTCCATCCCCGAACGGGCGGCGAAAAAGCGCTCCAGCTCCGCCGGCGTACAGTCGGTCTCTTTCCACCAGGCATCCCGCAGCTCGCGGCGGCCCAGCCCACTGCACCAGAGCTCCGTCCGGTTGCAGGTCGAAAGCACCACACAGCCGGACGCTCCATGCCGTTTCACCATTGCCGCCCCAAGCGCCGCCGATTTCGATGCGGTCAGGGCAAACCGCTCCCGCTCGCCGACAGAAGCCTTTTGATAATCGATCCCTATCATTTCAATCTTCATTCATTTTCCCCGCAGCAGCCTTATGTTCTGCAACCATGATACCGCAATGTCAAAAAATTTGCAATTCCATTGGCGCTTTTTTGACAGGGTTCTTTTACATTCTTCCCCTGATCGTTCAAAAAAGCAGGCGTTTCCCTTGATTTCACGCAAAAATAAACGCTTCGGCTGTTTTTCTGCCCGAAAAAGGGAAATGCTAACCTAAGATGTCCCAATTAAAGCATGTCCGTCCGCAGACTTACAGCAGCAGGCGGACGTATTTTCAACCAAACAGGAGGAATTAAAATGGACGACCACAAATTTTTTATCTGCGCCCACTGCGGCAATCTTGTTGGGATGATCCACAGCGCCGGCGTTCCCATCTTCTGCTGTAAGGAGCCGATGAAGCAGCTGGATGCAAACGCTTCGGAAGGCGCCGGGGAAAAACACCTTCCGGTCGTGAAGATCAGCGGAAACAAGGTGACTGTCGAAGTCGGAGAGACCTCCCACCCGATGGCGAAAGAGCATTCGATCCGCTGGATCTACCTGCAAACCAAAAAGGGAGGGCAGCGGAAGGGCCTCCTCCCGGATGAAGCACCCCGCGCCGTTTTTTCACTGGAAGACGACGAACCCGTCGCCGCCTTTGCTTATTGCAGCCTGCACGGCCTCTGGAAAACCGAAGTCGAATAAGGCTCAACGATTCATCTATACGGAAAGAAGGAACCTATATGGCAACAGATAAACGAAAAGTCGTTCTCATCGGCGCCGGGATGGTGGGGATGAGCTACGCCTATGCCCTTTTAAATCAAAGCGCCTGCGACGAGCTCGTCCTCATCGACTTAGACCGGGAACGGGCCCGCGGGGAGGCGATGGACTTAAACCACGGCCTGGCTTTTTCCTCCTCCCACATGAAAATCTGCGCCGGGGAATACCGCGACTGCTCGGATGCGGACATCGTCGTCATCTGTGCGGGCGTCGCACAAAAGCCGGGGGAATCCCGCTTGAACCTTCTCCAGCGCAACGCCGAGGTGTTCCACTCCATCGTCGATCCGGTCGGAGAATCGGGTTTTAACGGCATCTTTCTGGTGGCGACCAATCCGGTCGACATCATGACCCGGATCACCTGCTCCCTCTCCGGCTTCAACCCCCGGCGGGTGCTCGGAACCGGCACGGCGCTCGACACGGCGAGGCTGCGCTATCTGCTGGGAAACCACCTCTCGGTCGACCCGCGGAACATCCACGCCTACGTCATCGGCGAGCACGGCGACAGTGAATTTGTCCCCTGGTCGCAGGCGATGCTCGCCACCAAGCCGATCCGTGAAATTTGCAGCCAGCCCGATATCAACTGCTCCGACGCCGATTTAAAGCGGATCAGCGACGAGGTGCGGGGGGCGGCACAGGAAATCATCAAAGCGAAGAAAGCGACCTATTACGGAATCGGAATGGCGATGGTCCGGATTACAAAGGCGATTTTCGGGGATGAAAACAGCGTCCTGACCGTCTCCGCCATGCTCCGCGGCGAATACGGAGAAAACGGCGTTTTTGCCGGCGTCCCCTGCATCGTCAACCGCAGCGGGATCCGCAAGGTGCTGGAGCTCCCGCTCAACGAAGAGGAACAGAAGAAATTCAAGGACTCCTGCGGTACCCTCCAAGCCGTCTATCAGGATTTAAACCTGGAGGGTGGAAGGTGACCGCAGCTTTCCCGTCCTGGATCAAAAATAGAACAATTGCGGAAAAAGGCAGGCGGAAATCGCTCGATTCCGTTTTCTTGCAGCTGTGCGCTTGACAGGAGAAACCGCCCTATGATATAGTAACCCTGTCGTCTGAAACAAAAGGTGTCATGAAGGCCCTCCAGCCGCAAGAATGCGGGTCGAAAACAGGCGGTACTTTATCCCAAATATTATAAAGTTCAGAATCACGAAGATTGCGTCTTTCGGCAGAAGCCGGGAACCTTTCTTCGTTTTTTTCTGTCAAAAAAGGGGAGTGCATCTTGAAACAAACCATTTTTGCGGTGTCTAAGGGACTGCTTCAGGCGGTGCTGGCCCTTTTTTTGCTCTCTCTGGCCGTCTTTTACATGTCAAGGCTCGCCCCCGGCGATCCTCTGCGCTCTTACTATGGGGAGTCCGCCGAGCGGATGAACAGCGCCGAACGGGCGGCCGCCATGGAAAAGCTGGGCTTGGATCAGCCGATCTACATCCAGTACGGCAGATGGATTGCAAACGCCGCACAGGGGGATTTCGGCATCTCCTTTCAGTACAAGCAACCGGTCTCCCAAGTGATCAGCAACACCTGCTTTAACACTGTTCTGCTGGGCGGAGGCGGGTATCTGCTCACCTTTCTGCTGGCGCTGGCGCTGGGGATCTTCTGCGCGCTCAGGGAGGACAGCCTCGCCGACCGGATGATCTGCAAGGTCGGGACAGTTCTGCACTGCATTCCATCCTTCTGGATCGCGCTGATCCTGATCCTTCTTTTCAGCGTCCTGTTAAAATGGCTTCCCTCGGGCGGGGCCTATCCCATCGGCTCGCCGAACGACCTTTTCGGGCGGCTTCGGCATCTGGTCCTCCCGCTCGCCGTGCTGGTTTTAAGCCACCTTTGGTACTACGCCTATCTGATCCGGAACAAGCTTTTGGAAGAGCTGAAGCAGGACTATGTCCTGCTCTGCCGCACCAAAGGGTTAAGCAGGCGGGTGATCCTATGGAAGCATTGTGTGCGGAACATCATGCCCTTTTTCATCAGCCTGGCGGCAATTTCCGTTCCCCATATTCTGGGCGGCACCTATATCGCCGAAAAGGTTTTCTCCTACCCTGGGCTCGGTTCCCTCTGCTTTGAAAGCGCAAAGTACCACGATTACAACATGCTTCTGGTTCTGACTCTGCTGACCGGCACAGTCGTCATTCTGGCGAATTTCCTGGCTCAATTTCTAAACGGACGCATCGACCCCAGAATGCGGCAGACGAAAAGGGGGTTCCTCCATTGAGTGAGAATCCCTTTCGGCTGGTTGGATATAAACCGGCGAAACCGCAGGCGGGAGAACCCGCAAAGCCCAAACGGAGCCGTCCTCCTATCGCCGCTTCCGCCGTTTTGGGGGTCATCCTCTTCGGCTGTCTCTTTGCAGAGCTTTTCATGAACCACGACCCGCAGTATCTCGACCTTGCGCATCTGTCCGTTCCGCCCTGCTCCTCCTTCTTTTTTGGGACAGACCCTCTGGGGCGGGACATTTTTTCGATGATCTGGTACGGAGGGCGAATCTCCCTCCTGATCGGCTTTCTGGCCGCGGCGGTTTCGACGGCGATCGCCGTCGTCTACGGAAGTGTGAGCGCCTGCCTGCCGCGGGCTGCCGACGATGCGATGATGCGGCTTTCTGAAATCGCCATGAGTATCCCCTCGATCCTGACCGTCATCTTCCTGCAAGCTGTGATCGGCCAGAGCGATCCGTTCTCTCTGGCGCTGGTGATCGGCGCGACGAGCTGGATGAATATGGCGAAGGTTGTGCGGACAGAGGTAAAAAGGATGAAAGACAGCGTCTATATCGAGGCGGCCCGAACGATGGGCGCAGGCTTCTGGTATCTCCTGACAAAGCATCTCCTCCCCGGGCTGATCCCCTCCCTGATGTTTATGGTGGTCTCCAACGTCGGGGCGGCGATCAGCGCCGAGGCTACCCTGAGCTTTCTGGGGATCGGCCTCCCGGTGGAAACCGTATCCTGGGGGAGCCTGCTCTCCCAGGCCGACCGGGCGCTGATGACCGGAAACTGGTGGCTGATCGTCATACCGGGGCTTTTTTTGATCGCCACCCTCGTCTGTATCACCGACCTTGGAAATTACATTCGAAAGGAAAACAACCGAAAATGCAGCAATTTATAACAAAAGCAAGACGGCTGGCCGCTTTGCTTCTCGTCACATTTTTGCTCTGCTCTTTTGCCGCCTGTACTGAAGGCGGCGGGAAAGAAAGCACCCTCGTTTACGGGAGCGGGAACTACACCAGCATCAACCCCGCCCTTTACGAACACGGGGAAATCAACTCCCTGATCTTTTCCGGCCTGACCGCCCGCGACCAAAACAATCAAATCGTCCCCTCCTTGGCTAAAGACTGGAGCTTTGATACGGCAAGCCTCACCTACACCTTCCATCTCCGGGACGATGTCAAATGGCACGACGGGGAAGCGTTCACCTCGGCCGACGTCAAATTCACCCTGGAAGCCATCATAAACCCGGACAATCTCTCCGAAATCGCGTCGAATTACGAGGATATCACCGGGATCGAAACGCCGGACGACACGACGGTCAAAATCGCCCTGCGTGCTCCAAATGTGGCGCTTCTGGATTATCTGACAATCGGCATCCTCCCGAAGCATCTTCTGGATGGGAAAGACCTCGCCGCCGACCCCTTCAATCAGAAACCGGTTGGAACCGGCCCCTACCGGCTGACAAACTGGGATCAGGGG
Organism: uncultured Oscillospiraceae bacterium; assembly: GCA_964607135.1. Taxonomy (GTDB): domain Bacteria; phylum Bacillota; class Clostridia; order Oscillospirales; family Ruminococcaceae; genus Metaruminococcus_A. Next base: position 9,178 of record CAZSIV010000036.1, on the reverse strand, counting down.
CAGAGCATCACCTTAGAAAAAAACACCGCCTATTTTGACGGTGTGCCCCAAATCGACAAAATCATCTTCAAAATCGTCGCCGACGAAAAGACGAGAGCCCTCCAGCTGCAATCCGGAGAGCTCGATTTCGCCCAGATCTCCCCGCAGGATGCAGAACAGTTCCGGCAGGCGGAAGGCTTCACCGTCTACGACATGACGACCGCAGATTACCGGGGAATCCTCTACAATTTCAACAACGACCTTTTCAAAAACAACCGGGAGCTTCCGAACGCGCTGAGCTATGCGATCGATCGGGAGGCGGTGATCGAGAGCGTCCTCCTAGGGCATGGGACAGCCGCCTATTCCCCGCTTCAGGCCGGCCCCTACAACAACGAGGCGATGGAGAAATTCAGCTATCAGCCGGATAAAACCCGCAGCTTGCTGGAAGCCGCAGGCTGGAAGCTGGGTGACGACGGCATCTATCAAAAGGGGGATACCCCCCTCCGGTTTAAGATTAATTGCAGTGAGGGCGACCAGGTGCGGATCGACATGGCCAACATCTGCGCTCAGCAGCTTCGGGCCGTCGGAGCGGACGTCACGGTTTCCGTCAACGCCAGCATCGACTGGGCCAACCAGGAGACCTACCTGATTGGCTGGGGCAGTCCCTTCGACCCGGACGATCACACCTATAAGGTCTTCGGCACTGGCAAAGGAGCCAACTACAGCGGTTATTCCAACGCCGCAGTTGACAGCCTTTTGCAGCGGGCACGGGAGACCGGCGTGGATTCAGAGCGGCTCGCCCTCTACCGGGAATTTCAAGAGGAGCTTGCCAAAGACCTGCCCTATACCTTTATCGCCTACGTCGACGCCATCTATGTCGGCGCGTCGAACATCAAAGGGATCACCAAAGACACTGTGCTGGGACATCACGGCGTCGGGATTTTCTGGAATGTCGCTTCCTGGACGCTCGAATAATATCCGCCGTCCAAAAGGAATGATAAGATTTGAATCCCCGGCAAAGACTGTCGGGGATTCAAAAACGGATCGTTCTAAATTTTATTTCTCACCGTGTCAATAATAGCCCTGTTTCATCTGCGTTTAATCGCTGCCTACAAATCCCTATCAGCTTTTGGTTCTATAAGATTATAGTCCCAGATATTTCCTCAACGCAATTATGTGCATAAAAAATATCGTTTCCGGCTCTTCTGCCACTAATCTTTTAAGGTCGCTCACTCTCATCCAATGGATATTTTCTGTTTCATTCGTGTTCAGCAATAATTCCCCCTCTGCTTCACATAAAAATGTATTTAAAATAATCGAATATGCGCCAGACAAATTTTGGGTGATGCAATATGGGGTAAAAGAAACAGTTGTAACACCATTTGTTTCTATGGAAACAGCACCATCTTCCCCATGAATTTTCGTTATATTCAGTCCTGTTTCCTCCATAACTTCTCTGCGTAAAGTCGAAAAGACTTCTTCATACTCTCTAATCTTTCCGGCAGGGATTTCGAGCATACCGTTCGTTTTACCGCCGTCTTCTTTTTGCCTGGTCTGAACGAGAATATACGTTTCGTCGCCGATATTTTTTTCTATGATTGCTCCAACACATGGTTTAGCAAATATTTCTTTCATAAGGCTCTTCCATTCTAATTTCTTCTTTTCCCATTTTGAGCCGTCTTTATTTGTGGATTTTCATAATATCATAAATATACTGCCTTTTCAACAAACTCATAGGGTTTCAGGATGCGCTGATTTGAATGCAGCCAAATTTAAAAACAATTCGTATATTCAGTATATTTTAAACAAATAGTGTTCTGGTTTAGAAATACCATCACTGAACAAAGAAAGGAGCGCTGCAAATGGAACCGCTGCTGGAAGTAAAAAATCTAAAAATCGAGTTCACGACCGAGCGGGGCGTGCTTCGGGCGGTGCGCGGCATCTCCTTTTCGGTCAGTCCTGGGGAAACGCTCGCCCTCGTGGGGGAGAGCGGCTGTGGGAAATCGGTGATCTGCAAAAGCATCCCCGGCGTCCTCCACAGCTGCGGACGGATCACCGAAGGGGAAATCCTGTTTGACGGAAGATGTATTTCCAAGCTGGGAGAACGGGAGCTCGCCGCCATCCGCGGGAAGGAGATCGGGATGGTGTTCCAGAATCCGGCCGCTGTCCTCGACCCGACCTTCCCCATCGGAAAACAGCTGGCAGAAGCGGTTCGGGCTCATACAAAACTGTCCCGGCAGGCCTGTAAAAGCCGAGTGCTGGAGCTGCTGTCGATGGTCGGGATCGACCGGCCGGATGAGCGGGTCTACAGCTATCCTCAAGAATTTTCGGGAGGGATGCTCCAGCGCGTGGTGATTGCCATCGCACTGGCGGAAAACCCCAAGCTTTTGATCGCGGACGAGCCGACCACCGCGCTCGACGTCACCGTGCAGGCACAGATTTTAAAGCTGCTCGCCGACTTGCAGAAAAAAACCGGTATTGCCATCCTCTTTATCTCCCACGACCTCGGCGTGGTCGCACAGATCGCCGACCGGGTCGCCGTCCTGTACGCGGGAAAGATCGTCGAAAGCGGAACTGCGGAAGAGATTTACAGCGATCCACGGCACCCTTACACCTGGGGATTGTTCCGTTCCCTCCCCTGTGCGGCGACTGGCGGGCCGCTCATCCCCATTCCCGGGCAGGTGCCGGACCTGCTCTGCCCGCCGAAGGGCGATGCATTTGCCGAGCGGAACGAATACGCGCTGGCGGTCGACTTCGAAGAAGAGCCCCCATTTTTCCATGTAGGAGGCTCTCACTATGCCGCTACCTGGCTGCTCCACCCCGATGCGCCAAAAATCGAGCCGCCCATCCGGATCGAAAAAGGGGAGGTGCTGACCAATGGATGATACAATCCTTCAAGTGGACAAGCTCTCCAAGGTTTTCCATCCCGCGCATGGACAGCCCCTACAAGCACTGAAGGATGTCTCCTTTCAGATCCGGCAGGGAGAGATTTTCTCGCTGGTCGGGGAGAGCGGCTCCGGCAAATCCACGACCGGGCGGTGCATCATCGGGCTGGAATCCCCTTCCTCCGGAACGATTTCCTTTTCGGGCAGACAGATGCAGATCATTTTTCAGGATGCGGTCTCGGCTCTCAGCCCTCGTCTGACCATCGGACAAAGCGTGATGGAGCCGCTCAACATCCACCGAATGGGCAGCCGTTCCTCCCGCAAAAAAAAGGCCTTCGAGCTGCTCCGGCTGGTCGGGCTGGATGAAAGCTCCTTTTACCGCCTCCCCTCCGATTATTCGGGGGGGCAGCAGCAGCGGGCCTGTATTGCGCGGGCGCTGGCTTTGGAGCCGGATCTCATCATCGCGGACGAGCCGGTCGCCTCGCTCGACGTCTCGATCCAGGCGCAGATCATCGGCTTGTTCCAGCAGCTCCGGCAGGAGCGGGGAACCACCTTCCTTTTTATTGCGCATGACCTTTCCCTGGTGCGCCGGATCAGCGACACCATCGGCGTGATGAAGAACGGCGTTTTAGTCGAAACCGGACCGGCGGAGCAGGTGTACCGGCATCCTGCGCATCCCTATACCCAGTCGCTGATCCGCGCCATTCCCCTCCCCGACCCCACGCTGCGGCAGCAGGGTACCCCTGCGGGCAATATCCACACCGACGTTTCGTCGATTATTTGAGTTTCAATTCTGCGAAACGCATTTTTTGATATATAATGAGCTAAAGATGCGCTTTGCGGGATGCTGATTTTGTTTTCATATAAACCTGTGGATTGCGAATCGACAGCAGAAGCATGCCGCCCCGTTGAAGAACAGGGCGGCATACTTCAAATGGCTGTAAGCCCATACAAGAGCGCAGCCAACACTTCTTTTCTGATATTTCGCGGCCGTATTCATCCCGTCCCCAACCCGATGAAAATAGCCCTTTCTAAAAATCCTGCATTTCGGAAAACAGAAGAGGATCACGGTTGGCCCGTGAGCGGGTCACCGGTACTTTTCCGCCTTTTTTTCATGCAATCAGGCAGCCTGCCTGTCTTTCGGTGATGCTCCATGCAGGCGCGGCAGTCTCCGTGACGGGGGCAGGCAGTGCGAGGGCAGCGGCAATCTCTTTTTTTACAGTTTGGATTTTGATCCATTTCCTTTTTCCTTTCAGCCAATTGGTCTTCTCTTCCGCCATCCAAAAACCATTCCGTTAAAACGGCCTGAAAAGTCAAATAAAATTATGCGGATTGCGGCTTTACTTTTTTGCCCAGACTGCTTATAATAAATAGTTGCTTGAAGGCTAAAATCCCGGCGTTGAGAAAACCGGTCGGCTTAAAGAGCACGGCTGTTATCAGCGCCTTTTACCCATACTAGTGAACAACGAGAAGAAAGGAACGATACCGAGTACAAAAAGGGAAGGATTCTCCCCCTTTTTGCGAATTGCGTATCGCATGGCGATTGAGATGAACATACTTGTAATCGGATGCGGGAAGGTCGGATCGCGGCTGGCCTCTTCCCTCGCACAGGATGGGCACGATGTCTCGATTGTAGACCGCCGGGAAGAAAATTTCGAACTGCTGGACGACGAATTCGAAGGATTTACAACCGCCGGCGTCCCGATCGATCAGGACGTGCTGAAACGGGCCGGGATCGAAAACTGCGACGCTCTGGCCGCCGTCAGCCAGGACGACAACGTAAACATCATGGTGTCCCAGCTCGCCAGGGAGATTTTTCACATTCCAAACGTCCTGGCGCGGATCTACGATCCCCGCCGTGAAGATGTGTTTTCACGTTTTGGGCTCCACACCGTCTGCCCGACCAACCTGACGGTTGAAGCGGTCCGTTCCGCCCTTTTGGAGGACGGCTCTGTCCAGTCCGTCAACCTTGGCGGGCACACCATCACCTTCCACTGGTTCCCGGTGCCCAAACGGTTTGTCAACCAGACCTGCAATGAGGTCGATTTGAACTTAGAGGAGTACGAATCGCTTTTAGCAGTACAGCACGCCGATATGTCGATCAGCCTTGCAGGGAAAAGAGACCTCCGGCTGGCAGCGACCGATTTGATGATTATCGCCAGAACCGTCGACTGAGCCGGAACCGGCAGAAAGGGGCATTTCAATGAAAGTAGTCGTAGTCGGCGGGGGAAAGGTTGGCTATTACCTTGCGAAGACGCTGATCGAGCACAACCATTACCCAACGCTGATCGAAATTAATAAAGGCCTTTGCAATTACCTTGCAAACGACCTGGATATTCCGGTGATTTTTGGCGACGGGACAACGCTCGAAACGCTGACCGACGCCGGGATTGAAGAGGCGGACGCTCTGGTGAGCGTTACCGGCAAGGACGAGGACAATTTGATCTCCTGCCAGCTCGCCAAAAGCGTTTACCATGTTCCCAAAACCGTCTCGCGGGTCAACAACCCCAAAAATGTCGAGGTGATGAAACAGCTCGGGATCGATATTATCGTCAACACCACGGACAATATCGCACGCTCCTTAGAGCGGGAGATCGACCTGACGAAGATCAAGCAGATTATGACGCTGCACCGGGGCGAGGTTTCCATCGACGAAATTTCCCTTCCCGAAGACCATTACCCCCTCGCGGGAAAAACACTGGCCCAGCTCCATCTGCCTGAAAACTTCGTCCTCATCTCGATTTTCCGGGGCGATCAGCTGATTATCCCCCGAGGCAACACTCAGGTCATGGGCGGCGACAAAATCATGGTGCTTTCCCCCACCAACAAGCTCCACGCCCTGAAAACTGCTTTAAAGCTTTGAGTTCACTCGTAATTGCGGATGACCGCAATGACTTTTCCCAAAATCGAAACCTCATCCGCATAGATCGGATTCATCTGGTCGTTTTCCGGCTGCAGCCGGAAACGGCCTTTTTCTTTGTAAAAACGCTTGACCGTCGCCTCGTCCTCAATCATCGCCACGACGATCTCACCGTTCTCCGCCGTCGGCGTCTGCCGGACGATGACGAGATCCCCGCTCAGGATTCCGGCGCCTATCATACTCTCCCCCCTGACATGGAGGGCAAACAGCTCGGAAGGGTCGCCGCGATAGCCGGAGAAGGTGATATAGCCGTCAATCTGTTCAATGGCGGTGATCGGCTCGCCGGCCGTCACCAGCCCTACGACCGGGACGGAAACTCCCCCAGCGGATGCAAGGCGGAGTGTTCTTCTCTTCCCGTCGTTTTTTTGAATATATCCCGCCTCGGCCAGTTCCTCCACATACCTTTGAACCGTAGAGGTCGATTTAATCTGGAGATCGCGGCAGATTTCCCGCACGGTGGGCGCCCCTTCGTCAAAGGAGCGCCTTTGAAGATATTCCAAAATCCGTCTGGCCTTCTCACTGATCATCTTCATCCTCCTCGAATGCGATCCCTTCCCGAACAGAAAATACACCGGCTCCATCGCTTTTGAGCCCCAGCAGCCCGGAGACCTCTTCCAGCCGAAGCGCCGGGATCACATGGCGCTTTTTCCCCTCCGACCAGGTGTAGACCAACACGCTGCAAGTACCGGACACCCTCTGCCAAACCGACTGACGCAGCACGATCTCCACCACCTTCTCTTCACGGACGGCAACGGTATGGAACCCAAACCCCCGCGAAAACCGCAGGGTGTAAATCCCGCCTATTTTAGAAATCCCGGTATGGTAAAAGGAAATCACTCTGGAAATGAACCACCATAAAACCGGCAGCTCCAGCATCCAACCCAAAAATGTAATCAATTCCGACAAACGCGGAAACCACCCGGATAAAAAGAAGGCGGCCGCGCCGACCATCAAGCCGACTCCAACCGGCGGCAGTACAAACCGGAACATCGCTTTTCCTCTGGGAAAAACCGCCCGCTCGGAAAAATACCACTCCGGCATGATGTTTCTCAAAATCTCCCGCATCCGCTTTTCGTTGGCGGCGGGAAAAAGGACCGCAAGTTCGTTTTTCGACTTGCCGTAACCGGCACAGTGCAGGAAAAACGAATGGACATGGAAAATTTTTGTAAGGATGGATTGGCGGGACTCTACGAGATTGACCTTCCGCACATTGATCTGGCGGCGGTACCGGGTAAAAAGACCCGACTGGATTTGAAGGCTCTCCCCCTGCCGCGTCACTGTAAAATGATAATTCCGCGCCAGATTGATCACAAACGAGATCAGCCAGCCCAAGATCACAACGAGAGCGAGAAAAACCGCCGCCGGAGGAATTCCGAAAGCGAGCTGATTTGCAAGGTCTGTCAATCCCTGCAAAAAGGATGTCTCCAATTCGTGGCCTAAAATTTTTCCGGCCTGAACCAACAGCGCGGCGGTAAACAGCACGCCGGTCACCGTTTTGGACGAAATAAAGGCGAGGGTGGCGATATAAAAGCCGCTCGAACGATAAGACCGCCGCTGTTTTTCCCCCTTGGCGTTTCCTCTTTTTACACGCCGCAGGATTTCCTGCGCGGGTTTTACGGGCAGGGTCAGGGAAAAATCGTATCTCCAGGCATTCCCCGCGTCGGAATCCGCAAAGAGGTGAACCGCGCCGATCGGACGGTAGTAAAAAGGAGCGGCCATCGAAACACTGGCAAACTGACGGTAAGGGACGGTAAAATCCCGCCGAAGCAGAATCCCGCCGACAACCCGAACTCCTTCTTTCGTCAGCTCATAGCCGGCCAGTAGCCAGCGCAGGAACGCCAGCCCAAAAATGGCCCCAAGCACCAGCAGGTCGAACCAGACGCCGCCGAGCCAGGCGAACAGTCCCCCGCGGAAGGTAAAAATACCGCGCACCAAGGGGAGCAGCAAAAGCCAGAAATAACCGGATATATTTTCTAAAATACTAATGGGATGCGTTCGTTTCATTCCGCACCACCATTTCCGCCGCCGGCTTCAAACGCCGTCTCATCGTCAATTCTTCCCTCAGCCGGAGCGCTTCTTTTTTTGAAAGGTACCAAAGGACCAGCACTCCGCCCGGGCCGCTGCACCGCAGAGAGGCCAAGCCGAAAAGCAGAGAAAGCGGCGTGCGGAACAGCTCCACAACAATCAAATTTCTGCAAAACAGGATCATTTTACGACGGTGGAAGATGCCGATTTCAAACTGAATTTTCTCCTGGTCAACCTCATACCGGATGCCGAGGTAGAGAAAAGGAAGGTACAACAGGGCGGCAAGGAGATAGATTCCGCTGAAAAGGGAGACAAGGAGAGTCCAAAGCCAGGTAAAGGGAACCAAAAAGGTATAAATCAGAAAAAGAAGCGCCGCATATCCTAAAACTGCGTACAGCTCCCACAGCCACAGCGCCCGGAACGGAATCCGCTTTGCCCTCATTCCCTCTTCCTCCCAACGGTCACCTTCTGAACAATCGGTCTCAATCAGCATTTTTCCAACCGACAAATATACTTTTCCCGACCGTCCGCCGTAATAAACAAGATGCAGTCAAACCAGGCGCCGTTTCCCTCATTTTTCCCCGTTCGACGGTACAGATATACCCGCTTCGATTGCCCGGACAATCTCTTCAATCTCAGAAGGGGATAAATTACTTTTTTCCGCCCGTTCATCCAGTGTTTTTTTGACCTGATCCAAAAACGTTTCCACCTCGGCCTGGCGGTTCAAACTATTGGAATTGCCAATGATATAATCTACGGGAACGCAAAAAAAGCTGGATAAACGCAGGAGCAGCTTGATATCCGGCTCCCGCCTTCCCTGTTCATACATACCAACAGCGCTTGCCGATACCTCAAGTACCTGCGCAAGTTCAGCCTGCGTCAGGCCACGCTGCATCCGCAGCATCTTTATACGGTTCAAAGTCATCACCTATCTATTCATTTCCGCCATAAACGCGCCGGATGACCCCGGCAGGTCCGTGCCGGGACTGGGCAATACGGCCGAGTGGCCTCGGCTGGACAATTTCGCACACCAAGAGTTTGCCGGTTTTTGAATTTCAGTCCTGCGAGGCACATGAAACAAAACAACTACAACGCACCTCGCGGGATACGAACGTTGTTAGCAGGACAAATTACGGATCGCGTCTGCCGGCGGAAGCATTCCGCCGAAATCTTTATTTCGTTAACGGGTGAGGTTATTATTGCCGAAGGCAACAAGGTTCTGGGGTACCCATTCGCAATCTCTGATTGCGCCAATGGGTCAGGTTCCTATACCATCTCCGCGAGCACGTTGTGCGAAGCGGGAATGATACAAGATTCTCCGAAACAGTCTGAATCTTTGATTCAGTTCCTATTTCGTGAGGTTCTTATT
>CAZSIV010000035.1:0-23630 GCA_964607135.1 uncultured Oscillospiraceae bacterium | reverse complement strand
ACCGCTTACATCGTGTAGGCGGTCTCTTTTCGTGTTTAGATATATTTGATTTTGAGCTTTCTTTTCTTGGCTAACATTACCTTGCAGAGAACATCGTCAACACCATCGGTGTATCTGCCTTGTGCTATCAGGCTGTTCTTCAAACGGATAAGTGATTGTATCACTCTGCTGTATTCGTCATCATTTAGATAGATATGGAACTTTTCTTCTCTCATAGTCGTTTCCTCCATTCATCGAATCTTTCTCTGATTACCGAAACATCTGCTTCGGTGTCAGAATAAATAAAGATATGTACGCTTTTGAAAACTGCTTTTACTCTGTCGGAATATTCCGCTTCCGTTTCGGTTGTCTTAAAAGGGAGTTTTACGAGTTTTATATTTCGCTGCTTGCATAAGTGGCTTTTGAGAACCTCCATCTGTTCTGAGCCGTTCGTAAATTCTATCGCCAGCTTTTCTGACGGAATGTAGGTTTCAAGTGGTATTCCTAATAGTTTATCTGAACCGAGCTGTACCTTTAGTCCTTTTTGATTGGCGTAATAGGCAACAGCCAAGCCGGGGAACACGGAGCGATATTCGCTTTCGCATACGGTGCATTTTTCTCCGATAATTGTTCTGTCGCTGATTTTTGCTTTCCAAGAGTGTCCGAGTGAACATTTCCACCACACACTTTTCATCGACTTTCTTGACACTTGTGTCGGGAGCAGAGAGTTTTTTTCGTAATCCCATTCAGCAAGCAGTTTCCTGTCCGTTGTGGCTAAATCATTGTATCCTGCAAGAACCGCCCTGTCCGCACAAACCGGGCATACTGTTCCTTTTACACGAGCATTGATAACGGACTTCCACTCATTGCCACAGGTCTTACACTTCCACCAAACATTATGTCTTGATTTTGCGTTTACCTCATCAGGCATTAGGGGATAATTTCTTTCTGACCACTCAGCCGCAAGGTCAGGGTGCGTAGTCGCCAAGTCATTAAATCCTTTGAGCAATGTATATCCACTACAATACGGACATCTGCTCCCACCGGCACGGGTTGAAATAAGAGTGTACCACTCGTTTCCGCAATCTCTGCATTTCCACCAAGCCTTACTGTTTGCAAAGGCTGTTACCATTGTAGGCAGCAACGGAAGATTTCTGTCAGACCATTCAGCAGCAATATCGGGATACTGTGAAGCAAGGTCATTGAATCCGGCAAGGACTTTATTGTGTGAGCAGTATGGACAGCCTGTACCGTTTATCGTTCTGCTTTTAACGCTTGCTTCCCATTCGTGTCCGTGTTTGCATTTCCAAATAATCTTCTTATGAGAAGCGACAGATACCTCGGTAGGCTTTAATTTGTTCTTTTCAGACCACTCCTGAGCCAACAGGGGCTTCAATGTGGCTAAATCATTGATACCCTCTATTACTCTCGCTCCTGAGCATATCGGGCATTTCTCGCCCTTTGAGCGAGCTTTGACGCTCGTTTCCCACTCGTGTCCGCAAGCACCTTTCCACCATACTCTTTTATTTGAACCGAAGGTTATCTTATCCGGTGTCAGCGGTAAATTCTTCTCTGACCATTCAGAAATAAGCTCCGGGTGAACGCTTGCTAAACTGTTGCTCATAGTACAACCACCCCTTCCTCTGTGATTATCCTCATTATATTGAGAAAAACGGGATTGGTGTAGTTTGCGATGTAGCCCGAAAACTATGAGAAATGAAAGAAGCTCCTGAAAAGCCGTAACTTCTCAGGAGCTGTGTGAAACTCAAAATTATGCGATTTTTTAGTCTCTGCATCAACTTTAACACCACTTGATGTAAGTTTGATGTAAAGATGTATTTTCGGGGGTTATCGGGAACCCGAAAACCCTTGAAAACACTGGCTTTTTTCGGCTATTTAGTTGTCCAAGGGCTTCATTGTCGGGAACAGCAGAACATCGCGGATCGATGCGCTGTCGGTTAAGAGCATCACCAGCCGGTCGAGGCCAAACCCGAGCCCGCCTGTCGGCGGCATCCCATATTCCAGCGCGGTGATAAAGTCTTCGTCAACCTCCGCGTTCGCCCCCTGTGCACGTTTGGCCTCCACCTGCTTGACAAAACGCGCCTTCTGGTCGATCGGATCGTTGAGCTCTGAAAAGGCGTTGCCCATCTCCCGGTTATAGATGAAGTATTCGAACCGTTCGGTGAACGCAGGATCAGAGGGTTTGCGCTTAGCGAGCGGAGAGTTTTCCACCGGATAATCGTAAATAATCGTCGGCTGGATCAGCTTGTCCTCGACAAAGGCCTCAAAAAAGGCGATCAAGACATGCCCCTTGGTAGCGGAAGCGCCTTCCTCCACCTCAACGCCGCGCTCCTTCGCACAGGCACGCGCCGCCTCATCGTCCTCCCAATCGGCGTAATCCACCCCTGCGTACTGTTTTACCGCTTCCACCATGGTCATTCTCGCCCAGGGAGAAGCCATATCGATTTCCGTCCCCTGATAAGTGATGACGCCGGAACCGCAGACATGGAGGGTAATCGTCCGGTACATATCCTCGATCAAATCCATCATGCCGAAATAATCTGTATACGCTTGGTACATTTCAATCGAAGTAAACTCAGGGTTGTGGGAAGTATCCATCCCCTCGTTGCGGAAAATCCGCCCCACCTCATAGACCCGGTCAAAGCCGCCGACGATCAGCCGCTTTAAGTAGAGCTCCGTCTCGATCCGGAGGTACATGTCGAGATCCAAAGCATTGTGATGGGTGACAAAGGGACGGGCTGCCGCGCCAATTTCCAGGGTATGGAGAACTGGGGTATCCACTTCCAGATATCCCTTTCCGTCGAGATAAGTGCGGATTTCCCGCAGAATCTGGCTCCGCTTATAGAACGTATCCCGCACCTCCGGGTTGACGATCAAATCCACATAGCGCTGGCGGTACCGCATATCGGTATCGGTCAGGCCGTGAAACTTTTCCGGAAGGGGAAGGAGCGATTTCGAAAGGAGGATGATATCGGTCGCATGGACAGAAATCTCCCCTGTCTTGGTTTTAAAAACGGTCCCTTTCAATCCTATAATATCCCCGATATCCCATTTTTTAAAGGCGTTATAGCTTTCCTCCCCCACGTCGTCCAGCCGCACGTAGGACTGCATCCGGTCGGTATGGTCGCGGATATCAATAAAGCTTGCTTTCCCCATTTTCCGACGGCTCATAATCCTGCCTGCCAAAGAAACTGATTTCCCCTCCAGCTCCTCAAAACAATCCCGGATTTCCTTTGCGGTATGGGTCACATCGTAAGACGTAATTTCATAAGGGTTTTTTCCCGCGCTCTGCAATTCTGCGAGCTTTTCCCGACGAACCCGCCGTTGCTCATGTAGTTCCTCCTGCAAAGCCGCTTCGCTGCTTAGATCACTCATTTATTTGAACCTCCCTTGTTTTTATCCAACCGTCTGGCATTTTTGCTGCCAATACATAAACAAAGGGCTTGCGCCCTTTGTATGAAATCCTATTTCATGATCTCTAATATCTCAAACTGAACCATACCGGAAGGCGTTTCCGCCTCAACAGTCTCCCCCGTATGATGCCCGAGGAGCGCTTTCCCCACCGGAGATTCATCTGAAATTTTACCGTTCATCGGATCGGCTTCCGTCGAACCGACCAGATGGTACTCCATGATCTCGTCAAACTCAACGTCACGGATTTTCACCTTAGAACCGAGGTTGACAACATCTGTTCCAAGATCATCAGCCTCCAGCACCTTGACATTTTTGAGGATCGCTTCCACCTGGACAATTCTGGCCTCGACCATAGCCTGCTCGTTTTTCGCCTCGTCATATTCGCTATTTTCAGAAAGGTCTCCGAAAGAAAGCGCTATTTTAATTTTTTCCGCAACTTCCTTCCGCTTTATCGTTTTGAGCTCTTCGAGCTCTTCCTCCAGTCGTTTTAAACCATCCTCAGTCAGCACAACCTGTTTTGCAGACATGCAAAATTCCTCCTCAGAAACAAAAGCCTCCGGGAAGGAAGCTTCTGCCACATTTACAATGTACCTATTATATTAAATCTGATCCGCGGTGTCAAGCGAGAATCTCTTTTCCAGAATATTTTGCAGCGTGGTTTCCCGATTATCCCAGATGCACTTTTCAGGCACAAAATTTTTGAGCTCGCGGTGAGCTTCTACCCCATACAGCGCGGCGGCGAGGAGCAGCGGATCGATGCCGTCCGGCAGCGACAGGTCAAAGGGCGAAAGATCGGCGCCTGAAAAACCGCTCACCGTCTCCGTTCCTTTGAATTGATCCGGCTCCAGTGTAAAGACCGGAACCGAAAGCGCCCCTGAAAAATCGGCGCCGAAGCCCTTTGGCGAGACAATCATCAGGTTGTCGTTGGGATGATCCAACACATCGGTGACCTGCAGCACAGCGCCGAATTCCTCCCGAAGCTGCTCCGAAAGGTGGTCATAGCTTTCCCTGTGGAGCGTCACCACCTTGAGCAGAGCGCAGTGTTTTGCCATAACCCGGGCAAGATCGTGGTAAACGCCACGCAGGTCGATCACCGTCGCAGAGCGCTTCTGAATCGGGACCGGCGTAGATTTCAGCAAAAATTCCACCGCGTTTTTTAAAAACGCATAACTGATCTCAGAGGGATCCGGCGGAGTGATGCCGCAGCCGTCCGGAAGGCGGATATCGCCGCATAAAATCGCCTGAGAGGAAACGGCACCCAATTCCGATGCCAGTTTTTTCCAGTTCACTCGGCGGCGCTTTAAGGAAACAACGCGATAAAAACCTCCGTTGTACGGCACTGTTTTGATCCCATACCCTTTTCGCAGAAATCCACCGTTTTGATAAGTCTGCTCTTTTCCCATTATCACTGCAAACATAAAAACAACCACCCTTTTCATACACTTCACGCCGCAGCGCAGTTATCAAAGTATATGAAAAGGATGGAAAAGAAATACAGCTTTTGCTACTTGGATGTATCCAGAACCTCAACCGCCTTGATGAGCTGCATATCATCAGCTTGCGCAAGCGTCCCGTAAGACAAACTTTTCTCCGCATCAGCGGAAAGGGCCACCTCATAATCCGGCTTGATTCCGACCCCATTAAAGTTGGCGCTGACAGCAGGATTAAAATAAGCGCTGCTCAGAACAATGCCGCTGCCGTCCTTGAGCTGGTAGGACTGCTGCATGACGCCCTGGCCGAAGGTGTTGACGCCGACCAGCTTCGACTTTCCGTAATCGCTCACATTCGCCGCAAAAAGCTCCCCCGCATATTGCGTTTTACTGTTGACCAGGGTCACCATAGGGAGGTTCGTTTCATTGCTGTCCGAACGTTTCAGCAGCTCTGTCGTCCCATCCTTGTAGGTCGCGGACAACAGATCCCCCGCCGGGAGAAGAAGATCCAGCATCTCGCAGGCGCTCATCAAATCCCCGCCCGCTGTGTTGCGCAGGTCGAAGATGATCCCGCTGGCCTCAGACTGCGTGATTTCGTTCAGCACCGAGCGGAACTGCTTGACCGCAGCATCCGAAAAGGCAGAAATTTTGACATACGCATTCCCGTCCTCGCGCATTTCCAGCGACACGACCGGCATCTCAAAGGCTTTATAAAGGATCTGACAGCTGCTGTCCACACTGTCGCGGCGGTAAGTAATCTGCACCCTCGTTCCGGGTTCACCCATCAACTGTTCAAGAGATTCCGTATACCCGGCCGTCCGGATATCCTGCTCATTTACCGCGACGATCAAGTCGCCGTCCTTCAGCTCCGCCGCAGCCGCCGGGGAATTGTCATATACGGTGTTCAAACGGATATAGCCGCTTTCATCCCGCGACATCTCCGCACCAATCCCCACCAGCCTGCCGTTTTCAATCGCCTGGAGTCTGCTGAATGTCTCCGCGTCATAATAAGCAGCATAAGGGTCGTCCGACCCAGCTATCAACCCGCTTGAAAGCTCGTCGAGCAGCGACTGTTCGTCCAGCTCACCAATATAATTCTGGCGGATCAGATGGTCTATTTCAGAAACCTTTTTATAAAGCTCTTCCCGTTCCTTTACGTTATAGACCTTGTCGTTAAAGATATTCATCGAGAAAATCATGGTAACAGTAAAGGTAATTGCCGCAACCACCGCCATAAAGCTGATCGCCGCGCCCAGAGAAATCTTTTTATTCATCCGCCGCCTCCCAATTCATCGTTGTCCATCTTCCATCATCCGGTCGCCATCACATAGTTGAGCGGATTTTCCACTACGCCGTTGATGCGCACCTCAAAATGGCAATGCACGCCATAGGCCTGTCCCGTCTGTCCTGCGAGCGCAACGGTCTGCCCCTGCTGCACCTGCTGCCCATAGGAAACCTGCAGGCTGGTGTTATGTGCATAAACTGTAGAATAGCCGCCCCCGTGGTCAATGATGACAATATTGCCATAGGAGCTGCTGAAATTCGCACGGATAACTGTTCCGCTTTTTGCAGCGCGGATCGGCGTATTATATGGACAGGGGATATCAATCCCTTTGTGAAACTCCCGAACGCCGTTGAGAATCCGGTACCCGTACCCGCTGGAGATACGGGTACGACCCGCCACCGGCCAGAGCCATCCGCCGGGGGAAAGCTGGCCTGTGCTTTGATGGGTTCGAATATACTCTTTGATCTCAGCATCGGCTGCTTCCAGCTCCTGCACAATTTCAGCATAGCTCTTCTTAGCCTGGGCTTCCCATAATTTCAGCTGCTCAAGCTCTTCATTCGACTCGGCTCTCGCCTGGTCGAGCTGGCTCTGCTTAGAGATCAGCGACTGGCGGTCGGCTTCCACCTGCTTGCGGGACTCTTCAATCGCCGCTTTATCCTCTTCAATCTGCCTTTTCTGGGCACTCAGCTCTTCAATCAGCCGGTCGTCATGATCAGCAATCCGCTGGATCGTCTCAGCGGCCGATAGAAACTCCGCAAAAGTGGAGCTGCCGAAAAGGACGCTTAAGACAGTCGCATCGTTTGACATATACATAGCCCGCAGCCGCTTTTTAAAAAGATCGAAATTTTCATCGATATTTCTCTGCGCCTGTTCAATCTCCGTTTCTTTTTGAGAAATCTGATCGTTGAGGGTGCTGATCCGCTGATTCAATGTCGAAATCTGACTTTCGACATTGCTGATCTGATAGCTCAGCTGGTTTTGATATGACTCTTGATTTTTAACGTCTTTTTTCGCTTGATTTAATTCATTGGCAATCTGTTTCTCCTGGTTTTTGAGATCGTTGAGCTTGTTCTCAAGTTCAGCCAGGGTCGTAGCCTCCGCCCTAAAGGGATGCACTGAAGCAGCTCCTACCGTCAACACGGTGCAAAAAAGCAAAACCGCAATCACTTTTGTCCATGTTTTCTTCTTTGTCACTGCAATCCTCCTCTATCAAACCTTGAGATGATTCCGAACGCTGAAGGTACAGCCGACCGTGCCGACGACAATGCCAGCCCCCAGAAAGCTTCCGAACAGCGGCCACATGATATCGTCAAACAGAATCAGACTGCCCAGCAGCTGGCCGAGCCAGGTGGATGCATGGTCGCTGATATAGCCAAATAATAAAACATAGCCGCCCCAGGTCAGCAAAAATGCCAATACCGCAGCAATCGCACCGATCAAAACGCCCTCTACAAAGAACGGAACCCGAATGAAATTGTTGGTGGCCCCCACATACTTCATGATATTGATTTCCCTGCGGCGGCTGAATACCGTCGCCCGGATGGTGTTGGCAATAATCACCAGGGAAACCACACAGAGAACCGCTACCAGCACCACGCTGAAGACATTGATCATGTCCTTGATATTCGTCATGGTGTCTGCAACGTCGGTCGGCGCATTGATCTTTTCTTTGATCGGGTTCTGCTGAAGCTCCGCAACGACCGCTGAGGTCTGGGAGATATCCGAAACCTTAAACCGAAAAGAAGCCGCGCAGGGGTTATCCTCCCCCTCAAGCCCTTCCAAAATGACAGCATCCTCCCCCATCGTCACCTTGAACTCTTCCAGCGCCTGTTCTTTATTGATGTAAATTACATCAAACAAACGCTCATCCTGTTTAAGCAACTCAAGATTTTGGCTGATCTGTTCCTCGGTCGCATCGTCTTTAATGAAAAACATCACTTCATTCTGGTCGCCGATATAATCGATCATATTATTGATATTCGCCGTAATCAGCCAGGAAAAGCCGACCAAAAGCAAACAGGTCGTCAAAACCCCGATCGAGGCGAGCGACATCAGGCGGTTCAGCCATACATTGGTTGCCCCTTCTTTAACGAGATATTTGAAGCTGTTGGCTCTCATGGCTTCCTCCTACATAGTTATCAAAAACAATACTTCCGTTTTCCACTGTGATGGTACGCCCCCCGAAGTAACGAACCAAATCGTGCTCATGGGTCACCATCAGGATCGTGGTCCCGCATTTATTGATTTCACGCAGGAGTTCTACAATTTCATAGGACAATTCAGGATCGATGTTGCCGGTGGGCTCATCCGCTATAATCAAGGGCGGATCGTTCACCAGTGCACGCGCCAAAGCCACCCTCTGCTGCTCGCCTCCGGAGAGCTCGTCGGGATAGTTTTTTGCCTTGTGCACCAGCCCCATCAAGTCTAAAACATAGGGAACCTGATTGCGGATAAACCGCCGCGAAGAATCGGTCGCCCGCAGGCTGAACGCCACGTTGTCAAACACCGTCATGCTGGGGATAAGGCGGAAATCCTGAAACACCACCCCGATCGACCGGCGGAAATTCGGGATTTCCCTTTTTTTCAGCCGCTTTAAGTCATATCCATTGACAACAACGGAGCCCTCGGCAGGAAGAACCTCCCGCAGGATCAGTTTAAACAGCGAGCTCTTCCCCGCGCCGGACGAACCTACGACAAAGGCGAATTCCCCGGCATCAACTTTTAAGTTGATGTTTTTCAGCACCATATTTCCGTTTCCATATCCAAAGGAAACGTCTGTAAAATTAATCATAACCATGCACCACAATTCAAAAAATCATTCGCTTTTGTCTTACTCATCCTGTCGATGCCGCAAGGGAATCCGGTTAAAACTTAACCGGATTCGCCGTCAGATATTTTTTGACCATCAGCGCGATCTTGAAAACGATCGCATGGTCAAATTCACGCAGATCCAAGCCGGTCAGCTTTTTGATCTTTTCCAAGCGGTAGACCAGCGTATTTCGGTGGACAAACAGCTTCCTCGAAGTCTCGGAGACATTCAGGTTGTTTTCAAAAAATTTCTGGATGGTGAACAGGGTTTCATAGTCGAGCGACTCGATCGAACCCCGTTTGAAAACCTCCCTCAAAAAAGTGTCGCAAAGGGTGGTCGGAAGCTGGTAAATCAACCGGGCGATTCCCAGGTTGTCGTAGCTGACAACCGCTTTGTCGGTGTCGAAGACCTTACCGACCTCTAAAGAAATCTGCGCTTCCTTAAACGAATGCGCAAGATCCTTCACGCCGACGACCGCAGTTCCGATCCCAACGACCGCCTTGGTGTAAAACTCGCTGGACAGCGTATCGATGATCGAATAAGCGAGCTTTTCCAGATCTTTGGATTCGATCGTCGATTTGATCTCCTTGATCAGAACGATATCGCTTTCGCTGATATTGAAGACAAAATCCTTCTGCTTATCCGGAAAAAGATTCTGGATCACATCATAGGCCGAAACCTCGTGGGAGGACGTGATGCGGATCAGAAGCGCGACACGGCTGACTTCCGTATTAAAATGGAGCTCCCTCGCCTTTACATAGATGTCACCCGGAAGGATATTGTCCAGCACAACGTTTTTGATGAAATTGTTGCGGTCATATTTTTCGTCGTAATACTGCTTGATGCTGGAAAGCGAAACGGCGAGAATCTGCGCGTACTTGGACGCCGCATCATCCGTACCTTCGACAAAAACGGCAAAATCCGGCTTGATGTGCGAGCCGAACGGCTTATAGGTGTAACCGTCGCGCACAAAAACGTCATGCCCCCCCGTAATTTCAAACGAAATGAGCTCATTGGTAATGCCTATACGGGAAAGCTCGCTGCATGCGATAATCGTAGCCTGATCGTCTACAACGCCAATGACACGGTCAACCGTATCTCTCATCTGATGGACAACACCCTGAAACAACCGATTCGACATAATTGATCCCCTCTTATCATAAATAATACAATTCAAATCCTATTTTACATAATACCTCGACATTTTGCAACAACCTGCGGAGAAAAACCTGTCTGAATTTGTTGTGTTGACAAAAAATTTGTCTCATGAACCTAACCGGAACGATCAATCGCCGTGATATGTTACAAATTGTAACATATCATAACCCTCAATATGTTAATAAAAGGTGAACACAAGGCTGGCAATATTTTTCAGCTTTATTCAGCCCCAATTTATTTCATTCATTTTTTGAAAATCAGATAATTCCCTGCGGATCAGCGGGAACAAGCGGCTCCAGAGCATTCAAAAAGCTGAGATGATTCTTCACAGCTCCGTCCTCAAATGGCGGTAAAAGGAAGGAAAGCCGTATTTATATTTTGCTTGCCAATGGCCCGAATCATTCCTGCAACGGTTTTAAATTCCATCATATGACCGCCAAATCTCCTGTTCTGCGGAGACCAAAAAGCGATTTTTAAAAATCTTTCTACCATAATGCAAGTCGGTATGCTCCCGCTGAACGCAGGTCTGTTTGAACCAGATGACAGGACAGGCTTTTATTAAAATGGATACCGCTCCTTTTAAAACGGTATCCATATACGCGGCTCAGTTATTTCAAAAAATTTTTATCTGAGAACCTCGATTAAAGTCATCCTTTGTTTTGGCTGCTCAGTTTTGATTTTTCGAATAAATCAAAACTGAAGAAATAAACTAAAGCAAGACGACCATCTCCATTTTTGAACCGAGGTGTTTCCAATGAACCTGATTTGGTGCAGCAAGCCCTGCGCTCATCAGTCCGAAGGAGTTTGTACATTAGAGCGGATTACCGCTCCAACCGCGAGCACAGAGCAAGGCTGCGGCTATTTTGTCCCGATAAAACAAGCAGAAAAAACAACGGGCGGGCAAAGCGCCCCCGTCTCAAAGGGTTAACCGGGAAACGCGACTGCAACCGCCTGCTTTAAACTGCTCACCCCTATCAGCTCTATCCCGTCCAAGCCGGAAATTGCGGAAAGAGCCTTCAAAGCCTGCCGCGGTACAAGGCACTGGGTAAAACCGAGCCTCTGCGCCTCTTTAATCCGCTGCAAAAGATTCGACGCCGTCCGGATTTCACCCGCGAGCCCCAGCTCCCCGAAAGCGAGAAGCCCCTCCGGAAGCGGCTTGTCCCTCAGACTCGACACCAGCGCCAGCGCAATGGAAAGGTCAGCGGCCGGTTCTTCCAGACGGAGTCCGCCGACGATATTGACGTAAACGTCAAGCGCGCCGAAGAAATAACCCGCACGTTTTTCCAAAACGGCCAGGATCAGCGACATCCGGTTGTAGTCAAACCCCGCCGCCATCCTGCGGGGCGTGCCGAAGCCGGTTTTGGTCACCAGCGCCTGAACTTCCGCCATAATCGGCCGGCTTCCCTCCATCACGCAGGCGGCGCAGGTGCCGCTCACGCCGACGGGCCGGTCGGCGAGAAGCATCATAGAAGGGTTCTCCACTTCGGTCAAGCCGGTGTCCAGCATCTCGAACATTCCGATTTCGTTGGTGGAGCCATACCGGTTTTTCACAGCGCGCAGAATCCGGTAGGCGAGATTGCGGTCCCCCTCGAAATAGAGCACCGCATCAACGATGTGCTCGAGCACCTTCGGGCCTGCAATCGCCCCGTCTTTGTTGATATGGCCGACGACGAACATCGGGATTTCCTCCGACTTCGCCGTCCGCATCAGGGCGGAGGTGCACTCCCTCACCTGAGTGACGCTGCCCGCGGAGGAAGTCACCTGGGCGAGATTCATGGTCTGGATCGAGTCGATCATCACGAGATCCGGCTTCTGGGTCACAACCGTGTGGATTACCGTATCCACATCAGTCTGAGAGACGATGTAAAGGTTATCGCTCTCCACCCCGAGGCGCTGCGCCCGCAGCTTGAGCTGACGGACCGATTCTTCCCCCGATACATATAAGATCCTGTAGTTCCGCCCCAAAAACTCACAGATCTGTAAAAGCAGGGTGGATTTTCCGATGCCGGGCGCACCGCTCAAAAGGTTGATCGACCCCTTGACGATTCCCCCGCCCAGCACGCGGTCGAACTCCTTGAGCCCGGTGTGATAGCGAACCTCGTCCTCGGTGTCGATCTCCGAAATGCGGACAGGAGCGGCCGCACCCGAAAGAGGAGCCGCAGATATCCTGCTGTTCCCCTTCGCAGACGCAACCGCCTGCACCTGCATCTCAAAGGTGTTCCATTCATTGCAGGAAGGGCAGCGCCCATTCCACTTCGCGGTCTCGAACCCGCAGTTCGTACAAACATAAACTTCCTTTGTTTTTGCCATCGTTTCCCCCTGTCATCCGACCAAATAATCCATCAGCCCAGTCAAAATGGCAAACGCCACCTTCGTCTGGTATTCGTCGTCCATCAGCAGCGCTTCCTCCCCGGGATTGGAAACAAAACCGCACTCGCACAGGATCGCCGGCACCTCCGAGTGGAATAAAAGAAAGAGATTGCTTTCAGCCGGCTTAATCATCCGCTCGTTTTCCGGCTGGAGCAGCTGCTTAAACGAAGACTGTACCGACTGCGCCAACTCCTTGGATTCGCTCACGTTGGGGCTGTAAAAGACCTGTGCCCCTTTGCAGGAAGAGTCGCCGTATTGATTTAAGTGAACCGAGACCACCAGCGCGGTCGGATCGCTGTTATAGATTGCCAAGCGGTTGTAAAGATCGGAACGCTTTTGCTCGCCGATCGTTCCTGCGCTTTCATCGTGGATGGAACGGTCGTCTTCCCGCGTCATAACCACCTGAAATCCGCACGCCTGCAAAAGAGCCCGCAGTTTGAGGGAAATGCTGAGATTCAGGCCCTTTTCGATGCTGCCGCTGTAGCCAACGGCACCACCGTCCGCGCCGCCGTGCCCCGGATCGATCACTATGGTGCGGACAGACGAAATATCCCCCACCACAGGCGCTGTCATCTCCAAATGCACCACTGTAATGATAAGAAAAAAAGCCGCCAGCAGGATTGCGGCCAAGACTGCGGCTTTTCGAAACAGTTCTCTCCTCATACCGGCCACCCATCACGATTTTTCTATGTTCATATCTATGAATCGGGCCGGGGCGGTTATGCTCTTATTTTTTCTTTTTGTTCCGCTGGTAGAGGATCCGGTCCGATAGGACGATATCCTTCAACCCCAGCGTATACGAAATATGACAGGTCAGCGGGATCACCGACTGGAGCAGGAAAAAGAGGCCGAAGAAGTACCAGGGAAAATCCACGACGCCGATTGCGCCGGCAATCAGGGAAATAAAGGGCCAAAAAAAGCTGTTTAAAGCTCGGTAAAGAAGAAAATAGTCCGGGAGGATTCCCAGCATCATCAGCACGGAGACCAGCGTCATCAGATAAAACGGTAGAGCGGCGATGAGACCGGCCTTTAATCCGTAAAATTGGTCGGCCTTTTGGCTGTTCCTTTCATAATATCCTCTGTCCCGGTGCCCGCGGTTGTTCATCGGCCCGGCGAGAAAAGCGACCAGAAGCGTCGTGCAGATGATTGCCATCAGCCAGATCAGCCACTGATACATGAATAAAAAAGCGGTGGAAACCACAAGGATAAAGCAACAAAAATCCGCCAAAAGGACTTTTACCAACATTTTTCCACCCATTCCAAGGGCATTGGGACGGGCTGAAACAGCATTGTCGAGACTCAAAATATCGGCTCCCCTTTTTTCGTGCGCACACGGTAATGGACTTATTATATCCGATTCCCGAAAAAGTGTCAATTTGTACAAAAATACCGCCTGGCCTAAAAGCCGGCGGTATTTTGTCTATCTGTTGTTTTTGCAGCTTATTTCACGGTAACGATCTCATATTCCCGCGAGCCCAGGCCGATCTTTTCGGCGTGTTCCATGCAGGTTTTCCAGTCGCTTACCGGCGTCGTATTGACAAAATGGTCGTGGTGATCGTGGAAATGGGGGGCATTCTGGTTTTCGTCGAGGAGGCTCCCCTTGCAGACGGGCTGCCGGTTGCAGGCATCGGCACAGGCGACATCCAGCGCAACCGGGTCGAAGGAAGCGAACATCCCGACATCCGGGATAATCGGCACGTCGTTCTCCGCGTGGCAGTCGCAGTACGGCGAAACGTCCATGACGATATTGATGTGGAACTGCGGGCGGCCGGTCACAACGGCCTTCGCGTACTCCGCCATCTTCATCCCGAGCCTTTCGGCAGCGCTCCCGCTCGAATTGGAAACCGCGTCAAAAAAGCAGGAGCCGATGCAGCGGCCGCAGCCGACGCACTTATTGTGGTCGATCGACGCTTTATTTTTCGCGTCAAACGAAATTGCACCGTGCGCACAGTTCTTTGCACACATCTTGCAGCCTTTGCAAAGGCTCTGGTCGACCTGCGGCTTTCCATCGTTGTGCTGCTCCATTTTGCCCGCGCGGGAACCGCAGCCCATTCCGAGGTTTTTAATCGCGCCGCCGAAGCCGGTGAGCTCATGCCCTTTAAAATGATTGAGGGAGATTATGATATCCGCATCCATCACAGCGCGGCCGATCCGAGCCTCTTTTACATATTCCCCGCCCTCGACCGGAACCAGCACCTCGTCGGTGCCCTTCAAACCGTCTGCAATGATCACATGGCATCCGGTCGAAAAGGGAGTAAACCCGTTTTCATAAGCCGCATCCATATGATCAAGCGCGTTTTTGCGGCGGCCGACGTAAAGGGTATTGCAGTCGGTCAGGAAGGGGACGCCTCCCCGCTCCTTTATGTAATCGGCTACCGTCTTGGCAAAATTCGGCCGGAGGAAAGAAAGGTTCCCCGGCTCTCCAAAGTGGATTTTGATCGCTGTGAATTTTCCGCTGAAATCGATGGTATCCGCGCCGGCTGCCTTCATCAGTTTTTTTAACTTGTCGAGCAGATTCGTCCCCGGACGGGCGCGCATGTCGGTAAAATAAACGGTTGATTTGTTCATTGCTGCATTCCCACTTTCTTTTAAAAATCGATTTACGCACTGCCCAAAACACCAATCGAGATCAAAAAGAGAATACCGACTGCTCAAACAAGCAACCGGTATTCTTCAATTTTAAAGATCGGCTTCAAAACGGACCGTACGAAAATTATAAAGAAAAGTCCGGAGCAATGTACTCCAGACTTTTCCTGGTTGGGGTGGAAGGATTTGAACCCTCGGAATGACGGGGCCAGAACCCGCTGCCTTACCACTTGGCTACACCCCAAAACAGACTATTTTGCCCCCATACAGCCTTCACTGCGGCGGAACGTTTTATATTATACTCAAAACCGTTTTAAAAGTCAAGCTGTTTTGTAAAAATATTTCCTTATATCTCTTTTCTCCGCGCCTTTCCGCATATTCGTCCGTGCTCAGTAAATGAACGTTCCTGAATACAGACAAAGGATAAAAGGCTGTTTATCACACTATTTTGAAAGCAACAAAAAATCCGCCGAAATATCTTGACAAGTAAACTTTGCAGATATAAAATCAATATGACAAGTAAACTTTGCAAAACGCAATTTTAAGGAGCACACTGCCATGAATAAAGAAGAAATTTTAAAGAAAGCACAAAACGAGGAAGATGAAATGATTGTCCAAACTCGTGATAAAGCAATGAAGTACACCTACCTCGTCCTTGTTCTGAGCGCTGCTTTCTTCGCCATGTTCCGCGGATTCAACGACCAGCCCATTATGGATCTTTGCGCAACTGTCTGCCTCTCCGTTTCCGCCGGACAAATCTATCGTTTTGTTAAAACAAAGGAGAAATACAACCTAATAATGGCGATTGTCACAACGGCGGTAGCAATCATCGCAGCAATCAGATTTTTTATGGGGCATTGAAGGTGAAAGCGGGATGGACGAAAGACTTATATTAAAAAACAGGATCAAAGAAGCGAGGGCTGAAAAAAAGCTGTCGCAGGCGGGGCTGGCAAGGCTGGTCGGCGTTTCCCGCAACACGATTAGCTCCATTGAGACAGGGCAGTTCAGCCCGACTGCAAAGCTCGCGCTTGTTTTGTGTATTGCACTGGATAAAAAGTTCGAGGATTTATTCTATTTTTAACATTTTGTCCTCGCCCTGCAACGTCAAAGCAAACAGGTTTCACTTAGCTTTTACAAGGAAATCAAGGGGGACGGCTGTTCCAAATCCGACCATCCCCCTTTTTCATCTGTTTTTCCCAATTTGCGGTGCTGCCTTCAGCGCACCTGTTTTCATTTTTAGATGTGAAACCGCTGCGGATCGGTCTCACCTTCTACAAGAATCAAGTACTTCCTTCGGCCGTCATCCGTTTTCCCGTGCCGCCTCATTCCAGACGCCCAGCACCTCCCGCATCACCTCAACCGGGCCCGCCTCTTTCATTTTGACCGACAGGTAAGGCTTTGCGCCCGCGTTGACCATCACCCTGCCTTTAAGCTTCCCGACCAGCTGGGAGGCGAGCTCCATATTCAGGTGCTCCGGATAGAAAAGCAGGCTCCCGCCCTTCTGGCTGATCTCGCTGATCCCGAAATTTGAGGCGGTGTTCCGCAGAAGCGCAACGTCCACCAGGCCCTTCACCGCCTCGGGCGGCTCGCCGAATCGATCAATCAGCTCATCCAAGACGTCGAGCGCGTTCTCCTCCGATTTGACCGAGGCGATCTTCCGGTAAACGTCGATCCTCTGAGACGGGCTTTCGATATATTTTTCCGGGATATGGGCCTCCACCTGGATGTCGACCAGGCATTCTTCTGACGCCTGGGTCGGCTTTTCCCCCTTGTGTTCGCTGATCGCATCCGAAAGGAGGCGCAGGTACATATCGTAGCCGACTGCCTCCATGTGCCCGTGCTGGCGGGCCCCCAGGATATTCCCCGCACCCCGGATCTCCAGGTCGCGCAGGGCGATTCGAAAGCCGGAGCCGAACTGGGTGAATTCCCGGATGGCCGACAGCCGTTTGGTTGCGACTTCGGAGAGGACTTTTCCCCGCCGGAAGGTGAAATAGGCGAAGGCGCGGCGGCTCGACCGGCCGATCCGCCCCCGGAGCTGATAGAGCTGAGAAAGTCCCATATTGTCCGCGTCGTCGATGATGAGGGTGTTGACATTGGCGACGTCCACCCCGGTTTCAATGATGGTCGTACAAACCAAAACGTCGATCTCCCTCTCCATCAGCTGCCGCCAGATTTCGGACAGCTCATCCTCCGCCATCCGGCCGTGGGCAATCCCGATCCGGACGTCGGGAATCCGCTCCTGGATCCGGGCGGCGCAGCTCCGGATGCTGTCGATCCGGTTATGGATATAATACACCTGCCCGCCTCGCCGCAGCTCCCGGCGGATTGCGTCGCAGATCACGCCGATGTCGTACTCGATGACATAGGTCTGAACCGGATGACGGTCCTGCGGCGGCTCGTCAATGACCGACATATCCCGGATCCCCGACATCGCCATGTTCAGCGTCCGCGGAATCGGGGTGGCAGAAAGGGTCAGCATGTCCACACCGCGGAACATCTCTTTGAATTTCTCTTTGTGGGCTACCCCGAACCGCTGTTCCTCATCGACGATCGCCAGCCCGAGGGATTTGAATTCGATGTCCTTCTGCACCAGCCGGTGGGTTCCCACGACGATATCCGCCTCCCCCGTCTTCAGCTTTTTCACCGCTTCCTTCTGCTGCTTCGGGCTGCGGAACCGGGAAAGGAGCTCAATGTTGACCGGAACACCCTCGAACCGCCGGATAATATTCTGGTAGTGCTGCCAGGCGAGGATGGTCGTCGGGCAGAGGATGGCGCACTGCTTGCCATCCTCGACGCATTTAAAGGCAGCGCGCAGGGCGACCTCGGTCTTGCCGAAGCCGACGTCGCCGCAGAGGAGCCGGTCCATCGGGACAGGCTTTTCCATATCGGCCTTAATCTCCTCGGCACAGCGGAGCTGGTCGTCGGTCTCCTCGTAGTCAAACCGTTCCTCAAACTCCCTCTGCCACTCGTCGTCTTCGGGAAAAGCGTGGCCCTGTACCTTCATCCGCTCGGCGTAAAGGCGGATCAGTTCATCCGCCATCTCGCTGACCGCTTTTTTGACCCGGGCGCGGGTCTTCTGCCACTCGCCGGAGTTCAGGCGGTTGAGCTTAATCTTGCTGTCGTCCTTCGGCCCGATATATTTTGACACGAGGTCGAGCTGGGTGACAGGGACATACAGGGTATCCGCCCCCGCATACTGAATTTTGATGTAGTCCTTGACGACCCCGTGGAGATCCAGCTTGTGAATCCCGTCGAAAATGCCGACGCCATGGGAGACATGGACGACAGGATCCCCCACCGTCAAGTCGGTCAGAGAGCGGATTTCCTCGCCCCGCCGCTTTTTGGGGCGTTTTTTGACCGCCGCCCCCGGCTTGACGCTGGTGATGACCGCCAGCTTGATTTCAGGGTATTCAAAGCCCGAGGAAAGCTTGTTCTCCAGCACAAACACCTTGCGGTAAACGATGTCTTTTACATCCTTGGTGTAATCGGCGGGAATCCCCTGTTTCCGCAGGTCGGCGGCGAGCGTTTCCGCCGATTTCGCAGTCCCCGCCAAAACAGCGCAGCAATACCCCTGCGCGATCAGAGAGGAGAGATCCTCTGCCAGAAGCTTCAATTCCCCGCCCCAAGCCGAAGTCTGAACCGCCGTCGCGGAGATCAGCTCTTTCAGCTTCAAATCGCTGCTCTGGGCAAAGGTGTCGAGATAGATTGTCCGGGATTTCTGCAAGGTTTCATTCATCTGGGGAAAATCCACACAGAAGGTGTCATACCCTTTGCAGAGCTCCCCCTCCTCCAGGAGAATCTTGACGTCTTCATAGTGGGTCGTCAAAAAGCCCCTCGCCCGCTCTTTTACGGCGGTGTATTCGCTGACAAAAACAAGGGGCGTTTCAAAATAATCGAGCAGGGTCGCCGGTTTGGAATAGACCGCCCCGATATATTTGTCATAAGAGGAAAGCTCCAGCCCCGCACGAAGGCGCTCCGCTTCCTTCAGAAGCATTACGCCCGCCGGGGAATCCGGCTTGAGGGTTTTGCACTTTTTCTCGATGATTTCCGCGAGCGCTTCGGGGGAGTCCGCCAAAACCTCAAACGCCGGGACGATCCGCACCTTTTTGACCGTATCCACCCGCCGCTGGGAATCCAGTTCAAAGGCGGAAACCGTATCGATCTCATCCCCCCAGAATTCGACCCGAACCGGATAGGAGAGGTCGGGCGGGAACAGGTCGACAATCCCGCCCCGAGCGGAAAACTGCGCCGGCCCCTCCACCTGGTCCCGGCGGGCATAACCGGCCCGGATCAGCATTTGAACCACTTCCTGAGGCTCGATCTGCTGCCCCGGCTCGAGGGTCGCGATACGCCGGGAAAGCTCCTCCGGCGGGATGGTCAGCTGCAAAAGCGCGTCGATGCTGCAGCAGACAATATCGCACTCTCCCCGCAGGGCGCGGGAGAGAATCCCCAGCCGCTGCTGCTCATATTCGTGAGACACCCCTTCAAGGCTGCGGAAGACAAAATCCTTCGCAGGATAAAGGAACGCCGCCTCACGCTTGAGCATTGCGTTGATATCCTCGCAAAAACGGCGAGCGGTGGGTTCATCGGCCGTCACTACGAGACAGGGGCCGTGCTGTTCCGCCGCAGCCGCCACGAGATTCGCCTTGTGTACGGCGGAAAAGCCCACTGCCATCGCCGGCAGCGAGCCGTTTCGGATTGCTTCATCCACCCGGATGAAGGGATCGAATTTCTGAAGCAGGCTGGTAAAAAGTTTCATCTGGTCTCAATTCCTTTACTAATGGCTGAAACGGCTCATCGCCTCGTCGATCTTCCCTTCGACCAGGCAGGAGATGATCTCCGGGCAAAGGGCGTAGGCTTCCTCCATCTTCTGCTGATCCTGCGGCGAAAAGGACGAAAGCACCCAATCGGCCAGGTCGTAATCCGAGCGCGGCTTCGCCCCCACGCCGAGCTTGACCCGCGGAAACGCATCCGAATCGAGATGCTCGATGATGCTCTTGATGCCGTTATGTCCGCCGGCGCTCCCTTTCCTCCGAATCCGGAGCCTGCCGGGCGGCAGGGAGATATCGTCGAACAAAACAATGACCTTTTCCGGCGGGATTTTGTAAAACCGAGCCGCTTCCCCGACCGCTTCCCCGCTCAAATTCATAAAGGTCTGCGGCTTCATAAACAGGCATCGCTTACCGCCGACCGTCCCATCGGCGATGAGCGCTTTGAACTTTTTCCGGCCGGTCTCCAGCCCATATTTTTTCAGCAGAACGTCGAGCGCCCGAAAGCCCGCGTTGTGACGAGTTTTTTCATAGTTCGTCCCCGGATTCCCCAAACCGACGATCAAATACTCGATCTTCCCCTGGGAGCGCGAAATCTGGGCGAACAGGTCAAAAATGCTCATAATTCCTCCAATTTAGCATCCAAGCCAGCAAAACCTGCACAGGCATCTCCCACCTGTGCAGGTTTCATCTGAACATACGATTTTTTCATTCAGGGGCGCCGCCCCGGCATTTCGGCATCAAAAAGAAACCGCCGCCCCAAGTCAACGGGAATTCCAATTCCCTTCAATCTCAAAACGCATTCGATTTGTAAGACGATTTCCAGCAGCCGTCCCTCGGTCAGACAAACAGCGGCGAAACCGGCTTATCTAGGTAAATCCGCTCGATCGCCTCCGCAAAAACGGGCGCGACGGGAAGCTGCTTGATTTTATCCAGCCTTTTTTCCTCCGGCAGCTGGATCGTATCCAAAAACACCAATTCTTCGATCCGGCTCTCCGCAATCCTCTCGACGGCAGGCCCGGACAAGACACCATGGGTCGCGCAGGCGTATATCTCCTTTGCACCGCCCTGTTCCACCAGCGCTTTGGCGGCGTTGCAGAGGCTCCCCGCCGTATCGACCATATCGTCGACCAGAATGACGCGTTTTCCCTCTACATTGCCGATGATGTTCATGACCTCCGAAACGTTCGCGCGCTGGCGGCGCTTGTCGATAATCGCAAGCGGAGCTTCGATTCTGCTGGCGAAGTTCCGCGCCCGGGTCACAGAGCCAAGATCGGGCGAAACGACAATCAGATCCTCTTTGGAATCCTTGAATTTCTCATTGTAATAAGGGAGCAGGATCGGCACGCCGAGCAGATGGTCGACCGGGATATTGAAAAAGCCCTGGAGCTGGGGCGCGTGGAGATCCATCGTCAAAATCCGGTCTGCGCCCGCAGTCGTGAGCAGATCGGCCACCAGCTTTGCGGAAATCGGGTCGCGGGCCTTCGCCTTGCGGTCCTGCCTCGCATAGCCAAAATAAGGGATCACTGCCGTGATCCTCCCGGCAGAGGCGCGCTTGAAGGCGTCGATCATCAGCAAAAGCTCCATCAGGTTCCGGTTGACCGGCGCGCTGGTGGACTGGATCACAAAGACGTCCGAACCGCGGACAGACTCGTGGATCGAAACCGATATCTCGCCGTCGCTGAACAGCGCCACATCCGATTTCCCGATCGGCAGTCCCAGTTCCTTTGCGATTTCCCTTGCCACCTTCGGATTGGAATTCGCTGAAAATATCTTGATGTCTTTTCCGTGTAAGTTCATTTCCTACCTCTCAATCCCCTTATTTGTCATCCGAAGCCGTTATTTTTTCTTTTTCAGTTTACGGTAGGCATAACCTTCTACGATTTTCGTCTCTGTACGCTCCACCGCGAGCGCGCCGTCCGGAATATCTTTTGTGATGGTGGAACCTG
This sequence comes from uncultured Oscillospiraceae bacterium, assembly GCA_964607135.1. GTDB lineage: Bacteria > Bacillota > Clostridia > Oscillospirales > Ruminococcaceae > Metaruminococcus_A. The sequence goes on along the minus strand of CAZSIV010000035.1, from coordinate 1,860 downwards.
CCCCTGTGTAAGCCGTATCTCCGACCTTCACCGGGGCCACCAGGTTGGTGTTGCAGCCGATAAAGGCGTAGTCGCCGATGACCGTCCTGTATTTTTCCGACCCGTCGTAATTGACCGTAACCACGCCGCAGCCGAAGTTGACCCCGCGGCCGACATCGCTGTCGCCGACATAGGTCAGATGGGCGACCGCCGTTTTCTCCCCGATAACGGAATTCTTGATCTCCACAAAATTGCCGAGCTTTGCCTCCGCCTTGATTTCGGTATTCGGGCGCAGATGGGCAAAGGGGCCGATCTTAACGCCGTCCCGGATCACCGCTCCCTCGCTCTGAACCGCATAAAGCTTCACGTCGTTTCCAACCGCCGTATCCTCCAAAACGCAGCCCTGGCCGATGAAACAGTTTTCTCCAATAGTGGTGTTCCCCTTTAAAATGACGTTCGGATCGATCTCCGTCCCGGCGCCGATCGTCACATCCGGGCCGATAACCACCCCGTCGGCCGACACAAAGCCGACCCCGTTTTCCAGGTGCTTTTCAATCACCCGCTCCGTCGCCTTCCGGTTGAGCCCCAAGAGCGTTTTCCGGTCGTTCGCACCGAGGCAGGCGTCGGCGTTCGGCGCAAGGTACGCCCCCGCCCGTTTCCCCGAAGAAAGGAGGATTGCGATGGAATCGGTCAGATAGTATTCGCCCTTTGCATTGTCGTTTTTGATCTGTTCCAGCGCCGGGAGCAGATCGTCGGTTTTAAACCAGTAAACGCCGGAATTGATCTCGCGGATCTTCTGCTGCTCCTCGGTCGCTTCCTTCTGCTCGACGATGCCGGAAATTCCGTCCCCCTCGCGCAGAACCCGGCCGTAGCCGAAGGGGTTTTCCAGCTCCGCCGTGACGACCGTCACGCTGTTCCCCTGTTGCTGGTGGAGGGCATGTGCCTCTTTGATCGTTCTCTCATCGATAAACGGCGCGTCCCCGCAGAGAACCAGCAGATCCGAGCCGGCGTTCTCCTTTAAAAAATCCCCTGCCATTTTAAGCGCATGCCCCGTCCCCAGACGCTCGGTCTGGAGCACGACGCGGTAACCGCCTCCGAGAGACTCCTCCACCTGCTCATGCCCATATCCAGCCACGACGCAGATTTTTTCGACCCCAGCTTTTTCACACGCAGAAATAACCCAAGACAGCATGGGTTTATACAAAACCTCACACAGCACCTTGGGTTTTTTTGACATCATCCGCTTGCCGTTTCCGGCAGCTAAAATGACCGCTATCTTTTCATGCAAAATAAGGCCACTCCCTTTTTATATATGGAATCATCCCGGCCGAACCGCACGGCAGACGGACAAAATCGGCCGTTCCACAGCGCTTTCCGCTTCATTTCTTAGTATTATTATCTCAATTTCCAGGGCGTTTTGCAAGCCTTATTTGTGAAACTCTATGAAATCAACGGATTTCGGATAGTTTCCTAAAAAAAAATTGATAAATATATAGAAAAACCTGCGAATCTTTGTTATAATGTGAAACGAGCCTAAAGAAACAAGGCAGTACAAAACCCTCTCGTCTCGCCTGCGGAAATTGATTCTTGCGGGCTTGATTTGTGAGGCTTTGTAAAAAAAATTGGAGGTAGATTGCAAGTGAGCAAAAAGTACGTGTATCTTTTTTCCGAAGGCAACGGAAAAATGAGAGAGCTGCTCGGCGGCAAAGGCGCGAACCTGGCTGAGATGACCAACCTCGGTCTTCCGGTTCCGCAGGGCTTCACCATTTCCACCGAGGCCTGCACCCAGTACTATGAAGACGGCAAGAAAATTAACGATGAAATCCAGGCGCAGATCATGGAGTACATCGGCAAGATGGAAGAGATCGTCGGCAAAAAATT
>CAZSIV010000034.1:0-23806 GCA_964607135.1 uncultured Oscillospiraceae bacterium | reverse complement strand
CAAGTATTTCTACAACTCTCCATCTTTTGTCCTTAGACAGCGGACGGGTCTCCATAATTTCCACCTTATCGCCGATATTACAGGCGTTCCCTTCGTCGTGGGCCTTCAGCTTCACGGTGCGTTTGATGATCTTTTTGTAAAGAGGATGTCTGACATTGTCGGCAATCGAGACGACGACCGTTTTGTCCATCTTATTGCTGACAACCGTGCCTACCCTCGTTTTTCTGAGGTTTCTTTCACTCACAGCCTAATCCTCCTTCCTTACTTCTCAGCGGCTTCCTTGAGCTCGCGCTCACGAAGAACCGTTTTCAAACGGGCAATATCTTTCTTCACAGCCTTGATCCGCTGCGGATTCTCAAGCTGGTTGACCGCGAGCTGGAAGCGCAGATTGAAGAGCTCTTCTTTCAAATCGCTCACCTTCTGGTTGATCTCGGTAAGTGACAAGTCACGAATTTCTACAGCTTTCATTATTGCTCACCGCCTGTCTGTTCCTTAGATACGAATTTGCACTTGATCGGCAGCTTATGCATTGCAAGACGCATAGCCTCCCTGGCCGCCTCTTCGGAAACGCCGGCGATCTCAAAGAGAACTCTGCCCGGCTTTACGACAGCCACCCAGTACTCCGGCGAACCCTTACCGGAACCCATTCGGGTCTCAGCGGGCTTCTCCGTCACCGGCTTATCCGGGAAAATTTTGATCCAAACCTGACCGCCACGTTTGATGTAACGGGTCATGGCGATACGGGCCGCCTCGATCTGATTCGAGGTGATCCACGCCGGCTGCAAGGCCTGCAAGCCGTATTCGCCGTGCGAAACCGTGTTGCCGCGGGTCGCCTTTCCGGTCATCCGCCCTCTGTGGACACGGCGGTATTTTACGCGCTTCGGTAACAGCATTACTTGCTACCTCCTTCCCTGCGGGGTCTTCTGCGGTTTTCGGTTCTCTCGTTTCTGCGGGAGGAAGAAGCTCCGATCTCGCCTTTGAGAACCTCGCCTTTATAAATCCATACCTTTACGCCGATCTTACCATAGGTGGTATTCGCCTCAGCAAAGCCGTAATCGATGTCGGCGCGGATGGTCTGGAGAGGGATCGTCCCCTCGTGATAGCTTTCGGAACGGGCGATTTCAGCGCCGCCCAGACGGCCGGAAACAGCGGTTTTGATCCCCTTCGCGCCAAGGCGCATCGTTCTGCCGATGCACTGCTTCATCGCGCGGCGGAACGAAATTCTGCGCTCGAGCTGAGAAGCGATGTTTTCAGCGACCAGCTGCGCGTTGAGATCCGGCTGCTTTACCTCGACGATGTTGATTAACACCGTTTTGCCGAGCATTTTCTGCAGGGTCGCGCGGAGCTTCTCGATTTCGGAACCGCCGCGGCCGATGACGAGGCCCGGCTTCGCACAATGGATGTGGATTCTTATTTTGAGGGCGTCGCGCTCGATTTCAATCCGCGGAACGCCTGCTGCGTACAAGTTCTTTTTCAGATATTTGCGAATCTTGTAATCCTCAACGAGAGTATCGCCGAAAGCAGCGTCGTTCACAAACCAGCGGGAATCCCAGTCTTTGATAACGCCCACTCTAAAACCGTGTGGGTTTACTTTCTGTCCCATAGTTTACCTCCTCTTTCAGCTTATTCCTTTTCCTTCAGGACCAGCGTGACATGCGACGTTCTTTTGAGCACTTTAAAGGCCCTGCCCTGCGCTCTCGGGCGGATCCGTTTCAGGGTCGGTCCGGGGGTAACGAAGCACTCGGCCACATAAAGCTCGTCTCTGTTCATGTTGTGGTTGTTTTCGGCATTGGCAATCGCCGATGCCAGAAGCTTTGCCAGAGGCGCAGACGCGGCTTTCGGTGTATTTTTCAAAATCGCCATAGCGAGGCCGGCCGGCTTATTGCGGATTAAATCCAGAACAATCTGAACCTTTCTCGGGGCGATGCGGGCATGTCTGAGATAAGCCCTTGCTTCCATTCAAAATCCTCCTTCCGGCCTATTTCTTACCGTTATTTGATGTCTTGGAACCAGCATGGCCCCTATAGGTTCTGGTCGGAGCAAACTCGCCGAGCTTGTGTCCCACCATATCCTCGGTCACATAGACCGGGACATGCTTGCGTCCGTCGTGAACTGCGAAGGTATGGCCAACAAAATCCGGGAAAATGGTGGAAGCGCGGCTCCAGGTCTTCAGGACGACCTTTTCCCCGTTTTCGTTCATCTTCTGAACACGTTTTAACAGAACCGGCTGTACATACGGTCCTTTCTTAACACTTCTGCCCATAGATTCATCTGTCTCCTTTCCGATTACTTCGCATTTCTGCGTTTTACGATAAACTTATCGGAGCGATGATGTTTCGCACGGGTCTTGTAGCCCAGGGTGGGTTTACCCCAAGGCGTAACAGGTCCGGGACGTCCGATAGGAGATTTACCTTCACCACCGCCGTGCGGATGGTCGTTCGGGTTCATAACAGAACCGCGGACGGTCGGGCGCCAGCCCATATGACGTTTCTTACCGGCTTTGCCGATGTTGGTGTTCTCGTGGTCGGTGTTGCCGACCTGGCCGATGGTGGCCATGCAGTTCGCCGGGATGTTTCTTTGCTCGCCGGAGGGCAGGCGGATCAGCGCATAGACGCCTTCCTTCGCCATCAGCTGGGCCATATTGCCGGCCGAGCGGACAAGCTGCGCGCCTTTGCCCGGGTAGAGCTCGATGTTGTGGATGACGGTACCGACCGGGATCGCGCTCAGCGGGAGGGCGTTGCCCGGTTTGATGTCGGCATCGGCGCCGGCTCTCACCGTATCGCCGACCTTCAGGCCGATCGGGGCGATGATATAGCGCTTCTCGCCGTCCTCATACTGGACGAGGGCGATGTGGGCCGAACGGTTCGGGTCGTACTCCAGGGTCATAACCTGAGCGTTCATCCCGACCTTGTCGCGTTTGAAGTCGATCACGCGGTATTTCTTTCTGTTTCCGCCGCCGTGATGGCGGACGGTGATTCTGCCGTAGCTGTTGCGCCCGGAGGTTTTCTTGAGCGGTCTGAGCAGGCTCTTCTCCGGCGCTACTTTAGACAACCCGGAATAGTCGACGACGGTCATGTTCCGTCTGGACGGGGTTGTTGGCTTGTAGCTCTTAATTGCCATTGTTTTCACTCCTTGTTTCGGTTTAGCGAGGGCGTTTGGCGCCGCCCTCATACATCACCGTCCGGAAAAGCTCCGGACTGCCGCAAGCGGATTACGCGAGGTTTTCGAAAATTTCGATCCCCTTGGAATCCTCAGTCAGGGTGACGATCGCCTTTTTCCAGTCGGGCCGGTAGCCGGCGTTCATCCCCACGCGTTTCGCGCGGCCTTTGCAGTTCATCGTGTTGACCTTCAAAACCTTTACGCCGAACAGCTTTTCAACCGCCTGGGCGATCTCGATTTTGTTGGAATCCTTCGCAACCTTAAAGGTGTATTTCCTCTCCGCAACGCCGGTGATGGACTTTTCCGTCATGATGGGGCGGAGGATGATATCCTGCGGTGCTTTCATTACGCGTACACCTCCTCAAGCTTGAGAGCGGTATCCTTGAGCATGACCACTTTGTCGCAGTTGAGAATGTCGTAAACATTCAGGGTGTTGTACTGAGTCGTCTTGACGCCCGGGATGTTGTTCGCACTTTTGATGACCTTCTGGTCGACGTTCGGCAGGGCGATCAGAACCTTCTTGTCCGCGCCGAGCGCGCCCAAAATGCTGATCATCTCCTTGGTTTTATACCCTTCTAAGCCGAAGCTGTCGAGGATGATCATCTCGCCTCCCTGCACCTTGGCGGACAGCGCGGATTTCAGCGCAAGAGCGCGGACCTTCTTGTTCAGCGAAAAACGGTAATCGCGCGGCTTCGGGCCGAGGGCGACGCCGCCGTGTCTCCACTGCGGAGCGCGGATCGAACCCTGCCTCGCGTGGCCGGTGCCCTTCTGTCTCCAGGGCTTGCGGCCGCCGCCGCGGACTTCGGTGCGGGTGAGGGTGGACTGTGTGCCCTGGCGCTGGTTAGCCAGGTAGTTGACCACAGCCATATGCATAACCGGCTCGTTTGGGGTTATGCCGAAAACAGCATCGGAAAGCTCCATCGTGGAAACCTCTTTGCCGTTTCTGTCTAAAACTTTCATGCTTGGCATCTCGCTTCCTCCTTCCGTTAAGCTTTCTTCACAGCACTTTTAATGGTGACGATGCCGCCCTTCGGGCCGGGGATCGCGCCTTTGAGTGCAATCAGGTTGTTTTCAGCGTCTACCTTGACAATCTCGAGGTTCTGGACGGTCACGGTCTCCGCACCCAGCTGGCCGGGCATCTTCTTGCCCTTCATGATTCTGGACGGGTCGGAGCCCGCGCCCATGGAACCGGCGTGTCTTCCCACCGGGCCTGTGCCGTGAGTCGCTTTTAAGGATCTGTTTCCATACCGTTTGATGGTGCCGGCGAAGCCTTTCCCCTTGCTCGTGCCGCAGACGTCGACGATATCGCCGGCCTCGAAAGTGTCGGCCTTGATGATATCGCCCAGGTTCAGGGCGTCCGGATCATCGAATTTGAACTCGTTCAAAGTTCTCTTCACCGCAGCGTCCGCTTTTGCAAAATGGCCTTTCTGCGGTTTGTTCGTGTTCTTCACGCTGATCTCGCCAAAGCCGAGCTGCACAGCGGAATAGCCGTCGTTCTCAACGGTCTTTTTCTGAACCACTACGCAAGGGCCGGCCTCTACGACGGTGACCGGGACGACCTTGCCGTTCTCGTCGAAAATCTGCGTCATGCCGATTTTCTTTCCAACGATGCCTTTTTTCATTGTCTTTCCTCCTATTCGGTTATTGGTTGGCGGGCTGCGCCAACTTGACCTGCGCCGCAGACCTGATTAGAGTTTGATCTCCAGCTCTACGCCGGCAGGGAGCTCAAGACCCTGCAAAGCCTCAACAGTTTTGTTGGACGGCCTCAAAATGTCGATGAGTCTTTTGTGGGTTCTCATCTCAAACTGTTCCCGGCTGTCCTTGTACTTGTGAACAGCGCGGAGAATGGTCACGACCTCTTTTTCGGTCGGGAGCGGGATCGGGCCCGACACCCTTGCCCCTGTCCTCTTTGCGGTCTCCACGATCTTAGCCGCCGCAGCGTCCGCCAGACTGTGGTCGTAACTCTTGAGCCTGATTCTGATTTTTTCCTTGACTGCCACTTTCATCGCCTCCTTAAAATTGTACGCGGTGAACATCAATTCCCAAACACGGCGCCGTGTGTTTCGCGATATGCCATAAAAAAACCGAAAAAACACGCAGTTTTTCCGGAAGCCCGGCAAAAGGCCGCAAGAACCCTTTACCCCATACGACGCAGGTATACTTACCACGAGCCAAATCCTCGTGACAGTATATACCGTACTTACCTGTTCAGTAATTGTTGTCGCCCGGTTTAAAATCGGACATACTCCACGGAAATTCCCCGCCGAAAAGGCGGCCACCTCCCGCTTCATCGCATATCTGTCGCAGTCGTGCCTAATTATTATACTATATGGGCTATGCAACGGCAAGCAAAATGTGTGTAGAAATTTCGCAGAATAAAAAGAGGATATTTATGCAATATGCACAAATGTCCTCTTCATCTTTTCTAGTACTGTTTTCCCCAGTAGACCATATGCTTTGCCGGCTTCCCGCAGCAGACGCAGGTATCGGCGAGATGCTCCTCTTCAAAGGGGATGCAACGGGATTTGACGCCGCCGGTTGCATCCTTGAGCTTGTCCTCGCAGGCAGCGTCGCCGCACCACATCGCTTTGATGAAGCCCGGATGGTTTTCCGCGATGTCGAGGAACTCGTCATAATTGCGGGCGGTAAAGGTTTTCTCCTCCAGGTTTTTCAGCGCCTTTTCATAGAGCCCGTCGTGAACTGCCTGGAGCGCCTTTGAAATTTCGGCCGAAAGCGCCTCGAGCTTTACGACGGTCTTTTCGCGGTTGTCCCGGCGAACCAGGACGCACTGGCCCTGCTCGATGTCGCGGGGACCGATCTCCAGCCGGAGCGGAACGCCCTTCATCTCGTACTGGCTGAACTTCCAGCCCGGGGAATTGTCGCTGTCGTCGAGCTTGATCCGGAAGGCGTCCTTCAGCGAATCGGCGACCTCGCGGGCCTTTTCGAGAACACCCTCTTTGTGCTGGGCGATCGGAATGACCGCCACCTGGATCGGGGCAATCTTCGGCGGGAGGATCAAACCGCTGTCGTCGCCGTGCACCATGATGATCGCGCCGATCATCCGGGTGGAGACCCCCCAGGAGGTCTGGTGCGGGTACCGGAGGGTGTTGTCCCGCCCGGTAAAGGTGATCCCGAAGCTCTTGGCAAAGCCGTCCCCGAAGTAGTGGGAGGTGCCGCCCTGGAGGGCGACGCCGTTGTGCATCATCGGCTCGATAGTGTAGGTCGCGACAGCACCCGCGAACTTTTCCTTTTCGGTCTTCTGCCCCTTGACGACCGGGATCGCCAAGGACTCCTTATAAAAGTCGGCGTAGACATTGAGCATCCGCATCGTCTCGGCCTGGGCCTCCTCGGCAGTTTCGTGCATGGTGTGGCCCTCCTGCCAGAGGAACTCGGAATTCCGGAGGAAGGGGCGGGTCGTCTTTTCCCAGCGCATGACCGAACACCACTGGTTGTAGAGCTTCGGCAGGTCGCGGTAGGAGTTGATGACCTTGGCATAGTGCTCGCAGAAGAGCACCTCGGAGGTCGGGCGGATGCAGAGCCGCTCGCTCAGCTTCTCCTGCCCGCCCTGGGTGACCCAGGCGACCTCCGGCGCAAAGCCCTCGACGTGATCCTTCTCCTTCTGGAGCAGGCTCTCGGGGATCAGCATCGGCATATAGACGTTTTCATGCCCGGTCGCTTTGAAACGGGCGTCCAGATCCTTTTGGATGTTTTCCCAGACGGCGTAGCCATAGGGGCGGAAGACCATACAGCCCTTGACGCTGGAGTAGTCGATCATCTCCGCCTTTTTCACAACGTCGGTGTACCACTGCGCGAAATCCTCTTCCATCGAGGTGATGGCCTCGACCATTTTTTTCTGCTCTGCCATTTCGTTCAATATCCTTTCAAAAGGGGGTTCCCCCAAATAAATCGTCTAACTGTTTTATTTTAGCACGGGGATGCGGGTTTGGCAAGGGGCGGAGGGAAACGTCGAGCGCTGATCGACATACCGCAAGTCCAATTTCAACTTATCCTCCGGCGTCGTATTATACTTTCCAAACACCTGCGCATATCCGGTAATTCCGGCTTTCGCTTTCAAACGCAGACCAAACTCCGGAAGCTCTTTCAAATATAATTTCTCAATCTCCGGCCGCTCCGGTCTCGGGCCTACGACCGTCATATCTCCTTTTAAAATATGAATCAGCTAAGGTGTAATCCATTGTTACATTTCCAATTTTGTCCATATCGCATGCCTCAATCTGTCCAATTATTTAATTTCTTCCACGATATCTTCAATAAAAGAAAATACGTTGTCATTGGTCACATATTCCGGATTCAGTATTTTTAACACATACGTGTCGTCAAATTGTGAACAAATACTATTTAACTGTTCTGCAATATTATCAGGGCTGACGTTTTGCACCGAAATAATATTATCATTAAATACCGACAAATCTTTATTTGCATAAGTATTTGTAATTACCTTCACACCAAACTCTGACATTTCAAGCGGTGGATAACTTGGGTGCGGTGAAGACATCAATGAAATACCCGCATAAGTTTCCATCATCATTGCCGCATATTGTGCAATCGTCAGTTTTCCGACAGATTCCAAATACTTTCCTTTGCCCAGGCTGACCTTATCATGATATTCCCCTGCAGAAACAAATTCCCAATCATTCGCATCAGCCATCTTCTCAACTAACTTTCTAAGCGCCGATACAACCAACGTAAATGCATTTCTCTCTACAGTTGGTCTGCCATATACCAAAATTTTCTTTTTCTTAATAATTTCTCTGTCCACATTATCCATCAGCACAGTTCGAAGACCTGTATTAAGCACAGGTTCAAACGCATATTCTTTATAGAACGAATAATCATTTTGCTTAAAGAACGCATATAAAAGCTCACTATTAAAAACAGCAATCTGTTTGTTCTTATTTCTGTAAGTAGAATCTGCAAGCAAATATCTTGTTGACCAGGGATAAAAACCCGGTTCATAATCCTGAATAAAATAAATATATGGATTTGGAGCCGCTCCAAATCCAGCATATGCTTCCTGCGTACAATATGCCGTCCACCAGCTCGTGAACATAAAAATATCATTTTCTGAAACAGGCAAAGACTTCTGGCGCCTATCGCTGCGGCAATACGGAACGATTTGATGCAATTCGTCGCTGTCTTTCTCACAGTTCACGCATTTGTATTTTCGTCCATATTTTTTCAATGTTTTTCTGTTTGGGAATGCGTCTGTCAAAATAATTCTGCTTGCGCATCCGGATTTTTCAAGCAATTCTTCAAAAAACTTTAGCGCCGTCGAAATTCCGCCAAACACATGTTGCTCGTTAATAGATGGCACTAATAAGTTAATTCTCTTGCGTGAAAAGTCACTCTTTCTAAATGAATATTTTAATATTTCCGGTATTTGAAGCTCTTCTTCTCTCATCATATCTTTACTTACCTTCTTATTTATATAGTTCATGGAATCGCTTTCCACTAACTGAAAATGACTCTGTTTTGCTACTTTGGGTGCCGGGGTTGAATAATCCAGCATGATGTTATAGTATGGATCCCCCTCATAATTGAAATTGCGGTATGCAAATTCCGATAATTCAAAATCCACTTCCGGAATATAGCTATCCCTGCTCTTTGACTCATAATGATACAATTTCACATGTGGGTCATAAACATTTCTGTAACCACTATACCATGCCCTGATACAAAGTTCTACGTCACTTCCGCAGATAATAAAGTCTTCATCAAATTCACCGATTTGTTCCAGTGTACCACGGGAAACTGCCATCAATGCCCCTGTAACAGAAAGCACGTTTCTGGTTACCATTGGCGAGATGAAGGGTGAGCCGTAATGCGCAGGTATATAGCCCTTATACACATGATCCGCAAATCCGTTGATACCTACTACTACCCCCGCGTGCTGAATCGTGTTATCTTCATATAACAACAATCCGCCAACAACACCAATCTCCGGCTGAACTGCCTTTTCCACCAATCGAAGCATCCAGTCCTCGGAAATAACCTCCATATCATTGTTCATAAAAATAAACACATCGCCCTTAGCTTCTTTAACGCCATGGTTGTTCAGCCTTGACCAGTTAAATTGATAAGACGCATCCACAACCTTAATTTTGGAATTTTCAGAAGTAAGTTTTTCCAAATATTCAAAAGTTTCCTGCTCTACCGAGTTATTGTTGAGAATAATAACTTCGTAGTTATCATAAACATTCTTTTTTACAATGCTTTCCATAAGCCGTGCCAATAAGTCTGCGTGATCTTTAATTGGTATAATCACTGATACCATCGGCATTTTATCCAAGCTATAACGCACATCATAAACAAACAAATCCTCTGTTTCTACTGCCGTCGCTTTTCCCTCGCCCAGAGTACGGTCCAAATGCCCTTGCACTGCATTCAATCCCGCTGTTTGTGCATATGGCTTTGAGCCCGGATTGGCCGCTGTGGACGACGGGACTGCACGCCACTTGTACAGAATTCTTGAAACGTGCTCAATTGTCTCCGACTTTTCAATGATTCTCCATAACAAATCGTAATCCTGGCTGCCGTTAAACTCACTTCTAAATCCACCGACTTTTTCAAACAGACTTCTCTTAAATCCGACTAAATGTCCCAAGTACATCTGACTCAAGAACAACTCCGGCGACCAGTCCGGCTTGTACAGTGGATTGCTGTCTTTCCCGTTTACGTCTATAATTCCCTGGTCACTGTAAATGACGTCTGCATTTTTATCCTTTACAACTCGTAAAAATTCATATAGGGCATCATAAGTAATCTCATCGTCATTATCCATCAAAACCAGGTAATCCCCGGTTGCCAATCCTGCCGCCTCATTACTTGCTGCTGAAATACCACCATTCTTTTCCAAATATTTGATTTTGATTCTGTCATCATGAATCGTATTCAAATACTCTTTTACTTCCAGCTTTGTGGAGCAATCATCTGCAATGCACAATTCCCAATTTTTGTAATTCTGTTTCTTTACCGATTCAATCGCTTTGTCAAGCCACTTAATTTCCACATTATAGGTTGGCATAACAATGGAGAACTTAATATCGCTATAATAACTGGCATTCGGATCACTTGGAACAAATCCCCGATTATCAGTACCTCTTACACGCTCTTTCAATCCATTCAAGCCATTATGTCTAATGTATGTTAAACCCCTTTTGATGCATTTCGGTTCTTTGATACACCTTTTCGCCACATTGGCCACTGCTCTTACTTTACTCATACTCTTTCACCCGATTATATTAATCTACTCTATATTTTACTTTAGAGCCTAAATCATAATATCCCACAGCTGTCTTATCAGATATAACTATAACGCTGATGCTGCATACGTCATATAACCTGTTATATACTACCAGATTTCCTTTTTCGAATCCAGTACATCCCAACAATAAATACTCTTCACCTTGAATAATCATTTTCTGCCTGAACTCAATCGTTACGATTTGTCCTGCTTGTACAATTCCCACATCGACCTTAATAACTAATATGGGATTACACAAAACCGACTCATATTGTAAATAAATGTAAGAGCAATAATTATCATTGGTACACACACCAATGCATTTCTATTGATTTTGTGTACAGTCCCACCTACTCCCAGTGAATAAAGCATTGGATATATTATTGGGAACAAATATCTTCCTGACATACCGGCAACGGTATCAGATGCCACTGGTGTAAAACTAACATATAACGCTGTTGTGGCTAATATGACTGCCGCCGCACAGCCAATCACTCCTGCCCCCTTGACAAGCGCATAATTTTTTTCATCCTCTCCTCTATCTAAAAACGACAACACTATGAGAATGATAACGACTATACTATAAAAATCCCCTTGTCCTACATACGCGAAAAACTGCAGTATCGGTGCTGAGCTTGCAAAGGATATATAGTACAAATCAAATTTGAATAATATTTTTGCATATGACAAAGGGTTTTTCAAAATAAAATCTACCTGCTCGGCCGAATTTACATCTAACCCGCCTCTAATATCACCTGTTCCCGGCCCATTCATAAGCATTGGCATTAAAAACGTAGCCACTAAAAATAAACCTGAGCCTATAATCATCAAATAGTAATACTTTTTTTGCTTCACACTCTCAAACTTTCTCTTTGGCATAAACAACAAAGGGAAAAGTAATGGAAAATAGATTGCTTTTGGAAAACAACCAATCAAGATAGCACCAATCATAATCAAAATATTTTTGTTCTTCAAAGGTGTATCTTCCTGAAGTTCTGAAAAAAAGTACGCCAAGCCTAAAATTGTAAATCCAATGACCCATGGATCATAAGAATAATTTGCTGCCATAAATATTGTCGTCGGAATCAAACCAATTGCTGCAACTAACACCTTCCCATACTTTATTTTTTTTATTGCAAAATAAATTAATGCCACATACATTGCCAGATTAAAGAATCGTCCCATGTTGAATACCCCGGTATAGGACAATCCCAACCCTCTTCCTAAAACAATTCCTATTGCAGGGGGAATGTATGCAATGCTCCCAATGCCGTATCCAGAAAATTCATATACCTTCCATTCTTTTGCATTATAAGAAGTTTCAACATCCTCTGTATATTCATAATCGGATTGTCTATCGTATCCCATCCTATTTGCATAAACATAATGCTCTATATTTTTTACATCTGCATCATACATAATTCCATTACAGAAATTAGCAATTTCTAATGTTTTCGCATAATGAATCTGATCATCCCATGATACGCCGACCTTATTCGGTGTTACACCAATACAAAAAAGGCCTAGAATTAATGCAATAAGCAGAAATACGTTTTCAGGCTTTCGTGCTGCCTTTTTCCATACAAAGCCAACAGACAACGCTATACTTTCCAAAGTAATAAACAAATAAAACATACGCACATTATATGTCGTATGTAAGATGTATCTGCTAATAACGGTTGTTGCTATATATGCTAATCCCACTGCCCCTATAACTATGGCTGCGAAAGATAATATTCTCTTCTTATTATTCTTTGCTTTTGCTATGCCGCTTTTGACACATTGGATACATCCTTTTACAAATTCATAAAAAAAGGTAAGTTTAACACTCAAAATTGGAACTATAACTACACAGACAAACGCTATAACTCCGACAAATATTTTCCTCTTGCTGATTTCCTGATATGGCCAGTAAAACGAATTACAAAAAACAAACATAATTGCACTCACCAAGAGGAATGTTGCGAAATAAACTATTCTTTTTTCATTCTTACTGCCAGTTTGCATTTTCATTTTCCCTCTGTCTCCCAAACTCGTACTTTTTATTCTTGTTTTGAATTCCCATTTTCCTGATATAACGCAACTTCCCGTACTAATTCTTTCACACGGATAGACACGCTTGAAATCGCCATTGTCAGAGCAAAAATAATCCGTGTGCGAATATTCATCGCCGGCACAAATTCCCTCTGTGAGAACCGCCATCGTAACCTTAATCATATAATATACGGGCTTTTTCATAGGGATCGAAGAAACTACTCGCCCCTCTTTAAGCTCTCCATAACTGGCAAACACAATCAATGGCTTTCTTTGCCTTCTGCACATTTTCCAAAACAGCTGTAGTATATTGCGGCAAATAAACATCATCTTAATGTGCAATTGTTATATATTTGTATTAGCTGCTTTATAGGCTAAATTCCAATCCTGAACAATTCCACCTTCATTAATATACAAGGGAATCTCATATTGCTTACAAGTCTTCTTTATATAAACATTTGGTGTCGATATAATTATTCCTGATGAAATTCTCTGCAATATTATTATTCGCTATAGCCCACCGTTTACAATTATAGTTACAAACATTTTCTGCTATTTAACACTATTTTTTAGTTTACCATGGATTTACATATTTAACAACCATATATTGTCCCTGCTCAGCGATGAAGAATAAATTTACACCCAAACCGCTTGCATTCTATATGCGGATAACTTTCCACATTTTTCCCAGCATCTCAAAAAGTTATCCGCATCCCTGTGGCGCAGTTTTCTCTTTTGAGTTTTAAATTCTTGAAATTTATTTTAGGTTATTTTATCACACGTGGCGTAATACCTCTTGCTTTAACTATGGGGATATAAGCCGCACTTTGTTTTCCCCCATTGACAAGGTATCGTCTTGTATTAGATCGTAAATAGCAGTATAATGCTGCTATGAGACCCAAAATACTCCGCTATTTCGCGGTTCGTTTTCCCTGCTGCTTTCATCTTCGGTATCTCTTTTTCTACCTCTTGCACATGCGTATTCCTTGCCACGCAATTCGCCCCCTGTCGTAGTTATTTTCCTACGACAGGGGGCTTTTTGTCAATGTCCGTTTTTAACGGTTCTGTGCAATATTCGCAGGCGGTCACTCTTTATTATACAAAGAAACCCTGCCGGCGGATCCGGCCGTTTCAGACTCCGGCGGAACGCTTCATCCCGCCGTCCAAAAAAGCGGTCGTCCGCATTGTAAGGCACGCTGAATAAGCGATCATAAAAACACGCCTTGCAGAACAAACGCACCATGGTCAGCAGCGCGCCGGTGTGCGAATTACCACGGAGAGCCCTGCCGCCGACCGCTTTCAAACACGGATTCATCAGGCAAGCGGATCACTCGTGGTGATGTCCGCAGCGGTGTCCGCCTTCTTCCCCATGGTGGTGGCTGCACTGAACCTGTGGGTTGTGCACCAGCCGCCCCGCCAGGTAATCTTCGACCGCGGTCTCGATCTCGCCGGAAGCGCCCGCCACGAGCTCGATCCCGTTCGACTGGAGCGCCGCCCCCGATCCCGCCGCAGATCAGGACGGAAACGCCCGCGTTTTTTAAGATGACCGCCAGGGCCTCATGCCCGCTCATCGAGGTGTCGAGCGCTTCTCTGGCTGTCACCCTGCCGTCCTCTACGGTGAAGACCTGAAACAATTTTGTATGTCCAAAGTGTTGGAACACCTGTCCGTTTTCTGCCGTCACAGCAAGCTTCATTTTCTCAGAACCTTTCTTTTTTAATCAAGCGGTCCTGCCGCAGAAAGTGCGGCAGGACGCCGTTTTTAATCCAATAGAGCCATCCATCCCGCTGCACCCAAAACAGCAGGCTCCATTTCGCCTCAATTACAGCGATTCCACCAGGTCGGCCGCAGCGTCGAGCCAGTCCCCTTCGAACAGCTCGATCACGCCCCGGTCGCTCGCACCCGAAATTTCCGGGTTGAGCGGGAGCTTGCCAAGCACCTTCAGGCTGTTCTTTTCGGCGATTTCGTCAATATGGCTCTCCCCAAAGGGATGGATTTTCTTGCCGCAGTCGGGGCACTCAACATAGCTGTAGTTCTCCACCAATCCGAGGATGGGGACATCCATCATCCGGGCCATATTGACCGCTTTGCCGACAATCATCGACACCAGCTCCTGCGGCGAGGTCACGACAATGATCCCGTCGAGCGGCAGGGACTGGAAAACGGTGAGCGGGACGTCGCCGGTTCCCGGAGGCATATCGACAAACATGTAGTCCACGTCGCCCCAGACGACCTCGGACCAGAACTGCTGGATGATTCCCGCGAGAATCGGCCCTCTCCAGATGACCGGATCGGTGTCGTTTTCAAGCAGGAGGTTGACCGACATGATCTCGACGCCGGTTTTGCTCTTCACCGGGACAAGCCCCCATTCGTTGGGAGCCGCTTTTTCCTTGATCCCAAAGGCTTTTGGGATCGAAGGGCCGGTGATGTCGGCATCCAGGATCGCCGAGGTGTGCCCTCTCCGGTTCATCAAAACCGCCAGCATCGAGGTCACCATCGATTTTCCAACGCCGCCCTTGCCGCTGACAACCCCAATCACCTTTTTAACCTTGCTCATCTCGTTGAGCTGAAACAACATGCTCTCCGCTTCCCGCTCTCCACAGTTCTGGCTGCAGGAAGAACAATCGTGGTTACAATTTTCACTCATCTGTCTTCGTCTCCTTTTTTTTCAAACCGGCAGTGGCAGCAGGAGCGCTGTCCGCATTCCCGGTCTGCAATTTCGTAATTTCCGCCCTCAATGATCAGGCTCTTTCCAAACACCAGGGCCTCCGCCATCCGCTTTCTGGCGGAATAGAGCACCCGCTGGAGCGTCCCCCGCGAAACGTTCATCCGCGCGGCCGCTTCCTCCTGATCCAAGCCTTCCAGGTCGCATAAACGCACTGCCTCCAGCTCTTCCACACTCATGACCACCGGCGCCCCTTCGCAGTGTTCCGGGGAAAACCGCCTGCATCCCGGCTCCGCGCAGACTCTGCGGCATTTCGGCTCCCTCGGCATTAGCTTTCCCCCTAAAACACAATTCATTATGGGCATATGCACAATTTAAATTATACCCCACTTTTCCTCATCCGTCAAGGGGAAGCTGAAGCATCGCGGCGGCTTTCTCAAATCCGGAAAATTTTCCTAAATAGGGGCGGGAGCCTGCCTATTTACTCTTGCCCCTTGCAAACAGGCAAACGGCATTACAGGAATGTCAGGGATTTTTTGCCCGCCCTGACGGAGCTGAGAATCCCCAATCGAAAGCAGACAGCCAAAACGGGCGGCACCTTCTCAGCGCCGCCCGTTTCATACAAATCACAGAGCAAAAATCACACTTTTTCCTCGATGTATTTTACAATATCGCCCACAGTTTTGATGTTTTCAACCTGATCGTCGGGGATCTCAACATCAAACTCTTCCTCCAGGGACATCACCAGGTCGACAACATCGAGAGAATCCGCGCCGAGATCTTCAGTGATAGAAGCCTCCATTGTGACTTTTTCCTCTTCGACGTCCAGCTGGTCAACCAAAATGCCCTTTACTTTTTCAAATACCATAAATATCCTCCTCAAATAATTTCATCAAAACAGAACGGCTTATTCTTCAGAATACACGCCGATTTTTCTGAATTTATTATAGCGGCTATCCAGTAAAAGATCAATATCTATTTTGGACAATTTTTCGATTGTTTTATACAGATATTGTGAAATCTGCTCCGCCGTCTCCTCCGGCCCTGTCGCCGCGTCCCCATTCGCTTCCGGGATGATCGCCTCCGCAACCCCGAACTCCACCAGATCCTCTGCGGTGATTTTCAGCATCTCGGCCGCTTCCCGCTCCCGGGCTGCGTCCTTCCAGAGGATGCTCGCGCATCCGCGGGGGGAGATGACCGAATAAAGCGCGTTTTCCAGCATCGCGAGCTCATCGCAGACGCCGAGCGCCAGTGCGCCGCCGCTGCCGCCTTCCCCGAGGACGACCGAGACGATCGGCGTTTTGATCCCGGAAAACTCATAGAGGTTCCGGGCAATCGCCTCCCCCTGTCCCCGCTCCTCGGCGGCGACGCCGCAGAAAGCGCCCGGGGTGTCGATAAAGCAGATAATCGGGCGGTGAAATTTCTCGGCCTGGCGGGCCAGGCGGAGTGCCTTTCGGTACCCCTCCGGGTGGGGCATGGCAAAGTTACAGGCCTTGTTTTCGTTGATGTTCCGGCCCTTGACCTGAGCGATCACCGTGACAGGCCGCCCCTTAAACCGCGCAATCCCGCCGGTAATCGCGCCGTCGTCGCCGAACAGCCGGTCGCCGTGCATCTCGAAATACTCGTCGAAGAGAAGCGGGATGTAGTCGTTGATGGTCGGGCGCTCCTTTTTCCGGATCGTCTCCATCCGTTCCCAGGTTGTTTTCTTATTCATTCCGCCCCCTCCTTTGCATGCAGCCGGATCAGATGAGAAAGGGTGCGGCGCAGCTTGTCACGGCCGACGACCATATCGACAAAGCCGTGCTCCAGCAGGAACTCGGCCGACTGGAAATCGTCCGGGAGCCGCTGGCGGATCGTCCCCTCGATGACCCGCCGCCCCGCAAAGCCGACGACGACCTTCGGCTCCGCGATGATGATATCGCCGAGCGAGGCGAACGACGCGGTCACGCCGCCGGTCGTCGGGTCGGTCAAAACCGTGATATAAAGAAGCCCCTTCGCGCTGTGGCGGGCCGCGGCCGCCGATGTTTTGGCCATCTGCATCAGGGAGAGGATTCCCTCCTGCATCCGGGCGCCGCCGCTCGCCGCAAAGATGACGACCGGCAGCTTCTTTTCAGCCGCACGCTCAAACAGCCGGGCGATCTTTTCGCCGACCACCGACCCCATCGAGGCCATCATGAACCGGGAGTCCATCACCCCGACTGCGCACCGGTTCCCGCGGATGGAGCATTCCCCGGTGATCACCGCATCTTTCAGGCCGGTGGACTTCCGCAGCTCCTCGAGCTTTGCGTCGTACTGCGCAAACCCCAAAGGGTTGACGCTCGTCAAATCCGCGTCGTATTCTTCAAAGCTGTTTTTGTCCGCAGTGATTTCAAGCCGTTCCGATGCGCTCAGCCGCGCGTGGTAACCGCAGCTGGCACAGACCTTTTTCGCAGCCTCGAAATCCTCCTCGAACATCACCTTCCCGCAGCGGGGGCATTTAAAAAGGAGATTTGAGGGGATGTTGACCTTGCTCCCCGGCGCCTTGATATCCTGCGCAGAACGCGTTTTTACAATTTTAAAGAGATCCTCCAGCAATCCGGTCTCACCTCATTTCCTGTTTCATCACATCTTTGCGGTTCAGAAAACCGATATCGTAGTCCGCGCTTTCAAAATCCGGGTCGCGGATGAGGGAAAGCTGAAAATCGATGTTGGTGTCGACCCCTTCGACCAAAAACTCCGCGAGGGCCCATTTCATCTTCATGATCGCCTGCTCCCGGTCGGGGGCATAGGCGATCAGCTTGGCGATCATATTGTCGTAATAGGGGGTGATCTCGCACCCCTGGTAGACCGCGCTGTCGATCCGCACGCCGGGGCCGCCGGGCATGTGGAGCGCGGTGATCCTCCCCGGAGAGGGGCGGAACCCGAGCCTTGGATTTTCCGCGTTGACCCGGCACTCAATCGCGTGCCCGGTCAGGCGGATCTCCTCCTGCCGGAAGGGGAGCGGTTCTCCGCCCGCAATCAGGAGCTGCTGCTTGACGAGGTCGACCCCCGTGACCAGCTCTGTGACCGGATGCTCGACCTGGATCCGGGTGTTCATCTCCATAAAATAAAAGTTGCGTTCGCTGTCGACTAAAAATTCAACCGTGCCGGCATTCCAGTAACCGCAGGCCTTCGCCGCCCTGACCGCCGCCTCCCCCATTCGGGCGCGGAGCTCCTCGGTCATCACCGGGCTGGGCGCTTCCTCCAGAACCTTCTGGTTCCGGCGCTGGAGCGAGCAGTCCCGCTCCCCCAGATGGACGACGTTTCCGTGCTGATCTGCGAGGATCTGAATCTCAATATGACGGGGGTTGACGATAAATTTTTCCAGATAGACCTCGCCGTTCCCGAAAAACTGGAGCGCTTCCTGCCGGGCCGCAACGATGGCGTTCTCGAGCCCCGACTCGTCGTTGACCAGCCGGATTCCCCGCCCGCCGCCGCCGGCAGACGCCTTGACCATGACCGGATAGCCGATCTCATCCGCGATTTCATAGGCTTCCTCCAGCGTTTTGACCACGCCGTCGGACCCCGGTACGACCGGCACCCCCGCCTTCTTCATCGTGTCCTTGGCGCGGGCTTTGTCCCCCATCATCTCGATCGACTCGGCATTCGGGCCGACGAACGCCACCCCGCACCGCCTGCATGCGTTGGCAAACTGCGGGCTTTCGGACAAAAAACCAAAGCCGGGATGGATCCCATCCGCCCCCGTCAGCTCGCAGGCAGCCAGGATCGCGCTGATATTCAAATAGCTGTCCTTGGTCGCCGCCGGTCCGACACAGACGGCCTCGTCGGCAATCTGCGCGTGGAGAGCGCCCCGGTCGGCCTCCGAAAAAACGGCGACCGTCCGCAGCCCGAGTTCACGGCAGGCCCGGATAATCCGCACCGCGATTTCCCCGCGGTTGGCGATCAGCACCTTGCTTAACATAGACTGTACCCCTTATGTTGATTCCGGCCGCCCGGCGGACGGCCCTCGATTGATCTTATGCAAAAAGCTCCGGCCGGGTTACCGCTCCAGCGCGCAGGTGATCTCCGCTGTGACGGCCCGCTCCCCGTCCACGCTGGCAACCGCCTTGCAGACGCCGATCGGCCCGCGCTGTTTGATGATCTCCACCTCGAGCCGGAGGGTCTCCCCCGGGCTGACCTGGCGGCGGAACCGCGCCTTGTCGATCCCGGCGTAAAACGCGATCTTCCCCTTGTTTTCCGGAACGCTCAGGATGCAGACCGCACCGGCCTGCGCCAGCATCTCCATCGTGAGGACGCCCGGCTGAACCGGATGACCCGGGAAATGCCCTTTGAACCAGAATTCATCTTCTTTCAGGTGCTTGAGCGCCACACAGCGCACCCCCGGCTCCAGCTCAATCACCTCGTCGATGAGGAGGAACGGGTCGCGGTGCGGGATGATCTCCTCGATCTGCTCTCGATTTAAAACTGCCATCTTAATCGCTGTCCCGGCGCAGGGCTATGCCGATCCGCCGCCTGCGCCGCTCCTTTCTCGGTATTTTTGATCCACCGGCTCTCTTCTGCCTATTCGATCCGCATGATCGGCTGGCCGAATTCCACCGGCTGGCCGTTTTCCACCAAGATTTCGGCGACCTTGCCGTCGAAATCGCTGGAGACCTCGTTCATCAGCTTCATCGACTCGACGATAAAGAGGACGTCCCCCTTTTTGACCAGATCGCCCACCCGGACAAAGGGATCCTTCCCCGGGCCCGCGGCTTCGTAAAACGTCCCGACAATCGGGGACTTTACGATTTTCCCGGAGAGCGCCTTCTCCGAGGCAGACTCTCCGCCGGCGGACGGAACGGGCAGAACCGGAGCGGCCGCCTGTAAAACCTGCTGGGGATGCTTTGCCTTTATCTTCACCTTAACCCCTTCCGACTCGATCTCAACTTCACCCAAACCGGAAGCGGACAGTTTATCCATCAAATCATATACCTGTTCCAGTGTCAACTTCATACTCCACCATCTTTCCTTTATTCGCGTTTGGGCCACTCAGCCCTCATATTTTTTAAAGCAGAGGGTGGCGTTGTGCCCGCCGAAGCCGAGAGAATTCGAAATCGCGGCCTTCAGCTCCGCCCTGCGCGCCCCTTCGGTCACATAGTCGAGGCCGCATTCCGGATCGGGGGTTTTAAACCCGATGGTCGGCGGGATAATCCCCTCTTTGAGCGCCATGGCGCAGGCGATGCTCTCCACTGCGCCTGCCGCGCCCAGGAGATGGCCGGTCATCGACTTGGTCGAGCTGACCGCGACCTTGTCCGCCGCTTCCCCAAAGGCGATCTTGATCGCCCCGGTCTCATATTTGTCGTTGAGCGGGGTCGAGGTCCCGTGCGCGTTGATGTATCCCACCTCTTCCGGGCGGAGCCCAGCCTCCTCGATCGAGAGGCTCATCGCTTTGGCAGCGGCCTCGCCGTCCGGGGCAGGGCTGGTGATATGATAAGCGTCGCAGGTGGCGCCGTAACCGACGACCTCGGCGTAAATTTCCGCTCCGCGCGCTTTGGCGTGCTCCAGCTCCTCCAGAACCAGGATCGCGCCGCCCTCCCCGATGATAAAGCCGTCCCGCTCCGCATCAAAGGGGATGGATGCCCGGTCGGGATCGCTGCTTTTCGAAAGGGCGGTCATATTGTTGAAACCCGCCACGGCAAACCTGGTCACCGTCGCCTCGGCCCCACCGGTGAGGCAGGCATCGAGATAGCCGTGCTTGATGGCGTGGAACGCCTCGCCGATCGCATGGGTCGAGGTGGCGCAGGCGGTCACCGGACAGTAGTTGACCCCTTTAAAGCCGGTCTTCATGGCGATGCTGCCCGCAGCCATGTTGGAGATCATCATCGGGATAAAAAAGACCGAAACCCGGTCCGGTCCCTTTTCCATCAGCTTGGTATGCTCGGCTTCGATGGTGTGCAGCCCGCCGATCCCGCTGCCGACGATGACGCCGACCCGGTAAGGGTCGAGGTCGCTGAAATCGGTTTTGCTGTCCTTGAGCGCGTCGAGGGCGGCGCCGACGGCAAACTGGCAGTAACGGTCCATCCGCCGGGTTTCCTTCTTTTCAATGTAAAGGGTCGGGTCGAAGCCCTTGACCTCGGCCGCCAGCTTTACAGGGACGTCCGACGTGTCGAACGCCGTGATCGGCGCAATGCCGTGACGCCCCTCTTTCAAGGACGCCCAGAACTCCGCCGCTGTTTTTCCGATGGGGGTGATCGCCCCCATTCCGGTGATTACGACTCGTTTCATAACACTCACCCGTGATACAGAACTCACACAAAAGCGGTTAAAAACACTTTTGCACCCGGTATCGTTCCTTTCCTCGTTATTTTACGCTGTTCTTTTCAAAACGTCACATGGACATCGCACCGTCTACGACGATGACCTGCCCGCTGATATATCCCGCCGCATCGGAGGCGAGGAAGGCGACTGCCGCCGCGATCTCCTCCGGCTTGCCGAACCGCCCGAGCGGTACGCTCGAAAGGGCGGCTGCCTTCTGCTCATCGGTCAGCACGTCGGTCATCGGTGTCTCGATGAAGCCGGGCGCCACCGCGTTAACGGTTATGTTCCGCGGGCCGAGCTCCTTAGCCGCCGTCAGGGTCATCCCGACGACGCCCGCCTTGGTCGCAGAATAGTTGAACTGCCCCGGATTGCCGTAAAGCCCCGCAACTGAGGTGATATTGACGATATGGCCGCTGCGCTGGCGCATCATCACGCCGCTGACATGGCGGGTCATATTGAAAACGCCCTTGAAATTGACCGCGGCCACCGCGTCGAACTGCGCCTCGGACATCCGGGCGAGCAGGCCGTCCTTGGTAATCCCAGCGTTGTTGACCAGCACGTCGATGGTTCCAAACCGCGCCTTGACCGCCTTTACCATTTCGGCGCAGGAGTCGAAGTTCGAAACGTCGCCGATGAAGCATTCCGCATCCACACCGCAGCTGCGGCAGGCTTCGGCCACCTGGTTTCCGCCGTTTTCCACTTCCCGTTCACTGTAACAGTTGACTGCGATGTTGAACCCGTCGGAAGCGAGTTTCTTCGCAATCGCCGCCCCGATTCCCTGAGAAGCGCCCGTAATCAAAGCTGTCTTTGCCAAATGATAACACTCTCCTTTGCATTTGTCCATTCCAAATCACCGCTCAATGAAACAAGCGGAACCCCCTGTCCCGCGGGCTGCCGCGTATAAAAACACAGCGTGTCTCACAGAGCACGAACCTTTTGACCGGTAACACATTGGGTGCAAATCGCCCGGCCGAGGACGCCCGGCGCGAAAAATACGCTGCGCCCCGATTGCTTCATTTAGCCGTCACTGCCATTCGATCAGCGCCGCGCCTGCGACCAGGCCCGCTCCAAAGCCGACAAAGCAAACCTTATCCCCTTTTTTCAGCCGGCCCGCGCGGTTGACTTCATCCAGGCAGATCGGGATGCAGGCGCTGGAAGTATTTCCATACTTCTGGATATTCACCGCAAACCGCTCCATCGGGAGATGGAGTCGCTGGGCCGCCGTCTCAATGATCCGGATATTCGCCTGATGCGGGATAATCAGGTCGATCTCCGCCGGGGTGATCCCCGCCTTTTCCGCGGCCTCGGTCACCGTTTCCGCCATAATCCTCGTCGCAAATTTATAAACCTCTTTGCCGTTCATATAGAGGCAGCCCTCTTTATAATCCCCGTACTCGTCGTAATCCATCGCAGGCGAAGGGTTGCAGAAGGGGTTGCGGGTGCCGTGGTACCGCCCAAAGATCTGACCTGCCCCTGTCCCCTCCGCCTTCAGGCTGGATGTAAACAAGGCATCCGAAGCCGGTGCGGAAACGACGGCCGCCCCCGCCCCGTCCCCAAACAGGACGCAGGAGGCGCGGTCTTCGAAATTGGTGACTCTGGAAAGCATTTCAGAGCCGACGATCAGAATATTTTTGATCTTGTCGTCGGTTATGAGGTACCGGTTCGCCAGGTCGAGGGCGTAGACAAACCCCGCACAGGCGCAGCTGATGTCAAAGGCGATCGCATTGACCGCACCCAGCTTCCCCTGCAATACGCAGGCAAGGGAGGGGGTACAGTAATCCGGGGTGACGGTGGTGCACAGAATCAGGTCGATCTCCTCCGGGCGGGTACCTGCCAGATCCAGCGCCTGGCGCGCCGCTTTTAAGCCCATCGACCAGCCTGGCTCCCCGTCCGAAAAATGGCGGGTGCGGATTCCGGTCCGGGTGCGGATCCATTCGTCCGACGTATCCAAAATTTTCGTAAACGCCTCGTTGTCGACGCAAAGCGCCGGCAGATATGCTCCCGTCCCCTTAATCACTACGCCGCTCATTGCCGCAACTCCTTTCCTATTTCTTGCATCCAGGGATGCAAGCTGGTATAATCATATATGGCCATAGGCCATATGTAAAACATCAAATAACCTCTCCGCTCTGCGGAATCCCGTCACCTCGGCGAGCACATCATGCAAAGCGGGAATGATACAAGGTTTTCTCAGCCGCCGCAGGCTCTGCTTTCACCTGCACCGTGAGGCTATAATACCGTGATGCAGCGCATGAACGGTATCATTGGCCATCAGGACGGAAGCGAGCGCCGCGAGCGAATCGTTCCGGCCATGAGATGGATAATAACCGCTCTGCGGTTATTATTGCCGAAGGCAACAATGTTCTCTCAGGACTCGGAAATCTTCGATTTCCGTCCAGTCCGTGAGGTT